>NZ_MKGQ01000026.1:22651-41779 GCF_001908105.1 Xenorhabdus eapokensis
GTTTTATCACCTGGACTCAGGAAACCATGGAATATGAGATCAATACATTATTAGCTGGTTATGGTGACCAATTTGCAATTAATTTCTCTTGAGGACTTAGATGAATTTATAATTTCATGCATGATTAATTTACGACCAAATCATTTGACTAAAAAATATCTGCTCTTACGTTTTATATTCCCTCCACCCCCCCTTTTTTTCAACATTCCATAAGTAAAATTTTCAAATGGAAAGCTCAAAATATAGAAAAACCATCTAACTCCACCTCATTATTCTGCTTAGATACTGATTAACCAAAATTAAATTTCACTTAATTCTTCACATTGAGATAATACATAACTAAAATGAATTATCATAAATCACTAATGTAAATTTATAACTGGAAATTATCATTCTTAACAAAACACTCTTATTAATCAGAACAACATAAAAGATTTTCTATGCTCTAATGCCCAATTAATAAACTAGGATGTTTAAACCTAACCCAACACGATACATTTCCCATCAACTATTGTCATTTGGGTATTTCCATGATTAAAAGGACGACAACCTTCATCTTATTATGTACCGCGTTGCAGGTGAGCGCATCGTCTGACGCGCTGAATCCGGCTTTCCCTATCAATGAAACAGCTTTCTCTACCGATGAAGCAAGAAGAACCTTACAAGATAGTTCACGGGAAATAGACCAGTTAATTGAAGAGCGCCGTCATCAAGGGTTGATGAATCGCACAGATAGCGTTTCTCCACAAACTGTCTCACCCGTACTGAAGGAAGCACCGCCCTGTTTAGCGGTTAAGGGCGTTTACCTTCAAGGTATTACTTTACTCTCCTTAAAAGATTTGCATACACTCAGTGCCCTGCCCGATAGCTGTATCACCAGCAATGACATCAACAAGCTGTCAGCGGAAATCACCAACCTTTATATTGCTAAAGGTTATATTACAGCGCGGATTCAGTTTATTCCCCCCAACACCAATGGCGAGCTAGGGATCAATGTTGTTGAAGGTTTTGTCGAGGCGATAGAAGGGGATGACCGTTGGGTCAATAGCCAAACACTATTCCCACATTTGACAAATAAACCACTCAACCTGAATCAGCTTGATCAAGGGCTGGATCAGGCAAATCGTTTGCAATCAAACAAAACCACTCTCGATATTCTGCCCGGTACAGTTAATGGTGGCTCCATCGTCAGGTTGCACAATCAACACGCTTCCCCGTGGAGAATAACCACCACAACCGATAATTATGGCCAGAAAAACACGGGCAAATGGATCACGCGACTCAATGCCAGCGTCGATAGCCCATTAGGGTTATCTGACTTTGTCAGCCTCAGCGGCGCCAGTACCGTAGATAAACCTAATACCCAATATAATCGCGCCTATACTTTTCTCTATTCGCTCCCCTATGGAGCCGTAACATTGAGTGGGTTCAACAGTTATTCCCAATACACTAGCCATCCCCGTTTAAAGATAAATTCGGCCAAATTGTACGGGAATTCACAACAAACAGGCATGCGTGCCGATTGGGTCTTTCATCGTAACCAGTCGCAAATCAGTACATTAAACGCCCAATTTATTTATAAGAATTACACAAACCATTTCCAGGACGCCAGGCTCACCGTCAGTAGCCAGACATTGAGTGTCCTCGAACTGGGTATTAGCCATTTGCAACTTATCCCTTCAGGGGTGATCTCCCTCAATATGAGTATTGAGCGAGGAATGCCGTGGTTCGGTGCCCAAACCTCTACAGCCAGCCTGAATAAACAGTTTACCAAAGGGAAATTCTCGGCAAATTTGCAACAGCGTTTCACACTCTTTGATATGCCTTACCAATTTAGTAGCCAATTTTATACCCAGTACAGTAAAAGCGGGCTACCCGGTGTTGAGTGGATAACTATGACCGACCGTAATGCCGTGCGAGGATTTAGCAAAAATGTGTCATCGGCTGATAACGGCTGGTATTTAAGAAATACGCTTTCCCACTCGATCCCCATTGGCAAAGGCTCACTTTCGCTGCGTACTGGCGTGGATATCGGCCAGGTTAAAGGCTATCGCAGTCAGGATGGATGGAAAAGCAGTGCCGGATTAAGTGCAGGTTTGACACTACGCTATCAGCAACTCTTTGCAGATGTTGAGGTCAGCCGCGGCAGATTACTTTCTCACCAAAATAGGGACACGGATGAACCTATGCAACTGTTAACCCGCTTTTCTTACACTTTTTAGTTTTTGAACCATTTGATGTTTTTTTAACCGCAGCCAGTTGTGGGGATCATTTCTAGCATAATTTCCTGGAACAATGATCCCCAGAGCACTGCTCATGGCAATAAAAGAAGCAAATAAGGTAATCATATGAAAAGTAAAAAATTTAAATTGTCTCCTACAGGAAAACTTGCCGTCTCTATGGCAATTATTCTGGCAACCAGTTCAGTCAGTTTCGCTAATGGAATTACGCCTGGTGGTGATGCCGCACACAGCCCGGATGTTATTCAAGCTGATACCGGTGCAACCGTGGTAAATATCGTTGCCCCTTCCGAATCAGGGTTATCACATAACCAATACCAGGATTTCAACGTTAATCAAATGGGGGCGGTATTCAATAACTCTCTGGAGAATGGAACATCACAACTGGCAGGTGAATTATCTGCCAACAGTAACCTCAATGGACAAGTTGCAAATGTGATCTTAAATGAGGTGATTAGCCGTCATCCTTCACTCCTGCTCGGCGAACAGGAAATATTTGGTATCGCCGCCGATTATGTGCTGGCAAACCCCAACGGTATCACTTGTAACGGCTGCGGTTTTATCAATACCAATCAGGCGTCATTGGTGGTCGGCAATCCATTGGTGGAAAATGGGATCCTGCAAGGCTTCAACACCTTTGATAATCTGAACGCCCTGAATATCAACAACAAGGGCTTATCCCATAATGATGTGCTGAATCTGATTGCCCCCAAAATTGATATCAATGGTCAGGAGATCACCGCAAAAAATCTCAATATCACCACAGGGAATAACAAGATTTCGACCGATGGTCACATTCTGGATACTCAGCAAGCGAATATTGGCGCACTCGATAGCTATTATTTGGGCAGTATGCGGGCAGGACGCATTCGTCTGCTGAACACGGCGGCAGGGAGTGGAGTTAACCTACAAGGTAAAATGACGGCTGACAACGGCATAGAGATTGAATCTTACGGTGATATCAAACTGGAAGCCGCTAACCTGCAAGGTGGAGATATTACCTTAGATGGTCATAACGTTCTGTCCCAAGGACGCCTGAACCAATCTCCATCAAACAAAGCGGGCAGTGATAATCACCAAAACATTTTTAGTGGTCTTTATACCGAACAAAAGCAACGCAGTGAATCTGTTGCCCGTACCCAATTAGCAGGCAAAAACATCACGCTGGTGGCCAAACAAAACAACCATGTGATGGCAACCGATATAGAAGGGAATAATGTCAAACTGACTGGCGCCAACCTGAAACTGGATGGGCAACAACTTCATCAACTTGACCGTAGCACCAACAATCAATGGAAAATGTCTTGGCAATATGATGTCACCCATGAGAGTGAAAAGCATCAATACGAAGGCAATACCATCAACGCCCGTGAAAATGTCCATTTGGCCGCCAGTGAAGGCAATGTAGAAGTTCTTGGCAGTAAGATCAAAGCCGATAAACAGTTGTCCGTATCAGCCGAAAAAGAGGTGAAACTGGCAGGTCTGATAGAATCAGAAATAACCTCAGAGAAGGGATATAAAAAGAACCATTCAGCATCACTGCAAACAGGTCATTGGAATAAAGTCAACACCACCCAAAGAAGCACCGGTAATGAATTAAGCGCAGGCGGGATTTTAGGTATCGAGGCGAAAGGCGATATTGATATTATCGGTACGCACATTAATTCAGGCAAAAACCTGATTATCTCTGCGGGTCAGAAAGCCAACATTACTGTGCAATCCCTCGTTGATGATCAGAGTGTTGCCAAGGATAAAACCTATTGGGGCGGTATTGCGGGTGGCAGCAAAAAAGATAACCGCGATAAGTCAGAAACCCATCATATTTCCGAAGTGACGGCGGGCGAGCTCTTGCTGCTGTCTGGTGAAAATGATGTCACCATTACAGGCAGTAAGGTCAAAGCCCAAAAAGGCGCTTATGTTTCAGCCAATGAAGGGCAGTTAACTATCGATAATGCAGTCAGCCATATTTCTAAAGAGGTGGATGAAAGAAAAGGAACCATCTTCAACATCACCAAAAATACGAATCAAGAACACAACAAACAGCAAAAATCTTCCGGCAGTCAATTGATTTCTGATGCAGATCTGAAATTACTCAGTAATAAAGACATCAATGTCATTGGCAGTTTGGCCAAAAGTGCTGACGAGCTACAACTGAATACGTCGGGCAATATCAATATCCTGAATTATGGGGAGAAGAATCAATACCAGCAGGAAAAAACCAACCTTGACTGGCAGTATTACGCCAAGGATATGAAAGATAACCAATATCGTGCTGGTGTGGGTTTTGAACACACAACGGATAGACAGCAAAATGACAGCACAGCACAACGCCTGTCCGAACTGAATGGTGGCAGCCTTACCATTAATGCAGGTCAAAATGTCACCGTGACTGGCTCTAAATTGGTCACAACCCAGGGTGATGCGAAAATTACCGGAAATAACATTGCGTTGCTGGCTGGGGAAAACAGCACATCAACTTCAACCTCACAAGAAAAACTGAGCAGCAGTGTGTTTGTCACTGGCGGCATGGACAAGCTTGGCAGTGGTGTTGAAGGAACTTACAACAGCAATGGAAAATCCGACAGCCGAACCAACGCAGAGGTGGCGAAAACCCAGGTGAATGGCAACCTTGAGCTGAATGCAATGGGTGAATTGAAGCAACAGGGTACAGATCACCAAGTACAAGGTTCCTATCAGGCTAATGCCGGTAGCATTAAAAATGTAGCAACGGCCAATACCGAATCAAGCTCAACTAGCCAATTACAGGTAGGTGGAGAAATTAGCGGGACTGCCGATTACAGTGCAACCACTCGTCCGGTGGAAAAAACCGCCAAAGCTGCCGCAGATAAGAAACTGGATACTGCCATCACAAAGACGGGTTTGCCTAATGCCGGTATTGAACTGGCGATGAATGGCAACAGCCGTTACACCAACAATCACCAGTCTAATGCAGTGGTGACAACCATTCAGGCGGGCGATGTCAAAGTCACCACCAACGGTGACATCTATGACCAGGGTACGCAATACCAGGCTAACAAGGGTGGTGTGTCGCTGACTGCGGGTAGCCATACCAGTGAAGCAGCAACCAACAGCCAAAACGCCCATACCGCTGACACGACTGGCGATGCCAGCTTACGCGTCTACACCACAACAGGGGCAGATATCTCCGTGAGTGGCAAAGGCAATGGCAGCCATAAAGAAACATCCAACAACAATACCAGCGCAATGACCAGTAGCATCAATGCCCAAAACGGCGTTAATGTTCAGGTGACCAGAGATGCACACTACCAGAGCACCTCAATCAATGCGGGCAAAGGTTCAGCCAACGTTAATGCAGGTGGAAATATTCAGTTCAATCAAGCCACCAACCGCAATGAGAAACAAAGCAATGGTTACAATGGGGAGATTTCCCTGACCGTGGGAACCAACCCTGATGGCAAGAATTTCAGTGGCGGCCTCGGTGGTGGTTATAACACCGACAATCAGAGCAAGACTACCGCTCAAACCAGCAATATCACTGGTGGGCAAGGGGTGAACCTGAATGCAGGCAATAACCTGACGTTGCAAGGCGCCAACGTTTCTGGCAAACAGGTGGACTTAACCGCACAACGTGGGAAAATCGAACTGACTTCGGCTCAGGATACGGCTAACACCGATGGTTGGAATGTCGGGGCTAAAGCGAAAGGTGGTATGTCCTCTACAGCTCGTAAAGACGGAGGAGATGGTGCGGCAGCAACAACCGATCCGGCTAACAGAATCATCGACAGCAAATATAACATTGGCGGTGAATTGAAATTTGGCGTTAACCAACTGGATCAAACCACACACCGCAACGCACAGGTTTCCGGTGGCAATGTTAACCTGACCAGTGCAGGGGATACCTCGCTTAAGGGCGCTAATGTCGATGCTGATCAGGTAACGGGTAACGTCGGTGGCAATTTCAATGTCGAAAGCCGCAAAGACAGCACTCATAGCCTGAATGTGGGTCTGGATGCGGGTTTGGGTTATAGCAAAACCGTCAAAGGGGATGCGGTTGCTAAAGAAGCTGTTGAAACTGCGGCGGCTAACAACACTAAAACTGGAGATAAAGCACCCAGTTTGACAGATCAATTGAAAGCCACGTTCAAGGGCTTTGATGGCAAACTCAAAGGCAATTACGATACTCTCGATCGAGAAGCTGTTGGTAAGCAGGCAACATTGACCGGCACTCAAGGGGTTAATCTGGATGTCTCTGGAACAACCTCTTTAGTGGGCAGCAAAATTGATAGCGCGCAAGGTGCTGTCTCGCTGAATACCCTGCAAACTAACCACCAATCTATCGCAGGATACGATAAGGGCAAAAACTTAGGCGTTGATGTACCCGGCTCCCTCACCGCTCTGGCAACCTCTGCACAAAAAGATATTTTCTCTGGTAAAGTTCCTTTTGTGAAAAATGAGGGTCACGATACTGAGCTTCCAACCGTCCACAGTGAAGTTAAAGGTCGTCAATTAGATTGATCGATTGATCTTCTGTACGGTAGCCACTATAAGGCTGCCGTACTTTTTCAATTCTCCTCACCAGTTGCCTTTTCCATTTTGCCTGTTACTCTTTTTTCGCATACATATTTTTTCGTCAGGGGATGTAATGCCAGATAACCATGCACAAAAGAAACAACGCAATACAGGGAAGGATCTTACACCATTAGAGAAAGGGCTATATGGCAGTAAAAAAGCACTTTCCGTAACCATCCGTATTGGCAATGCTATCCGCCGCATTCCTTTTATTGCCCACTTTATTCGGGCGGCACAACGTTTCAATGATCGAATGGGCAGCCAATTTGGGGCTGCCATCACCTATTTTTCGTTTCTATCCTTAATCCCAATTCTGATGCTCTCTTTTGCCGTCGCTGGTTTTGTGTTGGCTTCCAACCCTGACTTGCTGGCACGTTTGATCAATGGTATCGCCAACAGCATCAGTGATCCTGCTCTCGCCAACACGCTGAAAAACAGCGTAGACACTGCGGTTAATCAAAGAACAACCGTAGGCTTGACCGGTCTGGCGCTCGCACTTTATTCAGGTATGAACTGGGTCGGAAATTTACGCGAGGCAATACTCGCCCAATCCAGAGATGTCTGGGAACGCGATCATGAAGATAAAGAGAAGATTTACTTCCAGTATATTCGCGACTTTTTCTCCTTATTCGGCCTGCTATTTGCGTTGGTCATCACTCTTTCTCTGACTTCCATAGCAGGCTCTGCCCAAGCCACTATCGTCCACGCCCTAGGACTGGAGGGTATCGAATGGCTCCGGCCGGCATGGACATCAATTGGCATGACTATTTCCATTTCAGCCAATTATTTGTTATTCCTTTGGATATTGTGGATCTTGCCACGTCATCGCCCTGAAAGAACAGCCCTGTTCAAAGGCACCTTAATGGCAGCCATTGGATTTGAAGTCATCAAATCTATTATGACCATGATGCTGCCACGCCTTGCCAGTTCCCCTTCAGGAGCTGCTTTTGGTTCGGTGATTGGCTTAATGGCATTCTTCTATTTCTTTGCCCGCCTGACACTGTTTTGCGCCGCTTGGATCGCCACTGCGGAAGAGAAGAAAACCAGATAAACATCAATAAATAAGACTGTTTTTTGCTGTACCCACTGTAATCACAAACCCAAAAAGGAGTCATTTTTATGCCATTTGTGAACATCAGAATTACCCGTGAAGGCGCAACCGCTGAGCAAAAAAAACAATTGATTGAAGGTGCAACCCAATTGCTGGTCGATGTACTTGGGAAAAATCCGGCAACGACTTTTGTGATTATTGATGAAGTAGAAACGGATAATTGGGGAATTGGGGGTAAAAACGTGACTGAGTTACGGGCTGCCGCGAAGAAGTGAGTTAAGAGTTTCAGAAAGCATTAACTATTTAAATCGGGGCGGGTTAAACCGCCCCTTAGGACGATAGATAGAATCCATTTTCCGTTTTTTGCATATCAGGCACGATTATCTTATTCCTCTCCCATCAATGGATCGCTGATGCTGTGCTCACCGTTTTCCAGTCTACCCGCCAAGCGACGGTACCACCCTTTTGGCCCCACCAGTGAAATATCGTACCAGCCACCACTGATGCGGATGTCAAAAGTCTGGCTGTGACAGCTTCCCGCTGGCATTTCAATGTGCCACGGTCCCTGCAATGTATATGGGCAGCGTTTTATCGTGATCTCCACCGTTGTGTCACTCGGATTGTTCAGTTCTAGTTGCAGGCAGGTATTATTCGCTATTTGGCTCACTGCTGGCTGTTGCTGTGTCAGTGAGCCGCTCAGCGCACGGTGAAAACCGTTGGGTCCTAGCAACCAGAGATCATAGTTATCTGCCGTCTGCCAGTCATCACTAAGCGATTTACCTGCTTCAACAGTATAACGCCGCGGGATATCATCCAGATGCAGCCTGTCGTAAACATGAAATACCACACCCTGTTCGCCTGTGTTGTGAAAGCTCAGTGTCAGTAAACCTTTATCGGGATAAGCCGAGGCTTCAACATTAAGTCGGTAAGGCAACGCGCGGGATGGGCGAATCTGTCGCCATTGATACGGCAATTGTTGCTTTCCAACCTCCGGTAACGGCACCCGTGGTAACTCCTCTTGGCACCAGCGCAGGCTGTCTGCTGCCTGTCGCGTGATGGCCGGCAAACGGGGCACTTCATTGTTGGGATTGACAAAGTTGAACGCTGAAGTGAGATCACCGCACACTGCACGCCGCCAATCGCTGATATTCGGCTCGCGTACACAGAAACGCTTTTCCAAAAACTGTAGGACTGAGGTGTGATCGAATACCTGTGAGTTAACCCAACCTCCGCGACTCCAGGGTGACAGTATCAACATAGGCACCCGCGGCCCAGGGCCATAAATAAGCCCATCTGGTGGCGGCTGCCACTGCGATCCCTCTGGGGCTGGGTGTTGGAAGATTTCGGTGTCAAATGGTACTGTGGACTTGCCGGCGAAACTACGGTCTTTCCGTTGCGACGGCGCAGAGGGCGAAGGTATGTGGTCAAAGAAACCATCATTCTCATCGAAATTCACCAGCAATACCGTTTTGCTCCACACCTGCGGGTCTTCTGTCAGCGCATTGAGGATCTCCTGAATGAACCAGCCACCCTGTACAGGACAAGAAGGTACTGGATGCTCACAATAGGCCTCCGGTGCAACTATCCAGCTTACCTGTGGCAGCTTGCCCTTCTTCACCTCGGCACGGAATCCGGCCAGTATCGTTTCCAAATCGTCACCGCTGGCAGCCGGCAGAGTATTGCCGTTGCCCTTATACAGCGGGATCTTATCGTTCAGTTCATCACTGTAGGGGACAAAATCGTTGAAATCCTGCGGCGGCTGTGCCGGATTACCGGCCCCGACGCTGGCAGTACGGTACTGGCGGAAACCAGCCAGCGGGTTATCACCGAAGTTGTCCGGCAGGTATTGATAAACTTTCCAGCTAATACCGTTCTCCTCCAGTCGCTCTGGGTAGGTTTTCCATGTATATCCTTCCTCTGGAGGACCAGGAGTGTCCCATTCATTGATCACTGCGGCAACGTTAGCGGCACTGGGACCGTTGGTGCCGCTCCAGAGGAACAGACGGTTGGGATTGGTTCCTGCATGGATCGAACAATGATATGCGTCACACAAGGTAAAGGCGTTGGCTAAAGCAAACTGGTACGGCAGCTCGGTCTGGCAGTAATAGCCCATTGAGGTTGTTGTTTTATAGGTTGGCCAGGCATTCATACGGCCATTGTCCCAAGCGGAGTGTTCATCCCCCCAGGAATGAGGCGTACCACCAGCCCGCTGTGCATTACCGCATCGGCTGTCCAGATAATAAGGCAAGACCAACCGCCCATCTCCCTGTTGCTGCCAGATGTTGCGACCATCGGGAAGTGGAATGGTGATACGGTCGCTAAAACCACGAACGCCAGGCAAAGTGCCGAAATAATGGTCGAAGGAGCGGTTTTCCTGCATCAGGATCACTACATGCTCCACATCATTAATAGTACCGGTTCGGTTGTTGGCGGGGATGGCTAGCGCTTTGTGAATCGAGGCGGGTAGTGATGGATAGTCTGCCCCGATAGCCGCAGCCTGTAATATTTTTCTGTGTGAAAAGTTAGGCATAAGTTACCTCCTGAGACGTGTCTTGAAAAGAGCCTCAAGGCAAATGCACCAATATGACTGGGGGAATGAACCCCGTTTACCTTCTTATTCCCCATCGCTCACTGTTTTAGGCTCTTTCGGTTTCTCCGGCTGCGGCCCTGGTCTCATAATCTGGTTAAAGCTATTTTTGATTTGATTAACATCAATCGGCACTTCACCTTTTGGTTGCACCAGAATAAAAGAGATTTCTTGAGACAGCATCTCTTGCAGTTTCTTATTCAAGCGTTGTGGTGTCAGGGAGGATAAAAATGCCTGTCTTAACCGTTGGAATTGTTCAGGGGCAATATCTATCACATTATTTTGCTGTGACAACAGACGCTGGCTAATCAAAATATCGGTATCTGTGCGGGCATACATAGCAAATAGCTGCTGGAGCTGGCTCCGCTTCTGAGCATAAAGTTCATCAAATTGTTCCTGTGGTAATCCATTTTCCCGCAATGATGACAATTGGGAAGCCAGATAAAGCGTAGATCCCATCAGCTTATCCGTAGGGGAATCCAAGTTTAATGAGCAGTTCGCCCGCTGGTATATCACGCGGCAATCCAAACCTAATTGCATGTCATCCTGTTTGTCTTTAAGCCCCAATTGCAGGTAACGATAAAGTGCTTCACGCGTCAGGTCATTTAGCCAGTACTGAATCAAAGTTTGCGAATCGTTAATCGGCAACCAGTTCAGATTCCAGGTCAAAGACAAACGATCCTGTGTGGCTTTATCACTCACTACACCAATCGTTGCTGCTTTCAGTGGCAGCAAGGTGGGAACGGGCACTGGCGTCTGCCGTTTTCCCCTCAATGACGCAAATGCTTGCTTAATCCGCTCTGGCAGTAATCTGTTATCAATATGCCCGGCGATATACAGTGTTATCGCATCCGGTGTGTACCATTGATGATAAAAATTTTCGACTTTTTTTACATCGACAGGCATTGATACGGACATCCCAGGGTCATGGTCGATAAGCGTCGAACCTTGCAGACGCATACGCCATACTGGATCTTGGATATCAGATGGAAAAGTCGTTACAAGATGTGCATCCCCTTTCATGGCCTGTGCCAGTGTCTCTGGTGTAAATACCGCACCACCTGCAATATCGGATAACCATATCAATGCGTCTTGCAATAGATCAGCACGATTATTTGGCAGGCTCAGACTGTAAAGGGTGAAATCATAGGAAACAATAGCAGGCGGAAAGGGATTTTCAGTATCCATCGCATTGTGCCATAAATTTTCCAGCTTCTGCGATGATAAATCTTTACTGCTGGATAAGACGATTTTAGGAATAAGGGAGGTATAGCCCCGTTGCAGGTTTTTCTCAGACAATGAGCCTGTCTTTACCAATAACCGCAACTGTATTCTGTCATTAGGCCGCTGTGGTGTTTGCAGGATTTGCCAACTGAATCCATTTTCAAGTCTGCCTTGTTGCCAGGCCGGATCAGGTTGCAAGGTTTCAGCTTGTGCCAAACACGTTGTAGCCAGAATCGCACCACCAATAAGATACCCGATTTTGTTACCCAGCATGTTCACTTACCCCTACCTGTTTAGTTTTATCCTGCAAAACCTAAGACAATCAGCCATACCTGGATATTATCATCGAGAATTAGACCTTCATTCATCTTGTAAGGTTTCATTTTGATGGTGTTTTCCGCTTATTAACCTGACGATTATAGCCTTTTACCAGTATCCCCAACTCATCATCCTGATGGCTTTTAGGGCAAGGCATAGGCTCTGGCGGCCGTTCTTCATTCAGCTCCCGCGCAATATCGCGCAATGGATGGACGATAATGCGATTTACACACCAGCTTATCGACACCGTAAGAATCAGTGCGAGTAATAAATAAGTAGTCAACATTAATGCCAGTGTATTCAAGGCAAAACGATACACTCGATTGGAATCAACCTGCAAAATAAGGTGTCCCTGTGATTCTGCTGTTTTCGGCGAAACACCATAAACATAGAGAGGAATATTGACCTCAATGGGAATACCAAAAACCTTCTTTGCCAGTTCAGGTATGGGGCGATGAGTTGCAAAATCCAGACTCATTACCCGAACATTATCAGGTAATAGTACGTCGGCTCGCCCCAGAATGCCTGAGGTCTTCAATCCAATCAACAGCGTTTTCGCTTTGTTGAGATCTGAACTTAACAATGCCTCTGCCAAAGGTGTCTGGATTTGTACAGCCGCATTGTTAAGCTGGCTGATATAGTCATCTTTCCTCTGCTGTAATAGGTGAGATAATTGGATGGTGATGAAAATAGCAATGGTAACCAAAGTGACTCCTGTCACTGCGGCCATCTGTTTAATGGTTAACGAACGTTTGACACGCAATTTCATCTTATCCAAACCAATACCAACTAATAGTAGAAATACTGACCAACACATCTTAACAATGTGAGCGAGTATACTTGATTTTACTGGTGGTCGTCTTATTTTGATGAATGGCAATACAAGAGAGAAAATGACCGAGATATAACGGCATCACTCAGTAAAGCGATTGTATAACGTTTATACTACGATCGACTACAAGCGATTCTACTACAACTTGCCCAAAAATGTCGTAAGGCCTCGTCGCTTAGAGGATGTTAACGTTATACCGCAGTCAGATACAATTAGGTGGATGGATTTTCCTCCTGCTCGACCGCGAAACACGCGATCAGTTGTCCGCCATATTGCTTTAACTTAGGCTGGAATTGGGTACACTGGCTAAATGCACGACGACAACGGGCAGCAAACGCACACCCTGCCGGCGGATTCATCGGGCTTGGCAGCTCTCCCGTCAGCTTAATACGTTCACGGCGCAGTTCAGGATTAAGGCGAGGCGTCGCTGACAACAATGCCTGTGTGTAAGGATGGCGCGGATTGTTGAAAATCATTTCCTTACTGCCTTTTTCAACACAACGTCCCAAATACATCACTATCACTTCATCAGCAATATGTTCGACGACTGAAAGGTCATGGGATATAAAAACGTAAGACAATCCCAGCTCCTGCTGCAAATCCATCATCAGGTTCAGAACCTGCGCTCGCACGGAAACATCCAACGCTGAAACGGGTTCATCTGCAATCACCACGTCTGGATTTAACATTAATCCACGGGCAATGGCGATACGCTGCCGCTGACCACCAGAAAACATATGCGGATAACGCGCATAATGTTCCGGTTTTAATCCCACTTTCGCCATCATCTGCAAGACTTTTTCCTTGCGTTCACTCGCGGTAAGTGAAGTATTAATCAGTAATGGCTCTTCCAAAATCTGTCCCACTTTTTTACGGGGATTTAAAGAAGCGTAAGGATTTTGAAATACAATCTGGATCTTCTGGCGACGAAGTTTTTCTGCTTCTTTATTTGGCACCAACAGATCTTGTCCCAGATAATAAAGCTCCCCATCAGTCGGTTTTTCAATCATGGTCAGCAGGCGGCTTAATGTGGATTTGCCACAGCCCGATTCGCCGACAACCGCCAGCGTTTTACCTTTTTCCAGTTCAAATGAGACACCATCCAACGCCTTAACCATACGCTCAGGCGAGAATAAGCCTGTTTTCACCGGATAGTACTTCTTCAATTCAGTGGCTTGCAGCAAAGGTGCTTCGGCCTTCTCCTGCTCTCTGTTTTGTTGAATATTCATACTGTTGGCCTCCCCTGATCATCCAGTGGCATGTGACATTTAACCTGACGCCCTCTCATTGATTGCAATGACGGCTCGTCCTGACGACAGCGCTCATTGGCATAGGGGCAACGGGGGTTGAGCAGACATCCCATTGGGCGATCATATTTTCCGGGAACAACGCCGGCCAATGATGCTAAACGGGATTTATCCGCCGCAAATTCCGGCAATGCCCGCAATAATGCCTGCGTATAAGGATGGCGGGGCGCGCGGAAGATTTCTGTTGCTTTGCCAATTTCTACCACCTGTCCGGCATACATCACAATAATATGGTGGGCGGCTTCCGCTACCAGCGCCAAATCATGGGTGATCAAGAGTAATGCCATGTTTTCCTGCTGCTGCAATTCCAGCAACAGTTCGATGATTTGCGCCTGAATGGTGACATCCAGAGCTGTTGTCGGTTCATCGGCAATCAGGAGCTTTGGACGGCATGCGATAGCCATCGCGATCATCACACGCTGGCTCATCCCTCCCGATAATTGATGCGGATAAACATCCAGACGAGAGACCGGATCGGGAATACCCACCTGAGTCAATAAGTCGATTGCCCGCTGATGTCGCGTTTTCCGGTTGCCACCCTGATGGACTTTCAAGGCTTCCATAATCTGATAACCGACGGTGTAGCACGGATTCAAACTGGTCATCGGATCTTGGAAAATCATCGCCACTTCCGCACCCACTAACTGACGGCGCTCTTTTTCTGAAATTTTAGTCAGGTCACGGCCACCGAATTCCAGTTTTTCAGCCATAACTCTGCCCGGATAATCAATCAGCCCCATAATCGCCAATGAACTGACTGATTTGCCTGAGCCGGATTCTCCAACGATGCCGACAACTTCTCCCTGCTCAACACGGTAGCTAATACGGTCAACAGCGCGGAATGGGACATCTTCATCCCCGAAATGCACCGACAATTGGTCTACATTCAATAATGCCATTTCTCAATCCCCCTACTGCTTGAGCTTGGGATCAAGTGCATCACGCAACCCATCCCCCATCAGGTTAAATGCCAGTACCGTCAATAGGATAGCCAGCCCCGGAAAGGTCACCACCCACCACGCACTCTGGGTAAATTGCAAAACATCAGCCAGCATGGTTCCCCATTCCGGCGTCGGTGGCTGCGCTCCCATTCCCAGAAACCCTAAGGCCGCCATATCAAGAATAGCGTTTGAAAACCCTAATGACGCTTGCACAATTAACGGCGCGAGGCAGTTCGGCAGGATATTGATAAACATCTGACGTATGGCTCCCGCACCCGCTACCTGGGAAGCGGTCACATAATCGCGGTTAACTTCCACCAGTACCGCCGCCCTTGTCAGACGGATATAGTGGGGCAAGGCGACAAAAGTCAGAGCCAATGACGCATTGATAATTGATGGGCCAAAAATCGCCACCAGCACCAATGCCAGCAGCAGGCTTGGCAAGGCCAGCATAATATCGACGATACGCATGATAATGGTATCCACCATACCGCCGAAATATCCAGCTAATACCCCCAGAATGATACCCATGATAAGAGACATCACTACGACCAGACAGCCAACCAATAATGAAAGGCGTGCCCCATACATTAGGCGGGACAGAATATCGCGCCCAACATCATCGGTGCCGAGAATAAATTGCCAGCTTCCGCCTTCCTGCCATACCGGAGGCATCAGCAAGGAATCACGGAACTGTTCTGCCGGACCGTGCGGCGCTAGTATCCCCGCTAATAATGTAATCAGCAGCATCAGGACAATATAGACAAGGCCAATCACTGCGCCTTTGTTACGTTTAAAGTAGTGCCAAAATTCCTGTATCGGCGTCATTAATTTCGGCGCACCCGATACGACAGGCTCAGTTGTTTGAGTCATCATGTGCTCCTATTTCTTATGACGAATGCGCGGATTGACAATGCCGTACAACAAATCAACCACCAGATTGACCAGAATAATCATGGTAGCCACCAACAATACTCCCCCTTGTACTACGGGATAGTCACGACGTTGCAGGGCATCAATCAACCAACGCCCTAATCCTGGCCATGAGAAGATGGTTTCTGTCAGAATGGCACCCGCCAACATGATGCCCACTTGCAAGCCAATCACCGTGACTACGGGTAACAAAGCATTACGCAACGCATGGACGATAATGACACGAATGCGGCTTAGTCCTTTTGCTCTGGCAGTACGGATATAATCTTCGCCCAGCACTTCCAGCATGGAAGAGCGTGTCATGCGCACGATGACGGCTAATGGGATCGTTCCCAGCACAATGGCAGGCAGGATCAAGTGCATGACAGCATCAGTGAAATCTCCCTCCTCACCCCAGATCAGCGTATCAATCAGCATAAATCCTGTCAGGGGATTGCTGTCATCAATAAACACACTATCAGCGATTCGGCCAGAAACAGGGGTTAAGTTCCAGTGGACTGAGACCAGCATGATCAGCATGATCCCCCACCAGAAAATGGGCATGGAGTAGCCGGTCAATGACAAACCAATCGCGGTGTGATCAAAGACCGACCCCCGTTTGACTGCCGCCAATACACCGACTGGAATACCGACAGCGATGGCAAATAACATGGCACAGATGCCCAGTTCGAAAGTCGCTTTAAAACGCGGAACAAATTCATCCCACACAGGAATGCGGCTTTTCAACGAGATCCCCAAATCACCATGCAACACGCCATTGATATAATGAAAATATTGCTCCCAGAGAGGCTTATCCAACCCCATTTCAGCCATCAATTGGGCATGACGCTCAGCAGAAATACCACGCTCTCCCGCCATAATCAGCACGGGATCACCAGGTATCATGTGCACAAACGCGAAAGTCAGCAGCGTAATACCAATAAACGTCGGGATCACTAACCCTAGACGTCGGAGGATAAATTGCAGCATATCCTGAGTTCCCTTTTTAAATACCTCAGAGAAGCGAAACCATCCCCACAGAAAAATCTGGGAGGATGGTTAATCACAACAGCCCAACAGCAAGAATTATTTGAGATCAACGTTGTAAAAGTGATGCTTACTAAAAGGATCGACCACATAGCCCTTCACTTCTTTACGAATGGGTTCATAAACCGTAGAGTGGGCAATGATCAATGCAGGTACTTGTTCATGCATAACAACTTGTGCTTGCTTATAAAGCTCGGTGCGCTTGTTGATATCTGCGGTTTGACGTGCTGGCTGGATAATGTCTTCAAATGGCTTGTAACACCATTTGGAATAGTTGGAACCCCTTTCTTTGGCAGCGCAGCTAAATAAAGTGCCAAAGAAGTTATCAGGATCGCCATTATCTCCTGTCCATCCCATCATCACGGTCTTCGGTTCACCATCTTTGGCGCGTTTCAGGTATTCACCCCATTCATAGCTGACAATCTTGGCCTTAACACCAATTTTCGCCCAGTCAGCCTGAATCATTTCCGCCATGCGGCGGGCGTTCGGGTTATACGGACGCTGTACTGGCATCGCCCACAGATCGGTTTCGAAACCATTCGGGAAACCAGCTTCTTTCAACAGCTCCTTAGCTTTGGCGGGATCATAGGAGTAATCTTTAATGTCATTGTCATAACTCCATATGGTCGGTGGGATCAGGTTTTTTGCTTTCTGCCCTGCACCCTGATAGACAGCCTCAATGATGGCGTCTTTGTTCACCGCCATCGCCAGTGCCTGACGCACTTTTTGATTATCCATCGGTGGCTTAGTGACATTAAAGGAGAGATAACCAACATTCAGCCCCGCCTGTTCTTTCAGGACAATGTTTTTATCTTGTTTCATGCGCGCAAGATCTGCCGGGTTTGGATAGGGCATAACCTGACATTCATTTTTCTGCAATTTTGCATAGCGCACAGAAGCATCAGGCGTAATGGAAAAGACTAAGCGGTCAATTTTTGCCGGCCCTTCCCAATAATCCTTAAAAGCCTTATAGAGAATTCGGGAGTCTTTCTGATATTGCACTAGCTGGAATGGGCCGGTTCCAATTGGATTCAGGTCAACTTTCTCCGGTGTTCCTGCCTTCATCATCACATCAGCATATTCCCCTGACATGATCGACGCAAAATCCATCGCCAGATTAGCCATGAAAGGAGCTTCAGGCTGTGACAGCACAAAGCGGACGGTATAATCATCGACTTTTTCTATTTTGCTGATGATATTCCCCATATCCATACCAATAAAATATTCGTAGCTGCCGCCCGAAACCTGATGGTACGGATGATTTTTATCTTTCTGGCGCATAAAAGTAAAAATCACATCATCAGCATTAAAATCACGGGTAGGTTTGAATTCCTTACTGCTATGCCACTTCACTCCCTTGCGCAAATGGAAGGTATAAACCTTACCGTCGTCACTCACGTCCCAACGTTCAGCAAGACTGGGAATGATCTCTGTTGTACCTAATTTAAAATCCACCAAACGGTTATAGATCGGGACTGAACTGGCATCATAAGTTGTACCAGAAGTGAATAACTGTGGGTTGAAGCCTTCAGGAGAACCTTCAGAGCAGTAGACCAACGTTTTTGCCTGAATACTGGCTGTAACAGCCAATGCGACAAGACCGATACCCAGTTTTAACAAACCAGATTGTTTTTTCTTGGAAATTGTCATTACTTGAACCCCGTTTGTGATGTTTAGCTTGTTTTATTATTTTTCGCTTATCAATTAATCAATTGTTATGCCTGACGTCAACATCATCACACACAACACCAGAAACATAAGAAAAACACAAAAGAAAAGAATTATTAACAATGATGGTTAAAAAACATGACGCAAAGCACACAGAATAGACAGATCAACTAAATATTAAGCAAGCAGAAAGAATTAATCTCTGGTGATGATAATTTTGAATTTGTGACCACATGCTTAAATAATAATCAGAGCAATTTATAAAAAAGCGGGGATATAAGATGAGAATATGCGCCGATCAGGATAATTGTTTTAGGGTCTGTTGATGTTTTAAGGTCATAATTCATTCAGCCCACATGGGCAACCAGACAATGATAAACGCCAGAGCCAACATACTGGCGTAATTCCGTTCAAGCTTATCGTATCTTGTTGCTATTGCACGAAAATGTT
>NZ_MKGQ01000027.1 GCF_001908105.1 Xenorhabdus eapokensis
TCAGTCCTTCTTTTTGCTTTTTTGTGTCTGGAAAATCCAAATTCGCAAAAATGGGACTGAGTTTCTTTGATACTCCTACCATTTTGAAAAGTCATTTAGTCAACACGCCCTAATACCATAAAAATTCCTTCAAAAATGGCATCAGTAACTTAAGCTATCCTTAATCCAAAGGACACACTCGGATCATATGCCCATCAGGATCTTTCACGAGGAAAGTGCGACCAAAAACGTCAGTGTAGGGTTCCTGCTGAATTTCAATGTTTGGATTTTGTTGCCACTTTTCAAAGAGTTGATCGACATCTTCGCAAGTTGGTAGCATAATACCAATTTCTGAAAACCGCGGCACTGCGTTGTCTGGCTTCGTTCCTCCACTCCAAATAGCAAAAATAACTTCTTTATCTACAGTAAATGCGACATAGCGCGGACTGGAAAAAACCGGCTCAGTATTAAAAATAGTGGCATAAAAGGCTGTCGAACGCTCGATATCAGAAACGTAAATCAGTTGGAGATTAGGCTTAACAACAGAAACGAGTTCTGCCGCCTCAGTTTTTTCAACCACAGCTTTAAGCCTTGAGAGTGTTTCGACCAGATCCTGCGTCACTTGCTTAAAAAAACTTACCGCTTGGGCATCAGAAAGTTGGTCTTCAGGCTCAAAAGAAACCCTCACCTGAATGCCATTCGTCATGTTACTTTCGTCGATTAAAATTTGATGACAAAAAGTTAACATTCCCATCTGTGGCAAATTGACTTGATCAGTGAACTCTTTATTGATTTCAATATGTGCAAGATAAAAACGAATTTCCGGCATACCACTCAATACCATCCTGCCGTATTGCCCTGTTTTCACTTCGCCTTCAAATTCAAAATATTCAAGATCAACTTCCCATTTTTTTCGCAGATCAAAATCAATATAGTGATCCCAAATATGGGATGGCTTTGCATTTACCGATGTAGAAAAAGTTAGGGTTAACATAAAAACTCCAACAGTCAGATAGCAAGTTCAGTACATTAAGAATCCTCAAGATAACAAACCCGTGTGACAGTTTTTGTCAGTAGTTAATGCACTATTTTTTCCATTTCTCGCCATTCTTTAAGTAAAGACTGTCTTGAACGGGGATAACACTGTTGTTCTATCTTCAAATAGCTCATTCTATCCGACCTGAAATGGCGAAATGTTTTTCTTAATTCACACCAACCAATAACAATACTGATATTCTCAAAATATCCCAATGCAAAAGGCCATATTGTTCTGGTCGATTGATTGTTTTTCAGATCTAAATAGGTGAAAGTGATTTTATGCCGATGACTGATCGCTTGCCGTATTTGCGGGATATCAGCGGAAGGTACAAATTTCGTTGCGGCAGGCCCAATTAATAATGAATTCGTCTCAAGATATTGTTTGAGTTCTGTTGGGATCACTGCGGCAATTTTATTGATTGCGCTATTGGCAGATGCTTTTAATTGTGAATCAGCGCGTTTTGCCACCCAACTAGCCCCTAATGCCAAGGCTTCTATCTCATTTTGCGTTAACATCAACGGGGGTAAAACAAATCCCGGCCGTAAGACATAACCGATACCTGCTTCTCCTTCAATACTTGCACCTTGAGCCTGCAAAGTCGCAATATCCCGATAAAGTGTCCTTAAACTAATCTTCAATTTCTGCGCCAATACCTTACCCTGCACGGGAAAGTGATAACTGCGTAATATTTCCATCAGAGTTAACAAACGCTGTGCCCTAGACAATTTATCCTATCCTTAATGTTAACCAATTGATTCATCTAAACTGTATTATCATTATTCTATAATTGCTTTTAAATTGTATAACAGCAGCAAATCTGGATATTGCGATGTCTCACTCAAGGTAAAAGAGACGAGTTGGTTAACTTTTTGACATGTAACACTTTTCCGGGCTGATAAAAACGATATGCTGGCATTACTTTTTTCAGATCATTATCTGCTATCTTATTTTTTGGTTCTTAATTAAATGAATACTCGTAAAATTAAGGGAATACGTCCATTTAGCGCGCTTATTGACGCTTGTTGGAAAGAAACTTACTCTTTTCACCGTTTTATCAAAGACATGATTGCCGGGATCACCGTGGGAATCATTGCGATCCCACTGGCAATGGCTTTGGCAATCGGCAGTGGTGTGGCACCACAATACGGTCTGTATACTGCGGCCATTGCCGGCATTATTATTGCTGTGACCGGCGGATCACGCTATAGCGTTTCCGGCCCAACGGCAGCTTTTGTAGTGATACTCTATCCTGTATCACAGCAATTTGGCCTCAGTGGCCTGCTTATCGCCACACTCATGTCTGGCATTATTCTGCTTATCATGGGATTAGCGCGATTAGGCCGACTGATTGAGTACATTCCACTGTCTGTTACGCTTGGATTCACTTCTGGTATTGCTATTACTATCGCGACCATGCAAGTGCAAAATTTTTTCGGCCTGAAACTAGACCATGTGCCGGAAAATTATATTAATAAGGTGATTGTCCTCTCCCAAGCGTTCCCTTCATTACAACTCAGCGATACTTTTATCGGTTTAACCACCCTGCTGGTCTTGATTTTCTGGCCAAAACTAGGGTTAAAGTTACCGGGTCACTTACCGGCATTGATGGCTGGTACGGGTATCATGGGGGTCATGCATCTGTTAGGCCATGATGTGGCAACGATTGGTTCGTCATTTAGCTATACGCTGGAAGATGGTACACAAGGCCAAGGTATCCCCCCCATTCTTCCCCAATTTATCCTGCCCTGGCAATTGCCTGATACTCACTCGCTTGATATTAGCTGGAATACAATATCAGCATTACTGCCCGCAGCATTTTCTATGGCAATGTTAGGGGCAATTGAATCCCTGTTATGCGCCGTTATTCTGGATGGTATGACTGGAAAAAAACATCATTCTAACAGTGAATTGATCGGGCAGGGAATGGGAAATATTATCGCGCCCTTCTTTGGTGGGATCACCGCAACTGCGGCTATCGCCCGTTCAGCCGCCAATGTGCGGGCAGGTGCAACCTCACCAATTGCTGCTATCGTTCACTCCCTGCTGGTATTATTGGCGCTGCTGGCTCTTGCGCCAATGCTTTCTTATTTGCCACTGGCCGCTATGTCAGCCATTTTGCTGATTGTGGCCTGGAATATGAGCGAAGCCCATAAGGTTATAGACCTCATCCGTCGTGCCCCCAAAGACGATATCGTTGTCATGTTGCTGTGTATGTCATTAACTGTTCTGTTTGATATGGTGGTGGCAATCACAATAGGCATTGTGCTGGCTTCATTGCTGTTTATGCGCAAAATTGCCAATATGACCCGAATCAGTATTTCTCCTGCAACAAATCATGATACAGGTTTGTTGGTTGTGCGAATCAATGGTCCTCTGTTTTTTGCGGCTGCGGAGCGCATTTTTACTGAACTGAAAGAACAAGGAAGCGATTATCACACCATTATTATGCAGTGGGATGCTGTTCCGGTTCTGGATGCAGGCGGGCTACATGCTTTTCAAGGATTTGTCCGTGAGATGGGAAAAGAGAAACATATCGTTGTGTGCGATATCTCCTTCCAGCCCTTGAAAACGCTGGCACGAGCTAAAGTTGAACCAATTAAAGGGCAATTGAGCTTCTGTGCCACTTTACCCAAGGCATTGAAAGAAATAGATTAATTTAAATCTCCAGATTAAGAATATTAGATGCTTTCTTGGTCTAATATTCTTATTGCAAAACTCAAAATAAGCACCTTCCTCCCTAAAGTTTGACTCAAATATGAACGCAGATATGGAGAATTTTCATGCTTTTTTCACTCAATAAACATCTTACGGCAACAGTATTTATCGTTTTTTCTTCCGTTACACCATTGTTTGTCACCGATTCCATGGCTACTGAAGAAATCATACATATAGATTTTCAATTTGATAAATTTTCTACGCCGGTAGCAAATCTCGAAATTGATGGAAAAAAGCAAAATTTAATGATCGATACAGGTTCATCTCAGGGTCTCCATTTAACTAAAGAGTTTATGTCGGAAATCTCAGGCTTAGTGATAGATTCTGAAAAAGTACGCTCTACTGACATTACAGGCAAAGTTTTTTTTAATGATAAATTTCACATTCCACAACTTTCGATAAACGGAATGATATTTAAGGATATTACCGGAGTTTCGCTAACACCTTGGGGAGTGACTTTATTAAGTCAAGATAAGAAGCTTCCCACTTCAATGGTTATGGGTCTTGGTTTATTCAAAGATAAAGTTGTTCTTATCGATTACAAAAACCAGAAATTGTCATTTTCTGACCATTTGCAAGCGTTGAATGTCAATGTAACTGATGGTTGGAGCGAATTACCACTGAGACTCACTCAAGAAGGCATTGTTGTCAAAGTTTCACAAAACAATAAGAATTACAATATGATCTTGGATACGGGTGCATCGGTTTCTGCTTTCTGGAAAGAAAGATTAAAATCTCCTCCAGTTCATGTTTCATGCCAAGAGGTGGTTAAAGGCATGGACAATGAGGAATGCGTTGCATCGGCATTCCAATTTGATGAGGAGGTCGCTCAGGAAATAAAACTGGACGCATTACTGGTTGATGGAGATTTTAATCATTTAAATGCGGATGGATTAATTGGAAATAACTTCTTCAATCAATATGCAGTATTAATTGACTTCCCAGGTAAGAGATTATTTATTAAAGATAATGCGTAAAAAGAAATCAGCGGTTACAGAGCAAAATGTCTGTAACCGCATTATCAAAAAATCGAACAGATCCCGTGATTATTTGCTGGTATCCAGCTCAGGGAAATTTTTCACCACATCATCAATGGCTTTCATCTGCATCAGGAATGGCTCCAGTTTTGCCAATGGTAATGCTGATGGGCCATCACATTTTGCATTTTCTGGATCAGGATGGGCTTCAAGGAATAAACCGGCAATTCCTACCGCCATACCAGCACGTGCCAACTCTGACACTTGCGCACGGCGACCGCCGGAAGCTGCACCAAATGGATCACGGCATTGCAATGAGTGAGTGACGTCAAAAATCACTGGTGAGCCATTGGTTGCCTGTTTCATGACACCAAAGCCCAACATATCGACGACCAGATTATCGTAACCAAAATTACTGCCACGGTCACACAGTATTACCTGATCGTTGCCACCTTCTTTAAATTTGTCAACGATATTCCCCATCTGCCCTGGGCTAACAAACTGAGGTTTTTTGACATTAATCACTGCGCCAGTTTTTGCCATCGCTTCAACCAGATCAGTCTGACGGGCAAGAAAAGCGGGAAGCTGGATGACATCAACCACATCTGCAACAGCCTGGGCTTGCGTGGGTTCATGTACATCAGTGATAATCTTTACGCCAAAAGTCTGTTTCAGCTCTTGAAAGATTTTCATGCCCTCTTCCAAACCAGGCCCGCGATAGGAGTGGATCGAAGAACGGTTAGCCTTATCAAAAGACGCCTTAAAAACATAAGGAATGCCCAGTTTTTGCGTTACAGTCACATAATGTTCACAAATACGCATGGCCAAATCCCGTGATTCAAGGACATTCATACCGCCAAACAGTACAAAAGGCAGATCATTTGCGACCTTGATGTCACCAATATTAACCACTTTTTGTTGCATGTTTATACCTTCTCTTGTTAAGGGCAAATAAATTTGCTGTATCCATAAAAAATAAATAAGAAGCAGAGAAATGCCGTTTTATAACGCCTCTAATGGAGGATGATTGCTCTCTGATCAATGGAGTTAATCTGCATTTTTATCATTTCTGAGATCGGGTCCTCAGGGCAATGCTCCACGAAATAACTCAAATCTGAAACAGCAATGTGATTGCAATCAAGTTGCGCATAAATCAGCCCTCGGTCGCGGATTTCATATGGATCATCAGGATCGAACATCAGCACGACTTCGCTGGCTCTTAACGCCAACTCCATTTTTTTCTCTTCCATCAAGGAAATTTTGATGACATCGGTGACTTTTCGCACAATGCTGATATTATCGGCTTCCTGTAAGTCTTTTTTTTCCAAGCTAACCGTTGGGCCAATATTGCCTTTCAACCAAACATCAAGGATATGTTCGTTGAGCGTATCGCCATTCATTGGGTTAATAAACCATGTCGGCTCATCAGCCAAATCAACCCGCAAAATTAGCTGTGTCGGGAATATAACAGGCTGTACAGGCAATGCCAGCACCTGAGCAATATGGGCAAATATCGTCCCCAATGTTACGGGCGCACCTTGGCGTGTGTGTAATACACCATCCAACCACAGGGTATCAGACAAACAATACACCCCATTCGCTCCACCAAATTTCCATTCTCGATAAAAAAGTGTCAATAGCGCTTGTAATTTTGTTTTGGTGTCAGTAATAGAGGAAAGTTTTTGTCGAGCTTCTTCAACCAATACCGTTAGTTGCTCAGTCACCGTTGTTTGGGGGAAATCAGGACGAATGACCCGTGATACCAGAATAATACCATCTATCAGGGAAGCATTATTGAATTCATAATTAACTATGGTTTTCATCTTTATTCCATTGACCTACCGTGATACGTTCGTTACCACCATAATCCTGAAAAGTAGCTATCTGTTGATAACCTTTTTCCCAAAATAGGTTTCTGACAACGGTTCCCTGTTTCCAGCCATGTTCCAATAATAGCCATCCGTTTGGCAACAGGAAGTGGCGAGCCTGCGCTATAATTGTCTGCAAATCTGCTATACCATTTTGGGCAGCGATCAATGCAGTGGCTGGTTCAAACCTGACATCTCCTTCGCGCAGATGAGGGTCAAGCTCATCAATATAGGGCGGATTACTGACAATCATATCAAATTGTCTTTCCCCAACCGCAGAAAACCACTCACTTTGCAGAAAATTCACATTGTGAACGGACAGTTTATCCGCGTTTTTTGCCGTATTATGTTTTGCCAATGCGACTGCATCAGGATTGATATCCACCCCAGTGACATAGCAATCGTGCCGCTCACTTGCCAGCGCCAATGCAATTGCCCCTGTTCCCGTGCCGAGATCCAGGATCTGTGCCGACAAATCAGGCAAGAGTTCCAGCGCTTTTTCAACCAGGCATTCCGTATCAGGACGTGGGATTAAAGTTGCTGGTGATACAGTAAGGGACAACGACCAAAATTCACGCTCCCCCACAATATAAGCAATCGGTTCACCCTGCATACGACGAGCCAGCAAGGCATCAAGCTGGCTAGCTTCCTCTGGGGAAATAGATGTTTCATTAAATGCAATTAAATAAGTGCGGGAACGCCCTGTTACGTGTTGCAACAGAATTTCTGCATCACGCTTAGGGCTATCACTTTCAATCAACTGCGCAGCCGCATGCCGGAGCCAATGTTGATAATTCATCAATCCTGCTCTGACAATGCAGATAATTGATCTGCCTGATATTCAGTAATGATAGGCTGGATAAGCATATCCAGTTTGCCTTCCATCACTTCCTCAAGACGGTATAACGTTAGGTTGATACGGTGATCGGTAACCCGTCCCTGTGGGAAATTATAGGTGCGGTTGCGATCTGAACGGTCACCGGAGCCAAGCAAATTGCGGCGTTCAGAGGCCTCAGCTTCCTGACGCTTTCGCATCTCAGCGGCACGAATACGCGCAGCAAGCACAGACATGGCTTTTGCTTTGTTCTTATGCTGAGAACGCTCATCCTGACACTCCACAACAATACCTGTTGGCAAGTGAGTAATGCGAATTGCGGAGTCCGTGGTGTTGACGTGCTGCCCACCCGCACCGGAAGAGCGATAAGTATCAATTTTCAGGTCACTTGGGCTGATTTCCGGTAATTCCGCTTCTGGGATTTCCGGCAGAATAGCGACGGTGCAAGCAGAAGTGTGAATACGCCCCTGAGATTCGGTCTCCGGCACACGCTGAACACGATGACCACCCGACTCAAATTTCAGGTGACCATAAACTTGTTCACCGGAAATTTTAGCAATCACTTCTTTATATCCGCCATGTTCACCTTCATTGGCACTCATGATCTCAACTTTCCAACGGCGGGATTCTGCATAACGGCTATACATGCGGAATAAATCTCCGGCAAATATCGCAGCTTCATCCCCCCCCGTTCCGGCACGAACTTCAAGAAAACAGTTACGCTCATCATCCGGATCTTTTGGTAATAACAACAATTGCAGTTGCTGTTCCAGCTCTTCATTACGAATTTTTGCGTTTTTGAGTTCTTCCTGCGCCATTTCCCGCATTTCGGGATCATCAAGCATCATCTCGGCTGTTTCGATATCATCCTGAACACTTTTCCAGGCTTTAAAACAGTTAGTCACATCGGTCAGTTGAGCATATTCCTTTGATAACGCGCGAAAACGCTCTTGATCAGCAATAACTTCAGCATCACCGAGGTGAGCCAAAACTTCTTCATGGCGTTCTTGTAGTGCTTCCAATTTAGCAACAATAGAAGGCTTCATTCGTAATATCAGACCTTATTTAGAATAGGGTTTAGTTATGATCCAGCCCAAGGCTGTCCCGTAATAGATTCAGGCGTTCCAAATCGCCATCGCTGGCAGCCTGTTGGAGAGATTTAGTCGGTGTATGGATCAGACGATTCGTCAACTGGTAGGTCAATTGGTTAATGATCTGTTCAGCATCAGCACCCTGCTTTATGGACATCAATGCTTTTGCTGTCATCTCAGCCCTGATTTTCTCTGCCTGCTCTCGATATTCGCGAATTGTATTAACAGCGCCTTGAGAACGCAACCAATCCATAAAATGGCTGCTTTCTTGTTGCACAATCCCTTCCGCAACAACTGCCGCAGCTTTACGTTGGGCGAGATTTTGCTGAATGATAGCCTGTAAATCATCCACGCTGTACAGATAAGCATCACTCAATTTTTCCACATCCGGTTCAATATCGCGAGGAACGGCAATGTCAATCAGCAACATTGGCTGGTTGCGACGTAATTTTAACGCCCTTTCGACCATACCTTTGCCAATGATCGGCAATGGGCTCGCAGTGGAACTAATGACAATATCCGCTTCCGCTAATCGGGTATCGATATCAGGTAGGGAAACAACTTCTGCATTGACTTCACTGGCAAGCATCTGTGCCCGTTCTTTTGTCCGGTTAGCGATCATCATGCGATTCACGCCATGCTCTTTTAAGTGACGGGCAACAAGTTCAATCGTCTCCCCTGCGCCCACCAGCAGGATATTCAGTTGGGAAAGGGATTCGAAAATTTGCCGAGCAAGTGTACAGGCAGCAAATGCTACAGAAACGGCATTGGCGCCAATTTCCGTTTCTGTTCTGATCCGCTTAGCCACCGAGAAAGATTTTTGGAATAAACGTTCCAGTTCACTCGACAGAGATTGATAATTTTGCGACTCAGCGAAAGCCTTTTTCACCTGTCCCAAAATTTGCGGTTCTCCCAATACAAGGGAGTCCAGGCCGCTCGCAACTCGCATCAAATGGCTGACGGCCTCATTATCTAAATACCAGTAGAGGCTGCCTGTCAAATCATCAGGATTAAGCTGGTGATATTCGCAGAGCCAATTAATCAACTGTTGTTTAAAATTACCCTGCTGTTCAACGCTGAGGTACAGCTCTGTACGGTTGCAGGTGGACAGCACAACGCCACCCCGCACCAGTGGCTGCTGGAGCAAGTCATCAAGCGCTAATCCTATCGTGTCAGGAGAAAAAGCCACCCGCTCACGTAAAGAAACAGGCGCTGTTTTATGGTTGATACCGAGTGCTAATAAAGTCATCTTAACTGCATTGAGTTATCACGGGTGGCAAGGTCATGATGATATCGATAATTATTCTCATAAACTCACACCCTTCATAAGGACTCTCATTGGTCGAGCATTCTACTTGATGCATCAGATCAATAAAAGTCAATCAGGTGATTCTACGATAATTTTATTTGAGAATTCTCAGCAAAATTTCGCTAAATTATCCCCTAAGATTATAGTCTTGAATAGCAAGCTTTAAGTTGTCATATAAATATTGCCATATTTATAACCGACAGCGTTTTATCATCGACAGAATGCTAAACTTTCTTATCACCAAGGGTTACCGTATGAAAATATCTGTTTTTTTTCGCCTGCTTCCCCTTTCCGGTATTTTACTGACTGCCTGTACAGTCACACAACCCCCTATAGGTACGGGCTCAGCGGATACACCACAATGGCACGCCCGTGAACAGCAACTGCAAAAATTAGGGCATTACCAAACCAGAGGTTCTTTTGCTTATCTAACAAATGAAAAAAAAGTGTACGCCCGCTTTTTCTGGCAACAATATTCGCCAGACAATTATAAATTATTGCTGCTCAATCCACTGGGTACAACAGAACTGGAACTATTCGTTGAACCCAATATGATTCAGCTCACTGACAATAATGGTAAAAAATATCTTAGTAATGAACCTGAGTCTTTAATTTACCAACTGACTAATATGAATATTCCCCTGGATAATCTGCGAAGCTGGATTATTGGTTTGCCCGGTCATGCCAAAGATTTTCAGTTGGATGCAAATTACCTGCTTAAAACCGTAAGTGACAAAAAAAAGGGTGAAATTTGGCGAGTCAATTATCAAGGATACGATACATCGATCACGCCAGCCTTACCCACCCGACTGGAACTTATGCAAGGAAACAATCGCATTAAATTAAAGATGGATAATTGGACGATTCAATAATGACTTTAACCTGGCCTTCTCCGGCAAAATTGAATTTATTTTTGTATATCACAGGACAACGACCTGATGGCTACCATGAACTACAAACACTGTTCCAATTTTTAGATTATGGTGATGCGATCACCATCGCACCACGTCAAGATAATCAAATCCGCTTACTGACTCCGGTTGCAGGCGTAGCCCATGATGACAATTTGATTGTGCGGGCAGCTCGATTATTGCAGAACCATCTATTACAAAAACGCGCATTGCAAAATCATAATGTGACTCAATCCGGCAACGAACACTTGGGAGCCGATATTTGCATTGATAAATGCCTGCCAATGGGCGGAGGTTTGGGAGGCGGTTCTTCCAATGCTGCGACGGTATTAATTGCCCTCAATCACCATTGGCAAACCAATCTGCCCGATGATGAACTGGCACAGCTTGGCATATGCCTTGGGGCAGATGTTCCCGTGTTTATTAAAGGCCATGCCGCTTTTGCCGAAGGCATTGGGGAAAAACTCCAGCCAGCTTCACCGGAAGAAAAATGGTTTTTGGTTATCCATCCGGGAATTGAAATATCAACACCGACAATCTTCACCGATCCTGAATTGAAACGAAATTCTCCGATTCGCACTCTGCCCGCATTATTACAGGCACCATTTGCTAATGATTGTGAACCAATCGCAAGAAAACGTTTTCGTGAGGTTGAACAGCTTCTTTTATGGCTGTTAGAATATGCGCCGTCACGCCTGACCGGAACCGGTGCATGTGTTTTCGGCGAATTCGAATCAGAAGCATCGGCCCGTAAGGTGTTAAATCAAGCCCCAGAGTGGATGCAGGGCTTTGTTGCGCGTGGTGTCAACATTTCTCCATTGCATACATTCCGCTCTGGGATACCCATGTTATTGAACCAATGAGCAATATTTGTTTGATTGGTCAACAATATCTCTCTGGACGCAAGCCTGAGGTTTTTCTCGTGCCCGATATGAAGCTTTTTGCTGGTAATGCCACACCTGAACTAGCACAACGTGTTGCCAACCGCCTGTACACTAACTTGGGAGACGCTGCTGTTGGTCGTTTCAGCGACGGTGAAGTCAGTGTTCAAATCAATGAAAATGTCCGCGGTGGTGATGTTTTCATCATCCAGTCCACCTGTGCCCCCACCAACGACAACCTGATGGAATTAGTTGTGATGGTCGATGCGCTACGTCGTGCTTCTGCTGGTCGTATTACTGCTGTTATTCCTTACTTCGGTTATGCCCGTCAGGATCGCCGTGTCCGTTCGGCACGTGTACCTATCACTGCTAAAGTTGTTGCTGATTTTCTGTCCAGCGTTGGTGTAGACCGTGTTCTCACTGTTGACCTACACGCCGAGCAGATCCAAGGTTTCTTTGATGTTCCAGTTGATAATGTATTTGGTAGCCCAATTCTTCTGGAAGATATGCTCCAGAAAGAGCTGGAAAACCCGATTGTTGTCTCCCCAGATATCGGCGGTGTTGTTCGCGCCCGTGCGATTGCCAAACTGCTGAACGATACGGATATGGCTATCATTGATAAACGTCGCCCACGTGCAAACGTTTCTCAAGTGATGCATATTATTGGTGATGTTGCTGGCCGTGATTGCGTTCTGGTCGATGACATGATCGATACAGGTGGCACACTGTGCAAAGCGGCTGAGGCATTGAAAGAGCGTGGAGCGAAGCGGGTGTTTGCTTATGCAACACACCCTATTTTCTCTGGCAATGCAGTGGAAAACATTAAAAACTCAGTGATCGATGAATTTGTGGTTTGTGACACAATTCCTCTGTCTGATGAGATTAAGGCGTTGAACAAAGTTCGCACTTTGACACTGTCTGGCATGCTTGCTGAAGCTATTCGCCGTATCAGCAATGAAGAGTCAATCTCTGCGATGTTTGAGCATTAATGATTAAGTTTTGCGTCAATATTAAGCGCTAACTTATTCAAATGATTAAATAAATCATTGCTTGAAAAACCCCGTTGCTGTATTTACAGCCGCGGGGTTTTTTTGTTTATTTGATACACATAGCTAATGATTCATTCCTGAATTAATAATATTCATAAATAATTTTATTTTGAAAATAATTAAATTTATCAAATAATTACAGTATCACCATGAATTGCACTCAATAAAATATAGCGATTAAATCGACATAAAGTCTAATATTAATCTCTGCAAATATTTCAATTCATCTGGTACGTCCAGTTACCAAATATTCCAACAATACTGGTGCTATTGAATAGTTGCTGCTAACCTGTCGCACGCTTAATGGCGGTGGTTTTATTTCCTTACATCACACAACAGCATCGGAAATCAGGTATTATTTCTTCTCTAAAAAAATAAATTCTTCTAATAAATAAGTTATCAATATTTAGGAGTGAAAGAGATAATTTTCGGTTGTGTATTTTATATACACACTTAAGCGTCGAACCTTTTAAGATCACATTATCTATAAAAAATGCAAAGTCATATGGAAGTTCAATAACAGGGAACCATACTTAATGCCAGACAGCCGTTATCAATAAGTTAGCTGTCCTATATAGGTTTATTTCAATATTAAACATATCGACTTCTCTAACTCGACTGAGGAAGAGTTGTAGGGTTCTTTTGTTCAAAAAAACCTTACAAAGTTGAAATGTTGATTAATAACAAAAACTACTTTTTAAGGAGAGTGCCAATGAAAAAGGCATTTTTATTTACACCTGCACTGTTAGCGCTTTCAATTAATGCTATTTCTAGTGCTCATGCTTATAGTCAAGTCTATGTCTTTGGGGATAGTCTGAGTGATGGTGGGAATAACGGAATCTATATGCCTGATGGAAAAATAAATCAGCTATATCATCAATATTTTTCCCTACGAATTTTAGGCATAAATCCAGCACCATCCAAGGATGGTGGAACTAATTATGCCCAAGGTAGTGCTACAGCTCTAGAACAATACAGCAAATTTAATACGCAAGAGCAGGTAAATAGATATCTTGCTGCCCATAATGGCAAAGTTGATCCTAACGGTATCTATATTCATTGGGTAGGTGGTAACGACCTTGCCAAGGCTTTGGAAGACGCCTCAAAAGAAAAAGATCCACTACAAGGTCAAAAAGTTGCCGCTAACATTGTCATCACCAGCGCTACTGCATACGCAAATCAAATCAATCAACTGATCGAAAAAGGTGCTGGATTAGTTATTGCTCCAACCGTTCCTGATGTAAGCACTACTCCTAGATTTTTAGAAACATTACTTCGTCAAGTTATAATTCGCCAAGCCTTAGAATCCAAAGGTATTAAAGATCCTGAAGTTTATGATAATCTACCTGAAGACCAAAAAAAAACCATCGAACAAAAAATCAATGACACGTTGAAATCTGTTCGTGATGGCATTAATGCATATCCTACTCCTAATAGCGATTACCGCCGTCAACTTATTGAAGGTACACTGAAAAAAATTATAGAAAAATCATCTTCAGATAAAGAAACAAAAGAAGAAATAGAAGCAAAATATGAAAAACTTCTCGCTGCCTACAATAAGGCAAGTGAAGATGCATCAAAACTCACTGAGCTATACAATGAGCTAGTCGACAAACTAATTAGCGAAGGAAACGGCAATATTTTGCGTGCCGATATCAATGGATTGCTGCATGACGTGATCGCCAATCCTCTGATTTATGGCATTCAAAATACGTTAGGTTATTCTTGCGAGCAAGGTAAAAGCGCTGATAAATGTTCCTCCAACGACTCAGGATTTACCAAAGACAAAGAATTTTTATTCTCTGATCATTTCCACCCAACCTCGTTGGGTCACAAGATAATTGGCCAATACCTTACCTCTATTTATAATGCGCCATTACAGGTAATATCCCTGACTCAAGTCAACCGTGCCGCCGTTAAAAGTTCCCTTTCTTCCCTTGATGGTCACCTGCAACAACTGCGTAACAGCGGCAATGAACAAGGTAAAGTCGGCGTCTTTGGCGGCTATACTGGCAACCAAGATAAAACCTTTACACTGGGTAGCGATTATCAGCTAATAGATAACTTGCTATTGGGTGCAATGTACTCTAACTATAAAGAGGAACGCTCACCCATAGCTGACTTTTCTTATGGCGGCCGTGGTCATGTTCTGACAGCGTATACTTTGTGGAACTATTATAATAACGGCTGGTTAAGTGGCGATGTCCATTATTCACGCACCAATTATGATAGCCTGACCCGTACCATCCAGCTTGGTGAAGCTACCCGCAGAGAAACAGGCTCAACCACAGGTAAACAGTGGGGAGCACGCATTACCGCAGGCTGGGATATTCCAGTTACTCACTATCTGACCACCAGCCCAATCATTCAGTATGTCTGGGATAAAGGTGAAGTTGATGGTTACCGTGAAGCCGGCAACAATAACACTTCCATGCATTTTGGTGATCAGGACTACACCTCTAAAGTGGGCACACTGGGCTGGCGCGTGGATACTAAACTAGGCCGTTTCAATCCTTACGCTTCTGTTCAGTTTAATCACCAATTTGGTGATACAAGCTACAAACTGAGCGGTGCCATTAACTCCACCACAATTTCTTTTGTGCAGGAAAGTGGCAAGCAGAGCACTAACTGGCGTCAATATACTGTCGGCGTGAACGCAAATCTGATCAATAATCTGCGCGGCTTTGCTTCCGTAACCCGTAATGACGGCAATACCCAAGATCCTAGCTACAATTTCAGTTTGGGTATCAACGCTAGTTTCTAAAATACCCGTCTCTGAGGGAACATTAACCCAAGAACGCAAGGCAAAATTACTGTCTTGCGTTCTTGTTTAACCATAATTCAACATTAATATACACGCGTTAACATTGTGTTTAATTTTCGTATATGAAGATGGACGTAGTATCGAACTGAAACAATCAGAGAATCAGCCATTAACCGAAGAAAAATGAGCACACGCCCTTTTAAATCAAGGTGTTTTGGCTGGCATGAAAATAATGCGCTGTTTTTTCAGGAGAACTACATGAAAAAAGCACTCTTCTTAGTATCAGCCACGACTGTACTGTTAGTTAACCTCACGACAAATTCTTATGCCTATAACAACGTATATGTTTTTGGGGATAGTTTGAGTGATGGTGGGAATATAGGCAGATTTACAATAGATGGCAAAGACGCGGAACTCTATGATGAATATATAGCCCGATACTTCACGGGCAAAAAACTATTGCCCTCTAAAAAAGACGGAACCAATTATGCCTATGGAGGGGCTACAGCTAACGGTTCAGGGGATCCTCTCTGGGATTATTTTGCTCACTCAACACAGAAACAGCTCAATAATTATTTGCAAGCACACTCTGGACGTGCTGATCCGAATGGAGTGTACATACATTGGGTAGGAGGCAATGACATAAAGAACGCTCTGGGTGATTTAGAAAAAAACGATGAAAAAGCAGCACAACGTCGTATCAATGATAGTTCTGCATCCGCAGCATCGCAGATCAATCAACTCATTAAGGCTGGCGCCGGATTAATTATTGTACCTAATGTTCCTGATTTTGGTACAGCCCCTAGAATTATGGAAGCAGTACTTAAAGGCGCTTTAAAAAAAAGCAAAATACCCAATGACAAAATCGCCCAAATTCTGCAACAAGTTCATGAGGCCATCAACAAATACCCCACACCCAATAATGAAATCAGAAATAAAATTATCCAGGGAGTTTTAAAAAAGATTGCTGAAAATGCTTCTCCCCAAGATCCAGAAGCAGCGGAAAAGATTTATCACCAATTGCTTGATGCTTATAATAATATCGGTAAAATTGCTTCCCAATTTTCCGACAAATATAACCAAAACGAAGAGAATCAACTCGGTAACGGCAATATCCTTCGTGCCGATATCAATCATCTCTTAAGAGAAGTCATTGAGAATCCAACCATTTATGGCATTTCTAATACCCTCGGTTACGCCTGCCCACAAGGTGTGTTGTCTATGGTGTGTCATTCTTCCGATCCGGGTTTTGATAAAAGCCAATCATACTTATTTTCCGATGACCTCCACCCAACGCCTTATGCACACAAAGTCATCGGCCAGTACATTATGTCGATCTACAACGCCCCTTTCCTAGTGATGGCGTTGAACCAGATCAACCGAACCCCAACGACAACTGCCCTAAGCTCACTTGACGGTCATCTGCAACAACTTCGCAATAATCATCAGGCCAAAGGTAAGGCTGGCATATTCGGAGGTTATACAGGTAATCGCAATAATACCTTCACATTGGGTAGCGATTATCAACTAACGGATAATTTGCTATTAGGAGCAACAATTTCACGTTATAAAGATGAACAAAATGCAACCCCTAATTTCAACTATGCTGCTACTGGTCATGTCGTAACAGCTTACACACTATGGAACTACTATAGTAACGGGTGGCTGAACGGCGATATCCATTATTCACGTATCAATTACGACAATTTGTCACGCTCCATTCAGCTCGGTCAAGCCACGCGTAGGGAATCAGGTTCAACGATGGGCAAACAGTGGGGTTGGCGAATTACCGCAGGCTGGGATATCCCTGTCACCCGTTACCTGACCACCAGCCCAATCATCCAATATGCCTGGGACAAAGGAGATATTGATGGTTATCGTGAAACAGGTAACAACAGTACCTCCATGCATTTTTCCGATCAAAGCTATCATTCCAAAGTGGGTTCGGTGGGTTGGCGAGTAGATACTAAACTGGGTCGTTTCAATCCTTACGCTTCTATTCTGTTCAATCATCAATTCGACGACGAACGCTATACTCTTCGCAGTGCGATCAATGCGACCAAAACCAGTTTCGTCCAGCAGGGAGAGAAACAGAATAAAAATCATGTCCAATATACCATCGGTGTTAATGCCAATCTGACCAATGACTTTCACGCATTTGCCGCCGTATCACATGAAAAAAATGATAATGAACCGAATCATGATTACTATTTCAACCTCGGTTTCAATGTCAACTTTTAATATACTGAACATTTAACAAGTAAAAATAAGGCGGTAATAATTACCGCCTTATTTAAGGCTAATATCTAAAATAATCACGGATGTCGATGCTTTTTGCGGCGATAACGTTCATCGTAATTCTTCAGCCACCAATATTTATCAGTAACCTGTTCTCGGCCGCCAATACTGGCACCTAGCAGCCAAATAAATGCCCCAACAAACAACCCCATTAATGAGAGACTAGTCAAAAACTCAGAAAGACCAAAATTAAAGATATGGCTAAGCAATACATAAGCCAGACTAATAAACATTGCCGCCATGCCTGCTCCCATGAGAATATTGCCAAAAATAAAAGCCTTTTTACGTCTCATAACCAACCCCCAATACTTTTTGTGAACGCTAATTTGCAAATGCAACGAACGTAAAAGCACGAAAGTAGATATCTTCTTTAAAATTAATTATAGCCTTATTATATAAAAGGTTATTGCGGCAGTGATCACAAGCTGTACAAATTTAAGACTAATTTTTTACATTCCATCAAAATAATCTTTGTTAAATGAGTTTTGTACTCAAGCCTTGGGATAGGTAAACTAATCTCCTTTTTGTTCTATTGCCAATAAGCGAAATTAAACCGTGAGTAACATAAAATTAATCGTTGGCCTGGCAAATCCTGGCGCTGAATATGCACAGACCAGACATAACGCCGGAGCATGGTTTGTCGATTTGTTAGCACAACGCTATAACCAATCCCTGAAAGAAGAAAGTAAATTTTTTGGCTATACCGCCCGTATTAACATTAATGGACAGGATATTCGGTTACTGATACCAACTACTTTCATGAACCTCAGCGGTAAATCTGTCCTTGCCCTTGCTGGATTTTATCGTATTCAGCCGGATGAAATCTTGGTTGCACATGATGAACTTGATTTACCGCCTGGTGTGGCAAAAATGAAACTGGGTGGTAGCAATGGCGGTCATAATGGCCTGAAAGACATTCAGAACAAACTCGGTAATAACCCTAACTTTCACCGTCTACGTATCGGGATTGGTCATCCGGGCGATAAAAACAAAGTCGTCGGTTTTGTCCTTGGCAAACCCCTTGCCAGCGAACAAACACTGATTGACGATGCCATAGATGAAGCATTGCGCTGTATTGATATCCTTATTAAGGATGGCATGAATAAGGCAATTAATCGCCTGCATGCATTTAAAGCCAGCACCTGACCGCGAGTGCATGGCGCATCAGGCTATTGCGTGTATAATAGCGCCAATTTTGTAAACTCACCGACAAGCCTATTTCTTGTTGGTTTATAAGTGATTTAAGGTGATAAATATATGGGATTCAAATGCGGTATCGTTGGCCTGCCTAACGTTGGGAAATCTACATTATTCAATGCGCTGACCAAAGCAGGTATCGAAGCAGCAAACTTCCCGTTCTGCACTATCGAGCCAAACACTGGTGTTGTGCCGATGCCAGATCCACGTCTCGAACAGTTGGCTGAGATCGTTAAACCACAACGCATCCTGCCAACCACTATGGAATTCGTAGATATTGCGGGTCTGGTAAAAGGTGCTTCAAAAGGTGAAGGCTTAGGCAACCAATTCCTGACCAACATCCGTGAAACAGAAGCGATCGGCCATGTAGTACGCTGTTTTGAAAACGACAATATTATCCACGTTTCTGGTCAGGTTGATCCGGCCTCTGATATTGAAGTTATCAATACAGAACTGGCACTGTCGGATCTGGATACCTGCGAGCGCGCTATCCATCGTATACAGAAAAAAGCCAAAGGTGGTGATAAGGACGCTAAAGCAGAGCTGGAAGTTTTAGAAAAATGCCTTCCACACCTTGAACAAGCAGGTATGCTGCGCGCTTTAAATCTGAGTGCGGAAGAAAAAGCGATTATTCGCTATTTAAGCTTTCTGACCTTAAAACCGACCATGTACATTGCCAACGTCAATGAAGATGGTTTCGACAATAACCCACACCTTGATACCGTTCGCGCCATTGCTGAAAAAGAAGGTTCCGTTGTTGTGCCCGTTTGTGCAGCGATTGAAGCCGATATCGCAGAGTTGGAAGATGCTGACCGCGAAGAATTTATGGCAGAATTAGGTCTGGAAGAGCCAGGTTTAAACCGTGTCATTCGTGCCGGTTACCAGTTGCTGAACCTACAAACCTATTTTACTGCGGGCGTGAAAGAAGTTCGTGCCTGGACGATCCCAGTGGGAGCAACCGCCCCACAAGCGGCGGGTAAGATCCATACTGATTTTGAAAAGGGCTTTATCCGTGCTCAAACCATTGCGTTTGAAGACTTCATCACTTACAAAGGTGAACAAGGCGCGAAAGAAGCGGGCAAGATGCGCGCAGAAGGGAAAGATTATACCGTTAAAGATGGCGATGTGATGAATTTCTTGTTTAACGTTTAATTAGTTCTCTTATATCAGAATGTTTTACCAATCCTGGTAAAATTCTTAAAATCCACGCGGCTGCGTGGATTTTTTTATTACGGCTTTAGCCAGGTTAAGATGCATTAGCGTCTTAAACATAAAAACCACCCGCTATGCGTGCGGTTATAACTAATTAAAAAAACTTATATTTATAGCGCCCTTCTATAAAATACCATTTATTCTTTATTGCAGCGGGATTTAACATTAAAGTCATCGAATTTAAATAAGTAAATCCCATATTGAAATATGCGGGTTCGGCACCTGATAGTGGAGTGAGGGTTAACTTGCCGTTCATTCCTAATTGTTGTGATTTATTTACTGCATATTCAATTAGTAAAACGCCACAATTTCTGATACCACAATGGGTAGCCAAATAATCAACTTCGGGATACTCAGTTAACGCCTTATTTTTAGGTGAAAATTGTAGAATTCCTATAGGTACGCCTTTGAAATAAGAAGCAAAAAACAATATTCCTGTTTTTTTTACAACAGGAGACCTTATTCTCGCTAATATACAATAGAAAATTCCACTTGCCTGATTATATCTTGTATTCCATTTATTCTGTTCATTATCAAGAGGATTAGAACATTGCCAATCACTACTCATAGTTTCTTGGGTTATTTTCATTAATGCATTTTCTGCTTCTTCCGAACTAATCTCCTTGGTCACTATAGATGCCCTGACATCAATTGATTCTGGCATCCTACCCGAAAAGGATTGAGTTCGATTTAAAAAACCAGACCTTACAGGCTGATTAATATTAAAAGATTTTGTTCTGAATATCATATTATTCCTTCCTACAATGAGATTTTAATTAAAATAATAAAATTATCTTAGGAACTGTTGACGTTGTGCGAGGGATTATTAGACTGCATGATGACTTGGTATAATGACTTTCGCCAAAAAACAACCAGATTCCAACACCATGCCACGAACCATGCTAACAGATCTCCAATGGAATAAACTATCTGTGTTAATGCAACACGCCGAGTGGATTTATCACAAACCTGAACACTATTTCACCATAGTAACTATTATAAGACAATGAACAGTGCAATAAATAAAAAATATCGTCTCCACTACATGGGTAAGGCTTAACCTAATATTACTGATACAAAATTTTCCCTCCTGGCGGTATGCTGCATAACAGCAAAGGAGTAAAAAATGAATGCATCGCACCACCAACCCGATAGAACAGAAATTAAAATCCAGCGACAGCGATTGGCTAACAAAGTGGCCAAATTAACGCGCCCCAATACACACGACGTAAAAACAGCGATCCCTCAACTGACCCTCTGTCATTTGGAACAACCAACCGCTCCCGTTGGTTGGCTATATGATCCCAGTATTATGGTTATTGCCCAGGGGACAAAACGGGTGACGATTGGTGATCGTTCTTATTGTTGCGATCCCCAACAACTCTTAGTGACTTCGACAAATATTCCCACCATTACCCAGATTTGCACCGCATCTAAGGAAAAACCCTTTTTTGCCTTAATGTTAAAACTTGATCTTCAGGAAGCATCAAAGTTAATGGTTGAAAATAAGGTCACGATAAAGCATCAAACTCAGGATACATGTGGATTAGCCGTGACTTCTGCTACAACAGATCTGCTAGACTGTTTTAATCGTCTATTAGATATATTAAACACACCGGAAGATATTCCCGTCCTCTTTCCCCTGATACATAAAGAAATTATCTATCGGCTACTGAAAAGTGAATTGGGAAGATATTTACAACAAATGGCGAGCCAGGAGAGTCCAAGCCACCAAATCAGCCATGCGATTCAATGGCTAAAAGAACACTTTGCTGATCCGGTAAAAGTCGAACAACTTGCCAAAATTGCCAAAATGAGTCTTTCTTCTTTTCATCATCACTTTAAAGCTGTCACTTCTATGAGCCCATTACAATACCAAAAATGGCTACGTTTACACGAAGCAAGACGCATATTACTGACTCAACACCAAAATATGACAACCACCGCATTTCAGGTTGGCTATGAGAGCACTTCCCAATTCAATCGTGAATATAGCCGTCTTTTTGGTGAACCTCCCTGCCGAGATATGAAACAGTTTCGGGTCACTCAGACGAAGAAAATAGGTATCACTAGAGAATCAGGCAACGATTGACAATAAATAGGCATGTATCCAACCCCAATCAGTCCTAAGATAATCCTCAGTTTATCAATGGAATAAAACAGAGGATTATTATGGGGCATATTTTAGTTATCAACTCAGCCAAAAATTTTGAGGAATCGAAAGGAGGATTAAATAACACCTTAACCGAAGTTGTCAAAGATCACTTGACAGGAATAGGCCATGAAGTTCAGGTAACACATGTAGATAAAGGTTATGACATGGCCGCAGAGGTTAATAAATATCTTTGGGCAGATCGTGTTATTTACCAAATGCCGGGTTGGTGGATGGGAGCACCGTGGATTTTAAAGAAATATGTCGATGAGGTTTTCCAGACTGGCCGCGGTGCCTTATTTAAGAATGACGGGCGAACCCGTCATGACCCTGCCAAAAAATATGGTTCAGGCGGCCTGATACAAGGCAAGGCTTATATGTTTTCGGTAACCTGGAATGCACCGCTGGAATCATTTGAAGATCCCAATCAATTTTTTGAAGGAAAAGGCATTGACAGTGTTTACTACCCTTTTCACAAGGCAAACCAGTTTTTAGGGATGTCTCCAATACCAACATTTGCTTGTTATGATGTGATAAAAAATCCACAGATTTCTCAGGATATTCAACGAATAAAAAAACATTTATCAGCATTTTTCTAAGAAAGAATAAAGATCGTATATATCCACTTGTATATCAGGTGGATTTTTATTTTCTCTAAAATCGATCAAATATAAAACCATTCAACAAAAATATAAAAAATAACACTATTAATTATCACATAAGAAATTAAATACTTTATTAACACTAACTGAAAAATTGAACTCATCAAAAATATATTTTGCTTGTCTTTTATCATTATTTTTCTATAACACGATGAAAAATATAAGTTATAATTTTGCAAACAATATGTCAATGAAATAAAAAAAACAATAGCCAAATACACAGAATACTTGTAAAAATGTGCATGTTGATGTTAACACTCGTTCTAACGTTAGCACTCATCACATAATGAATCTTTATACTTTTATTCATGTTAATCTCTAACTCTATGAGGTACAAATCATGAAAAGAAAATTAGCGGCGTGTATACTGTCATTACTTATAGGAACAGTCGTCACAGCTAACGCAAATGCATTAGCTTGTTCGGCATTTAATCCAACTATAAAGGCAGCATGCGAAAATCTATGTAATCTAATATCAAGTAAAATTGGTTTACAAATTTGCTTGTAACTTAATTACAATATTGCACGAATAAAAAGCCATGATATTCTTACCATTATTTAATCCGATTCTAGCCAAAATTCTATTTCTACGTTAGAAAATTGAAATCAGAATCTATAAAAGTAATGACGGAATGGATTGTTGAAATATAATGGCGGGAGCTCTTTGAAGTGATTTATTAAACCAGTATGCACTCAAAGCCTCCCGCTATTATTTATTATAATCAAATAGTTATTATACCTAATTTTATTGAAAGTCCTTAAGAAACTTGACCAAGATTGGATTAAATAATTCCGGTGCCTCCCAGAATGGTGCATGACCAAGACCAGCTAAATTAAATACCTTCCTTTTCCAAAGATTTCGGTAATTGAGGCCATCAATATAATCAAAATTAATATATGGGTCATCTGCACCATTAACAATCGCTAACGGTGTTTCGCTGGTTTCGACCAATAATTTTTGATTTGTTGCTTGAGGAGAAAGAAAATCCTCAAACATATACTGCCGTGCCAATCCATCTGTTCTTATCACTGCTTCAATCATAAAAGACTCATGAGATGCATTAACACCATAGGTATCAGATACAAAAACTTTGATATCTTCCTGAGTAAATTCCGCCTTGCCGGCAAGCCCTAGACCAGGACGAAAACCAAGAGCCACATTATCTGTACCGGCTGATACCGGCGGAGTACCGCAAATCATTAAGCCAATCATCTTAGGAAACAACGCCAACATTTCCAAACCAATATGACCACCTAATGACCAACCAAATACGACTACTCGGTTAATGCCTATTTTTTCCAGTACTTCAATGACCATACGCGCATAACTGGGCATTGAATATACCTGACGTGGTTCACTGGCATTTAATGACGAACCATGCCCAGGCAAATCTAACGCCAAAACCCGATATTTTCCTTTTAATAGGTTAACTTGATGACGAAATACTTCTCTACAACTCGAATTGCCATGGATGAAAAGAACAGGTAACCCACCCCCGCCAGTATCTGTTACTGCAATACCTGCATAACGGGTCTGAATATTATAGTAATTAATGCCATTCTGTGTAGTAGTCATTATTCTCTCTCCTCAAGTAATAGGGATGAGTTTAAGGAAACAATTGAATTAGCTTTATTACAAATCATCAGTATTGAATCATCATAAAACGATAGCGATTTTTACTGAATTAAGCTCTTCTGAAAGCCATTATGAAATTTATTTATAAAACCTGATTTTTTTATCCTCTGCAAGATTATGCAATGCGCTTCCCCACTTAAAACTTATCAGTAACTTCATATTTTTCGTCCATTTTTTAATGGTACACAAAACATCCATCACAAATTTTCAACATAAAACTCCGAACCAGACAGGTAATGTTGTATACAGATAAGCACAAAAGCTTAACATTAGGCACACAATATCATCACCAGGTAATCACATTATGACAATAAAGAATAGGGCTTCCACAAAAGTAAAACTCCTATTGACGGCTCTTGTGGCCATTGCTCTGGTTATCATGGCCATTACAGGAAAAATAGAAAATGCTCATAAACGTTTTCTCTCCGTTGCTACGGCTTCCACAGGTGGAACTTATTATCCTATGGGAGTGGGATTAGCCAATGTCTGGAGTAACCATTTAAAACAGGAACATATTCAAGTTACGGGACAATCTTCAGCCGGTTCGATTGAAAATATTGATCTGCTCCAAAAAAATGAAGCCCAACTGGCTATTTTGCAGAGTTTGCTCGCCGTCGAAGCCTATCAAGGTGTCCGAAATTTCAAAAACCATCCTTATCAGGATCTACGCTCTATCTCCGTTCTTTGGCCAAACGTCGAACACTTTGTTTTATTAGACGATAAAGTCAAGGATGGCACACTAAACGATATTGCCGGAACACGTTTTTCTGTTGGACCGCAAGCCAGCGGTACTGAACAATCTACTGTGATCATTTTGCAAGGTGTCAATCTCAGCAAGCAAGATATTCATCCCGAATATCTTGGTTATGGCGATACAGTTTCAGCTATGCGGGACGGCCGTCTTGATGGCGGCGCCTTACCTGCGGGTATACCCGCTTCAGCAGTCACAGATATGTATGCCAGTGGTGTTCCTGCACGTATTCTCAATGTGACAGATGAACAACTAAAAAAGATTAACGCTATTGCCAACTCATGGTTTCGTTTTGTTATTCAACCGGAGACTTATCCACGGCAAAAACAGCCTATCCAAACTATTGCGCAACCCAATATTCTGATGACGACCCGCAAAATAGATGAAAAAACTATCTATGAATTAACAAAAGTGATGTTTGAAAATCAAAAAGAAGTCCATCAGATCCATAGCTCCGCAAAATACATTCTGCCTGAAAACGCATTGAAAGGTGTTTCCGTACCATTACATCTTGGTGCATATCGATATTATCGCGAAATTGGCCTGGATATTCCTGACTATCTTGTGCCTCCAGAACTTAAATCTATAGACAGCCAATAATGATTTTTGACCTGGAATCATAAAGTTCAACGTAATTCTTCCATCATATTTTGACCATAATATTATGGAGTCACCATGAATACTGATAATGTCACACCATCCACGATGGAGCAGGATAAAGAAGCAGGATCAGGCAGCCGCCATTTAATCGGCTTCTATTTGAAGTTCACGACAATACTTGCCATCGCTATTTCCCTGTATGCTATCTATTCCAATGCGTTATCCAATACGCAGGAGTTTTATCGCAATGCAACATTTCTCGCTGGCATTCTGGTGTTAGGCTTTATTCTGTTTCCGATGGCCAAACGTTATTCAACCCCTAAATTTAATTATTGGGATTACCTTTTTATTCTGCTCACATTAGTCAGCTATGGGTATTTTTATTTTACTTACACTGACTTGCATGTTGTACGCAACAGCATTCCTGATACCACCGATTATGTAATGTCTGTTATCGGTATCGCTGTATTATTTGAGGCAGCGAGGCGTACAACCGGCTATTTCATACCTGGCCTATCCCTTTTTGCCATCATCTATGCTTTATTTGGCAACTATTTCATGAGTATCTTCGGTCATGCCGGATTTTCACTTGAGCGTCTGCTGTTCCGCTTATTTATGACCAGTGAAGGGATTTTCGGTATTACCCTCTCCACGGCATCAACGGCAATTATTGTTTTCATCCTGTTTGGTGCATTTTTGAGTGTCAGCGGAGCAACGACATTATTCAATGATCTTGCCATGGCAATGGCTGGACGCCGTCGTGGCGGACCTGCCCAGGTTGCAGTTATTTCCTCTGCTCTGACGGGGTCACTGAGTGGCAGTGCGGTTGCCAACGTCGCCACAACCGGAACCTTCACGATTCCCCTGATGAAAAACATCGGCCTGTCTCCCCGTTTTGCCGGTGCAGTCGAAGCAGCGGCATCAACAGGAGGCATGATCATGCCACCGATTATGGGAGCCGCAGCATTTATCATGGCCGGTTTTTTGGGCATTTCTTACACTACTATTGTAATTGCAGCTATTATTCCGGCACTGCTCTATTATGCAGCCCTGATTATTGCCATTGATCTGGAAGCCAAAAAACAAGGATTGAAAGGCGTCAGCAAGGAAAATATTCCCCAAGTTAAAGCCGTGCTCAAATCCCGTGGATTACTATTGTTGCCACTTTTTATCGTGATTGGAACGTTATTGACCGGAAAAACGCCGATTTATGCCGGTTTCCTCGGTATTATCGCAATTATTATCGCAAGTTGGATCACGCCAGACACTTCTGTACGTATGACTCCCAGGAAAATCGCTACTGCCCTGAATGAAGCTGCCCGTGGGGCTATTCAGGTCACTGTCGCCTGTGCGGCCATTGGCGTGATTATTTGTGTTGTCACCATGACAGGCATTGGATCAACTCTCGCTTTCAATATCGTATCCCTGACCAACAATACCCTGTGGATGATCCTGCTGGTTGTTATGATAGTTTGCATCGTCCTCAGTATGGGATTGCCTTCGACTGCCTTGTATATTGTTGTCGCAGTGACAGTGTCACCGATATTAATTAAAGCTGGTGTTTTACCACTAGCCGCCCACTTCTTTGTTTTTTGGTTTGGCGCCCTTTCCAATATTACCCCACCTGTTGCACTCGCCAGTTACACGGCGGCCAGCATTGCCCGCGCGGATCCAATACAGACTTCATGGAATGCCGTCCATCTGGCACTACCCGGTTTTATCATTCCCTTTATTCTGGTGTACAACCCAGCATTATTGATGCAGGGTGATGACTTAAACGTCCTGTCTATTGGTTATATGATCCTGACCGCCCTGATTGGCATCTATTCACTTTCCGTTGCCAGCGCTAATTTCTGGATGTACAAAACTCATTGGTTAGAAAGAATTCTTTTCGCTATTGCCGCGATCTTGCTAATCAAACCGGGCATATTCACAGATTTGGCCGGAATAGTATTGATTATCGGGGCAGGAACCATGCATTTCTTACGCAATAAACCGGAACATGTAAAAAATAAAAATAATGAGGAACATTCTAAAAATGTATGACGTGATTGTTATTGGTGCAGGATTGGTCGGGCTTGGCACCGCTAATGCCTTACAAGAACAGCATCCGCACTTGCGCTTGCTGATATTAGAAAAAGAAAATAGTGTGGCTGTACACCAAAGCGGCCACAATAGTAACGTTGTGCACTCCGGCATTTATTACACTCCCGGAAGTTTAAAAGCACAACTGGCGAAACAAGGCAACCATACGATATATGAATTTTGTCAGCAACATGGATTATATTACGACCGTTGCGGTAAGGTAATTGTCGCCACACAACTCAAGGAGCTTCCCTTGTTGGAAAATATCTATCAGCGAGGATTGAAAAATGGCCTTGAAGTAAGCCATCTTTCACAAGCTCAATTGAAAGAGCGCGAACCTTATGTCAACGGCCTTGAAGCAATATTAGTACCGGATGCGGGGATCGTAAACTACCCAGAAATTGCAGCAAAATTGGCTGAAATAATTCAAAACCAGGGTGGAGATATTCATTATCAGCAGCAAGTTGAAGGTATTCACGAACATCGTGATTATGTTGAAGTTCAAACTCAGCAAACCCGTTATCAGGCAAAATGGCTGGTGAATTGTGCCGGATTGCACAGTGACAGAATTGCCAAGCTGGCAGGTTATGAGACAGGGATGAAAATCGTTCCCTTCCGTGGTGAATATTATGTTCTGGATAGCAACAAAAACTATCTGGTTAACCATCTGATTTATCCTGTACCTAACCCTGATTTTCCTTTCCTCGGCGTTCATTTTACGCGAATGCACAATGGCAAACGCGATGTTGGCCCAAATGCTGTATTGGCATTTAAGCGCGAGGGATATCACAAAACAGATTTTAACCTACGGGATTTAGCAGAAGTATTGGCTTACAAAGGATTTTGGAAAATCGCCACACGTTATTTTTGTGAAGGTATGGCTGAAATGCGACGTTCCTTTTCTCGCCAGCTTTTTACCGAAAATGCCCGCCAACTTATTCCTGATTTGCAGCCAGAAGATATCACCCCAGGGCCAGCCGGCGTACGCGCTCAAGCCCTGACCATTGATGGCAAATTAGTGGATGATTTTCACTTTGTGAAAGGCCTTCGTTCACTGCATGTTTGTAATGCACCTTCACCAGCAGCCACGGCTTCAATGGAGATTGGCAGGGAAATTGTGAGGCGATATTTTACTGAACTGTGAGGATTGGCGCGGCTTAAACTGACAGATACCGAAAACGAAAAAGCGGTAGCTGTCAGTAATACGATGATAAGAAAATTAAAAATGGTACTGTAATCCAAGATCGAGACTGTAGTTTCGGTTTTCAATCCCGATAGAATCATCACCTAAATCTTTAGTGTAGTCAGCATCATAATAGATGAACCTCGTTTGGCCTTTACCTTCGCGATATTTATTCCAGATAAATGCTGTATACACCTTCGTATTTTGCGTTAAATAATAACCAGCATCTATACTGGCACCGAAGTAATGCACATTATCAGATCGCTGAGGAAGGGTTAAGCGACGCATATAGTGCTCGTCGTTACCCCAGGCTTTTACCCACGGGCTATATTTTAGTAAAAGATTAAATTCAAAATCCTGATAACGATATTGTCCAGATAATCCAATATAGGGCACGCTATATTTTTGTTTATAGCCAACACCGGCCATCCCTGTAGGAAACTCTCCGATATTAGCATCATTATCATAGATATAATGACCACCATAAGCCGTCCAACTGAAACGTGTTTCCTGATAACCTAATACCGCCCCTAATTTATAATTCGATTGTTTAATTAACCAACCTGCGGCATTTAAATCAAACTCATTAGCATCATTTATGTCAGTATCACTGGATGACCAATGAGTCCAATGACTCTGGTTTACATCCAGCCCGTCGTAATCAACCATTTTGCTATCACGTGACGATAATCTGACCCAACCTCCCGCATTCATGGTTAGCCTATCAAGAGGGTTCCAGGATACTTTATCTCTGGCAATCAGTGCATCGCCAATTTTCCAGTTCAATTGTGATAAAGCAGGTTCTGCCATGATCCCAAAAGAAAAAGTCAACAATGGAGTCGCTATTAAGATTTTTTTCATAATTATTAAAACCTTACCAGAATGTAAATTGAATTTTTATAATTTCTGTTATCTTGATAGCTATCCATAACCACAATAGATAATTTATTTAACTATCAATGACAGAAATAATAATATCTTATGTATATTACTTTTATCGTTATATGCTTATAGTTTAAGATTATACTCTTTTCGCTATTTTTCATTTTTTAGGTAAAGTTTTTTTAACTAAAACTTAAAGCCATTGTATTTAATTGCATAAAACTCAACGACCTGCTTTATAGCAGGCCGTTAATTATATTAATTTTTTATGATTATCCCATTTAGCCAATCGGACGTAAATCAACCCACAATAACTGGCTATCCGCAATCAATGGCTTAATTACCCCTTCTCGTATATCCGGCAACCACCATGCACCTTGACCAAAAGCAAGCTGGACACAATTCGCTCCTGTCATTTCCCAACGTCCTTTTAAAACATAAAGTACACCACTGTGTGAGGTTGGCAGTAAACGTTCATCAGAAATAACTGAAATATCAGAAGCCCAACATGAACGGCGAGTCATAATATTGAAACACTGAACAGGACCATCCAATAATTCCGCATGTGTCAAAATATCACCTGAAAAATTAAATGGAGCCATCTTTTTCACCAATTCGTGCTCCAAAAAACCTGGGCTGGTCAAACGAACACCCTTTCCTTTTAATAAAACGATTGAGCATTCAACATCAGGGAATTGCCCTAATCCCCCACTTTGATGAACCGTCGTAAAACACGCTCTCCAGGCGAAATCATCAGATACAGGCCAGCAAACAATATCCCTTATTTCGCTTCCCCCTCCAGACCATTGCACATTTGGTAATGTTGCATAATCGAAGCATTTCATTTTCATGCCACTCCCTCACCACTTTTAGATTTTGTTTACAGTGCTAAAAGATAACCGGTATCAACTTGTTAACCGGAACATTGGCAAATAATTTCCCCTACGACAATATTGAGATAGTTGAAGTGTGATTGATTACCCGCATTCCTTTAAAAGCATATGGCACATATTCCCTAATTCTTTCATTGCCAAAGCCTGAGTTTCATTCCAGGCAAATGAAGTGTTCAAGCGAAAAGCATGATCAAACTGAGTGCTAGTGGAAAACATGCTACCTGGTGCAATACTGATATTCTTTGCTAATGCCAGTTGATAGAGTCGGTTAGCATTAAAAGGTGGTTCAAACTCCAGCCAGAGAAAATAACCACCACGTGTGCTGCTTACTTTCACGGATTGGGGAAAGTATTCACTAATTGCCCATAGCATCCGATTTTGCCGTTGTTCCAACTGCCGCCTCAATCGACGCAGGTGATTGTCATATCCTCCCTGCGCCAAATAGTCCGCAATTGCCAACTGTGTCGGCGTACTGGCAGATACCGTACTCATCATCTGTAGTTGCTGAATTTTCTGCGCATATTTGCCTGCTGCAACCCAGCCTACCCGATAACCAGGGGCAAGGCATTTTGAAAATGATGAACAGTGCATGAAATTATTTTCAGTATCCCATGCTTTGATTGGTGCCGGAGGCTCCTGCTCGAAATACAATTCACCATATACATCATCTTCAATCAGAGCGATCTGGTTTTGGTTCAAAATCCCTACCAATCGCTGTTTATTTTCAAAAGGCATTGTGCAGCACAGTGGATTTTGAAAACGCGACATCAACCAGCAAGCTTTTATTGGATATTTCTGCACAACTTCTTCTAAAGTATGCAAATCAATGCCTGTATGGGGATCGGTTTTAATGGCAATGGCTTTCAAACGTAACCGTTCTATCGCTTGCAGCGCCCCATAAAAAGCAGGGGATTCAATCACTATCCAATCCCCTGGTGAAGTGACAGATTGCAAACTTAAACTCAATGACTCCATTGCTCCGGCAGTAATCACAATTTCCTCAGGGGAAACATGGATACCGTGGGAAGCATAACGACGGGATATATTGCGCCGTAACTTTTCATTACCTGGCGGCAAACCTGCTAGCGAACTGTGTGACACAAAACGGCGAGCAACTGAAGCCAGTATTTTTGACAATTTGGGCTCAACCAATAAAGAAGGATCAGGAAATGCTGAACCGAAAGGAATAATTTGCGGATCTTTGCAGGCCTGTAAAACATCAAATATGGAAGCGCTGATCTCCACATTTTCACTTAGGTTTAGTCCCTTTCCCCCTTTTGCCGCCGCAAAGGGTTTTAATCGAGTGGCAACGTAATATCCTGATTGTGGACGTGCCACGATCCATCCTTGGCTTTCCAGCAATTGATAAGCTTGTAACACAGTCATCAAGCTCAAACCCGACGATTTTACCGATTCCCGCAATGAGGGTAATCTATCACCCACCTGCCAAATATCGTCTTCTATTTGTTGGCGGATCATTCCAGCCAATTGTTCGTAACGCGTCATATGTTTGGCCTTTATCTAAACTGTTATAGGTATAAAGTGAAAAATTTTCAATATTATACTTGGTATTTTCAGGAACAGAAATCACGCTATGATTAGAATAAATAAGTTCACCTGAGAAAGATAATTACCATATACGGGACTGTTAAGAATGAATTTTTTATTAAAAAAAACACTTCTCTATAATTTGCTTATATATATTCTAAGAAGAAATAATAAGGTATTTCAGTATTTCTGATTATCCTTTTTTGAATAAAATAACGGGTGAGTCAGTTCATTAGAGCAAACTAAGCTCGCGTTCAGAACTCATTTAGGATAGCATCTGCCCTTTTTAAAATTCCCACGATTAAATTATGAGGAAACCCATGTTCATCGGTTTTGATTATGGCACATCAAATTGCGCAGTAGCAGAGATAATCGAAGATACACCACAACTAATTGCTATTGAAAATGGTAGCTTCTATATGCCTTCTGCTCTGGCTGCACCGACCAGAGAAGCCATTTCTGAGCACTTATTTCGCCACTGGAATATCAAACCAGGCAATCAAACAGGTGAGCAATTACTTCGTAGCGCGATCACAACAAACCGAGAGGAAGGCATTGAACTTTTGCCTGATGATCTCGTATTTGGACAAAAAGCATTAGCTCGCTATTTAGAAGATCCTCAAGAGGTTTATTACGTTAAGTCACCAAAGTCTTTTTTGGGTGCAATGGGATTAAGAGATACTCAAATCAGTTTTTTTGAGGATCTGGTTTGTGCCATGATGGCAAATATCAGACAACAAGTAGAAGCCAACAAACAGCAAGCTGTCGAAGACGTTGTCATTGGTCGCCCAATCAATTTTCATGGACGTGGCGGCGATAAATCGAATCAACAAGCTGAAAAAATCTTACTTAATGCGGCAAAACGGGCAGGCTTTCGCAACATTGAATTCCAATTTGAACCAGTGGCAGCAGGCCTGGAATATGAAGCCACATTAACAGAAGATAAAACGGTATTGGTCGTTGATATTGGCGGCGGAACAACAGATTGTTCGGTTATTCGAATGGGGCCAAGCTGGCGAAACCTGGCTGAACGCAATGACAGCTTACTGGCGCACACGGGTCAACGTATCGGAGGAAATGATTTAGATATTAATCTCACTTTTAAACAACTTATGCATCCTTTCGGATTAGGCAGCAAAGTTACCTCAGGTATTGACATGCCACTGACACAGTTTTGGAACCCGATTGCCATTAATGATATACAAGCCCAGAAAGAGTTCTACTCTCGTCAGAATTTAGCGGCATTAAAATCTTTGTACAGAGATGCCAAAGAACCCGAAAAACTCGCCCGCTTATTGAAAGTGTACCAAGAGACATTAGGATACAGCCTCGTTCGCAGTGCAGAGGAAGCCAAAATTACGCTTTCAGGGCAAGCTGAATGCCGCGTTAAACTCAACCTATTATCAGAGATAATTGAAGTTGATATTCAACGTGATCAGATGATTGTGGCAATCGATTCCACTAAAGAGAAAATGACAAAATTAGTTAGTGAAGCTGTGGCACAAAGCGGAACCCAACCTGATGTGATCTTTATGACAGGTGGTTCAGCCAGTTCCCCCATTCTGCGCCAAGCGGTTGAACAAAAATTGCCAGGGATCCCGTTGGTTGGAGGTAATTACTTCGGTTCAGTAACAACGGGTCTGGCACGCTGGGCAAAAATTTGTTTTGCTCAATAGGTCATCTCCATAGATTAATTGATTCTATTGAGTGAGGGGAGTATCTTGGCTCTTAGATAGCCATAATCGCCAAAAGTGAGCTTCGATGACTATCGTCCTCAGATTTCTATGTAATTTTCTTGCCGTCTTATTGTGCTATAACCTGTTACTAACTTGCCAGACTATAAAGTGATAGTGAGATAATAATGAAGCGTAATATATTGACATTAAATTAAAAAGATATCATAGGACAAACGGTTAAAATATTTTACCGACAGAAAATGAAAGCGATTTTTAGCTTACCCATTTATCGGCAACATTCTTAGCCACATATATTGATGTCTGAAATGAGGGGCACATTGAGTATTCTATTTTAGAATGTGCCTTTAAATACATATAAAATAAAAAGGTAAATCCTATGTATAAAAAATCCCTCAAGTCATCAAAAATATTTAATCTGTTAAGTTTTATTTTACTTACAGCAACGATTGATGGCTATGCTCAACCTTCTCATTTTGATCCCTCTGATCCAGCCTATAGCCATGTTAGCTTCTTTCTTGAATATGACACACTGCACACTAATATCCCCAGGCCATATTCAGCAACACGCCATTATGGGCCTTTTATGCGTTACCTTATAGATCCACAAATGACAATTCGTTATAATATAGAAGGTGGTGAGAGTGAAGATATTCGTTTGCAGCCTCTTGTTGATGAAGCAGCAACATATTGGAATGAAATTCTTGGAAGTTATGGACTAACTATATTACCATTGTCAGCAGGTGGTGGCATTCCAAATTTAATTATACGAACCGTTCCAAATTCTTATTTTAGTGATACAGATACTCTTGCTATTACATATGAAGCAGGATATCGGTTCTTAAGATATCTTAATAGCCAATACTCTTTTATTACATCATCTGGAATATATATTAGACAAACTCGTGACATAAGCAGAGTAAATTTACAACAATTAGAAACTAACTTTGGAACCAATGATAGGACAGTTTTACTAGAAAATCTTACTTATACATTTCTGCTTCATGAATTTGGACATGCAGTAGGGCTTTCTCATCCAAGAGTAATGTCAAATCCAATGAGGTTTTATCCACCACCAAGAGAAAGATGGCATATCTTTGAAGAGCTAGGTGTTGCCTCGCTCGAAACTATACAAGATAGGCCAGAACCAGCTCTTATGGAAAATTCTATATTTGGATTGTTGCAAACGTTTTACCTTTATAATCAACAACAATATCAACACCTTGCAAGACATATGATCCATTTATCCAATGGTGAGAGGCGTTGGATCCAGAATATGGTTTCTTGCTCGCGTAGGTATCCGCCAGAAATAAGGGCTAAAAATCAATGATCAGTTGTTATCACATTTGTTTCCGTTAGGCTGGGAACTATCAATCTGACAGACGATTATCTCTGGCGAAGCAACCGCGCGTCCGCTTCCGGTAAGTTCCCAAGCCTGAGGTTCACTATACCTTCTAATATCCTGATTTCAAATGCTTCATAGCTCTGACGGATTAATTCTCATACGCGTAGCGCAACTGGAAAAATAATAATGCCACTAAATGGATGGATTAGTAAGCATCAGGCCCAACCCAAAGAGATTTAATATAATTATTGGAGTCACATTGAATAATAACTTTTTGTCCACTAGATGCAGCATAAATTGCCGTTGCAAGCATGGCGTTCCCGGCAGGGGTATCAACTTGATAAGCCCCCCAATACCAAGCCTTGTCACCTTTTATATTTTTAATGGTATAAGTTACCCAATTTTTATTATCATTATATCCTACAGATAGAGAAATAAGATAACCTTGATTGAGGGTGCAGTCTTTTGCTAAAACCGCCTTAGTTATTTGGTTAATTATATTTAATTTAGGTTGTGTATTACTTGTAGTATCTTTAGGTGTAGCAACCGCTACATTGCTAATTATACTCAAAAATAAAGCAAGTATAGAAAATGTTTTCATTTGATTTAACCTCTTTTTTTAACGTATTTATTCACATGTAATATATTCAATTTCCCAACTGATTTTTTTGTCTTGATTAAGACAATTCGACCAGGACCAACTAACTTTATTACTAGTTTTTATGGTAAAAGCACGATCTAAGTTTGGTTTTACCTCAAATGATCTTGGGCCAGTATCATAGTAACAACTAGAAGTAATATATGAAACTCTTACAAGGCCACTGCCTTTATTTTCAAACTTCATATTATCGGTTGATTCTACGATGTTCGAATGGTGAGTTACATTAGCTTTTTCTGTGTTTTGAATACGCTCAATAGATTCTTGCTTATGATTTTTTTCATCATCATATATAATTACTTGAAATTTATTGCTTGTGGAATAGTCGCCAACAGAAGGGGAACATTTACTTTCACTTCCATCACAAATTAACCTAAGCTTAATCTGACAACCATCCTTTTTGATAAAGGTACTATACCATGAACTGGCAATCCAAGTCTTTGTTGTGTTTAGTTCAACTTCGCATGTTTTAATCTTAGGAGTAGGTTTAGGCTTAGTTAGCAATATATTAGTAATGGGAATTAAATTTTTTGCCATGGGGTAAACAACAAGAAAATCATTGCATTGTGAATCTCCCAAAATTTTCTCTGTATGCAACAATGGAGGAGAATGTCCACGCCCATAATTTATCCTTCCACCGTCATTATATGAAGCGGAATAATGGTTGTTGACTGGATCATTTTCATTAAATGCGGCATAGCTTTGTACCGCTGAGACAGACAGTGTAAGACCTAGAATAAATATTGTCTGTGCTCGTCTCAAAAAAAATTTCATACCTTTAATTTCCTTTGATTTTTTAAATATAATGTTTATTAAAATACTAAAAGCCCATAAGCTAATAGCTAGGGCGTGTTGACGTTTACCGTTTATCCTTTACTCAACCCACATGGGTAGCCATATCATGACAAATGCCAGCGCCAACATGCTGGCATAATTTCGGGCTAATTTATCGTAT
>NZ_MKGQ01000028.1 GCF_001908105.1 Xenorhabdus eapokensis
CAGTCCATTTTGGGATTTTTTTTGATTTGGCGATTAATCAGATCGCAAAAATTGGACTGAGTTCCCTCCAAGTGATCTACTATTTTGAAAGCTTATTTATACCAGAGCGTCTAATTCAAAAAGGCGTTATATTTCTCTAAAAAAATCAAGGAAATGATGTTAGTACTAAAAATTGAACATTGTCCACTAAAGCGAGTGCCAACAAACACAATGTGTATCATTGTTAAGCGTGGCTGTCGTTCACATGGGCATGTTGACGGCATTGGATCAATTTATGCTTGGAGCTATGCTCGGTGCGGGAGGATTTGTGATTAATGGTTAGCATTTACCCCCAATCCTCTCACACCCCAAACCATGATAAGTGGCTCTACCGCACTGGCGAGCAAGTACGCTGGTTGCCAAATGGAGAACTGAAATATCTGGGGACAGAGAACTACGATTTTCTGAAAGAGGCGAGTTAAGTTAACAATCAATAAAGCAATGGCATGACTATTATGCTAACTAAGGATATGGATCACGCCAAATTATTGCTGTATCAAGTGGTACATGACTACTGTTTATTTATACTGTTTATTTACTATGGCCTATGCAAAATCCTTAAAAGTCGGCCCCTGGAAATAAATCGCTTTAATGTGGCAACTACGAGGTTGAGTGATAACAAACCGGATGGTTTCCCACACTGAACGGCCATTAAGCAATTGCTCGCCCATTTTTTTCTGATTATCCAAAACTTCATCAAAGCCATTCAGTTCAAAATCAGGCGGATAAAGACCGGTCACGCGAATATTTTCTTTGCTTAAGTGATGGGCTAAATTCTGACTAAAGCCACTCATGGCATGTTTGGCTGCGAAGAATGCCGGATGAGCGACAGATTCAGTAAATTGGGGAATACCACAAACCGATACCATAGCAACAATATCGGCACCCTGTGACTGGCGCAGGCTCGGTAATAGCGCTTTGGTCAGCAAGATAGAGCCTGTTATACCTGAATTCACCGTACTGACGATATCCTCGTTATTGTCACCTTCCCCTAAATGCCCTTCCAGCCATTGAGCCGCACTTAAGATTAAAATATCAATGGGTTGATTGTCTTTTAGTAACTGAGTAGCAAAATCGCTGACGGACTGAGCGTGACTCATATCACATTGATAACCTCTGGCGATGCCACCTTCACGGCGAATAATCTCACATGTTGCTTCTGCACTGGCTAATTGGCGGGCACAGAGATCAACATACGCCCCTTCACGCGCTAACCAAACAGAAACCGCTTGTCCAAAATCGCGTCCTCCGCCTGTGACTACAACCCGTTTGCCTTTCAAAGTATTCGAACCGTCAACTTCATTGAACATCATGTTGGCTTTCCTTATATTAGTTATCAAAGCTGGATGAGGAACCGTCACTCTGTCAGTCAGATTTATTGGTAATTCACTGTTTAGAAAGCCAATCTTACTTGAGAGTTTCCACCAGAGTTCTATCATTTTGTGCTCATCGCTGTTATTTGCAGAAGATCACATTCAGGGAAAAAATAAATAAAGCGCCAACCAACCCATATTTGGCTCAGCCTGCCCTACCCCATCCGTCATATTCTATATTCTCGACTGACCCAGAGATCATCCTGAAAATCGAAAATGTTTACATCTGCTAAACTTTAGGCAACAGATCATGTAAATCGTATGCTCTGGATTACTGTCATTCTTAAATCATCTGTGAAGGGGGATATATGAAAGCACTTGTTTATCATGGAGCTGGAAAAAAACGCTGGGAAGAAAAAGCACCACCCCAACTCATTGCATCAACAGATGCTATCGTCCGCATCGTCAAAACCACCATCTGTGGCACCGATCTGCATATCCTCAAGGGAGACGTTCCCACTGTCGAGCAAGGCCGAACATTGGGTCACGAAGGTATTGGGATCGTTGAATCAATTGGGGACTCTGTCCGCAATATTAAAGTCGGCGATAAAGTGATTATTTCCTGTATTACCGTCTGCGGTAGTTGTGCCTATTGTAAGCGCCAGCTTTATGCACACTGTAAAGAGGGTGGCTGGATCTTGGGGCATAAAATTGATGGCACACAGGCAGAAAAAGTACGTATTCCCCATGCTGATAATAGCCTGCATCGTCTGCCAGAAGGTGTCGATGAAAAAGCGGCATTAATGCTCAGCGATATTCTACCAACAGGTCTTGAAATTGGTGTTATCAATGGTAAGGTTCAGCCAGGGCAGACGATCGCCTTAATTGGTGCGGGACCAGTCGGATTATCAGCATTACTGGCATCACAATTTTACTCGCCGGCTCATATCATCATGATCGATACTGATGATAACCGCCTTAGCGTCGCTCAGCAGTTTGGTGCTAACACGGTCATCAACCCAGCAAAACAAAACGTCGTTGACGCCATCAACAAACTGACTGACGGTATTGGTGTAGACGTCGCTATTGAGTGTGTTGGGATCCCCGCAACCTTCAAAATATGTCAGGACATCATCGCAGCAGGTGGATCCATCGCCAATGTTGGTGTCCACGGCAAATCCGTCGACCTACATCTGGAAAGCCTCTGGATCAAAAATATTACCATCACCACGGGACTGGTAAACACAAGCAGTACCCCTATGCTACTGAAAAGCGTTCAATCCGGCAAAATTGCCCCTGAAAAGCTGGTCACTCATCATTATCCATTAAGTGAAATAGAAACCGCTTATGAAGTATTTGGTAATGCAGCCCAAGAGAAGGCATTGAAAATTGTCCTGTCAGCATAATATGGGTAATGCATTTTGACAGGCACAGAAAAGCCGCCGCAATATACTGCATCAATGCTTTTATGCAATTCATTACGGCGGCCTTTATACTGACCTGATTAGTTAACTAATTAATATATTAACAAACCTTCAATCTACAGTTCGCATTCTTCATCCAAATCTGCTTGAGAGAGGTTCCCGATAGCAATAAATTCATCCAATAACCCTAAAAGTTGGGACAATTTTTCTGGAGAAAAAGCCTCCTCAATTGCCTTATATCCCTCAGCAATCTGCCCTTTTGCTTGCTCATAGAGTTCCTGGCCAGCCGGAGTCAAAGAAACATACAGCTTACGCTGATCATTCATTGGCTTCAGGCGGAAGATAAGTCCATCACGCTCCATACGTGTCAGAATGCCTGTCAGGCTTGGACGCAAGATACAAGTGAGACAAGCTAAGTCATGAAAATCAATAGAACGGCTACTCGCAAGTACACGAATAATACGCCATTGTTGCTCGGTTAAATTATAGCTCTTCAAAATAGGCCGAAAAAAACCCATAGCGGTTTCTCTCGCTTGAAGCAATGCAATTGTCAAGGATTCATGCATAAGTAAAAGTGACTCTTTAGTTAATCGCTGGTCATTCTCTATAAGTTTAACGCTCACGCTGTTTATTATAGACAACATGAACACCAAAAAGCCTAACACGCTCAAAATCATCCACAAAGAGGAAAGACTTCAACATTAACAAATAAATAAAACTATCCCACCTTCAAAAAGTTAAATAAAAGTTAAATCCAATCTCAAATGACCTTGATTAAAAATATAACAAGCTGATCTTTATGTAGTAAAAATGATCGCCAATAAAGTGCCGTTACATAGATCACAATTAAAATTAACAATACCTTTAACATATTGAAGATTGCTCACACCTGTATTATTAATATATTAATAAGTGAGCTTGCAAACACGTCATTCAGGTTTCAAGGAGCTGTCCATGAAAGGCACTGTTTTTGCCGTTGCCCTCAACCATAGCAGCCAGATCAATTTCTGGCATGAGGCATTTAACAAAGAACCTTATAAAGTCCCACCCCAAACGCCCATTTGGTTTATCAAACCCCGCAATACCGTGATTAATTCAGGGGATGTTATTCCTCATCCTGTCGGAGAAACAGTACAAAGCGGCGCAACCCTGGCACTATTAATTGGGAAAACAGCCCGCAAAATTTCAGTCCAAGATGCCGAACAGTATATTGCTGGCTACGCATTGGCAAACGAAGTTAGCCTGCCTGAAACATCCTTCTACCGTCCTGCCATTAAAGCGAAATGTCGGGACGGTTTTTGTCCGCTAGGGCAAATGATCAAGACCAACTCAGTAGAATCACTCGATATTGTGACTGAAATTAACGGCCAGGAAGTTGATCGTTGGTCTACCCAAGATCTCATCCGTTCTGCACCAGAATTATTGGCAGCATTAAGCGAATTCGCCACTTTAAAAGCGGGTGATGCAATTTTATTGGGAACACCCCACCAGCGCGTGACTCTCCATCCTGCCGACAAAGTCACGGTCAAGGCTAATGGCTTCCCTAACTTAGAAAATACGGTTGTATTGGCAGGAGGTCAGGCATGAGATACGCCAAAATTCATTATCAGGGTCAGGATGTTAATGTCACCGTTGACGAACAAGAAAATGTCCGCTTGCCAGATGGAAATAGAGTAAGCGGTGAAGAGGTTGTATGGCTTCCTCCTGCCAGCGGAACACTGTTCGCATTGGGGTTAAATTATGCCGATCACGCAACAGAGCTGGAATTTAAGCCACCAGAAGAACCACTGGTATTTATCAAGGCAGCCAATAGCTTAACCGGCCACCGTCAGGTTTCTGTCCGCCCTGATAACGTGGAATATATGCATTATGAAGCAGAATTGGTTGTCGTGATGGGTAAGACCGCCCACAAAGTTTCCAGAGAAGAAGCCATGAATTACGTCGCGGGTTATACCGTTTGTAATGATTATGCTATTCGTGATTATCTGGAAAATTATTATCGCCCTAATCTGCGGGTAAAAAGCCGCGATACGCTCACGCCAATTGGCCCGTGGATCATAGACCAACAGCAGATCGCTGATCCGCATAATCTGCCCCTGAAAACATGGGTGAACGGTGAACTCCGTCAACAAGGCACAACCGCCGATTTGATCTTCGATATTCCCTTCTTAATCACCTATCTCAGCGATTTTATGACATTGCAACCAGGCGACATGATCGCGACCGGAACGCCCAAAGGGTTGTCCAATGTTGTTCCTGGGGATGAAGTCATCGTGGAAGTCGAAGGTGTTGGGCGCTTGGTCAATCACATTGTCAGCCAGCAAGAATATGAGGAGAGTTTGTCATGACCACGATTAACCATTGGATCAACGGCAAAAATATCGACAGCAAAACCTATTTCACAACGACCAACCCTGCAACCGGTGAGGTGCTGGCTGAAGTTGCATCAGGCGGGCAGGAAGAGATCGCCCAAGCCGTTGCAGCGGCCAAACAGGCGTTTCCCAAATGGGCCAATACTCCCATGAAAGAACGTGCTCGTTTGATGCGCCGTTTGGGTGAATTGATCGACCAAAATGTTCCCGATATAGCTGCAATGGAAACCAAGGACACGGGGCTTCCTATCCATCAGACACAAAATGTCTTGATCCCACGGGCTTCACAAAATTTCAATTTCTTCGCTGAAATTTGCCAGCAGATGAACGGGCGTACTTATCCCGTTGATGACACAATGCTCAACTATACATTAATCCAGCCGGTTGGTGTTTGCGCACTGATTTCCCCGTGGAACGTGCCTTTTATGACAGCGACGTGGAAAGTCGCACCTTGTCTGGCGCTGGGAAATACCGCCATTTTGAAGATGTCCGAACTTTCTCCGTTGACGGCTAACCGTCTGGGCGAATTGGCGTTAGAAGCCGGAATTCCGGCTGGGGTATTGAATGTAGTACAGGGCTACGGTAACACCGCCGGCGATGCACTGGTAAAACATCATGATGTGCGCGCGGTCTCTTTCACGGGTGGGACAGCAACGGGTCGCCTGATCATGCAAAATGCCGGACTAAAAAAATACTCGATGGAGTTAGGCGGAAAATCCCCTGTCCTCATTTTTGAAGATGCAGATATTGAACGCGCACTGGATGCCGCCCTGTTCACCATTTTTTCTCTCAATGGCGAACGCTGTACGGCAGGTTCCCGCATTTTCATCCAGGAAAGTATCTACCCCGAATTCGTCAAACGCTTTGCTGAACGCGCCAATCGGTTACGTGTCGGTGATCCCCAAGATGCGCAAACTCAGGTTGGCAGCCTTATCAGCCAGCAACATTGGGAAAAAGTCTCCAATTATATCCGGTTGGGGATCGAAGAAGGCGCCACACTGTTGGCCGGAGGTCCCGATAAACCTACCGATTTACCTGCCCATCTGAAAAATGGCCACTTCTTGCGTCCTACTGTCCTGGCTGATGTGGATAACCACATGCGCGTGGCGCAAGAAGAGATCTTCGGTCCAGTCGCTTGTCTGTTGCCGTTCAAGCGTGAAGAAGATGGTCTGCGCATGGCTAATGACGTGGAATATGGCCTTGCCTCCTATATCTGGACACAAGATGTCAGCAAAGTTTTGCGTCTGGCACGTGGTATTGAGGCGGGCATGGTGTTTGTTAATTCCCAGAATGTGCGCGATTTGCGCCAGCCATTCGGCGGCATAAAAGCCTCCGGTGTGGGACGTGAAGGCGGGGAATACAGCTTTGAAGTGTTTGCTGAGGTGAAGAACGTCTGTATCTCAATGGGAGAGCACCCTATTCCTCGTTGGGGTGTTTGAATAACGTCCATCCTGATACCAAGTGAGGGTTTATGGGAAAGTTAGCGTTAGCAGCGAAAATTACACATGTCCCTTCTATGTACCTGTCTGAATTGCCAGGCAAGCATCACGGTTGCCGGCAAGGCGCTATTGATGGGCACAAAGAGATCAGCCGACGCTGCCGTGAAATGGGTGTCGATACGATTATTGTCTTCGACACCCATTGGCTGGTTAACAGTGCCTATCATATTAACTGTTCTGACCATTTTTCCGGCATCTATACCAGTAATGAGTTGCCGCATTTTATCCGCGATATGACCTATGAGTATGATGGCAACCCAGAGCTAGGCAGGATGATTGCACAAGAAGCACGCCAGATGGGCGTTCGTGCCCAATCGCACGAGATCCCAAGCCTGAAACTGGAATATGGCACGCTGGTGCCAATGCGTTATATGAACAGCGACCGCCGTTTCAAAGTGATTTCAATTTCTGCCTTTTGTACTGTCCATGCATTTGAAGATAGCCGCAAACTGGGAGAAGCGATTTTACGGGCGATTGGGCAATACGATGGCACGGTTGCCGTGCTGGCAAGCGGTTCGTTGTCACACAGTTTCATTGAAGATCAACGCGCCGAAACGGGCATGAACAGCTACACCCGCGAGTTTGATGAGCAGATGGATCGTCGTGTCGTACAGCTTTGGAAGGAAGGCAAATTCAAGGAGTTTTGCAAAATGCTGCCGGAATATGCGCAATATTGTCGGGGAGAAGGCAACATGCATGATACTGTGATGCTGCTGGGATTGCTTGGATGGGACAAGTATGACGGCAAAGTAGAATTTTTGACGGAATTGTTCGCCAGTTCAGGGACAGGACAGGTTAACGCAGTGTTCCCGCTGCCGGACTATATTGTTAATCAACATAAAACTGATGCCTGACAGGAGAAAACTGTGCCACATTTTTACGCTGAGTGTACTGAAAATATCCGTGAAGCAGCCAGGTTGCCAGAATTGTTTGCCAAAGTGAATCAGGCATTAGCAGATACGGGCATTTTTCCGTTAGGTGGTATCCGCAGCCGTGCCATTTGGTTGGATACCTGGCAAATGGCGGATGGTAAGCAAGATTACGCCTTCGTTCATATGACACTGAAAATTGGTGCCGGACGCAGCCTTGAAGATCGGCAAAAAGTCGGAGAAATGTTGTTTGGCTTAATCAAGACGCATTTTAGTGAATTGATGACACGGCGCTATCTGGGTCTCTCCTTCACTATGGAAGAACTCGATCCCATACTGAACTATAAATCCAATAATGTTCATAATCTGTTTAAAACAAAAGAGTAACGATTTTAGTGAGAGGAAACTATGGCAAATCATCTGGATACCCCATTGCTGCGTCAACAAGCCTATATCAACGGTCAATGGATTGATGCGGAAAATAAAGCAACTTTTGCAGTGACTAATCCAGCCAATGGTGAAGTTATTGCTAATGTCAGTGATCTGGGAGCCAAAGAAACCCAGTCTGCGATTAAAGCTGCCCAAAATGCCCTTCCTGCATGGCGGTCGTTGACAGCAAAACAGCGTAGCCAAAAGCTCAGGCAATGGTTCCATCTGGTGATGGAAAATCAAACTACCTTAGCGAAAATACTGAGTACGGAACAAGGCAAATCCCACACCGAGGCAATGGGAGAAATTGCTTACGGTGCCAGTTTTATCGAATGGTTCGCGGAAGAAGGCAAACGTGTTTACGGCGAAACCCTGCCTTCTCCCATGCCAGGCCGCCGTCTCGCTACCATCAAACAACCCATTGGTGTCGTTGCAGCGATTACACCGTGGAATTTTCCCAATGCGATGATCACCCGTAAAGTTGCGCCTGCGCTGGCTGCGGGGTGTACGGTGGTTCTGAAACCGGCTGCTGAAACGCCCCTTTCTGCACTAGCTTTAGTCGTCCTGGCAGAACAGGCGGGCATTCCGGCGGGTGTTCTCAATATCGTCACGGGAATGGATGCCAAAGCGATTGGCGAAGTGCTGACGTCCAGCTCTATCGTGCGCAAACTTTCGTTCACCGGCTCTACGCGGGTTGGCAAGTTATTAATGGCACAAAGTGCCGATACCGTGAAAAAACTCTCCCTCGAACTGGGTGGCAATGCGCCTTTTATCGTGTTTGATGATGCCGATCTTGATGCGGCGGTAGAAGGCGCAATGGCAGCGAAATTCCGTAACAGCGGGCAAACCTGCGTTTGTGCCAACCGTATTCTGGTACAGGAAAGTATTTACGCTGCGTTTGCAGAACGTTTGGCACATGCGGTGAAACAGCTTCATGTTGGGCCAGCCACTGATAGCTCATCGCAGCAAGGCCCACTGATTAATCAAGCGGCAATAGAAAAAGTACGGGAGCATATCAGTGATGCGGTTTCCAATGGCGCACGCATTCTGACGGGAGGAAAATCCCACGCGCTGGGTGGTTTGTTCTTTGAGCCAACAGTACTGACCGAGGTTACCGATTCCATGTTAGTGGCTCACGAAGAAACTTTTGGCCCTCTGGCGCCACTACTTAAATTCCGTGATGAAGATGAAGCCATCCGTATTGCCAACAACACGGAATTTGGTCTGGCGGCGTATTTCTATTCCCGCGACATTGGCCGCATTTACCGTGTCGCGGAAGCGTTGGAAAGTGGCATGGTAGGCATCAATGAAGGTTTGATCTCCAACGAAATTTCGCCATTTGGCGGTATCAAGCAATCGGGGCTGGGGCGTGAAGGTTCACGTTACGGTATTGAGGATTATCTGGAAGTGAAATACCTCTGTTTTGGAGGGTTGGAAGCGAAAGGAGCTTAACCCCTATGCTACAGCAAGAGATCGTATCACGGGTCGCACACCGTTTACATCAGGCAGAGCAAAGCCGTAAGCAAATCCGACAAATCTCACTGGACTATCCAGAGATCACTATTGAGGATGCTTACGCCATTCAACGTGAATGGGTAGATTTAAAAATCAAGGAAGGCCGAATTCTCAAGGGACATAAGATTGGCCTGACATCCAAGGCCATGCAAGCCAGTTCACAGATTAATGAACCGGATTATGGTGCCCTGCTGGATGATATGTTTTTTCAAGACGGCGGTGACATTCCTTGTGAACGTTTTATTGTGCCCCGTATTGAGGTCGAACTGGCTTTTGTGCTGGCAAAACCCCTGACTGGCCCGAACTGTACGCTGTTTGATGTGTATAATTCGACAGATTATGTTATTCCTGCACTGGAACTTATTGATGCCCGTTGCCACAACATCGATCCCGAAACACAGCGTCCACGCAAGGTATTCGATACGATTTCTGACAATGCCGCTAATGGTGGTGTGATTATTGGCGGGCGGCCGATCAAGCCAGATGAACTGGATCTGCGCTGGGTTAGTGCCCTGCTCTACCGCAATGGCGTGATTGAAGAATCCGGTGTAGCAGCCGCAGTTCTTAATCATCCCGCCAATGGTGTCGCATGGCTTGCCAATAAACTGGCATCGCATGGTATTCGACTCGAAGCAGGCCAGATTATTCTGGCTGGCTCTTTTACCCGCCCTGTTCCTGCGCGTAAAGGTGATACCTTTCATGTGGATTACGGCGTGTTAGGTTCAATTAGCTGTCACTTTGTTTAAGTCTATTTTTGTTTAAATCTATTGAGGTAACACCATGGATCAGCTAACAAATAAATTTAAACATGCCCTGAAAGCAGGGCATCCCCAAATCGGATTATGGCTTGGGCTATGTAGTGGGTATAGCGCAGAAATACTGGCAGGAACGGGATTTGATTGGTTGTTGATTGATAGTGAACATGCTCCCAATGATATCTCCACCATTCTTGCCCAATTACAGGGAATTGCCCCTTATCCAAGCCAGCCTGTTGTTCGTCCGGCATGGAATGATCCGGTGATCGTCAAACAGTTGCTGGATATTGGTGCACAAACGTTATTATTCCCAATGATTCAAAATGCGGCGCAAGCGCGCGAAGCGGTCAGGGCGACCCGCTATCCACCCGCAGGTATTCGTGGTGTAGGCAGTGCCCTGGCACGCGCTTCTCGCTGGAACCGCATTCCTGACTATTTGTCCCGTGCTAATGACGAAATATGTGTATTGGTGCAGGTAGAAACCCGTGAGGCCCTGCAAAACCTCTCGGAAATAGCGGCTGTCGAAGGTGTTGATGGCGTATTTATCGGCCCGGCAGATCTCAGTGCAGATATGGGACACATCGATAACCCGCAACATCCTGAAGTTCAGGCTGCTATTGAACAAGCGATTGTTCAGATCCAATCTTCCGGCAAGGCTGCCGGCATTTTGATGACCAATGTTGATGCAGCTAAACATTACCTCGATTTGGGTGCGCTATTTGTTGCCGTAGGGGTTGATACCATCCTGCTGACCGGAGCAGCCAACACGTTGGCAAGGCATTTCAGCAAATAATCGACAGTAGTGTTTTGACAAAAATGATAACTCAATAATGGCTGATGTTGCGTGCGACATCTGCCATTGCAATTGAAGTTCCTGATTGCGGTGTAAACCACCACATATAGCCAATAGATTGTAACTTCCCGCCAATAAAGGAAAACCAAGCAACTCACAAATCAAGGAAACACCAATGAGCATTTCACCTGACACTGTACCAAAATCAGAAAATCCACCTCATCAACATAAAAAGCTGACCACCCAACAGCAAAGTGTCATCAATAAATTATTCCGGCGTCTGATCCTCTTTCTCTTTATTCTGTTCATTTTCTCTTTTCTGGATCGCATCAATATTGGTTTTGCGGGTTTGACGATGGGAAACGATCTCGGTTTAACATCCACCATGTTTGGTCTGGCCGCTACACTGTTTTACGCCACTTACGTCATTTTCGGCATTCCCAGCAATGTGATATTGAGCATTATGGGAGCTCGCCGCTGGATCGCTACCATTATGGTGTTATGGGGGATCGCTTCCACCGCCACAATGTTTGCCACTGGTCCCACGAGCCTGTATATCTTGCGTATGCTGGTGGGTATTGCAGAAGCAGGCTTTTTGCCGGGTATTTTGGTTTATCTGACTTATTGGTTTCCGGTTTATTATCGCGCGCGCGCCAATGCGCTGTTTATGATCGCCATGCCCGTGACGATGGCGTTTGGTTCACTCATTTCCGGTTATATTCTGGCAATGGATGGCATCTGGAATCTGCGTGGCTGGCAATGGTTGTTTTTGCTGGAAGGATTCCCTTCTGTTTTGCTCGGTTTTGCTGTCTGGTTTTATCTGGATGATTCACCAGAAAAGGCCAAATGGTTGACTCGTGAAGATAAGCAATGCCTGCAAGAGATGATAGAAAACGATAAGACTGCTATAACGCAGCCCAGTGAGCAGATTCAACAACAAACCAGCTTATGGCGTGAGGTTTCTACCCCCATTGTATTAATGTACACCTTTGCTTATTTCTGTCTGACCAACACCTTAAGTGCTATTAATATCTGGACCCCACAGATTATGCAGAGTTTTAATCAGAGCAGCAGCCATGTAACTATTGGTATTTTGACTGCCATTCCACAATTCTGCACGATTTTGGGCATGATTTACTGGAGCCGCCGCTCAGATCGCCTGCAAGAACGCAAAATGCACACGGCTTTGCCCTATCTGTTTGCCGCCGCAGGCTGGATTTTAACTTCATTGACTGATAACAGCATGGTGCAATTATTTGGGATTATTATGGCTTCCACCGGATCGTTTACGGCTATGGCGGTATTCTGGACAACGCCGGATCAATCGATCAGCTTGCGCGCTCGCGCAGTAGGAATTGCCGTGATCAATGCCACTGGCAATGTGGGATCTGCTGTCAGTCCTCTGCTAATCGGTTGGTTAAAAGATCAAACAGGTAATTTCAGTGCTGGACTTTATTTCGTCGCTGGATTACTGATCATCGGTGCGTTAATTGTTTTTCTGATCCCAATGAAACATGCACGGCTACAGGTAACCTCGTAAATAACGAGCAACATATTGATATACCTTAAAGATACAGGAGAAAAACCGATGCCTGCATCCCATGCGCTCAGAGTCAACAAGTCCATCATTTCTAATATTGATATCAGCAAGGATTATGACGAAACCCAGGGATCAGATGATATTCACTATCAAACTTTTGGTCGCATGGCTGCATTTTTCGGGCGTGATATGCAGGCGCATCGCCATGATGGTTTTTTCCAACTGCATTATCTGGTGACAGGGCGGATCGAACTGCAATTAGACGCACAACATTATTCCGTACAAGCTCCGCTGTTTATCCTGACTCCACCTTCTGTTCCTCATGCTTTTTTTACGCAGGAAGATACTGACGGTTATGTACTGACTGTTCGTCAGGATCTAATTACCCCCTTGCTCAGTTCGCTTTATCCCACCCATCGAGAACTGGTTGATATTCCGGCTATTTGTCTTTCCGTCGCGGATAAGTACGATGAATTGGAAACATTCAACCATTATTGGGCCCTGATTGGACGTGAATCTGCCAACCAATTTGCCGGACGAGAACAATCACTGGCTTTCCTGGCTCAATCTTTATTTACCTTTCTATTGCGCAGTATTCCTCTTGATGATCATCGTGCCGGTGGTGTCAGAGGAGAATTGAAATTGTTTCAGCACTTTAACCAGTTGATTGATCAACACTATCATCAACATCTTGCCGTGCCAGAATATGCAGAAAAATTGAGAATTACGGAATCACGCCTAAAGGATATGTGCCGACGCTTTGCCAATCGACCACCCAAAAAACTGATCTTTGACCGATTACTAAGGGAAGCAAAACGGTTATTGCTGTTTAGTGATAGCCCCGTATTTGAGGTAGCGTATCAGCTTGGGTTTAAAGATCCTGCTTATTTTACCCGATTTTTTAATCGATTAGTGGGGTGCTCACCGAGTGTTTGGCGGGAGAGGAATTCAGGTGGAAATAATTATATTCAGTAACCGGTCTATTTCTGAGTTTAGGAAAGCGATAAAATATTAGTTGAAGCAACATAATTCATAAACGTTTCCTTAAATATCATGAAGGTGGATATATTTTTAAGTTAATCAATTAAATTATTAAAAAATATCCAGATATCATCAAGCAAACGTCAATGACCACTAATGCTGTAATATGTTTGTCGCTAAAGCACTACAGGAACATATTATTAGACAACAATTAATTTCCCAATAACGATTAATTTCCAATAACTATGCCACAGAAGCTGATATCGGTCATTACAGTGAAAAGTTACAATTGATATTTTTTTAATGGCATATTAAGACTGAGATACCACTTGAACAAATTTTCCGAAATAAAGGAGAAATAACAATGTCACTTCCCTATAACCTATTTTTAGCCAGAAGAGCTATTAACTACGTAAACATTCAAATCGGTATTATATCTCCAAATAAACTGCCATATCAAACAACTGAACAACAATATGAGAGAAGAAGATGCAATTTCGAGTTATTAAATACAAGAAGAGCTATTAAAGAAAGGCTACGGCAAGTTGTTGACGAAATACCCTCTGATTCTTTTTACAGAAAATGTGCTCTGCTTTCTAACGCTGCCACTATAGAGTCTCATCTGGGAAATTGTGGAGAAAAAGCTACTCTTGCTTTTTCACATCTTAAAATGCTGGGAGCAAGACCTATTGATCTATTTGACATTAACATTGATAACAGAAGTGAAGATGCACACACAATTGTGGTGATTGGCAGAATAACAGGACATGAAACAGATCCTAAGACATGGAACCATGAATCAGTGGTATGTGACCCATGGGACAATCAGATCTACCCAATCGGCCTTTATGACAGCAAGATCCCATTTAGGGGAGGATTAATTTTATACTATCGTTATGTATGAAAGTGCTCCCCCTCCCCCCTGACACAGCAAAATAATTATTACCAAAACACAAAGCCGGTCACATTTACGCAATAAATTGCCGGCTTTTATCGAAAAGTACCAGTAAATCCTCCAAAAGTCTCTTCAAGAAGAGCCGTTTAGTCGCTTCAATCAAACAATGAAAGAAACATAAAATTAACACTTGTTCCCCATGTGGATAACAAACCAAAATAAGGGAACTTTTTGGAGTATGAGGTTGCTATGAGACTAGAAAATTTACGTGCTGATCATAAACGCCCATTTACCAGTAAAGAATACCTGAGTTCACTTCAGGATAGCCGCGAAATTTACATCTATGGTGAACAGGTCAAAGATGTCACAACACATCCGGCTTTCCGCAATGCGGCTGCTTCAATTGGTCAACTGTATGATGCCCTTCATGCTCCGGAAACCCACGATGGACTCTGTTGGGATACCGATACCGGAAGTGGTGGTTACACACATAAATTCTTCCGCTTCGCCACCAGCGCTGATGATATCCGCCAGCAGCGCGATGCCATTGCCGAATGGTCACGCCTGACCTACGGCTGGATGGGACGTTCACCCGATTATAAAGCCGCATTCTGCTGTTCATTGGGTGCTTATCCTGAATATTATGGACAATTCGCTGACAATGCTCGTATCTGGTATAAGCGCATTCAGGAAAGCTGCATCTATTTCAACCATGCGATTGTTAACCCACCGATTGATCGCCATATGCCAGCCGATCAGGTCAAAGATGTTTTTATCAAGATAGAAAAAGAGACAGATGCCGGCGTGATTGTCAGTGGCGCTAAAGTCGTCGCAACCAATTCAGCCCTGACTCACTATAATTTCATCGGTTTTGGCTCTGCACAGGTTATCGGGGATAATCCTGATTTTGCCCTTATGTTTGTTGCGCCAATGGATGCCGATGGCGTGAAATTAATTTCCCGCGCCTCTTATGAATTGGTGGCTGGTGCTACTGGCTCCCCCTTTGATTACCCCCTTTCCAGTCGGTTTGATGAAAATGACGCCATTCTGGTGATGGATAAGGTATTAATTCCGTGGGAAAACGTGTTAATTTATCGCGATTTTGATCGAGCCCGTAATTGGGCGGTGCAAAGTGGTTTTGCGCGGCTATTCCCTATGCAAGCCTGCGTACGTCTTGCCGTTAAGCTGGATTTCATTACGGCACTGTTGCAAAAAAGCCTTGAATGCACTGGCGTGGTGGATTTTCGTGGTGTTCAGGCCGATCTGGGAGAGGTCGTTGCATGGCGCAATCTGTTCTGGTCACTGACTGATGCGATGTGGGCAGAAGCCAAGCCGTGGGAAAATGGCGCCTATCTACCCGATACCCAAGCCATTCAGACTTATCGCGTGATGGCTCCTATGGCTTATACAAAAATCAAGAATATTATTGAAAGCAATGTCACCAGTGGCTTGATTTATTTGCCATCCAGTGTACGTGACATGAATAATCCAGAGATCAATAAATATCTTGAGAAGTATGTCCGTGGCTCTAATGGTATTGACCATGTGGAACGAATCAAGATCTTGAAATTAATGTGGGATGCCATTGGCAGTGAGTTCGGTGGTCGTCATGAATTATACGAAATCAATTACGCCGGCAGTCAGGACGAAATTCGCCTGCAATGTCTGCGTCATGCCTATGGCTCCGGTAATATGAAGAAAATGACAGAATTGGTGGATCGCTGTCTTTCTGACTATGATGTGAATGGCTGGATCAGTCCCCATTTACACAATAATTGTGATATTAACCTGTTAGATAAGCTGCTGAAATAAGTCAGTAGTAGGAGGCCTATTATGTCTGTAGAAAATAAACATCGCTTGCGTTTCAGGGATGCGATGGCAAGCCTTTCTGCGGCGGTGAATATCATCACCACGGATGGTTCTGCGGGGCGCTGTGGTATGACTGCAACGGCGGTGTGCTCTGTGACAGATACGCCTCCGACTCTGATGGTATGTATTAATCGCAATAGCACCATGAATCCGGTATTTCAGGAAAATGGCCGTCTGTGTGTCAATATCCTGAATCATGAACAGGAATTGATGGCGCGCCATTTCGCTGGTATGACGAGTGTCAGCATGGAAGAGCGCTTTAAATGGGATATCTGGAAAACTGGCATACTAGGGCAACCCTTGTTGCAAGGGACACTCGCCAATTTAGAAGGATGTATCAAACAAGTGCAGGAAGTCGGCACTCACTATGTATATCTAGTAGAAATAAAACAAATTATTGTTCGTGAAGAAGGTCATGGGCTTATTTACTTTAAGCGTGATTTTCATCCAGTGATGGATAAAAGCATGACAGTCGTTGTTTAAAAAAAGCACAGCAAAACAAAAATATTCCAAACATAGCCTCCTGACATGAAGGTTTCTTAACAAAGAGCCTTCATCTCTAAATTCTTCGTGATATCTTTTAAATTGCTATTTAATAGATTTAGCGCTGAATATTAGCCGAAAATGTCAAGTTAAAAATTCTCAATCTCATTTCAAAAACCGAAATAGATAGCCAAATATAACAAAAAATTAATATATATACATTAGTGATCTATTTCGCCCTCGTTTTTATTTCACCTACCACTTTTTAATAAATAACAAACAAAAAAGGTTAAATGACAACCTAATTGAGTTGTTTGCGAGCATAAAACCCGCTCATTAATCATTTTTGATATTAATTTAGTGAATATTCCGTCAGATCTGGTATTACTCTTTTTCGTTAGTGTGATCCATCGTTGAGAAGATACCATACCAGTATATTAACCTCCCCGCTTCACGGTCACCTTGAGTAAATAAACAAAATCACAACCAACGCGATACATTAAGCTAAAAATATGTTAACAACAGCGAAATTATCTGAATATATTTCTATCTAAATGTATTGCTCATCTAATGATAGCTAACAGAGGCATTCACTATGAGTAAAACCGCTCCAGTCGGTTTATGGGATCAACCCAAACCCTTTTTCATGATATTTTTTGTAGAACTGTGGGAACGATTTGGCTACTACGGCGTTCAAGGTATTCTGGCCGTTTACTTCGTTCAACAACTTGGTTTTTCAGAAACACAATCATTTATTACTTTTGGCGCATTTACGGCGCTGGTCTACGGCCTGATTTCCATCGGTGGTTATGTTGGTGATCACTTACTGGGGACAAAACGAAGCATTATTTTGGGTGCTATCGTACTGGCGATCGGCTACTTCATGATTGGCCTTTCCATCATCAATCCTGAGCTGATTTTTTATGCCCTGGGAACCGTCGCTGTCGGTAATGGCCTTTTCAAGGCTAACCCTGCCAGTCTGCTGGCAAAATGTTACCGGCCGCAAGACCCGCGTTTGGATGGTGCATTTACGCTATTTTATATGTCCATCAACCTTGGTTCTCTGGTTTCCCTTTCTCTTGCCCCCGTCATTGCCGAAAAATATGGTTATGCAGTCACCTATAATATCTGCGGCATCGGCCTGATTATTGCCCTGCTGGTTTATATCGCCTGCCGCCGTATGGTACATAATATCGGTTCAGAGCCAGACCATGCCCCGTTACGCTATATCACCTTGTTTTTGGTTTTGATCGGTACAGTTGTAATGATTGGCATCTGTGCATGGTTATTGCATAACATCAAAATTGCCAATATTGCCCTTATAGCGATCTCAACCATCGTTGTGGTGATTTTCTTCTGGCAGACATTCAAATTGGACAGAATCGGCCGCAATAAGATGTTTGTGGCCTTTATTCTGATGCTTCAGGCTATCGTGTTCTATATCCTGTATAACCAGATGCCAACTTCCCTCAACTTCTTCGCCATCAACAATGTTCATCACCAGATCCTTGGTTTTAATATCAACCCCATCAGTTTTCAGGCACTGAATCCATTCTGGATCATCGTCGTCAGCCCTATCTTGGCCGTGGTTTACACTAAACTGGGCAACAAAGGCAAAGATTTTTCCATGCCAACAAAATTCACCTTCGGCATGTTTTTGTGCTCTCTGGGCTTCCTGACGGCAGCAGCTTCTGGTTTATTTGCTGATGAGCATGGAATTACCTCTCCGTGGTTTATCGTGCTGGTGTATCTGTTCCAGAGCGCCGGAGAGTTAATGATCAGCGCATTGGGACTGGCAATGGTAGCAACGTTTGTTCCTAGCTATCTGACTGGTTTTATTCTGGGTATGTGGTTCCTGTCACAAGCCGCTGCATCAGTGTTGGGGAGTTATGTCGCAACCTTTACTGCCGCACCAGAAGGCGTGACTAACCCACTGCAAACCCTGCCAATTTATACTGGCGTATTCGGTAAAATTGGGATTGCAACCCTGATTGTCGCTGTGATTATGGCCTTTATGGTGCCGTGGCTGAACAAGATTATGAAAGCGTAATTTATCTGGCACTCATGAATTGAACAATTTTCCGCTCGTTGATAAGTCAAATAACGGGCGGAAAAGCTGACTAATTCACAAAGAACCTAGCCAGCTTTTACACTATCTGAATAACAATTTATTACAGCACATCAACTGCATTCAGTTCTTTAAAAGCCTGCTCCAGACGAACAACCATGGAAGCCTGAGCAGCACGCAGCCAAACACGTGGATCGTAGAACTTCTTGTTAGGCTTATCTGCCCCTTCTGGGTTACCCAACTGGCCTTGCAGGTAGCCTTCGTTCTTTTTGTAGTAGTTCAGAATACCTTCCCAAGTTGCCCACTGGGTATCGGTATCGATATTCATTTTCACTACCCCGTAGCTCACTGCTTCCTGAATCTCTTCTGCGGTAGAGCCGGAACCCCCGTGGAAGACAAAATCCAGACTGTTATGTGGCAGGTTGAATTTTTCAGAAACGTAGTCCTGTGAATTGCGCAGAATTTTTGGCGTCAGTTTAACGTTGCCTGGTTTATATACACCATGAACGTTACCGAAAGAAGCCGCGATGGTGAAACGTGGGCTGATAGCGTTCAGTTTCTCATACGCATAGGCCACATCTTCCGGCTGAGTGTACAGAGAAGAGCTGTCTAGATGGGAATTATCAACACCATCTTCTTCACCACCAGTACAACCCAGTTCGATTTCCAACGTCATGTCGATTTTCGCCATACGTGCCAGATATTGGCTGCAAATCTCGATATTTTCTTCCAGAGATTCTTCTGACAGGTCGATCATGTGAGAGGAGAACAGAGGCTTACCCGTTTGTGCGTAGTGTTTCTCACCCGCTTCCAGCAGGCCATCGATCCATGGCAGCAGTTTACGTGCACAATGGTCGGTATGCAGGATGACAGGCACACCATAATGTTCTGCCATCTGGTGAACGTGGTGGGCGCCAGAAATAGCCCCGATAATCGCTGCTTGCTGACCTTCTGCTTTCATACCTTTACCGGCAATGAAAGAAGCACCGCCGTTAGAAAACTGGATAATGACCGGAGCACGTACTTTTGCCGCCGTTTCCAACACTGCGTTGATGGAATCAGTACCGACGCAGTTAACCGCTGGTAACGCGAAATTGTTTTCTTTAGCGATGGCAAAGACTTTTTGAACATCATCACCAGTGATGACACCCGGTTTTACGAAATCAAAAATTTTAGACATGTTACGTGGTCCTGTATTGACATTGAACAGGCAGCCAATGCTGCCTGTTATTACAACTTAATTACTTTTAGCACGTTCTTCCAGCATCACAACGGCGGGTAGTTTTTTGCCTTCAACGAATTCAAGGAAAGCACCACCACCCGTAGAGATGTAAGAGATCTTGTCAGCAATTTCGAACAGATCGATTGCCGCCAAAGTATCACCGCCTCCTGCGATAGAGAAAGCATCACTTTCAGCAATTGCACGGGCAATAATTTCGGTTCCTTTACGGAAGTTAGGGAATTCAAAAACACCTACAGGACCATTCCACAAAATGGTCTTGGCGCTTTTCAGGATTTCAGCCAGACGTTCGGCAGAAGCATCACCCAAGTCAAGGATCTGCTCTTCATCTTTAATTTCGCTGGTGGATTTCAGCGTTGCTTCCGCAGTCTCAGAGAATTCTGTCGCAACACGGACATCGGTAGGAACCGGGATGTCACAGCTTTCCATCAGTTTTTTCGCTTCTGCGATCAGATCATCTTCATACAATGAACGACCAACATTGTGCCCTTCTGCGGCAACAAATGTATTAGCAATTCCACCACCGACAATCAGTTGATCAGCAATTTTGGACAGAGAATCAAGAACGGTCAGTTTGGTTGAAACCTTCGAGCCTCCTACAATCGCCACCATTGGACGGGCAGGACTGTGCAGTGCTTTACCCAAAGCGTCCAGTTCACCAGATAGCAATGGACCCGCGCAGGCAATCGGGGCAAACTTAGCAACGCCATGAGTTGACGCTTGTGCACGATGCGCAGTACCAAAAGCATCCATTACATACACATCACACAGTGCAGCATATTGCTTTGATAACGTTTCATCGTCTTTTTTCTCACCTTTGTTAAAGCGAACGTTTTCCAGAACCACTAATTCGCCTTCCGACACTTCAACACCATCCAGATAGTTTTTTTCCAGACGAACAGGAGAAGAAAGTGCTTCTTTCAGATAATCAACGACAGGTTGCAGTGAGAACTCTTCGTTGTATTCTCCCTCAGTCGGGCGTCCCAGGTGAGAAGTAACCATGACTTTGGCTCCCTGATTCAACGCAGCCTCAATTGTCGGCAAAGACGCACGAATACGTGCATCAGAAGTCACTTTGCCATCTTTTACAGGCACATTCAGATCAGCACGGATCAATACGCGTTTACCCGCCAGATCTAAATCAGTCATCTTAATTACAGACATGGTGAATCCTCTCATTGATTCTTTATAAAATTACTCAATCTTCTGCTGTGTGCTGTTTGTGACACAACAAATGATTATTTGAAACCGGTTGCGGCCATTGCCAATGCGGTATCAATCATGCGATTGGCAAAGCCCCATTCATTGTCACACCACACAAGGGTTTTAATCAGGTGTTTCCCGCTAACCCTCGTTTGTGTGCCATCCACAATAGCACTGTGGGGATCGTGATTAAAATCCGTTGAAACCAACGGCAGATCTGTGTAATCCACTATACCATGAAACTCTCTGGTCGCTGATTTTTGCAGGAGCTGGTTCACATCTTCCACATTCACTGGCGAACAGACTGTTACGCTCAAGTCAATGGCTGTCACATTGATAGTGGGTACTCGAACAGAAATCGCCTCAAACCGATCATTAAATTTAGGGAAAATACGTGTGATCCCCGCAGCCAGTTTTGTATCAACAGGAATGATGGATTGACTGGCCGCCCGGGTTCGACGTAAATCACAGTGATAAGCATCAATCACGGGTTGATCATTCATCGATGCGTGAATGGTTGTCACTGTACCAGACTCAATGTTGAACGCATCGTCCAACACTTTAATGATTGGAATGATGCAGTTTGTTGTACAGGATGCATTAGAAACAATGCGATCTTCGGCAACCAATGAATGGTGATTAACACCATATACTACGGTTGCATCCAGATTATTTCCTCCTGGATGCGCAAATAGGACTTTTTTGGCTCCGCTGGCGATATGAGACTCTCCGTCTGCCCGTTCACCATACTTACCTGTGCAATCAAGAACGATATCAATACCCAACTCTTTCCACGGCAAAACCGAGATATTCGGTTGATGAAACAGCCGGATGCTATCGTCCCCTATTTGCAATAAATCATTATTCAGGCGTACATCCCATGCAAAACGCCCATGACTGGAATCATATTTCAACAAGTGAGCAATGCCTTGTGCATTTGCCAACTCATTGATAGCGATCACTGAAATTTCAGCTTGACGCCCTGATTCGTAAAGAGCACGCAAGACGCTGCGCCCTATTCTTCCGAAACCATTAATCGCTACCCTGATAGTCATGTTACTCCCTGAATTTCTCTGTAGTTACGCAACCGCTTAGGATAACTGAGCAATATCTACTTGTACTGATAATTCATCACAAAATTAACCAGATTGTGACAGACAAGACATTTTATTATCTCATTTATGCACCTAACTGAAACGGTTCAGCAACCATAAAAGCAGATTACGAGAAAAAAAGAGTGATGGCAAGCACCCTTCGTCACATTATGGAAGAAAAGTTGAACAAAAAAAGAGCGCATTCACTCTAAAATTGATGTGAATGCGCTTAATAGGAATTACTTGCTGATTATTTCAACAAAGCCGTTGCTTTAGCTACTATATTTTCAACAGTGAAACCAAACTCTTTAAACAGAACATCAGCAGGTGCAGATTCACCGAAAGTGTTCATACCGACGATAGCGCCATTGATACCGACATATTTGAACCAGTAATCAGAGATACCCGCTTCGATGGCAACACGGGCAGAAACTGCCGCTGGCAGTACCGCTTCACGGTATGCAGCATCCTGCTTATCGAAAGCATCGGTAGATGGCATAGAAACCACACGAACCTGACGACCTTCAGCAGTCAGTTGTTCAGCCGCTTTCACTGCCAATTCCACTTCGGAACCGGTTGCAATCAGGATCAATTCAGGCTGGCCTGCGCAATCTTTCAGGATGTAAGCCCCTTTCTCGATATTCGCCAATTGCTCAGCGGTACGATCCTGCTGTGCCAGGTTTTGACGGGAGAAGATCAGTGAAGTTGGGCCATCTTTGCGCTCAATTGCATATTTCCATGCAACCGCAGATTCAACCTGGTCACATGGACGCCATGTGCTCATGTTTGGCGTTACGCGCAGGCTAGCAATCTGCTCGACTGGCTGGTGAGTTGGGCCATCTTCACCCAAACCGATGGAATCGTGAGTATAAACGAAGATGCTACGCACTTTCATCAGTGCCGCCATGCGTACCGCATTACGGGCATATTCCACGAACATCAGGAATGTTGCGCCATAAGGCACAAAACCACCATGCAATGCGATACCGTTCATGATGGCAGACATACCGAATTCACGCACACCGTAGTGAATGTAGTTACCATCCTGAGCTTCGTTCAGAGGCTTAGAGCCAGACCACATGGTCAGGTTACTTGGTGCTAAGTCAGCAGAGCCACCCATAAATTCTGGCAGAACTTGACCGAATGCTTCCAGTGCATTTTGTGATGCCTTACGGCTGGCAATGGAGGCTGGATTTTGTTGCAGTTTTTCAATGAATGCTTTGGATTCCGCTTCCCAGTTCACTGGCAATTCACCGCTGGTACGACGGTTGAATTCGGCAGCCAGTTCTGGATAAGCTTGCGCATATGCAGCAAATTTCTCTTCCCAGCTTGCTTCTTTGGTCTTACCTGCTTCCTGGGCGTTCCAGCCAGCGTAAATGTCCTGAGGAATTTCAAATGCAAGATGTTCCCAACTTAACGCTTTACGGGTTGCTTCAATTTCAGCATCACCCAGCGGGGAACCGTGACATTCTTCTTTGCCTGCTTTATTTGGTGAACCAAAACCGATGATGGTTTTGCACATCAACAGGGATGGTTTGTTTGTTTCTTTGCGTGCTGCTTCGATGGCTGCCGCAATCGCATCGGAGTCATGACCATCTACGCCACGGATAACATGCCAGCCATAGGCTTCAAAGCGCGCTGCGGTATTATCAGTGAACCAACCTTCTACCTCACCGTCGATAGAAATACCGTTGTCATCATAAAATGCGATTAATTTGCCCAGTTTCAGTGTACCCGCTAAAGAGCAAACTTCATGGGAGATCCCTTCCATCATACAGCCGTCACCCATGAACACATAAGTGTAGTGATCGACAATATCATGGTTTGGACGGTTGAACTGCGCTGCCAGTGTGCGTTCTGCAATCGCAAAACCTACTGCATTGGCAATACCTTGCCCCAATGGGCCAGTCGTGGTTTCTACGCCTGGAGTATAGCCATATTCTGGATGGCCTGGCGTTTTAGAGTGCAGTTGACGGAAATTTTTCAAATCATCAATAGAAACATCATAACCCGTCAGGTGCAGAAGGCTGTAAATCAGCATGGAGCCGTGGCCATTGGATAACACAAAACGGTCACGATCAACCCAACCAGGGTTAGAAGGATTATGGTTAAGATAATCGCGCCACAGCACTTCGGCAATGTCAGCCATTCCCATTGGTGCACCAGGATGCCCTGATTTTGCTTTCTGCACAGCGTCCATGCTTAAGAAGCGGATAGCATTAGCAAGGGTTTTACGAGTGATCATTCTTTACTCCAAGTCGGATAAAAGCGTTAGTGAACTAAGAACTAATTTTCGCAGCGCAGCATACAAACCGCAATCATTAATACCAGATAATTAATGCCAGATGATAAGGAAAACTATCTTAATTTCTTCTTGACAATAATTCTTTGATTTACCTCGTTGTTTTGGTTCTCTGTCAAGACCATGCCGACAACTAAAGGTGCTCTTGCGCAAATAGGGAATAGCTTCCTAGCGTGATTTGCGCAATAGAAAGCAACGTATTAGACACGATACTCAATAGGTTAATCAAGGCCAAAAAGTCTCGTTTTTCTGCCGAATTAGGGTAATGAACAAAATTCACGTGTAATAGATTTTTATACTGGAAAGTGATGCTTCCATCGGCTTTATTGCACCATTGGAAGAAAACGAAGCAGAACAATACTGGCAAGATGTCGAAGCAGATCTTATATCAGGTTATCGATTACTACTTGTCGCGCTAGAAGGTGAAAACATCGCAGGTTCAGTGCAACTTTCTCTCTGCAAGAAAAAAATGGCCTGCACCGCGCCGACGTGGAAAAACTGATGGTACACACCGCCTACCGCCAGCGTGGGATTTTTTGTCATCGATTCCAACGGGGAATTTTCAGGAACAACGTATTTTTAGAAGTTGATTTGAAATGTTCTGTATAAACAAAAAGCCCTGAGTAAAAAACTCAGGGCTTATAAATTCTGGCGGTGCGGACGGGACTCGAACCCGCGACCCCCGGCGTGACAGGCCGGTATTCTAACCAACTGAACTACCGCACCGCAGGGCGTTCTGGTTGAGAACGGGGTGGATAATACGGGCTACAATAAAATCCGTCAATCGCTTTTTATAACAAAATAGTTCACTTGCACAGTTTTTCGCCTCAATTATGCATTTACCACCATTTTGCCGCTGCTTTTCAATGTATCTGTTCAGGTTTTGAACGCCAGAGACAACTTCCTCCTTTCTTTTCCACCAAATCCAAACGAGATTCATGCTGAATTAATTCTTCATCGGAAGCATAAATAATTTTCAGTCCCGTCTGCGGGCGAGTAATTTTCTGGATTTCGGCAACCTGCATATTGCCTGATGTTTCCCCTTCCATCGAAAAAGCCAATGATGTCTGGCCACCTGTCATTGCCAGATAAACATCAGCCAGGATCTCGGCATCGAGCAATGCCCCGTGAAGAGTACGTTTGGAATTATCGATCTGGTAACGGTCACACAACGCATCGAGGTTATTACGCTTGCCAGGGAAAAGTTTTCTCGCCAATATCAAGCTATCTGTAATGCTACAAAACTCAGCAGTGGGTGGAATATTTCGATTCAGTTTACTGAATTCATAATCCATAAAACCGATATCAAACGTTGCGTTATGAATAATCAACTCAGCACCACGGATAAACTCAATGAATTCATCAGCAATATCCGCAAATTTCGGTTTATCCTGCAAAAATTCGTCACTAATCCCATGAACTTCAAACGCTTCGGGATCAACTAAACGTTCTGGTTTGATATAAATATGAAAATGGCGTCCGGTCAGACGACGGTTAATAACCTCCACAGCACCAATTTCAATGATGTTGTGTCCCTCATAGTGAACACCTAATTTGTTCATACCGGTGGTTTCGGTATCGAGGACTATTTGGCGGGTAATAGCAGTGCTCATAATGTTTTTTTGTGTCAGACTTAGATTTTTGATTAAAGACAATATAGGAAGAGTCTACCAAAAATGAACAGACAGGTAGAAATTTTCACCGATGGTTCTTGCCTCGGCAATCCTGGTCCTGGCGGATATGGCGTTTTACTCCGCTACCAACAGCAAGAAAAAACCTTAAGTGACGGTTATTTCCGCACAACCAATAACCGCATGGAATTAATGGCAGCCATAATAGGGTTGGAAGCGCTCAAACGTCCCTGTACTGTGATCTTGACGACGGATAGCCAATATGTACGTCAAGGGATCACTCAATGGATCCATAACTGGAAAAAACGGGGCTGGAAAAAAACCGACAAATCCCCTGTTCTTAATGTCGATCTCTGGCAACGACTCGATAAAGCTATCTCGCTGCATGATATTGATTGGCGCTGGGTCAAAGGCCACGCCGGACATCGGGAGAATGAACGGTGTGATGAGCTGGCTCGCACAGCCGCTAATAACCCGACTCAAACAGATGATGTCTATATCGAAAGCGAAAATTAGCCCGTCAATTAATAGCGTCGGTGAATATTTTTTGCCGCCCCCAACGCACTACTGAATCTTGGTTTCATCAATGTTGCCCGCATAGGGTTTAATGTCAACGGTATTGTCCGTTTGCGGGCAATAATCACATTCAGGCAACCAAATATTGACATACAGGAGTTATCAAGACGCTTTCCGTTATGCCACGGTAAAACGTGGAAATTAGCATGATGAATAACTTCATAATTAAGAAGACGCAGCCAATCCAATTGGCGCAACATTGAAAACATTTGGACTCTGCAAGATTGCCGACGATATATCGGGGCAATCATTTTCCTGAAACCTAATACACTTAATGGATTAAAACCACTGATAACCAACCAACCATCGTCTATCATGATCCGATCGACCTCTCTCAAAAGCCAATGTGGATCAATACTATAAGTCAACATATGCGCCAACAAACAGGCATCAACAGATTTAGTTGCAAAAGGGAGGTGATTGGGATCAGTAATCACATCCATATTTTGCCCTTGTAATCCTATATTGACTTGATGGCTGATCAGACAGGAACGAGTATCTATTTCGGCGCTTAAGTTACCGATTTTCACTAAATGAAAACCAAAGATTTTGGGCCACCACGGTTCCAATTGACGTTCCAGAGCGATACGGTAATATTCCCCCCACGGTAACTCAGCCCAAGAAACAGGGAGGGTTATTTGCTTGATTGAACGTGCTGATTGCATGTCATCTTCCTTTCAACCTACTTATAAACCTACTATAAAAATGAGGCGTATAATGGAGCTTATCAGGATACCAGCCCTTTCAGATAACTACATTTGGTTACTTTGTGATGAAAACAAGCATTGTGCCATCATCGATCCCGCTGAATCACAGCCTGTCATTGATATTCTAGCAACAAATCAACTCATTCCCGCGGCAATTCTACTGACACATCACCATTATGATCACGTTGGCGGGGTTCCTGGACTACTCAAACAATATCCTGAATTACCCGTATACGGTCCTGAAGAAACACAAGACAAAGGAACAACTCATATTGTCTATGAAAATAATACCGTTGAGATAGGAAGTTTTTCTTTCCAGGTCATAGAACTGCCAGGGCATACACTTGGCCACATTGCATTCTATCAGGCTCCTTACCTGTTTTGCGGAGATACTCTGTTTTCTGGTGGTTGTGGACGTCTATTTGAAGGTACAGCCGAACAAATGTTTTCCTCTTTGGAGAAAATTTCATTATTGCCCGATGATACATTGATCTGCTGTGCACACGAATACACGGCGGCAAATATGAAATTTGCAAAAGCAGTATTACCTGACAATCCAATTATTCACAATTATTATCAAGAAATTCTTAAACTACGTGAAAATAACCTAGCAACAGTCCCAACAAATTTACAAACAGAGAAAAAAATCAATGTTTTCTTAAATTGTCACAATATTGATTTACAAAAAAATATCGGTATCAAACCTAATTCAATACCACTTTCTGCTACTTTTCAGCATTTAAGGGCTTATAAAGATCGATTTTAATTTTATTGGGTTGTCTTCTACGTAATAGGCCAGTATCATTGCTCACCTTTTAGGCAAGCATCAGAAAAGAACATGAAGACAAAAGCAATCTTGTTCACCTCTGTTCTTCTTGCTGGGTGTCAATCGAGCCTGCAAACAAAGGTTCCTTCCCAGCAACAAGCACAGAAGATGTCTTCAACGAATCAGAAAACAAACGGTATTGCAGAACCAAATGGTACTGAAAACTGGAAGGTCAGTCCGACAGCCCAGCAAGATTTGTGGGGACATATTCGCGATGAGTTGAAGATGGAAATTCCTGATAATAGCAGGGTGAGCGAGCAACAAAATTACTATTTGAAACACAAGAGCCATATCCAAAACTTGGTATTGCGTGCAGAACCGTACATTTATTGGATAGTTGAGCAACTTGATAATCGACATATGCCAATGGAGCTGGTACTGCTGCCTATCGTGGAGAGTGCCTTTGACCCTCATGCGACTTCCTACGCCAAGGCAGCAGGATTATGGCAGATTATCCCAAGTACAGGCCGTCATTATGGCCTGAAACAAGATAAATGGTACGATGCCCGCCGTGACATTGCAGCATCAACAACTGTCGCTCTTGATATGCTTGAATATCTCAACACACGATTCAATGGGGATTGGCTTTTGACCATTGCCGCCTACAACAGTGGTGAAGGCAGGGTTATACGAGCAATCAGAGACAATAAAGCACAAGGGAAACCAACTGATTTCTGGGCGTTGTCACTGCCACGGGAAACAATGCACTATGTTCCCAAGATATTGGCACTGAGCAATATCATTCGCCATAATGAACAGTTTGCTTTCAAACTTCCTAAACCTAACAACCAGCACGCACTGACAAAAGTTGAAGTAGGGCATCAAATCATGTTGTCACAAGCGGCTGAATTATCGGGGTTATCGTTAACATCAATCAGGGCATATAACCCAGGTTATAAGCAAGGTATGACGTCTCCTTATGGACCGCATTACATCATGCTACCAAAAAAGAACGTCAACCAATTTAAGACATCCTTAGCAGATAAAAATGTCTTGAACGACATCCGATTAGCGATTAAATACAATACACACAAATTACAGCAACGAAGCCACTATACCGTTCGTGCCGGAGATACATTATCCGCGATCGCAAAACGCTTCAACACGACTCATCGAGAGTTGCAAAGACTAAACAGCTTAAAAACGGCTGATAAACTCAAAATCGGTCAAGTGCTGAAAATCGATAACAGTGATCCCATCACCTATCGTGTGCGCAAAGGTGATTCATTTTTCAGCATCGCTAAACGTCATGGTGTGAATCTTAATGATTTGATTAGTTGGAATAAAAACATTAAAATCAAAGAGATAAAACCAGGCGTAGCTCTGACGCTTTATCTTAATTAAGTGAATTTATTCTTTCTAATGTATGACTCTCTGCCCTGAAGGACAGAGAGTTTATTTTATTGTAAATAAAGTGATAAAATTTATATTACATAATTTCATATAAGTAATCATTCCCTATTGATTTATGAGTATCAAGAAAGAGGAAGTATAAATTGACATCATTAAAACAGAGTATAAATAATCTACCGAATACCTTTATCGAAATAAAAGAGTACCTTCTACTCCCTTCTGCATTCCCATTAACGTCCACTCCCCATCTCGAAACAGAAAGCCGTGATTATAGTGCCATGCGATTTCAACTGTATGGTAAATCGATAGTTTTTCGTCAAGCTAAAACAACACCTAATAAACAAGGGCAATTTGTCACTCTTTGGAAAAGACCGACGCCAGATTCAGAAATAATGCCTTTTGAAAAAAGTGATAACATTGATTTTTGTCTAATCGCAACTTTTTCGGAACATCAAAAAGGTATTTTTCTATTTAACTCAGACACTCTAATAAAACAAGGTGTTTTCTCAAGTCAAACTAAAGCGGGTAAAAGAGCTATTCGGGTTTATCCTACATGGGCACTTCCTACATCGAAACAAGCACGCCAAACACAAAAATGGCAGTCTTTATATTTTATCAACTTCGAGAAACAGAAAATTGCGATTGAACAATTTAATAAAATCTTCCTAAATCATAATTAAAATAATTAATAATTAACAATTAAACCAAGTTATTATAACTTGCATTCACATAATAAATAACAATGCTTTTCAATTTTTAAACAAGCAAATAACAGACGATTATGATAATGTGAACTGAGTTGTAGTGTATCTACTCTTGTAGCAATGAGCTATATAAATTTAAAGTAAGGATAAGTATTCCAAATAGGACTAAATAAAAAATAATCCAGGAGTATTAATTATGGCAACTGTATTTGCATCAATAGACCCACATGCGCTTCCTCTACAAACATCAAGCCAAAATTATGTTGACATACCTGGTTTAGCACTTAATATTTCAGAGTTTTCAAACTCTCCAGGTTTAACTGCATTAATCACCTTAAATGTGCCAGCGCCTTACGCTTCAGGCAATAATTTTCCTGGTGGAAATTTTATTATTACAACTAATCTCGGCGAACAATTGGCTTTCGGTGTATTTACTTACAGTAATAAGAGTCCAGAAGCCTATGGACGTATGCCATTAACATTAATTGCCGGTTATTCTCTCGCGTCTAACGTTTCGATTATAAAGGCGCAGTGGAGCAACATTCGTGGCAGTACAGTGCATATTGATTCATATGCCGCTATCTCTGCGGTCATTCAGAATGGTAATTTAGTTTAAATTAGATTTAATGACTAAACATCCCGTGTTTTATGAAGACGAAGTGGATATTCATTTCAATCCTAAAATAGGTTCAGACTGGTATCTTAAAGGCCAACAAAAACGGATTATCACACCGGGAAAGAACCAAAAATATTACTTTGCCGGCTGTTTTGATAGCCAAACGCACGAAATTTTTTACACGGGTTCTGGCAGGAAAAACTCTTATTTATTTATCAATATGTTAGAAGAGTTAAAAAGATGTCACCGTCATGCAAAAACGCTGACCCTTATTTTGGATAATTACAGCATTCATAAAAGTCGGCTGGTCAAGGAATGGCTGAAGCAAAACCTGACAGTAAGATTGTTATTTCTTCCGGTTTATTCTCCTTGGCTGAATAAAATAGAGCGGCTATGGCAATCATTGCATGAAACCGTCACACGGAACCATTGTTGCCAATATATGTGGATGCTGATCAAAAGAGTTAAGTTTTTTTTAAATGCCGCTTCAGCAAATCAATGGAAAGGGATAGGAAATATGAAACTCTCATAATTATGAAAAGTTATTTAGATATTGTATCACACGCAGTGTATAGAATTATGAACCCACGACACAAACACAGGACAGGTGTCTTGGATACGCAACTTGCGACGACCAGCGGCAACATCAACCGGAAACGTGTCAACTTTATTGGGCGGGTCATAGGAATAAAAAAGCCATCACGGGATGTGATGGCTTAGGGGATGATAGCACCTGGCTTTTTTCCTGCATTGATAGATGTAGTATAAGCATTTAATCCTTCTTTTTTATCATATGCATGGCAAAAATACCCACCTCATCATCTTTGATGGCATCTCAATGTTATAGGATGTTAAAGTCGAACATCGCGTTATCTTTAAATCAAATCAACGGATTGAATACATGACCCATGCTCTCCAGTGATCTCCAATTTCATCGCCACACCTCATTGTCATCTGGATAATACTTGAACATTCATACAGTTGCCCTGTTCCACACTCTTATTTTACGCAATTCCATAAACAACAATTTTGTGCAATATTTAACATTTAGGCAGGGATATCGTTAATGTAAATTTAATTTACGCGAATTGAGAGATGATATTTAATACTGATAACTTTTGGATTAGGAATCCCCCCAAAATTACTTCAATTGCGACTCTTGGACCTGAAGGAACAAGCAGTCAATCAGCAGCAAAATATCTGACCAACTTAATTGGAGGTCCATTAGATATACTTCTTTTTGATACTTTTGAACTCGCCTCTGAGTATGTGGAAAAGAATGAGTCATGCATTTTTCTAGTTGCCAATGCGTATCAACGAGTAGATAACTTTTACATGAACAAAAATACCCTTCTACTTGGATCGTTTTTCTATTCACCTCCCGCTTATTATCTTGGTTGTAAAACCTCCCTCGCTTTGGAGAAAAAGATAGCTGAGCAACAAACCATAAAAATAGCTACGCATCACGCTCCTCTCTCTCGTTTAGAGAGCCTAATTGAATCGGCTGAAGACAAGATTTTTGGAATATCTGATGCTCATTTAAAAATAGAGATTACGAACTCTACAAGCAATGGAGCGAAATTAGTTGTAAACGGCGAAGTTGATTGTTGCTTAGCAAATGCTGATGCAATTAAACATTATGGACTTACAGCAATATCTCACCCTCTACATATTGAAATGACATGGGGGGTATTTTCTAACAACCAAATTCATAAAAGGAAAGTTGCATAATGAATGACAAAAAGTGTGTATTGGTAATCGATAAAGATCTTCCTCTTGGGATCATTGCAAACACAGCAGCAGTGCTAGCCCTTAGCCTTGGTAAAGCTCATCCTGAGCTCGTAGGTGACAATATTAAGAACCGTGATGGGGGGGAACATTTTGGGATCACTCGTATCCCAATCCCAATTCTTGCGGCAACGGCAAGCGAGATAAAGGCAATTCGTTCTCAATTACAATCACACGCTACGATAATTGACTTCTCGGACGTGGCAAAAAACACGAAGAGTTATGAGGATTACTCAAGTAGGTTAGAGGCTGTCAGTGAGGACAGCATCGAATATTTAGGCATAGCTGTGTACGGCGACAAAAAAGTCATCATTAAACAAACTGGAAATATGAAGTTAATACGATGAACAACTTAATTAATATGGTTTTAGTGACAGGCTCTCCTTATCTACGCGGTTCAGAGTTGAGCCCTGATGAGCAGCCTGTGCACGCAGTTACCCTGAGTGATTTTTTCATTGATATTCACCCTGTGACTAACGCTGAGTTTGCAGTATTCATTGAGCAGGGGGGCTATAGAAGTAAGGAATATTGGTCAGAAGAAGGTTTTCAGTTTATCCAAGATAATGACATTTCAGAACCTTTATATTGGTATGATTCCAATTGGAACCAACCAAAGCAGCCAGTAACCGGCATTAGTTGGTATGAAGCTGTCGCATACGCAACATTTGTAGGTAAGGAATTACCAACTGAAGCGCAGTGGGAGTTTGCTGCGAAGGGAAACGATAATCGACTCTATCCATGGGGAAATAGCGAGCCATCTATTACAATTGCAAACTATGCCCCAGACTGTGAGCCAACTGAGCTCAATCGAAAATCCACGGATTGGGATGCACATCCACAAAATCGCTCCCCATTTGGTTGTATTGATATGGCAGGTAATCTAGCTGAGTGGTGTCTAGATAATTACTACCAAGATTACAGTTGGGATAAAACTCATATTGATCCCGTTTATCTTAGTGTCCCTACTGACGATCATATAGTTCGGGGTGGTTCAGGGCTTCATGATGAAGATTATATGCGCTGTACATGCAGAGATAACTACCCTCCAACAGTACGAGACAACATCGTAGGTTTACGCTGTGTCAAATCTCTATAATAGATACATAAGAAAGGAAAATATGAGTACTCCATATATTGATAAGAAACCTTCTTCTTTACGGTACTACCAAGAAGGGCCACCTGAATCATATGACTCTATTGATATGAAAGAATGGGCACTCAAGATATTTTTACCTCATGAATCAACGCCAATTCTTGTCGCATTCGAAGACCTTAAAAACATTGCACCAATAACGGAAAGCCGTCGGGTTGTATGTGTTTGCAATTGGAGTATCAGAAGAAACTGGACAGGAGTCTTACTAAAAGACCTATTAAAATATCTAGGGATAAGCCAAGCAAAATATTTTTCATATAATTTGAAGCAGATAAGCTTAGGTACAAGTAAGGGAGTGTATGACTCTACAATATCCCTTAGTAATGCATTAGAAAATAGAGCAATGATTATTTGGGCAGTGGACGGTGAACCCCTATCTCTAGAAGAAGGTTACCCTATCCGTCTAGTCGACTTTTCTCTATATCGGTACAAAGGGGTTAAGTGCTTATCTGAATTGTACGTTACTGATGAGTTCGCACAAGGATTTTGGGAAAGCAAAGCTGGTTATTGCAAGGAGGGAAAAATCAAGGCAAAACGATACCGCATTGTTGATTTGCAAGAACATCGCTTTATTAATGGCTCTGGAGAAGTAACTGATTTTTAGGAGGTAGAAGCTTATGTCTCAATTAATTGCAATGGCGGTTTTTGCCCTTGTAACTTCTATATCGCCAGGACCTGTAAACATAATAGCCACAGTTACCGGAGCCAATTGCGGATATATTCGAACCATCCCACATATAACCGGTGCTACAATTGGTTTTGTATCGATTCTATTTTTACTCGGCTTTGGATTAGCTCAAGTTATAAATGAGGTGCCATATCTAACCGAAATGCTTACCTATATAGGAGGTAGTTTCTTATTATACTTGGCATATAAAGTTGCTACGCAAAACCCAATGAGCGGTGATGATAGTGAACGAGAAACCAGTGCTCCATCCCTTATACAAGGAATAATGTGCCAATGGCTTAACCCGAAAGCATGGATTGTATCTTTAGCTGGCATATCCGTTTTTAGTAGTCACGATACAGAAATTAATGCACTACTATTTTTTTGCGCGATTTTTTTTATTGTCTGTTACGTATCAATTTCAGCATGGGCTGTTTTAGGAATAACGATTAGGACAGTTTTGGACATACCTAAACATTATAAGCTTTTCAATCTCACAATGGGGCTATTATTAGCAATTACGGTCGTATATACTTTTTTTATGTCAGGTTAGAGTCTTTAATGAGATGACCAAACAAAAATTCTATCGTTCAAGCGCAGTCCCCATTGAGCTGCGCTCTTCTAAAAACTCGAAAGCCTGTTACGGGAAACACACTCATGAAGAATTTTCCATTGGCGCTGTAGATTGTGGTTATAGTGATTACTTCAATAGTAATACTGAACGTAGAATACAAAAAGGTTCTCTTGTCATAATCAACCCACTAGAGGTTCATTCATGCAATCCAATACCAGATACAAATTGGAGCTACAAAATGCTGTATGTATGCCCAAAATGGTTAAGTTACGTGCAATCGATGGTTGTAGGTGAAAGAATAACGAATTTTATTCCATTTTCAATTAATCACACCGACTCTCCAGAACTTTATATACAGTTTCAAGAATTAGCCAACACAATTATTCTTAATAAAGACAGAATGAAAATGGAAGAAAAGAGCATCTCTTTTTTTACCAATCTGTTTTCACAGTCCAACTCCATACTTTTAGATAAAGTTGTACCAAAAAATAATGTATCTAAGGCGTATGAATATATTTGTGAAAATTTTCGAAGCAATATATCGGTAAAGGATATTGCTGTTCACTCTCAATTAAGTGAATATCATATTATTCACGCGTTTAGAAAGGCATATGGTATTACTCCACATGCTATGCAAATCGCAATGCGTATTAATGAAGCAAAAGTACTTTTGAAGCAGGGAATGAATATAGCCTCTGTAGCAACTGAGTTAGGTTTTTATGACCAAAGCCACTTTCATAGAAACTTCAAAAAATTGGTGGCGGCGACTCCTGCGGAATATAAAAAATGCATACCATAAACAACTCTTACTAATCCGTTGACCAAAAATTGCCTAAACTGTGAATTGTACACCTAATTACATGATTTATTGTTATTAAAAGGTATTATTATAAATTGTGATTAGATAGGCCAATAGGATTGGCATAAACCCACAGGATCACGTATTCAATTTGTTGATTGGCTTTAAAGGTAATACTCTCTTTCGATAAAAGTCCCGATAACTTTGTCATGCATTTCTGGTGACCTTGAATAACCCAATGCTTTACGATTCAAACGCTTAATTCGATTACGTAGGGTCAGATTTTCACGCTCGATACGCTGTGTGAAACTTTTTCCGATAAGATGCTTATTGGTGGACAACCGGTTGTAAGCCTTGAAATTATCAGTGCACCAAAAAGTGACGTTAAATGAGGATAATTTCTTGAGCAGTTTCTTCAGTGTTTTTTTGCTGCGCCTGCCGAAGGTATGCGCAATAATACACTTCAGACGAGGCTCCCAAGCCTACCATAACCAACGCTGTTGCTTTTTATTTCCGACAAATGACCACATTTGGTGAGTAGACCTACCCAGTCACCCGGGCAGATCCCTCCTCAGAACCGGACATGCAGAACTACCGCATCCGGCTCCCGACAGATCCCAGTCGTCACACCTATTCAGCAAGAATTGAACATTGAATGGACTTTCCAGCTTGAAGGATAACCCAGCACTTTCAGGATCAAAGTCAGCTTTTCCCA
>NZ_MKGQ01000029.1 GCF_001908105.1 Xenorhabdus eapokensis
AGGTTTTTCTCATTCCAGCAGGTCACTTATATAGGCACTTATCTTATTTGGGCGGACAGAATACAGGAAAAACAATTACGTTCAAAAAAGATTCCGAATGGGTTCTTAGTTCTACCCCCTTGGCTAATAACTCCTCTCCTCCCAATTTTGACAATATTTCTTTTCCGTTATTTTTGTTAGCAATTGTGGCAACTGCTTTTAAACACCGATCTTTAATTGGTTGAGGAGTTAATTCTTCATCAACTAAGAGATAGGCTAAAGCAAACATATGATCTGCGTTATGTAACTGAGAATTTCCTCCACCAAATAATCCAGATGTTTTTATTATTTTTCCAATGTAAGGGTGATAAATATCATAAGCCAATTTCTTATCTGAGGGGATTTCTTCTGTTCTTAAGTCTGGATTTAGTCCACATAATAATAAAGATAATTGCTTTGTATTTAAGGCTGGAGTTTTTGCCTCTCGTTCAAATATTCCTAATTTAATAAAGCTGACCACGTTATTTCCTCGTTACATTTTTATTTATTGGAGTCACGTTGTAATTGTTTCCATTTTCTAATGACACTAACAAATTACACCATTGAGATAATGCCACTTTACGTTCATCAAAATAATCATGTCGGTTATAGATACCTTCGACACCCTTTATGCGATGATTCAAACAGCGTTCAGCCACAAACGGATCAACACCTAACGCGGCTAAGTGGGTTCTGGCGGTTCGTCTAAAGTCGTGGATAGTGAAGTTAGGTATGTTAACAGGTAATGCGCGTCTGACTTTGGCAAGTGCAACGGGTAGGGTAGTTTCCTGAATATGAGGGATCATGCGATGTTGCATTTTTCTTGCTGGCAATACGTATTGACTACCACAGGCCATTGGCTTTAATTCCATGAACCAATCGATAACTTGCGGACATAGAGGAATATCTACTGCATCACCATTCTTACTTCGTTCTGCTGGGAAATGCCAAACTCCATTAGCAAAATCAAACTCCTCCCAACGAGCGGCGCATAACTCCATTTTGCGTAAGCATAGAGCTAGTAATATCTTAAAGCTGATTTCATTCTGACGGCTGATTGTGGACGTTCTGAATGCCCTCAGCACAATGATTAGTTCTTCTCTGGTTAGCCATCTATCGCGTGATACCTCTTTCCCACCAGCATCAGCAACCTCGAATGCTGAACAGGGATTTACATCAATGATTTGACGCCTGATACCGTAATCAAATATACGTCTGACCCATCGTAGAACATCTGTCGCTATAGTTGGTGCACCTCTGTCAACAATGCTCTTTAGCATTTCATCAATATGACGGGGTTTAACATCTTCAATATTCATATCACCAATGCGCGGGTTAATATCCTTATCGATACGTCTACGCAATATGTCGGGATGTTTCCAACGAGGAAGTATCTGTCGTTCGAAGTATTCGGCTGCTAAATCTGAAACTTTGATAGCATTTTTTTCAGCCTCAATTTTTGCCAGTGCCTCAGCTTTACGCTCTTGTTTCTCCATAGCAACGTCGTAGCCCAGTGATACGCGGGCTGATAGCTCTCTGGTGAGTTCTCGTGCTTTAGCTAGTGATAGATCAATGTATGAACCTATCAGGACGGCACGACGCTTTCCGGCAAATTTATATCTAAATCGCCAAACAGGATGCTGATAATTTTCTCTATAGCATAAATATAAGCCGTTACCGTCGGCTCTACCTTCGAATCTCTCTCCTGATTTTATCCATGCTCTGATCTGCTTGTCTGTGAGCTTTGGCATTGAGTTATCTCCTACGGCTAGAGTGGGTACACCTAAAATGGTTTTAACTAGCTAAGGTGTACACCTAGGTGTACCCGATAATCATGCGCTATTGTGATTCTTTGTGCAACCTTATGATAGAACAAAAGCCAGTAATAACTTGTATTATCTGGCTTTTTGATATTTTGTGAGTCTCTATGAAACACTATTCAATATTTTGAATTTGCTCGCGCATTTGCTCAATCAGTACCTTCAGCTCAATCGCAGAATTCGTTATATCTGCATTAATTGATTTTGAAGCCAATGTATTCGATTCGCGGTTAAATTCCTGCATCATAAAATCCAGTCGGCGGCCGACGGCTTCTTTTTTCTTCAGGATATTACGTGTTTCTTTGACATGGGCATCCAGACGATCCAACTCTTCTGCCACATCAATACGTTGAGCTAATAAAATTAGCTCTTGCTCAAGGCGATTATTCTCTAACTGAATTTGTGCTTCTTCCAACTTGGTTTGTAGGCGTTCACGCTGCCATTGCAGGATTGCTGGCATTTGTTCACGGACTTTAACCACTTCCACAATTACCGCATCCAAACGCTGCTCAATCAGTGCCTTGAGCGCTTGCCCTTCGGTTTCTCGACTCTGGATAAAAGAATCCAGCGTCAGATCTAATTCTGCTAATAATTGTGCACTGATGGTATCTAAATCCTGCTCTTCGGCAGACATCACGCCCGGCCAGCGCAGGATATCTACCGGATTAATTTCACCTTCATTACTCTGCTGTTTAACCCAGCTTGCTGATTCAACCAGTTGTTTTGCCAGCTTTTCATTCAGGATCAAGGAATTTTGGGCAAGGGTATTCAATTCAAAACGCAGGTTACATTCTACTTTGCCGCGCGTCAGGCGGGAACGAATGCGCTCACGGATGACAGGTTCAAGGCTTCTGAATTGCTCTGGCAGGCGAATATAGGTTTCTAAGTAACGCTGATTGACAGAACGCAGTTCCCATGCTGCATTTCCCCAATCTCCCTTGATATCTCGCCGTGCAAAAGCAGTCATACTACGGATCATAATTCGTTCCCAATGTATAAAATGATGTGCGGATTATAGCGCCCCATGTAGATGCAGGATAGGCATTCGCCGCATTAGGCCGTATAATGCGCCCCTAAAATGTACGAACAACGGAGATCACACTATGAGCTTAGTAGGAAAGCGTCCAGCGGGAAGGTCAGCAGGGCAGGTGCGTCCTATTAAAATGACCCGTCATTACACCAAACATGCGGAAGGCTCTGTTATGGTGGAATTTGGGGATACCAAAGTGTTATGTAATGCCTCCGTTGAAGAAGGCGTTCCCCGTTTCCTGAAAGGCCAAGGACAGGGCTGGATCACCGCCGAATACGGCATGTTGCCACGGGCGACTAATAGCCGTAATGCGCGCGAAGCGGCCAAGGGCAAGCAAACAGGCCGCACGATGGAAATCCAACGCCTGATTGCCCGTTCATTACGTGCTGCCATCGACTTAAAAAAGCTGGGAGAATTCACTATTACGCTGGATTGTGATGTGATTCAAGCGGATGGTGGTACTCGTACAGCGGCTATTTCTGGTGCTTGTGTAGCACTAGTTGATGCCCTAAATAAGTTGGTTGTAGAAGGCAAATTGAAAGAAAGTCCACTGAAAGCGATGGTTGCGGCAGTCTCTGTGGGTATCGTTGAGGGGGAAGGACGTTGTGATCTGGAATATGTCGAAGACTCTGCGGCTGAAACTGACATGAATATCGTCATGATGGATGACGGCAGAATGATTGAAGTACAGGGCACGGCAGAAGGTGAACCGTTCAGCCATGATGAGTTGCTCTCACTACTCTCACTGGCAAAAGAGGGATTGGAAACGATTTTTAAAGCGCAGCGAGATGCGTTAGAACAAGACCTATTAAAATAATAAATAAATCAGGCGGCTGAAGAGTCGCCTTTTTTATGCCTGCAATTTACCTGCAATAATATCTGCAATAAATAGTAATGAATGACAGAAGATCAAAGAGGAGAAACTCCAATGAAAGCCTATCAGCGCGAATTTATTGAACTGGCACTGGAAAAACAGGTGCTGAAATTTGGCGAATTTACGCTGAAATCTGGTCGCAAAAGTCCCTACTTTTTCAATGCGGGCCTGTTTAATACTGGACGTGACTTGGCGTTGATTGGCCGTTTCTATGCGGCAGCACTGCTAGATAGCGGAATTAAGTGCGATTTGCTGTTTGGGCCAGCTTATAAGGGGATCCCGATTGCGACAACTACCGCAGTGGCATTGGCCGAACATCATGATATTGATATGCCTTATTGCTTTAATCGCAAAGAAGCTAAAGATCATGGTGAAGGTGGATCGCTGGTTGGTAGCCCTCTGCAAGGTAATGTTGTCGTTGTGGATGATGTCATTACCGCAGGTACGGCGATTCGTGAGTCGATGGAAATCATTAAGCAGCACGGAGCAACGCTATCTGGTGTGATTTTGTGCCTGGATCGTCAGGAACGTGGGCGTGAAACGCTTTCAGCGATCCAAGAAGTTGAACGTGACTACCATTGTCAGGTTTTCTCCATCATTACCTTGAATGATTTGGTGAGTTATTTGCGCGAAAATTCAGAGATGCAATCTCATCTGGAAGCGGTAGAAGCTTATCGCAAAGAATACGGGATTTAATGGTTCGTAAACTGGGTTGAGTGAAAAAAATCCCTCGCCCAAGTATGGGCGGGGTGAGTAGTAGAAATGGCATCTATCTATATAGTAAGGATTGCGACAATGATGCCATTATTAAGTCACTTAGTAGTGAACTCAATGAGCTGGGACATGTTAACACAACTCATAAAAAATCCGCACGTTATCATTCACTGTATAAGGATATAAACTTAGGATGTGGCAATAACCTATTGTCGTGGTGGATTATTGCAGTTGGGTCAATATCAATGGCCAGCGTACTTCAAATTCAGTTGTCGGGCGATAGCGAAATTCAGAGCGAACAAAACGGGAGAGCATCCCTTCACAAAACGCCAGTAACTGTGATGCCAACACGGATTCGTCATAAGTGAATCCTTGCCCATCACGGATTTTTCTCTCTTTTAAAATTTGGCGAAGTTGCATTTCAATTCGCTCAAATAGCTGGTTGATGCGATTTTGTAATCTGTCTTGTTCGAACATTAGGGCATGGCCGGTCATGATACGGGTCAGTCCTGGATTTCTTTCTGCAAAACCCAAAAGAAGGACGAGGATTAACCGAATGCGTGTGATGGTGTCCTTTTCGTCTTGTAGGATCAGATTGATACGTGAAATTAAGGAATCTTCAATAAATTCAATCAAGCTGTCAAACATCCGGGTTTTGCTCGGAAAATGACGGTAAAGGGCTGCTTCAGAAACACCAACGTTTGCGGCAAGTTTTGCAGTAGTAATGCGTTGGCTGCCATCACTGGATTCCAGCATGTGTGCCAGTGCCTGCAAGATTTCCTCACGTCTATTTTTCTTTTTTGTACGTTCTTTTTCTGCCATGTCTGGTAAGACCCCTGCTAAAACAGCAAAACAAATCCAGCTATTTTTTGCCACAATGTTATTGCTGCCAAAACATGTTACCGAAACATTGTGGGCAAAAAATATGAAAATCGATTGGCGGTATCAGGCCTTATGGAAAGTTATTGACGACCGGAATGGCCAAATCCACCATTGCCGCGTTGGCTCTCCTCAAAATCTGCGACTAAATTAAATTCAGCCTGGACAACGGGGACAAAAACCATTTGGGCGATACGTTCGCCAGGTTCAATGGTGAAAGTTTTATCACCGCGGTTCCAAACTGAAACCATTAATTGCCCCTGATAATCTGAATCGATAAGACCTACTAAATTGCCCAGAACAACGCCATGTTTGTGACCCAGACCAGAGCGAGGGAGAATAACTGCCGCTAATTGTTCATCTGCAATATGGATAGCAATCCCCGTTGGCAAAAGTTCAGTTTGACCGGGAGCCAATTTCACTGCATTATCCAGACAAGCACGTAAATCTAAACCCGCAGAGCCAGGTGTAGCATAAGTCGGTAAAGGAAATTCTTGCCCGATGCGGGGATCAAGGATTTTAACGTCGATTTTTTTCATCATAGCGTTTGAATATCTCGTCTAATAAGCGGTGGCTGAGTTGTAATTTACCACTGTGGGGTAACTGAACACTACCATCATGCCAGAATAGATGTAATGCGTTAGTATCACTGTTGAAGCCATGTCCGGCCAGGGATACATCATTTGCGCAAATCAAGTCCAGATTTTTCTGCTGGAGTTTTCCGCGGGCATATTCTTCCACATTCTGGGTTTCGGCTGCAAATCCAACGACAAATGGACGATTTTTTTCCATGGATGCAACGCTCGCTACAATGTCAGGATTTTTCACCAGTGTAAATGTGATTTCATCCCCCTGTTTTTTGATTTTCTCTGTTGAGATTTGCTTGAAACGATAGTCAGACACAGCAGCGCAACCGATAAAGATGTGCTGTGAGGCTGCGGTAGCTTGAACTTGTTCATACATTTCCAGGGCGCTACTGACCTCAATGCGTTTAACACCTTGTGGGGTGGGTAAATTAACGGGACCAGTAATTAATGTCACCTCCGCACCACGTTCTGCTGCTGCCTGTGCAATAGAAAAACCCATTTTACCGGAGCTGTGATTGCTGATGAAACGGACGGGATCTAAGGCTTCGCGGGTTGGTCCTGCGGTAATAGCGATGTGTAAACCAGAAAGGGTTTGTTCGGTATTAAAATGTTGCATTGCCCGTTCAACAATCGTCATCGGTTCCAACATTCTCCCTGGCCCAACATCACCACAGGCCTGACTGCCTTCATCTGGTCCCCAAATCAATACATTACGCTCTTTCAGTACCTTCAGGTTATGTTGGGTAGCCTGTGCTCGGTACATTTGTTGATTCATTGCCGGTGCAACCGCAATAGGTGCCGCGGAAGCCAGGCAGATTGTGGTGACTAAATCATTCGCCATGCCTGCGGCCAGGCGAGCAAGCAGATCTGCGGTGGCAGGCGCGAGAATAATTAAATCAGCCCATTTAGCCAGTTCGATATGCCCCATAGCTGCTTCTGCTGCGGGGTCTAGCAGATCATCTGAGACGGGATGACCAGATACTGCCTGTAAGGTCAATGGAGTGATGAAAGCTTCTGCCGCGGGAGTCATGACAACGCGTACTTGGGCACCACGATCACGTAGGCGTCGTACCAGTTCGGCAGTTTTGTAAGCGGCGATCCCTCCGCTGATTCCGAGGACTATCTGTTTACCAGAAAGTGAATTATCAGAAAGTGGTTTGCCGGAAAATCCTGTCATTTTGATTGTCCAGATTCAAGTTGTAATTCTCTAAGATTCTATCACAAGAAAATATTGCGTTGAGAATCGTCCCCATGTAGGTAGCTAAAAATGGTAAGTTTGCGAAGCGCTGCGCAAGCCTAGCAAGTCGATCTGGCGATGACTTTTTCATCATGGAATAGTAGGTGCGAAATGTAGGTGAGAGATGGCACCCATCGTTATAGGGGACTATAGGACAAGGGATTGGAACAAAGGATATTGAAGGGGGAGGAAATTATGGATTTAACGGTAACGGAAAGAAACGATGAATTGCATTTAAATCTTCTTCCCCGCGAGAAATTATTGGCTTATGGCGCTGTTTCCCTAACAGACGCGGAGTTATTGGCTATCTTTTTACGTACAGGTTCCAGGGGCGTTCATGTCGTACAAATGGCAGAATATCTGCTGAAATCATTTGGTTCGCTTTATCACCTTCTATCCGCGGATTACGATGATTTTTGTGCACATAAAGGGATGGGACAATGCAAGTATGTCCAATTGCAGGCGATATCTGAATTGGCAAAACGGTTTTTCTCCAGTCAATTTATCCATGAAGATATCATGAGCAGCCCCACGATGACTCAGAGTTATTTGCAGGATTTATTATCCTGGCAAGATCGGGAAATATTTGTGGTACTGTTTTTAACGAGCCAAAATAAAGTTATTTGTCATGATGAAATGTTTAAAGGAACAATAAACAAAGTTGAGGTTCATCCGCGTGAAATTGTGAAACAGGCGGTTAAGGTGAATGCTGCATCCATTATCCTTGCTCATAATCACCCTTCCGGCAATCCAGAGCCTAGCTTGGCAGATAAGTTGGTGACAGAAAAAATTATTGAGGCTTGTGACTTGGTTGGCGTTAAAGTTTTGGATCATATCGTCATTGGTAAGAAATCTTGTGTCTCATTTATGGAAAGAGGTTGGATTTAATACCATTTTTTCGCGATACGATCAGATCTTAGTTGTTCGGGACTTGAGCATCAGCGAATGAGGGCGTATACTACGCCACCTTTGAGGATCTTGGGTTTGACGAGAAGAGCCTATCTCAGTAAGTTTTTTTACTGGGAAAATGTGAGTCTTTTCAGTGACGTTCTTTTCAGTAACATCTTTTAATCAAGAGAGTTTGCTGAGATGGGCTCCTAAGCCTGACGAGGCGGTCACACCCAATACAAAGCTCGAGCTGATTTGATTTTTGGAGAATAGACATGTCCCGAGTCTGCCAAGTTACTGGCAAGCGTCCGGTGAGTGGTAACAACCGCTCCCACGCATTAAATGCGACTAAGCGTCGTTTTCTGCCTAACCTGCACTCTCATCGTTTCTGGGTTGAGTCTGAGAAACGTTTTGTAACTCTGCGTGTATCTGCCAAGGGTATGCGTGTGATTGACAAAAAGGGTATCGATACAGTTCTGGCTGAACTGCGTGCCCGTGGTGAGAAGTACTAAGGAGCTGAAAAATGGCTAAAGGTATTCGCGATAAAATCAAGCTAGTTTCTTCCGCTGGTACAGGTCACTTCTATACCACTACGAAGAACAAGCGTACTATGCCTGAAAAACTGGAAATGAAAAAATTCGATCCAGTTGTTCGTCAGCATGTTATGTACAAAGAAGCTAAAATTAAATAATTTTAGTGGATTATAAAAAGCCCAGCATCACGCTGGGTTTTTTTATATCTGTTGATAATGTCACTGTAGCTTATTTTTAAATTGGGTTACGTGTGTAGACCTATACATTGTTCAGTTATACTACCGTTTTTTCAATTATAAACCGTCAGGTGTAGCGCTAAAATGGTTAGAAAAACCTTGAATATCTTACATACAGAATCATCGTGTGGCTGGGGAGGACAGGAGATTCGTATCCTGACAGAATCTCAGGGCATGATACAGCGTGGTCACCATGTGGTTATCGTTTGTTGTCCAACTTCAACCCTTTACCGTGAAGCTCATCATTATGGTGTGCCTGTTGTTGCGCTCCCAATTGAAAAAAAACGTCTTTCTTGTCTTCGGGCAATGCGTCGTTGGCTAAAAACTGAAGGCCGCCAATTCGATGTCATCAATACCCACAGTTCTACTGATTCTTGGCTAGTGGCTGCGGCATGTGCCACATTAAAAGGTGCGCCTCCGATAGTCCGAACTCGTCATGTTTCGACTCATGTTTCAAAATCCATTGCGACTCGTTGGCTCTATTTGCACGCGGGTCAGCATATTGTGACAACCGGGGAAAAACTACGCCAATATCTGCATATAAATAATGATTATCCTCTATCTCACATGACCTCGGTACCGACAGGGATCGATTTGTTACGTTTTCATCCTGAAAGCAAATCCTTAAGCCGTCAGCGCATTGGCATCAAAGATAAGCCAACACTGGGTATTGTTGCCACAATGAGAACGTGGAAAGGCCATCGCTACTTGCTTGATAGTTGGAAAACTCTCCATCAACGTTATCCTGATTGGCAATTGCTGTTCATAGGTGATGGCCCCCAGAGAAAGAATTTAGAGCCGCGAGTTCAGCAGGAGGGACTAACAGAAAGTGTCATCTTTCTTGGTAATCGTCAGGATGTTCCTGATTGCTTAAATGCAATGGATATCTTTGCCTTGCCTTCGTTTGGTAATGAAGGTGTACCCCAGGGAATCATGCAGGCAATGGCATGTGGATTGCCTGTTGTATCTACATCAGTGGGTGCGATTACAGAAGCTGTAATTGATGGTGATACAGGGTATATTATCGAACCTAAAAATGTTGAGCAATTAACAGAAAAGTTAGATTTATTAATGCATGATGCAGGGCTGCGTTTACAAATGGGAGAGGCTTCACTACGACGGGCAACTCATTTATTTGGTATGGATAATATGTTAGAAAAAATGGAATCTATTTTTTATTCTGGTATGAAAAGTACACGGTGATATTTCGTTTATATCATTTTTATCCATAGTGAGCAGAATAATCGATATTTTTGTTAACTATTTGTAATTTAATTGTTTTTTTTGTGGTTCTGTTGTGTTTATTAACCGTAAATAGAACATTAACTAACTTTGCTGTATAGTACCTTAAAAAACCAATCCTTGGATTGATAATTTAATATTCATTATTATGCAACCCCAAAATATTTTAATCATCAATATCGCTCGTTTTGGTGACACCTTACTAATAACTCCGGTTATTCGTGCCCTGAAAGAAAAATGGCCAGAGGCAAATATTGATATATTTGTGCATAAAAAAACAAAAGAAATCCTTGAAAATATCGATTTAATTAATCAGTTGAAAGCCTTTTCAAAAGGCAAAGCGAGATGGTGTGGCTGGTTTTCTCGTCAGAACTATGATCTGGCATTTGTCTATGGCCATGATAAATCCTTATTGCAATATGCCAAACGTGTAGCAAATTTAACCGTTTATTTTTCGGATATCTCTGGTAAAAAACCAAATGAGTATGCTGTAGCAAGACCTAGAGAACTCATGCCTGCACAGCAGGAAAGAGCGCTGTTAATTGATGCGCTTGGGGTTGACGTGAGTAATTGGCGTCTGCAGTATAATGTAAGCCTGTATGAAGCGGAGTACGCCAGAGATTTTCTTCAACGGCAAGGGATAGAACGACAATTAAGAATTGGTTTTCAGTTACAGAGTTTCCCTGCAAAAGCCTATCGTGATTGGCCTGTAGAACATTTTTACCAATTAGCTCAACATATTTATCGTGATTATCCGCATGCGCATATTTTGCTGTTAGGCAGTAAAGATGGTGAAGAGTGCGCGCGAGTGCTGGCTGAGAAATTGGGCACAAACAGGTGCTCATCATTGGCGGGTAAGACTACGATGCGGCAAAACGCGGCAATCATGAGTCAACTTAATTTGTATGTAGGCGTTGATACTGGAACAACTCATCTGGCCGGAGCCTTAGGGATACCAATGGTTGCTCTGTATCACAGTTTTCACCCAGGGCACTTTCTCGCACCTCAACAACACCCCAAATTAGTGGTAATTGAACATCCGGTAGATTATAGACAGGCAACTCGTCAAGATACAATGTCAGCAATATCGGTAGATCAAGTCTGGCATTCTGTTCAGTACTTGCTGGAAAATGAATAAAAGGATAATGCACCAAATGAAGATAGGGTTTATCGATGTTACCGTTACCATATCGTATGGCGGCATTCAAACTGCTGTTTGGGAGTTAGCCAAGGCACTGACGGATGCTGGGCATGAAGTCCATATTTTCGGCGGTATCGGCGATGTGCGGCCTGCATTAGGTGGAAGAAATATCTATATTCATACTTTCCCATTTATCCCTAGAGAGCGCGTGTTTAACATCGGGCGTCGCTTCCAACGTATTGTTGAACGTTATTCTTTTGCTCGTCATGCCCGTGCAACAGTTATTGCTGAAAATTTTGATTGGGTAATTTTGACCAAGCCTTTTGATTTTTTCTGGCCCAGAATGATGCCTGAAACATCCCATACCCAGTTTTGCTATATGAGTGGTGGAACCAGTTTTTTTAAAGGGGATCGGGTATTGGGTAAGAAAATATCTGCATGGGTTGCATGTAGTCATTTTAATGCCTGGCAGATTCAGCATCATTTCAAGCAATTCCCAAGCGTCATCTATAATGGGGTAGATATCGATAAATTCAAACCATCTGGCTCTGATATCCGAACCCGACTGGATATCAATGAGAAAACGTTTTTATTAACGTTTGCTGGCAGGTTGGTTGGTTGGAAAGGCATGAAAGTCGCTATTGATGCAATGGCTTTGTTGCGGAACAAGGATGTAAAGTTATTAATTATTGGTGAAGGTGAGGATTTGAAATCGCTTAAAAAGCGGGTCTCTGCATTGCAACTGGAAAAATCCATCATTTTTCATCCTCCAGTTGGTCATGATCAATTACCTGAATTTTATGCGGCGGGTAATGCCGGTGTTTTCCCCAGTATTGGTGATGAGGCATTTGGTATTACTATTGCGGAAGCGATGGCGTGTGGGCGTCCTGTGATTGCCAGTTATATTGGCGGAATACCGGAAGTGGTTGGCAATGAAGGTAGTGCTGGTATTTTGGTGACACCAGGTGATGCTGTGGCTATTGCTGAGGCGGTAAATCATCTTTTATCTTTACCAGATAGAGGAGAAAAGATGGGGAAATCTGCCCGTCAGAGGATTGAAACGATGTACACCTGGGAAGATTCCGCTAGCCGTTTATTGAACGCCATAAAAAATAATGAAAATTGCGTATATTGATCCTTATCCTGTGCCTGATTATCGGGTTGCGTCACTGCAAATTTTGCAGAATGTAGACGCTTTTGCCCGTCAGGGGCATAGTGTTTACCTGATTACCCCAAAAGGCCAAAGCCAAGTTGAGGAAATTCTTGGCAGGTCATTACCGCCTTCTGTGGAATTAATTGCTCTGCGCGATATACGTGGAAAATGGTATTTTCCGCTAAATACCCAAAAGCTGTTTTATTTGCAAGTTTCTCGCTGGCTTAAAGAGCACCAAGTTGATGCCCTTTTTACTCGCAATATTAAAATGGCGAATTACCTTCTGTGTAATCATCCTGATATCCCTCATTTCTTTGAAAGCCATGAAGTATTTTCTCAATCGTTTAGAGAATCCCATGATTTGCTCAATCGTGGCAACCAACGTAAGTATCATAAACTGATAAAAATTGAACAGCAGGTTTATGCTAACTCTAAGGTCGTTTTTGCCCTGACTTCGCTATTACGAGAAGATATTTATAAGCAATATAGTGTCAAAACACCGATTATTGTGGCTCCCGATGGGGTTGATATGCTGGCGGTTGAATCTGCTAAGCAGACGCTTGCGGGTGGCAATGACAACCGTGAGTTTCCTAAAAAGGTGCTTTATTTGGGTAGCTTACACCGTTGGAAAGGTATTCCAACGGTAATGAAAGCTATGTCTTACCTGGATAACGTTGAACTGAACGTTGCTGGCGGTACTATTGAGCAAATAGAGAGATTGCGACAGACTGCTGAACAGATTGGTGTAAGTGATAAAGTCAATTTCCTTGGTTTTGTCCAACCCAGAAAACGCTTTCAGGTTATTGCTGATAGTGATATTTGTGTCCTGCCACTGACGAAAACCAGTATTGGTAGCCGCTATACCTCTCCCCTCAAGCTGTTTGAATATATGGCTATGGGTAAGCCTGTAGTTATTTCTGATTTCCCTTCCATTCGTGATGCTGTTGATGAAAATGCGGTAAATTTTGCTGATAGTGAAAATGCAGCGAGTTTTGCTGAACAGATTCAATGGCTGATTAATCATCCCACCGAAATGATGGCAAAAGTTGATTATTCGCAACGATTGGTTGCAGAACGTTTTAACTGGGATCAGCGTGCGAAGTTAATTATGGGCGTGATAGAGGAAAAACTGTCTTAGTGAATCCTCATCAAATCTGGCTGTAAATGATACATGAAAACGGTATTGTAATCTGCTTAGATACGATATTCTCAGATACAATATCGTAGATAACTTATTCAAGGAGTGGGTATGCCGGAGCTACCAGAGGTGGAAACCAGTCGCAGGGGGATTGAACCTCACTTGGTTGGAAATGTGATCCAATATGTCGAGGTCAGGAATTCACGTTTGCGCTGGCCTGTTTCCGGGCAAATCATGGCACTTTCAGACCGACCAGTATTGAGTGTTCAACGGCGGGCAAAATACTTATTGCTTGAGTTGCCGGAGGGCTGGATTATTATCCACTTGGGAATGTCTGGCAGTTTGCGTGTCTTGTTGGATGGACAGCCCCCGGCAAAGCATGATCATGTCGATTTGGTTATGGCTGATGGCAAAATTCTCCGGTATACCGATCCCCGACGTTTTGGTGCGTGGTTATGGAGTGACAATCTCAAAGAGTGCTCCGTACTGGCTCATTTAGGTCCTGAGCCTCTTTCTGATCAGTTTGATGGCGAATACCTTTATACGGTTTCTCGCAACAAAAAAGCGGCTATCAAATCTTGGTTGATGGATAACAAAGTTGTCGTTGGTGTTGGGAATATCTATGCTAACGAAGCGTTGTTCGTCGCGCGTATTTTGCCTGAACGCCCCGTGAATTCATTAACGCAGCAAGAAGCTCATCGATTGGCCGATGTAATCAAACAGATTTTACGTCGTTCCATTGAGCAAGGTGGAACAACACTGAAGGATTTTCTGCAATCTGATGGTAAGCCAGGATATTTTGCTCAGGAGTTATTTGTTTACGGCAAGAAAGGTGAACTTTGTCCCGTATGTGGTGAGAAAATTGCGTGTGTAAAATTGGGGCAACGCAGTACATTTTTCTGTCGTCAGTGCCAGCATTAAACGTATTGGGGGCAGAGAATAGTTGCCCCGTATAAACGTATTATTTGCCCAATTTCTTTAGCATTGCCTGCTCAACTGGCTCTGACAGGAAGGATGAAACGTCGCCATCATGGCGAGCAACATCCTTGATTAAGGATGATGAGACAAACGACAGGGTTTGGGAGGGCAATAAAAAGACACTTTCCAGCTCAGGCATAAAATGTCGATTCATATTGGCCAGTTGCCACTCATATTCAAAATCGGAAACAGAACGAACTCCGCGGATTAAGATATTAGCCTGCTGCTTTTTGGCAAAATTGACCATCAGTTCGCTAAACCCAACCACATCGACATTTTCCAGATGAGCCGTGACTTCTTTTGCCAGCGCGACACGCTCTTCCAGATTAAACATGGGATTTTTTCTGTCACTGTTAGCGATAGCCAATAAAACATGGTCAAACATGTTTGCAGCACGGGTAACAATATCAAGATGACCGTAAGTGATAGGGTCAAAGGTGCCGGGATAAATCGCTTTTCTTTTCATCGTTGTTCTTACCCTTTGTTTGAACCAGTTCCCAAAGTGCAGCGTATTTATTGAATGTATACTGAGCATTCACAATTGCTAACACCAAGCCTTGTTTGCCATCCAAAAAACCAGCCCTTAATAGCCAGGTTTTGAAAAATGCACCCAACGTATGGCTGATTATAGAAAAATAACGGGTTTTTTTGCCCTGCTCATAGCGATGCTTCGCCCAATCTCTTGCATAATTTAATTGTTTTTGCTGGAACTCCATCAGGTTACGGCAGGTTAAGTGACGCAAATCTCCCTTTAGCATCACGACAGATGCGCCTTGAATATCAAGGGATTCGTGAACCTGATTGTCGTTGTATTGGTAACGTTCACGGCAATAAAGGCGAATAACCCTATCAGGATACCAGCCACTGTGTTGCATGAATCGCCCCATAAACAGATTAAGGCGTGCGCAGCTATAGACTTTATTATCATCAGGATTGGCCAGAACTTGTTCAATGGATGCTTTTAATTCTGGCGTTATGCGTTCATCGGCATCAATCATAAAGATGTAATCACCGCTGGCATAGGATTGCGCAAGCTGCCGTTGCCGACCGAAACCAAGCCATTGGGTATTTGAGTAGACTTTCGCACCCATTTCTCTGGCTATTTGGCAAGTTGTATCGGTACTGCCGGAATCCAGAACAATAATTTCATCCGCCCAATTCACAGAAAGCAGGCAATCTGCAATCACATCAGCGGCATTTTTGGTGATCGTGACAACGGACAGACGTTTTTTCGCCATCATCAATGGCTCCTTGGAGGGAGGTAAGGTTCCAGTAATTTTAGCAAACGTTGAAGAGAACCTTGGTTTTCATGCAGGACTTCTGCGGCGTGGTGGCCGTAATAGCGTCGGTAATCTTCGTCTGTCAGCAGGCTATTGATAGCTGAACTTAATGATTGACTATCCGTAACAGTAATCAATCCATCCGCTTTGTGCAGCTTGGCACAAATATCTTTAAAGTTAAATGTGTGTGGCCCCATGATCACTGGAATGGCATGGGCTGCCGCTTCCAGCGGGTTATGTCCTCCGCGTTCTATCAGGCTCCCCCCGACAAAAGCCAGATCAGCAATACCATACAGGAGCATCAATTCACCCATCGTATCGCCAATAACCACTTGCACATTAGTGTCAGGAATAGTGCCAGCACTGCGTAAGATCGCGTTTAATCCCGCTTTTTGGGTTAACTCAGCGGCTTTAGCAAAACGTTCAGGATGGCGGGGCACCAGAATTAACAACAGATCAGGAAATTGTTTAAGCAGCTTGCAATGTGCATCCAGGATAATCGTTTCTTCCCCATCATGGGTACTGGTTGCTATCCATACAGGGCGATGGGGAGCCCATTGGCGGCGCAATGTAACGGCTTTTGCCGCGAGTTCTGGTGTCACAGAAATATCGAACTTAAGGCTACCCGTTACAGAGAGTTGGGAACGTCTTAATCCCAATTCGATAAAGCGTTCACCATCTTCCTGATTTTGTGCGGCAATCAATGTGATTTTATTTAAAATGGTCTTAATGAAGCTGCCAATTTTCTGATATCCCGCTGCTGATCGGGCTGATAGTCTCGCGTTAGCGATAACCAGCGGGATTTCCCGTTGCTGTAGCTGAGTAATCAAATTTGGCCATAGTTCAGTTTCCATAATGATCACGAGCTTGGGATTGACGTGATCAAGAAAACGTCTCATTGAACCTGGCAGATCATAGGGAAGGTATACATGGTTAACATCACTGCCCAAGGCAGACAGAACCCTTTCAGAACCTGTCGGTGTCATGGTTGTTATAGTAATGGGCAAAAAAGGGTAATGGTGCCGTAAGATCCGCACGAGCGGAATGGCAGCTAATGTTTCTCCAACAGAAACGGAATGCAGTAAGATCCCACCTGGAGTGACTTTTTTAGCGCAAAAGCCATAGCGTTCTCCCCAGCGTTTGCGGTACGCAGGGGATTTACGACTGCGCAGCAGCAGACGCAACCAGATAATTGGCTGGATAAGGTAGAGAAGTACCTGATATAAGCGAAGCAACATTCTATCAAATTCACTGACATGGACTGAGGTTATAGTACCACATTGGCTTGAAGAAAGTGTGTAAAATGCAGTTCCCTTTGAACCATAGTTTGGTGTTCTGTTGGTTATTTTTCTATTAATTTAATATATTGCTTTTGTATATTGTTTGACTCAAATTTTTCATATAGTTCATCTGTAATTTGAGGGGGCATATTGTAAGCAAGCTGTATTTTTTCTGCCAAAGAATCTGCGTCTAGTTTAGACAGGTAGTTTTTTAAGTGCCCTGTCATTATCTCTTTAACACCACCAGGGCAATCTGTACTGACGATAGGAATATGGCAAATTAATGCTTCGATTAATACTGTCGGTAACCCTTCACTGTCTGAACTTATCACAACCGCTCTTGCTTCATTGATAATGGGATGTGGATTGGAGTGGAAGCCAGCTAAAATGACTTTATCATTTAACCCGTACTCATCAATTTTTACTTTAAGGTGTCCTTCTATTTCTTTGGAACCTTGGCCTACGATAATTAGCTTGCACGGGAGATTTGCCTTTGCAAAGGCATCTATTAATCGATCTTGACGTTTTACCCGATGTAAGCGCCCGACATGCAGAATGTAATTCAACCCATGATAAGGATTGGTTTCTGATGCCTGTGCTTTTATTTTTTCAAAATCAAAGGGATTGTAGATGGTTTTTATCTGCTTGGGCTGTATCCCGATATTGCTTAGTAGATCATGACTAACGGCCTCGGAAACGCAGATAACCCCTTTATTTTTATAAATTTTTCTTATCTTTTCTTTTTTGAGCCAATAAGAAAAGCCACTTTTATTGCTTAAGTAGGATTGAGAATAAATGCCGTGAATACAATGCCATACATTGCAATTTTTCAGGACTTTGGATTTAACCACGATACGATCAGTTTTATGTAGGTTAGATATGACAAGTACAGGTTTACCTTTTTGCTGGAAAAGCTTAAATAAAACTTTATCCATTGCTTTAGCCCTGCGGTTTATCTCATTGAGTTTTCTTAGTAACCCTCGATAGTCATCTGGGCTGACGATGTAATGAATATCTTCCGGTATGGTGTAATCCAATTGAGTATTGAGTGAAAGTAAGGAAATTTGGTAGTTTGATTTACTCAAACCAGCCGCAAGACGAAGGGTTACATTTTCAGCGCCTCCTCCAGGTAATCCATCGATAATAAAAAGAATATGTTCTTTCACTATGCTAAAACTCGTTGATAAAGATCAATTAATTGTTTGGATAAATTTTCAGGTGTTGTAGCGATTATTTGCTTTCTGGCGGCAATAGACATATCGGTTCCGAATATGTTATCAGGAATGCCGTAAACAGCATCCCTTAATTTTTCAATATCTAATGCATCACAGATAAAACCATTCTTCCCTTCGGTGATGAATTCAGCTCCCCCACATGTTGTGCTGGTAATGACGGGTAAACCGCATGCCATAGCTTCGAGGATAACGTTAGGAAATGGATCATATAGCGTCGGCAGTAGCAAAGCGTCAGACAATTGATAAAAAGGCAATGTATTTTTTTGTAACCCCATAAAACGGATGCGATGGATACACCCTAGCGTATTTGCAAGCGACTGATATTTTTTCTGTTCTTTGTCTTTACCGATCACTAATAGATAGCTATCTGTCTTTGCAACGGCTTGGATTGCCGCAGATAACCCTTTTCGCTCAAAGCCAGAACCAACATAAATTAAGCATTTTGCTGTCGCGGGTATTTGATATTGTTGTCTAAGTTGTAGGCGGGTTTGCTCATCAGCAGGGAAAAACTTTGTGTTATCAATTGAGTTATATATGACAGCGATTTTATCTTCAGCTACACCAAATTCCTCGATAATTTCCCTTTTTATCATTTCAGCGTTACAAATCACTTTTTTTAAGGCCGGATCTGCATACATTTCAGCCTCAGCATTCATAACATAGCGGTGATACCGATCATTTAACAACCAACGTGCTTTCCATGTTGGCAGGGTACGGCTTCTTTGATGTAACCAGCACTTATGGACGCCATCTCCGGCCCGATAAATATCACAACCAGCAATGCGTTCATGGCTTTGAACCAAATCAAAGTGTGCTTTTTGCCATAATTTCCGTGCTGATTTGGCAAAACCTCTTTCGCGGCTAATTCTGCCATATTTAATGGGGTCACACAGGTGGATATGCCAATTTGGATTACTTGCACCTTGCCAAGAACGTGTAATGACATTCAGCTCAAGTTGTTGGTGTTCCAGTGCTTCCAGGGCCCTTGAAATAAAACGTTCAGCACCTCCATCTGGACGATACTTTTGACGGACAATGGCTAAACGTAATGGTTTCATGAAATATATTTCCTTGCTGCTGAAATGACAGCATTTGTGGGTATCAGATCTAAATAGCGTTCGTTTGTACAGGTTTTTATATCATCTGGATGTGGAATATTGCCATAATCGCCAGCCCAAATCACCTCACCAACAGATTGCCAGGGTTTCCAAAATATCAGTTTGGAGGGACCGAACAATGCAATACAGGGTGTTTTCAGGGCAGCGGCCATATGCATTGGTACTGAATCTACGCCAATAAATAACTTAGCATGATCAATCAAAGCGGCAAGTTTGGGTAATGTTAGCTTTCCAGCCAGAGAAAGGATGTTCTTTGTATCATCAGGGCAGTGTGACAAGATGGCGGATACCATTTCCAATTCCTTTTGGTCTGGTCCAGAAGTAATGATAATACTATGCCCATCTTTTTGTAGTGCAGTAATCACTTGCGCCATTTTTTTTTCATCCCAACACTTAAAAAACCATCGAGATGTAGGTTGAACAACGACATATTTTGCTGAAAATCCATACTGTGAGAGCGCTTGTTTTATCCATTTTAAATCGTCTTTACTATAACTCATTGTCACTTTTGTGATAATTGAATTAAATTGCAATGGCTTTAGGATAGAAAGGTTTTGTTCTACTGTATGCAATGAATCATGGTTAGTTGTTGGTATAACCTCAGTATGACATAAACGCCATTTCCAATTTTGTCGTTTAGGGAAACTAAGGGCCAGTCGGATAGGTGCGCCGATAAAACGCGAAATAAATGCACTTCTCCATTGGTCGGCGAGGTTGACTACTAAATCATAATGTTGCTGTCTCAATGTCTTAAGCAGGGTCCACTCATACAATAATTTTTTCCTTGTACCCAGTTGCTTCCACGTGCGGTCTATAGAAAAAATACGGGAAATCTCTGCCAAATTTTCCAGCATCGGTGAGGTTTCTTGATAAAGGAGAACATCAATTTTTGCATCTGGATAGTGAAGAGTGAGTGTGCTGATCACTGGGGTTATCAGTAACATATCTCCATAATGTTGTAATTTAATCACTAGAATGCGTTTGATTTTATTATTTTGGGGGATCATTTGTTGGGTTCTTTAATATATCGATGTCATATGGTGAGCTCAATGTAAAAATTATAGTGTGGCATTTTTAAGTACACCAACTAAGAATGGCACTGGATAGATAGAGTGTATGTTCAATCAGGTAGAATAGGAGCAGACAGATAATTAGATTCTCTAATTGCGCTCTTTGTTTGTTATGCGTACCATTAGGACAATTATCATTGTCACTTTTGGTGCATATCAATGTTATTACCCGCTTTTATTATCACGATCGACACCGAAGGTGATGATCTATGGCAAAATAGTGGACGAATCTCAACAAAAAACACGCATTATTTGCCAAGGTTTCAGAATCTTTGTGAACGTTTTGGATTCAAACCTGTTTGGTTAACTAACTATGAAATGGCAATGGATGATAGTTATATCGAATTTGCCAAAGATGTGATAGCCAGAAATACGGGTGAAATCGGTATGCATTTACATGCCTGGAATAGCCCACCTATTGTTCCCCTTACTAACGATGATATGCGTTATAAGCCATATTTGATTGAATATCCTAAAGATCGAATTAAAGAAAAAGTTGGTTTTATGACCAATCTTTTGGAAGATAAACTCCAAACTAAGATGTTGAGCCATCGTGCTGGTCGTTGGGCGTTTAATGAGTATTACGCACAATTATTAGTGGAATATGGATATCAGGTAGATTGTTCTGTTACACCAAAAGTTAATTGGGACTTTACCAAGGGTGATCCTAATGGGAATGGTGGAACAGATTATAGCCATTTCCCTAATCATGCTTATTTTATGGATTTGCAGGATATTTCCAAAGAAGGAGATTCTTCGTTATTACAAGTACCGATGAGTATTCAATATAAGCACTCCAGAGTTATGAATTTCATTAAGCAGGAGTATGATCGATTGAGAGGAAAACAGCGTTCTCCATCGGTTAATTGGCTGAGACCAAAAGGCGGAAATTTGGCGCAGATGAAAACTGTAGTCCAACAAACTTTAACTAATGGCAATGACTATGTTGAGTTTATGTTGCATTCCTCTGAATTTATGCCAGGGGGGAGTCCAACTTTCCAGAATGAAGAACAAATTGAGCAGCTTTATCAGGATCTGGAAGGGTTGTTTGCGTTTTTGCAGCCTTTGGTGCAGGGGATGACGTTGGGGGAATATTATCTAGTAAAATTACTTAGGAACTAAATATAAAAAGAGAGTCTGTATCTTATCTTATATGAGAATATAACTATTCTTTAAGTTTTTTATAAAAATAATTTATTTTGCGGTGTTTTTTATATGTTGGATTTTTTTGTTAAGTTTATATTTGTTATGATTGAAAAACATAATTTTTCTCTAAAGAAAATAACACCAATTATATTTTTGTCATTATTTTGTTTTTTGGTGAATTTTTCTTTAGGATATGGTTTTAGACCTTTTTATGCTTTTTTATTGATGTTTCTTCTTCTTATTATTGTAAATAAATGTAATTTTTTATATAAGGCTAACATTATATTTTTGTTGATACTGTCTTCGGCTTATTTTCCGATTGGATTGATTTATGGTCCTCCATCTTTTAATTCGGTATTGTCTCTGTATTATACAAATAAAAATGAAAGCTTTGAATTCATTAAGTCTATTCCTGTTTATTATTTCTTATCTAGTATTCTTGTCATAATTATTGGATTTTTGAATTTAAAGTTACCATTGAAAATAGAAAGTAAAAAAATTATCTTGTTTTCTTATTTTATTGTATTTTTTGGGGTTTTTTATAACCCTATAAAGATTTATGTCAAGTCTAATAATTTTGATTTGTTATCAATTAGATTCCCTCCTGTAAGATTTTTCTGTGAAATATATTTGTCAAACCAAGAAGTAAAAAAACAATATGAAGAGCAAAATAGACTATTAAATTTAACGGATGATTGGAACCCATCAAGAAAAACTGACAATAAATATGATACTTATATCGTTGTTATTGGTGAGAGTGTCAGAAAAGACATGATGAACAGTTATGGTTTCCCCTTAGAGAATACCCCTTTCATGAGTAAAGCTAATGGGATATTATTTAATAATTATATTTCTGCTGCTTCTTCAACTGTATTATCATTAACAAACTCTTTCTCTCTGAGAGAAAATGATAATTTAAAGGTCAATGATAATATAGTATCGTTAGCAAATAAAAGTGGATATTTTACTTATTGGTTTTCAAACCAAGGAATGTTAGGAATATATGATACAAGTATCAGCGCCATAGGACAAAAAGCAAATTATTATTTTTTCTCTAACAAAGGAGAATATAATTATGTTAAATTATCTGATGATATTTTATTGCCAAAAGTGATCAATGCATTAAATGATAATATAAAGAAGAAGATAATTTTTGTTCATTTGATTGGTTCTCATGCGGATCATTGTGAAAGAACAAATGAAAAATATGATGAGTTTTACTTAAATAAAGATATGTCATGTTATATTCAAAGCATTAAAAATACGGATCTACTTTTATCAAAAATTGCCGATGCTGCTAATAAAAGCAATAGAAAATGGTCAATGATGTATTTTTCAGATCATGGTGTTTCTTTTTATAATGAAAAGTTAAAAGATAAAAGATTAACTCACAGTGATAAATATAAACAAAACTATCAAGTTCCTTTCTTTATTACATCTTATGATAGTGAGTATAGAAGCTATATTAATAAATTTATAAGTGGATTTGATTTTTTATCTATTTATTCTGAGTGGATAGGCGTAAGTGAAGCTAGAATTAATAGTAACTGTAAATATTTTTCTAATGATGAATGTGATAAAGAAGTTAAAGTTATTGATTTTAATAATAATTTAAAATATTATAATTCATTACCAGACGAAAAATAAATAGGATTAGCTGTTTTAGCAGTGATGAGATTTTTGATGCCTGAGATATAGTAAGAATTTTCTGTTATCTCAGGCTAAAAGTATTTAACTTATTTATTTTATTTGTATTTTTAAAATTTTTAGTTATGTTTTTTAATCTATGGATGTAAGTTGATAATATCATATTAAAACATATCTATTCCTAAAAATTTTTGCATTAATTAAAAAAATTTTAATCAAAAAAACAACCATTAAAATATTTAGTGTTTTTATACTTTACGGTTTTCTTCCTTGATTTATAAGGAAGGATTGTTATATAAAATAAAAAGAGTGTATCATTGTTATGAAAAATCCTTTAGTGTCTATTATAATACCAGCATTTAATGTTGAAAATTTTATATCTAATGCGATTAATAGTGTTTTGAATCAGACATATAATAACATAGAAATAATAATTATTAATGATGGTTCAACTGATAATACATTAAATGTTATAGAGAGTATAGCAGATGAAAATAAGAATATCATGGTGTTATCTCAAATAAATAAAGGGATTTCTTCAGCAAGAAATTTTGGATTATGTAAAGCTACTGGTGAATATATTTCTTTTCTGGATAGTGATGATACTATAGAACCTATTTTTATAGAGAGCATGTTGAAAAAAAATGAAAAGGAAAATAGTGATGTGGTTTTTTGTTTGAATAAAACAATTGATAAAAATAACAATATAAAATTTTCTAAAAATTATGAAGATATAAATAAATTAGCAGTAAATTATATGAATTTTGATTATTTTGATATCTGCTGCATGCTAATAAAGCGTAGTTTCTTATTAGACTGTAATTTAACTTTCGATGAAAAATTGATAGTTGGTGAAGATGTGTTATTTATTTTGATGTGTATAAATAAAACTGATTTTTATTGTGTCCCTAAACATCTATATAATTATGTTTATAGAGAATGTTCTATAATGAATAAAAAATGGAAAGAGTATGATTATATGAATGAAATTCAAGCATGGGACACTATTTATCATAAAATGTATCTCGATTATCGTAAGAGAGATCGTAAACTTCTTATGGATAAAATAGGCACAAAAGTTTTAAGCCTTAAAGTGGCTTTTATGTGGAAATTACTTGCTTCTGGGAAAGTTAATGAGCTTTCAAATTTTATTTCAAATCTTTCATGTTATAATAAATACTCTGTCTTTCTTAGGAAAAAAGAACTATTTAAGTTAAACTTGATAAATTCAAAAAATAAAATAAAATGGTTTTTAGCACGATTTCTTTTTACAAAGAAAAAAGATATAATTCAATAACCATGTATAAGGCCTGGATTAGCAGGCCATTTACAAAATGGTTTTTATAATTAAAGTGTTACAACCCTAAATAATTTTTCTCGTCTACACCAGCGTTCTTTATAATTAAATGTAGGTCGGCCAAAACTAAATCTCATTTCAATGTTATTTTTTTCTGCAAGAGCTATAGCATTCTTTATGTTAATCCACATTGCTATTGTTCCTACAGGAATTTCTTGCAAACTCATATCCCTACCGGTATTGATAAAATCAAAATTTATCCAATTAACACATTGTTTTTTTATAACAAATTGAACTGAGGCTGGTTTGTTTTTCCAGAAAAGTATATGTCCAAATTTCAAAGATGGAATATTGTTTAGTAATTCTTTTATTGCTATTTTATTAATATGACATTTTCGCCTCATAAAGAATAGTTCATCATAAATCTCAACGAATTCCTCCGTTGATATGTCAAAAATATTAATTAAACTGCCATCCTTTTTCAGAAAATTTTTTAGTTCACGATTTCTTGTGTTTATTGTTTTTCCTGATAGCTCTTTAACAAAACAGATTTCACGGTGGGAATTAAATATATGTGAACTATTAATAACTGTTTTAGCATTTTTATGAGACAAAAATTTTGATTTAAACGGCAATATACATTTTATTTCAGGTTTAATTGGAAATAAGATTTCATCGGTACAAACAGGGTAAGGGTTACCTATTTTTTGTGATAAACTTGGTTCTCCAGCTAAATAATTAGAATCCCAAACGCATACTGCAGCTATAATGTTGTTACTGTTATCTGTTTTAACGAAATATTTTTCATTCAAATCAAACCTAGCATGTAAAAACTGTAGTACTTCTGGGGAGGTTGAGATACCACCTCCATATAACTCATACGCCTCTTCGTAATTAGCAAAGTTGGCTTTTTTCCAATTTAACATGTACAGCCCTTAGTTTTTTCTTATAAAAACATTTATTCTTGAATTAAAAAAATATTTCTTACAATTACAATAAATAGTGTTTCTACCTTGTATTATCTTAAGAGTTTTCAATAAATATTAAAATCGTAAGCTATTCATGTTCACTGGATAAAATCTTTTTGTAATACTCTCTTCACAAGCAACATAACTTCCTCTGAAGTAATACCTTGCATCGTATTATCAGCCGATTTCAAAGGATGCTGCTCTTTACCATATCCACCGATTAAACCAGGATCAGTCGGCCCAAATAGCGTAATATTGGGTCGATCAAGTGCTGCTGTAAGATGGCTTAATCCTGTATCAACTGAAACTACGGCTTGTGCTCCTGCGAGAACGTGTGCAATTTCAGCCAGAGTCAGTTTTGGCAGAACATCAACATGGGGAAACCCTTCCGCTAGCCTTAATGCCCGCTGATATTCATGCTCGGCACCCCAGGGAAGTTTGATGCGCATACCCGTTGTCTGAATATCTGCAATAAGCTGCCGCCAATGATTTTCAGGCCAATGTTTTTCATCACGGGTAGTTGCATGGAGGAAAACGAGATAGTGATTTCGGCTGCTGGTTTGCTGGCTTAAAAAATGGCGGGCGATGGCGTAATCACCTTGCCCTGACGGTTTTTCATAGCCCAAACTATCAGCAAATAAAGCCCGAATGCGTTCAACCGCATGCTGTTGCTTGCTGACAGCATGACAGTGTTCGTAGAAGAAACTGGCGATGGGTTCACGGATGCTTTTTCGATCGTAACCATGCTTTGGGCCATGTGCTAATCGGGTTACCAAAAAAGCACTTTTTAACAGGCCTTGCGCATCAATAACAGCATCATATTGGTGCTGTTGCAGTTGTTGCCGAAATCGTGCCCGTTCTTCACGAATATCTTTTCTGAACCAATTCTTGCGCCAACGGCGAATAGCCACGGGGATCACATTTCCGACAGCATTGTGCCAGGTTGGAATTTGGGCAAACCCTTCTTCCACTACCCAATCAAATTGAATGTCAGGAAGCTGCTGTTTTGCATCCGTTAATGCTGGCAGAGTATGTAACACATCCCCCATAGAAGATGTTTTTACCAGTAAAACACGCATTAATTTTGGCTCTCCGCCTGTAGCAGTTTTTCTAATGAAGACAGGACCATTTCAGGTTGAATATCGATCAAGCTTTGGTGATAGCCGCCGTCACTGTCGCCTTTTCTAATCTTATGGTAGCCCGTAATCAGGCGGATCACTTCGGCCTTATTCGATAGTGGTGGGGTAAAGTCCGGGCTGCTTGGCCCGTATAATGCCACCAGAGGGCGGTTTAAGGCCGCTGCGACATGCATCAAACCTGAGTCATTTGTGACGATGGCATCACAAGCTGCGATGATATTCACTGCTTGTTCAAGTGAGGTTTTCCCTGCCAGATTGAGACAATTTTCGCGGGCATCATCGCTTAAAAGTGCGCGAATATCTTCACCTGCCTGATGATCTTTGTCAGAACCGAACAGTAAAACTTGATAGCCTTTTTGGGTAATTAACTGTTCAGCGAGGGCAGCATAGTGATAGTGTGGCCAACGTTTGGCTGGACCGAACTCGGCGCCTGGGCAGAAGCCAATAATAGGGCGGTGATCAGCAATATTGAAGGCTGAGGTTGATTCTGCAATATCTTCGTCATTGACACTTAATTGCGGCCATAATAAAGATTGTGGAAGATCATCGGCGCTACGCATGTTTTTCCCTTCATAGGCGAGAGCAACGTAGCGTTGGACCATAAGTGGAAAAGCACTCTTATTCAGGACTCGGATATCATTTAGCACTCCGTAACGCATCTCACCGCGCCAACCTGTACGTAGCGAGATATTGGCGAAGAAAGGTACTAGCGCAGATTTGAATGAATTGGGCAATACATAAGCACGATCGTATCTATTTTCACGCAATACCAGACCAAGGCGTCGGCGCTCACCCAAGGCAAGGGCTCCATGACCAAGCGGCATGGCTAATGCCTGATGTACTTCTGGCATTTTTGCCAGCAATGGACGACACCATGCTGGCGCCATCACATCGATTTCTGCATTGGGGTACAAATCTTTCAAAGTCCGGTAGAGGCTTTGTGACATCATCATGTCACCCACCCATGATGGGCCGATCACCAATATCTTCATAGAAATCGATTAATTATCCTGATTGAGCCATTGCATATATTCAGCGACACCTTCGGCGACAGTCTTGAACGGTTGTTGATAGCCAGCAGCACGAAGTTTTGTCAGATCTGCTTGAGTAAAACTCTGATAACGGCCTTTTAATTTTTCTGGAAAATCGATGTATTCCACAGTTGGAGATTTTTCTTTATGGAATTCAATCACAGCATCTGCAACAGCCTGAAAAGATTCAGCACAGCCTGTTCCACAGTTAAAAATGCCGGAAACACCATTTTTCCAGAACCACAGATTGACGGCGGCAACATCGCCGACATAGATAAAATCGCGACGGAAATTTTCACTGCCAGCAAATAACTTCGGATTCTGTTCCTGATGAATCTGATTATTTAAATGGTAGGCGACACTCGCCATACTGCCTTTGTGCCATTCGCGCGGCCCGTACACATTGAAATAACGGAAGCCACAAATTTGGGAATCTGCATGAGGCAAGATATCACGAACATATTGGTCAAACAGGAACTTAGAGTAGCCATAAACATTGAGCGGTTTTTCATATTGGCGCTCTTCAATAAAATTATCACTGCGACCACCATAAGTAGCAGCAGAGGAGGCGTACAGGAAAGGGATTTGACGATCGAGGCAATAATGCAGCACATCTTTGGAGTACTGATAATTATTGTCCATCATATACTTACCATCCCATTCTGTTGTGGATGAGCAAGCACCTTCATGGAAAATGGCATCAATATCACCTAAATCATCACCCGCCACAATGCTGGCGATGAAGTCTTCTTTATCGATATAATCGGTGATATCCAAATCAACCAAATTGACGAACTTTTTGCCGTCTTTCAGGTTATCAACGACCAGAATATCCTTATAGCCTTCGTCATTCAGTGCCTTGACAATATTGCTGCCAATAAACCCTGCGCCACCAGTGACAATAATCATTTGGCTCACCTCTAAATAGTCAGTTCACTTTATACCCAGCTTTATTACTGTAACTTGATGTCTATTGGGTATGTCTTCGCTGCGTATAATAGCACTTAACCCCACTGACGACAGCAGCTTAAACAGGGGAATATCCTGAAATCTTACTGTATGCCAGACTCTGGGGCGTGATCAGCTTTACAAAGTTGAGATTCTCTTTTTCGTTGTGTCGTCACTGGTAGGATCTACCAGTAATATACATTTCGCCTTTCACTTACTTAGGGATTCAGGAGAGAAAAATGTCAGCGTTGTTTTACCAGAAAATTAATGCGCAGTTGGAACAAACCCGCTCCGAAGGATTATTCAAAAGTGAGCGTATAATCACTTCTGCGCAGGATGCCAATATTGCTGTTGCTGAAGGTAACCAAGTTATTAATTTTTGTGCTAATAACTACTTAGGCTTGGCCAATCACCCTGATCTGATTGCTGCTGCAAAAGCAGGCATGGATAGCCACGGTTTTGGTATGGCATCCGTTCGCTTTATCTGTGGTACGCAAAATTCTCATAAAGAATTAGAAAATAAGATTGCTGAATTTTTGGGTATGGAAGATGCCATTCTGTATTCCTCGTGCTTTGATGCAAACGGCGGTTTGTTCGAAACCCTGTTTGGGCCAGAAGATGCCATTATCTCTGATGCCTTGAACCATGCCTCCATCATTGATGGTATCCGCTTATGTAAAGCAAAGCGTTACCGTTATGCCAATAATGACATGCAAGAATTAAGAGCCCAGTTGGAAAAAGCAAAAGCAGAAGGTGCGCAGAATATCCTGATCGCAACTGATGGGGTATTTTCAATGGACGGTGTCATTGCTGACCTGAAATCCATCTGTGATTTGGCTGATGAATTCGGTGCTCTGGTCATGGTGGATGATTCACATGCAGTGGGTTTTGTTGGCAAGTATGGTCGTGGTACACATGAATATTGTGATGTCATGGGACGTGTTGACATCATTACTGGCACGCTTGGTAAAGCGCTGGGTGGCGCATCTGGTGGTTATACTGCCGCGCGTAAAGAAGTTGTTGAATGGTTGCGCCAGCGTTCACGCCCATATCTGTTCTCCAACTCACTGGCTCCGGCTATTGTCGCTGCATCGATTAAGGTGCTGGATATGTTGAAAAATGGCGATGATCTGCGTGAGCGTCTCTGGAAAAATGCGAATTTGTTCCGTGAAAAAATGACGGCGGCAGGTTTCACTCTGGCGGGGGCAGACCATGCAATCATCCCCGTTATGTTGGGGGATGCGAAACTGGCGCAGGAATTTGCCTCAGAACTACTGAAAGAAGGCATTTATGTCACTGGGTTCTTCTATCCGGTTGTGCCTAAAGGTCAAGCGCGTATTCGAACCCAGATCTCAGCCGCTCATACTGAAGAACAAATTGAACGTGTGGTGGCTGCATTTATCCGTATTGGCAAGCAATTAAATGTCATTGCTTAAGGTATCATTATGAAAGCATTATCCAAATTAAAGCCACAAGGAGGTATCTGGATGGCGGATGTGCCCACGCCAGAGCTTGGGCACAATGATGTGATGATTAAAATCCGTAAAACTGCTATTTGTGGTACGGACGTTCACATCTATAACTGGGATGATTGGTCGCAAAAAACTATTCCTGTCCCGATGGTAATAGGGCACGAATATGTTGGTGAAGTTGTTGCAATCGGTCAGGAAGTAAAAGGGTTCAAGATTGGTGATCGTGTATCCGGTGAAGGCCATATCACCTGTGGTTACTGTCGTAACTGCCGTGGTGGACGTACGCATTTATGCCGCAATACTACGGGTGTTGGTGTGAACCGTGAAGGCGCTTTTGCTGAATATCTGGTTATTCCCGCATTTAATGCTTTTAAGATCCCAGACAATATACCCGATGAGCTGGCTGCGATTTTTGATCCATTTGGCAATGCAGTACACACTGCGCTGTCTTTTGATCTGGTGGGGGAAGATGTACTGGTGTCAGGTGCTGGCCCTATCGGGATTATGGCAGCAGCGGTATGTAAACATGTTGGTGCTCGTCATGTCGTGATTACGGATGTCAATGAATACCGTCTTGAGCTGGCTCGCAAAATGGGGGTTACCCGCGCCGTAAATGTCAGCAAAGAAAACCTGACTGATGTTATGGCAGAGCTGGGAATGACAGAAGGTTTTGATGTTGGTTTGGAGATGTCAGGTGCTCCGCAAGCGTTCGGTACTTTACTTAATACCATGAATCACGGTGGACGTATTGCGCTGTTGGGGATACCGCCTTCGGACATGGCGATAGATTGGAACCAGGTCATCTTTAAGGGATTATTTATCAAGGGGATCTACGGGCGTGAGATGTTCGAAACTTGGTACAAGATGGCGGCTTTGATCCAATCTGGCCTGGATTTGTCCCCGATTATCACTCACCAATTCTCAGTTGATGATTACCAGAAAGGCTTTGATGTCATGCGCTCAGGGCAATCTGGCAAAGTTATCTTAAATTGGAACTAAAAATTAGCGCAGGCGTCTTTGGCTTTTAAGACGCCTGTTTGATCGGCTAACAACAGGATGGGCGTTACCAGTTCAATAACGTAAACAGCAATGCTATTTCCCTAACCACGGTAATGGGTTAACAGCCTGTCCCTGACGGCGGATTTCGAAATACAGTGAAGGCTGTTGTTGCCCACCGCTGCTGCCGACCAAAGATATTGGCTGACCTGCCCGAACCTGTTGCCCAACACTGACCAATGTGCTCTGGTTGTAACCGTAAATGCTCATATCGCCTTTACCGTGTTCGATCACGACAACCAGACCATAGCCTTGCAGCCAATCTGCCAACAATACACGTCCATCTGAGATTGCCCTGACTTCTGTCCCTTCCGTTGCTGAGATAACAATTCCTTTCCAACGAAGTTCACCTTGTATCGTTTCACCAAAACTATGGATGATACGACCGCGTACTGGCCAGATGGCTTGCCCAGCAGGGCGCCCAAGACCGCCAGTTCGTGCCATGAGAGCACGTTCTTCTTCTGTTGGTTTATAACTGGAACCTTTTTGTTGAGCTTGTTTTTGTTTAGCCGCAACTTGGGCACGAACACGAGCCGCTTCACGAGCTTCACGTTCAGCACGTGCTTTGGCTTCCCGCTCAGCTTTAGCAATTTTGTCTCTCAGTCTGGTTTCATTTTGCCGAAGCACAGCCAGGCTTTGTTGCTCTTTTTTCAATGAAGATTCAAGTACCGTTAATGTTTTTTGCCGCGCAGTGCGGGTAGTTTCCATCTTTTGCTTTTGCTGTTTTTGGCTGACCAGTATCGCTTTCTGTTCATTTTGTTTTTCTAATTGCAGTTTTTTTTGCTGATTAAGATCTTCGGTTGTTTTTTGCAGGTTAGCGATAGTTTCCTGACGTGCCTGATTCAAGTAACTGTAATAGGCGAGAATACGTTCTTTGCGCTGATTTTCCGGCCCATTGAGTAACAACTCCAATCCCTGATGATTCCCTTGCCGGAATGCAGCGTCCAATTGATTGGCAAGTAATTGACGTTGCTCCTTTTGCTGCGTTTGCAGGCGTTTGATATTGGCATTTAACGATGAAATGTCGTTTTCTAGTTTATTTAGACGGGTCTGTGTTGTGTGTAGTGAGCGTCCCACTTCTGAGATAGTACTTTCTTGTTCTTTTAATTGGTTAAGCAGATCTGTACGTTGTTCTTGTTGCTGTTTTACACTTTTCTCTTTCTCAGCAATATTCTGCTGAATATCTTTGAGCTGATTCTTATTCTCTGAAATTGGATTGGCGAAAGTATTTGTACTGAAGCTGAGAAAGGTGAACAACAAGGCACAGAGTTTTAACACTCTGATTTTATTTTGATTTTTGCATTGCTTCTGCCGATTCTTACGGCTCTTCAGATCCTTACTTTCAGCCATCTTATTGGATACCCTGCTGCTACATAATAGCGCCTGATTATTTCATGAGGAATTGCCCCTGACCAGAGAACAGACGGTTTTTATCATTAATATAAGTTTTAGTTAATTTAGTCCATTTATTGTCGAATATCCTGCTTTGAGCCAGTGTTACATGAAATATTTTATTGATGCATGACAATTAAGTGGTTCTCAATGTATTTTTTAATTTTTCTCGAAACTCTCCGCAAAATCTGCATTGTATTGATGCTAATTGGCTGTAATTGATGCAACACACAGGTATACTCTTCTACCTTAGATATTTGTTATTAACTAACGGGAGTTATTGCCCTCCATGCTGCAAGAAATCATGCAATTTATTAGCCGAAACACGATCCTGAGCCTTGTCTGGATTGCATTGCTGGTGGCTGTCATTGTCATGACGGTAAAAAGCGTGTTCTCCAAGAGTAAAGAGATCACCCGTGCTCAGGCCATCCATTTCATCAACAAGGAAGACGCTATCGTCGTGGATTTACGCTCCCGTGACGATTTTCGCAGAGGGCATATTATTGGTTCCGTTAACCTGACGCCATCTGAAATTAAAGACAATAATTTAGGTGAGTTGGAGAAACATAAAAAACAGCCTGTTATCGTAGTTTCAGCGAATGGGCTAGAATCTAGAACGCCAGCGGAAAATCTGGTTCGTTTAGGCTTTGAGCAGGTCTATTCCCTGAAAGAGGGAGTTGCTGGTTGGGCGGGTGAAAATCTGCCATTGGCTCGCGGCAAGAAATAACGAATTTAGGTGCAAGTAGCATGCTTGCATTCTTGAAAAGTTTAAATAAGGACATCTGAAAAAGGTAAACATGATTATGTCAGAACAAAACAACACAGAAATGGCTTTCCAGATCCAACGTATTTACACGAAAGATATTTCTTTCGAAGCACCAAAAGCCCCGCAGATTTTCCAGCAGGATTGGCAGCCGGAAGTTAAATTGGATTTGGACACTGCTTCCAGTGAATTGGCTCAGGGCGTTTATGAAGTTGTTCTGCGTGTTACCGTTACGGCGACATTGGAAGAAGAAACTGCGTTTTTGTGTGAAGTTCAGCAAGCGGGTATTTTCTCTATTGACGGTATTGAAGGAACCCAGTTGGCACATTGCTTAGGGGCATATTGTCCGAACATTCTGTTCCCATACGCCCGTGAGTGCATCACCAGCTTGGTAAGTCGTGGTACTTTCCCACAACTGAACTTAGCTCCTGTTAACTTTGATGCTCTGTTCATGAACTATCTGCAACAGCAGGCTGAACCTCAGCCTAATGAGGCTGCACAGGAAGCCTAATGAATACTGCTTCTATGACAGTGATCGGTGCCGGTTCATACGGCACCGCTTTAGCTATTACGTTGGCTCGCAATGGGCACGATGTTGTGCTTTGGGGGCATAACCCTGTGCACGTCAATGCGTTGCAACAAGCGCGCTGTAATCAGGCATTTTTACCGGATGTTGCTTTTCCTGATAGTTTATCGCTTGAATCTGACCTAAAAAGTGCTGTTTCAGCCAGTTGTAATATCCTGGTAGTGGTTCCCAGCCATGTTTTCGGTGATGTCTTACAGCAAATAAAACCACATTTACAACAGAATAGCCGCATTGTTTGGGCTACCAAGGGGCTTGAAGCGGAAACAGGACGCTTATTACAAGATGTCGCCCGTGAGATATTAGGTGATGAAATCCCCTTGGCCGTAGTTTCTGGCCCGACATTCGCCAAAGAGCTAGCGGCAGGTTTACCAACAGCGATTGCGGTTTCTGCCACAACACCAGAGTTTGGTGAAGAACTACAACAGTTTTTCCATTGCGGCAAAAGCTTTCGAGTCTACAAAAACCCAGATTTCATAGGGGTACAGCTCGGCGGGGCAATAAAAAATGTGATTGCAATTGGTGCCGGGATCTCTGATGGTATGGGATTTGGAGCTAATGCCCGTACGGCATTGATTACCAGAGGGTTAGCTGAGATGAGCCGCCTTGGAGTAGCTCTGGGGGCAGATCCTTCTACATTTATGGGCATGGCTGGATTGGGTGATTTAGTTTTGACCTGTACCGATAACCAATCCCGTAACCGTCGTTTTGGCATGATGCTGGGAAAAGGTATCGGTGTTGATGAAGCACAGCGTGAGATCGGGCAAGTTGTTGAAGGATACCGCAATACTAAAGAAGTTCGAGCTTTGGCGGAACGAGTGGGTGTTGAAATGCCTATCACAGAGCAGATCTACCAGATACTGTATTGCAATAAAAATGTGATTGAGGCTGCCCAAACATTATTGGGAAGAGCGACAAGAGATGAGGGAGATGGCTCTCACTCTTAAATAAATGAGAACACTGATATGTCGCGAGCAGAACTGAATGAAGTCTGGAAAAATATAAAAAACGAGGCGAGGGCGCTGGCAGACTGTGAACCCATGTTAGCCAGTTTCTTTCACGCGACACTACTCAAGCATGAAAATCTTGGTAGTGCCCTGAGTTACATGCTGGCAAATAAGCTGGCAACACCGATTATGCCTCCCATTGAAGTCAGAGAAGTCGCTGAAAGTGCATATCGCAGTGATCCTAAGATGATTGAATCGGCAGCACGTGATATCAAAGCTGTTCGACTGCGTGATCCGGCAGTAGATAAATATTCGACCCCATTACTCTATCTTAAAGGCTTCCATGCTCTGCAAGCCTACCGCATTGCTCACTGGCTATGGAAAGAAGATCGCAAGGCATTGGCAATCTATCTACAAAACCAGATTTCAGTTTCTTTTGGCGTCGATATTCATCCCGCTGCCAGAATTGGTTGTGGCATCATGCTGGACCATGCGACAGGTATTGTAATTGGTGAGACAGCGGTTGTTGAGAATGATGTTTCTATTCTGCAATCTGTGACTCTTGGGGGAACAGGTAAAACCAGCGGAGATCGTCATCCGAAAGTACGTGAAGGAGTGATGATTGGAGCGGGTTCCAAAATACTTGGCAATATCGAGATTGGCCGCGGTGCGAAAATTGGGGCAGGGTCGGTTGTATTAAGATCAGTTCCACCTCATACCACAGTGGCAGGCGTACCGGCGAGGATTGTTGGTAAACCGGAAAGTGAGAAGCCATCGCTGGATATGAACCAGCATTTTAATGGCATCAATAACGGATTTGAGAATGGGGATGGAATTTGAAATTCTGTTCTTTTCTTATAAGCACTAATAGATAGGACATTCAGCGCTTAATCCGCACTGAATGTCCTATTAATCTTAATCCCGCAATAACGCACCTGGATAACCCAGTTGCCGCCATGCTTCAAATACAACCACTGCGACAGAATTGGACAGATTCATGCTACGGCTATCTGGCAGCATGGGAATTCTGATCTTCTGTTCAGGTGGCATGTTATCTAATACATAAAACGGCAAACCACGAGTTTCTGGGCCAAACATTAAGTAATCACCATCACGATAACTCACATTACTGTGCGCCGGAGTACCTTTTGTAGTTAAGGCAAACAGGCGCGCTCCAGAAGGGGACTGTGAATTGACGGAACTGAGTCCTTCACTTTCCAGGAATGCGTTGTAATCGTGGTGTTGTTTGATATTAGCAAACTCGTGGTAATCCAACCCTGCACGACGCAGGCGTTTATCATCCCATGTAAAACCCAAGGGTTGAATGAGATGAAGTTGACAGCCTGTGTTGGCACACAAGCGGATGATATTGCCTGTATTAGGCGGAATTTCTGGTTCGAATAGGACGATGTTTAGCATTGGTGTTTCAAATGAAGAAGCTATCATGACAGCTATTTTGATAATAGAAATCTATATTTACTAGTTTTTTTATTAAAAATGATAGTGTTGGAAACAATAATCAATTATTTTAATAACCTGAACTTTGTTTAAAAAAAGAACTAAAGTGCCTAAGGCACGATTGAAGTTTTCGGGTCATGATTCCAATTTATTGATAATGAAGAATGTTTAGATAATACTCAATGATTCTGTCATGAATTTCTATGGATTTTGAAAAAGACAACGTCTTGCGAATCAGTCTTGCCAAATGCTGACGGAGATTCAGGTTATGTCTCTCTATGCGTTGGGTATAACGCTTACTAACACCACATAGCGTTTCCTTGCCAGCGTTCTTTCATCGCTTCTCCAGCCATCGGTCATATAAATAACGCGATGCTCGACTTTTAGGGTGAGTTGAAATGACATAGCCGCTCCTTTATAACTTTAAGTCGTCAAAAATAGAGAAATAAAGGAACAAAAGGCTATGTCACAGCAAGATTTTATCAT
>NZ_MKGQ01000003.1:0-245992 GCF_001908105.1 Xenorhabdus eapokensis
TGGTTCAGACAGTGTGATATTCGATTTCATAAGAACAGGCAATAAGTCATCTGATTACCGATTATAACACCAATGCAGATAGTTTATCTGATCAACTTATCAGGCTGGATATACCTAATATGATCAAAATAAATCTTACATATTCATTATTACCGATAAAAACATCTCTTTATCTACCGATAAGGATCAAAATCAACACTTGTTGATTAATAATTTTTATATGATAATCCCTCTGTTTTCTATAACGATTTGTGTCAATAAAATAGAAAAAATCAATTCAGTAATTGCTATTCAATAAAATAAATCGGAAAAATATGGATACTCAAGATATGAATCTCAATTCAGGAGAGAACAGCGTCTCTCTGAGCAAGGAAAAAGATACATTCATTCCAGATGGTCGTGCTGCGGGAGCTGGGGCGGCAACAGAGTGGATTGGTAATGCATGGGAAATGTTTAAAGCAAAACCACTGAAATGGATACTGTTATATTTAATCTATTTCGTTATCATTGCAATTTTACAATTCATCCCTATCATCAGTATTGCCACGATTCTGTTTAGTTCAGTATTTATTGCTGGATTTATTGCTGCCAGTGAAAAACAGCGAACAACCGGTGATTTTGAAATAGAATTACTTTTCCATGGGTTTAAGAATAAACTTGGCTCATTAGTGGCTGTTGGCGGGCTTGTCATTGGCATATATATACTTGGTGCCATTGCTGCTGTCATACTTGGTGGAACAAGCCTAATTCAAGTATTATTGGCAGGACAGGAATCAGACCCAATGCTAGTAATGGGTGGTTTTTCTACTTTAATGCTGGCAATATTGGTTATATTCTTCTTTGGCATTGTTGCCCTTGCATTTAGTTGGTTTGCTCCTGCTCTGATTATCATTAATGATTTAAAATTTGGTGAAGCAATATCAATGAGTTTAAGTGCAGTAAGAAAAAATCTATTCGGTGGTTTCCTGTTTTTCTTATTGACGGGTCTTCTGATGTTTATTTCCGCAATTCCACTTGGTTTAGGTTTGATTGTTACTTTACCTATGTATATGGCAACCTATTATACAACTTATCGCAGCATTTTTTATGCTACAGAAACCCAAGAAACAAAATCTCACTTAATCAATTAAATATTTTCAATAGATATTTATATGTAAAAAGCGCCATATTCGGCGCTTTTTTATTAAAAAAATATGGTATTAACCAATATATTCCAATCCATTCATATAAGGACGCAATATTTCTGGGATTTCAATACGGCCATCTGCTTGCTGATAATTTTCCATCACGGCAACCAAAGTACGACCTACCGCAAGACCAGAACCATTCAGTGTATGTACCAACTGAGTTTTCTTGTCATCTTTACCACGGAAACGCGCTTGCATACGGCGAGCCTGAAAATCCCACATGTTGGAACAAGAGGATATTTCACGATAAGTATTTTGCGCTGGTAACCAAACTTCCAGATCGTAAGTTTTTCTTGCGCTTGCTCCCATGTCACCCGTGCACAGCAGCATCTTACGGTAAGGAAGATTCAGTAACTGTAATACCTTCTCAGCGTGTCCAGTCAGTTCCTCCAATGCTTCCATGGATTTTTCCGGATGAACAACCTGAACCAATTCAACCTTATCAAACTGGTGCATACGGATAAGGCCACGGGTATCACGACCATAAGAACCCGCCTCAGAACGGAAGCAAGGGGTATGTGCCGTCATCTTCAATGGTAACGCGCTTTCATCCAGAATTTCATCACGAACTAAGTTAGTGACCGGAACTTCCGCAGTTGGGATCAGCGCATAATGACTGCCAGATTCTTCTTCCAATGGTCTGGTATGGAACAGATCTTCACCAAACTTAGGTAACTGCCCCGTACCATATAAAGAATCATGGTTAACCAGATAAGGGACGTAAGTTTCCAGATAACCATGCTGCTCTGTATGCAGATCCAGCATGAACTGGGTGATAGCACGGTGCAGACGAGCGATCTGCCCTTTCATTACTACGAAACGCGAGCCAGTCAGTTTAACCGCAGCAGCAAAATCAAGGCCGCCAGTCAGTTCACCCAGTGATACATGGTCTTTGATTTCAAAGTCATATTGGCGTGGTTCACCCCAACGACTAATTTCCAGATTATCACTGTCATCTTTTCCGTCCGGAGAAGAATCATCTGGGATATTCGGCATACTTAATGCAAGATTACGGATCTCAGCCTGCAACGTTTCCAGTTCAGCTTTTGCTGAATCCAGTTTTTCTCCCAACTGATTCACTTCCTGACGCAGTGGTTCAATATCTTCACCACGGGCTTTCGCTGCACCAATAGCCTTCGATCGGGAATTACGTTCTGCTTGCAGGGTTTCAGTTTCAACTTGTAAAACTTTGCGGCGCTCTTCTAGTTTGCGCAGCATCTCCACATCAAGGGTATAACCCCTGCGAGCCAGTTTTTCGGCGACTGCGTCTAGCTCATTACGCAGTATATTTGGATCGAGCATGCTAGTCCTGTGCTTGTTGTTATTGAAAAAACTACAGCTAAGAGCTGTCGTTTGAAATTGTTAGATATAAACCTTACCGTATCAAGAAAATTAACGATAGCGTTTTGTTGGGCTATTTTGATCCTGTTCCATTAGCCAGTTTAACTTTTCACCTATCTTACTTTCCAGCCCTCTGGCAGTCGGGTAATAATAACGTGCTTGTTGCATTTCTGGTGGAAAATAGACTTCGCCGGCTGCATATGCGTTAGTTTCATCATGAGCGTAGCGGTACTCTTCACCAAACCCGATTTCTTTCATTAATTTAGTCGGAGCATTACGCAAATGGGCAGGAACATCATAATCCGGTTTGTTTTGTGCATCCGCCATAGCTGCTTTGAATGCGGTATAAACAGCATTACTTTTCGGTGCACATGCAAGATAGACAATCGCCTGTGCGATCGCCCTTTCTCCTTCAGCCGCTCCTACACGCGTAAAACAATCCCATGCTGCAATAGCTATCTGCATTCCGCGTGGATCAGCATTACCCACATCCTCAGAAGCAATTGCCAGTAACCGACGGGCAACATAAAGAGGATCACCGCCTGCGGTAATAATTCGGGCGTACCAATAAAGTGCTGCATCAGGTGCTGAACCGCGGATTGATTTATGCAGTGCAGAAATTAAATCGTAATATCGATCACCTTGATTATCAAACCTGGCACTCCTTTCCCCACTCACTTCTTTCAGTAATTCCGGCGTCAAAATCCGTTGCCCTTGCGCATCGGTTTCTGCCATGTCCGACATCATCTCCAGCAAATTCAGTGAACGGCGTGCATCTCCCGCCACAAGCTCTGCTATCATTTGACGAGTATTGTCCGGTAAGACGATATTTTGCCCACCAATGCCACGCTCTGTATCGTTCATGGCCTGAATAAGAACCTGTTCAATTTCTGCCGTCGAAAGTGATTTCAATAAATAGACACGAGCCCGTGACAATAAGGCCGAATTTAATTCGAAGGAGGGATTTTCAGTGGTTGCACCAATAAATGTGATCGTACCATCTTCAATATGTGGCAAGAACGCATCCTGCTGGCTCTTATTGAATCGATGAACCTCATCAACAAATGAAATAGTTCTGCGCCCTACATTACGATTTTGTCGTGCTTTTTCTATGGATTCACGAATTTCTTTTATGCCAGAAGTGACTGCCGAAATACGCTCAATATCAGCTTGTGCATAATAACCAATAATTTCAGCTAGTGTTGTTTTTCCTGTTCCGGGCGGTCCCCATAAAATCATGGAATGAAGGTGACCAGCCCGGATGGCTCGCGGCAAAGGCTTTCCTTCCGCCAGTAAGTGCTGTTGGCCAATATACTGATCTAATGTGACTGGCCGCATTCTTGCGGCCAGTGGCTGAAATTCATTTTGTGAAAAATCGAGCGAAAGATTGTTCACTTAAACCTCACTGGCGTTGATCGTCCAGCGTGACCCCTGCCGGTACGGTAAATTTAAATTTTGCCGCATCCACGTTTACATTTTGCTGCCCTTTCAATTGGTAAGCACTTTTTTGCCCATCCTGTTCAACGGCAGTAAATTTTTGGATTGTTCCTTCTGGTGTCACGGTAATTGAAAAATGTTTTAAATTGCCATTGCTATTATGGGGAGTCAGCTCGAAATTATTACCGTTTTGCATAACCTTGTACTGTTTCCAGTCGGCAGGATCATTGCGTGCAATCAGCATAAATGGCGTATTTCCCGTCGCTTCTTTTAACCAATTTGCCGTCACCTGTTCAACAAAAGGATTATAAAACCACAGCGTCTTGCCATCAGAAACCAAAACACTCTCATCAGGTGACGTCATATGCCAGTTAAACAAATTTGGGCGTTTGATCCAAAGCTCTCCCTCTCCTTGTTGGACTGTTGAACCATCATTGCTAGTTACTGTTTGAGTAAAACTAGCATGAAAACTATTCACCTTTCCTAAACGCCCTTGCAGATCCTGCGTTGCATTAGCCCAAGCAGAACCTATGCTCACACCCATCATCAGACAACCAATCAACATCAGTTTTTTCATGTGCAAGATACCTTCAATTCGTTTTCTTATCCGCCATCAATTGTCGATACTGTTTACATTTCACGGCGATAATTAATGTTCATGTGACGGAGGTGCTAAAACTTCACGATTACCATTATGCCCAGGTGCACTCACTATCTGTTGTGCTTCCATTTGTTCGACAATCCGGGCTGCTCGGTTATATCCAATCCGGAATTGACGTTGCACACCCGAAATAGAAACGCGACGTTTTTCAACCACAAATTCAACCGCCTGATCAAACAGGGGATCTAGCTCTTCGTCGCTATCAAATCCCATACCGCCTTCACCGTCTTCTCCTCCTTTGACAATACTGTCTATATATTGAGGACGACCACGGGCTTTCCAGTCATTCACCACTTCATGCACTTCTTGATCGCGCACGAATGCACCATGAACACGTACAGGAATGGAGGAATTTGGCGCCAAATAAAGCATGTCTCCCATACCAAGCAATGATTCCGCGCCACCTTGATCAAGAATGGTACGGGAATCTATTTTACTGGATACTGTAAATGCAATACGTGTCGGAATATTTGCCTTAATCAGTCCGGTAATAATATCAACAGAAGGACGCTGGGTTGCCAATACTAAGTGGATACCTGCTGCTCGTGCTTTCTGAGCCAAACGGGCAATTAATTCTTCCACCTTTTTCCCCACTGTCATCATTAAGTCGGCAAACTCATCAACCATGACAACAATATACGGCTCTTTTTTCAGCATAGGATGCGTTGTATCCATGCTATCACCTGGCTTCCAGAACGGATCAGGGATCGGCCGCCCCATATTTTCGGCTTGCTTGATCTTGTCGTTATAGCCCGCAAGGTTACGCACACCTAGAGCTGACATCAGCTTATAGCGTCGCTCCATTTCATTTACGCACCAACGCAATGCATTGGCGGCATCTTTCATATCGGTGACAACTTCAGTCAATAAGTGCGGAATGCCTTCATAAACCGATAATTCAAGCATTTTAGGGTCAATCATAATAAAGCGCACATCCTCTGGTTTCGCTTTATACAGAATACTGAGGATCATCGCATTGACCCCTACCGATTTACCCGAACCTGTCGTTCCTGCTACCAATAAATGAGGCATCTTACCCAGATCAGCCACAACCGGCTGCCCTGCAATGTCTTTTCCTAAGACGATAGTTAACGGTGAAGGGTTATCACGGAATTTCTCACAGTCCAAAACTTCCCGCAGGTAAACCGTTTGGCGTTTTTTATTGGGTAATTCCAAACCAACATAAGGTCTTCCCGGAATAACTTCCACGATACGGACGGCTACCGCTGAAAGCGAGCGAGCGAGGTCACGTGATAAGTTAGAGATACGCGAAGCTTTCACTCCAGGAGCTAAATCCAATTCAAATCGTGTAATGACAGGCCCTGGAGAAAATCCAACAACATCTGCTTTAACACGATAATCGTTCAAACGCGCTTCAATTAAACGCGAAGTTTGCTCAAGCGCAAACATGTCAACCGGTTCTTCTTCCGCCGGTGGTTCAGCCAAAAGATCCAAAGAAGGCATCGGCGTCGTTGGTTTTGGCAATGGCTGATCATTACGTCTCAAAAATGGATGGAACAGGCTATCTTGCTGCGGTTGCTGCACAAAAGTAGGCTGATTCCTCGATTCGTGAGAATCAAGAGTGATTGCTGTATTTTTGTCCTGAATTTGTTGAGCCGGTGGCTCTGTTGGCATAACAAATTCCGTCGGCTCAGGTTGATTCAGGTGGTAACGTTCACGTTGCTGTTGCTCAAACGCTATCCTCAACGCTTCTTCCTGTGCTTTTTGTTCATCTACTGGCTGTTCGCCTATAGTTTGTCCATCTGCACTATTTTTCGTCAACTCATCAGCTACTGTTGGTTGCTTATCTATCAGCGTACTGTCTTCACGAGACTCTGACTCTCTGTTTCCTTCTTCTAGATCAGCACCATAGCGCTCACGTTGCTGTTCGAGGAATTGCTGACGCAACATGTCTTGCTGTTGGGCATCCATTCGCTGTTCGTTAGCTTCTGCAATTAACTCATTCTGCCTCTCTTTTTCTTTCCGTTGCATGTGTTCTGCCAAACGGTGAGAAGGCACTTTGATACCATACAATTCGCGACGTGTTGGGATCCTGACAGGATTAGGGCGCGGCATTTCAGGACCAATACCTTGTTTAACCTGTGGATTCTTCGCCATAACAGCAGAGCTCACAATATCCGCTGCCGTATTTTTCAAATTGGCATTATCAGTTGCAGGAAGCGTAAATATATCGGTGACATCATCTTGTGAATGCGCACTCGTACCAGCAGAACTGTTTGTGGATAGATTTGAAATAACCTGAGAAAAATCATCTGATTGTGGATGTGTGTCTGATTGGTCATCATCCGGTAATTCAAAAGAATAGCGAACAGGCTCCTGCTCCTGAGGTTGATCAAATGCTGGAGCAGTCGGAGAATCTGACGCAGGTTGTAACGCGGGATCTGTATTAGCTAATTCGGCTAATGTTGGGGCTGTCAGTAATACATCGTCTGCGTCTGGTGTTTCAGTTGCAACCGCAGATTTAACCATTTCATGTTTGTCTGCATGTTCTGCGTGTTCTTGTTCACTGGCTGAACGTTCGGAAACTAACGCACTCTCTAAATCATTTTCGTCACATTCAGCATCATGACGGCCACGATTGATGACAAAACTCAGTGAATCCAAAATAACTGCGCCAATTTTTTCTGCAATCGCAAGCCATGACCAACCTGTAAACAGTGTGAATCCAACGGCCCAAATGCCAAGCAGTGCCAATGTTGCCCCCAGGATGTTGAACCACGGTAGAATCGCATTGCTGAATAAATTGCCAATGACTCCGCCAGCAGCAAAATCATTTAAATCATCAATATTGAGTGCAGCCAAACCACATGATGTCAGTATCAGAGCTAAAGCACCAATAACGCGTAATGCAAGTGTGAAGAAATCAATGTACTCTTGCCTATCTTTCTGACGGAAAGCATTCCAACACCCTAACAACATAAATGGCGGGACTGCATAGGCAAGAATACCAAATGCCGAGAATAGTATGTCAGATAACCAGGCACCAACACTGCCCCCCCAATTATGGACGGGTTCATGCCATGATGTCTGTGACCAACTGGGATCAGATGGATTGAAGCTGATAAGCGCTACTATTAAATACACAGCACAGATAGCAATAACCAACAGAACGGCTTCCAGAAGCCGGCGGCCACTGCTTATCTTCTTTAACTTAACACGTTTGTCTTCTGTATATTCCTGGTTCAAGAAAGGCTCTCCAGGTTTTTCTGTTGATTAAATGGAACAACGCTGAGGGTAGCTCAGCGTTGAAACTGTATGCATAAACAGGAGTGTACCTAAGTTTTTTCTGTTTTGCATCTGTACATTTTAGATGAAAGCTTAACGAGTCTTAATCACCAAGCGGTTACTCTGTTTCACTTCTTCCATCACAACATAAGTACGGGTGTCGTTAACACCTGGAAGACGCAACAAAGTTTCGCCGAGCAACTTACGATATGCAGACATATCTGGTACACGTGTTTTCAGCAAGTAGTCAAAATCACCAGAAACTAAATGACACTCTTGGATTTCTTCTAGTTTCTGAACAGCAGTATTAAATTGTTCAAATACATCTGCTGCACCGCGGTTCAACGTAATTTCAACAAATACCAGCAATGATGCATCCAAATAATGAGGATTCAGCAAAGCCGTATAGCCAGAGATAAAGCCCTGACGCTCTAAGCGACGTACACGTTCCAGACAAGGTGTTGGTGACAAACCAACTCTTTTGGATAACTCCACATTAGAAATACGGCCATCTTTTTGCAACTCATTAAGGATATTACGATCTATACGATCAAGATCTTTTCCTGGACGCTTCTTATTATCTATCATCTTATTGCTCTCTCTTTATATTCCTACACCTAAAACATTTTCCCTATCTCTTTCAAGCTGTTGAGCTGGAAAAGATGTCTTCAAAGGTTAAAACTCAATCTGTAACCAAGGTTTAAGGACTACTACAACTTCTAGAAACAATCTCCCAGAATACAATTTCCCAGACTGCAATCTCCCAGAATTCGATTAATTTTCCCTTTGACTTTCCAAGTTGCTGCTATGTTCGCTGTGCTCACTCACCCCAATCACTCAGTTACTCATATGTCAGCCACTCATCATTCATACTAGTTTCTATGCGCTTGAGGTTTTGTTCCCTTATCGCCGCACTACAACTTGAAATCCATTAGGAATACGACACGATTTACCAGAACACTGTCTCTCAGAAACATCATTTCCCAGAACACTATTTCTCAAGATATTAGCACCAAAAACACTAGGTTTTTCAGAAACAGCTTAACGGCAATTTTTATATTCTATGAGAAAATCACTCACACTAATTTATCCATTTTATAGAAACAATTGATTAGCAGAAGAGATAATTATCTCTTACACTGATGTTTTCGCAAATGCACAGCCGATTGTCAAAGTAAATGAACAAAAATCAGAACAACCTGCCAAACAAATTTTCAGTAAATCGTTTCGATAGCTTATTTCGTGTCTCATATGTATAAATGATGTTCAATTCAGGAAGTTAAACAATCATCTCTTACAATACGATTACATCATAGTTACTATCTATCGGTAAAATCGTTAATAACATGAATATTTTATCTGATAATTGCTTTTTTTAACTTATTATTTCTCCTACAATCCCTAAATCTGCAATATGTGATAGGAAAAATGAGGTATCCATGAGCACAGCCAAACACAGTAAACTTATCATTCTTGGTTCAGGCCCTGCTGGTTATACCGCTGCTGTGTATGCAGCCCGCGCTAACCTAAATCCTGTCCTCATTACTGGGGTTGAAAAAGGCGGCCAATTGACCACCACGACTGAGGTTGAAAACTGGCCCGGTGATCCTGAAGGGCTGACTGGCCCAAGTTTAATGGAGCGAATGTTCCAGCACGCCGAAAAATTTCAAACAGAAATCATTTCTGACCATATTCAGAAAGTTGATTTCTCAAATAGACCATTCCGTTTATTTGGTGATGATCAGGAATATACCTGTGATGCTTTAATTATCGCGACAGGTGCTTCAGCCCGTTATCTCGGATTGCCTTCCGAGGAAGCTTTCAAAGGTCGTGGGGTATCTGCCTGTGCAACCTGTGATGGTTTTTTCTATCGCAAACAAAAAGTTGCTGTAGTTGGTGGGGGGAATACTGCCGTTGAAGAAGCTCTGTATTTGGCGAACATCGCCTCTGAAGTACATTTGATTCACCGTCGTGATACTTTCCGTTCAGAGAAAATCCTGATTGATCGTCTGATGGAAAAAGTGAAGAACGGTAATATCATTCTGCATACTGATCGTACGTTGGATGAAGTACTGGGTGATGATATGGGTGTTACCGGCATTCGCATTCGTGATACGAAAAGTGACAGCACTGAAGAACTGGGTGTTACCGGCGTTTTCATTGCCATCGGCCATAGTCCAAATACGGGCATCTTTGATGACCAGCTAGAGCTGGAAAACGGATATATCAAAGTCCAATCTGGCTTACATGGTAATGCTACCCAAACGTCTATTCCTGGTATCTTTGCCGCCGGAGATGTTATGGATCATGTGTATCGCCAAGCTATCACCTCAGCAGGTACAGGCTGTATGGCTGCACTGGATGCTGAACGTTTCCTTGACGGATTGGCAACCAAATAATCTATCTTTCCCCAAGGCGCTATTTCGATAGCGCTTTTTAACAGGTAACATACAACCTGGTTTGATATTCCGTATCATCACCCCCTAATCAGAAATTTTTCTTATGGACAAAACAAGACAATCTGAACTTGTTCGATGGCTGAAGCAGCAAACTGCTCCTGCCCGTCGGTGGCTTCGTTTATCAATGCTACTTGGCTTAATCAGTGGATTGCTGATTATTTCTCAGGCCTGGCTCTTGGCGACAATCCTCCAGGCTCTGATTATGGACAATGTTCCCCGTGAAAATCTGATCGACCAATTTCTAATGTTGGCCGCTACTTTTACATTACGAGCGATTGTCAATGCTGTTCGGGAGCGAATCGGGTTTATTTGTGGCAAAATTGTACGTCAACAAATTCGCAATATGGTACTGGATAAACTCGAACAATTAGGTCCAGTGTGGGTTAAGGGAAAACCCGCAGGAAGTTGGGCGACCATTATCCTGGAGCAGATAGAAGACATGCAAGATTTCTACTCTCGCTATTTACCTCAAATTACTCTTGCGACAATGATCCCTATCTTAATTCTGATTACTGTGTTTCCAATTAATTGGGCCGCAGGATTGATTTTATTTGTCACCGCTCCATTGATTCCTCTGTTTATGGCTTTGGTCGGGTTAGGAGCCGCAGATGCCAATCGGCGCAATTTTGTTGCTCTCAGCCGATTAAGCGGTAATTTTCTCGATCGTTTACGGGGTTTGGAAACTTTGCGCCTGTTTCATCGAGGGGATGCGGAAGTTGAACAAATCGCGGAGTCAACAGAAAACTTTCGTCGTAGGACGATGGAAGTTCTGCGCATGGCATTCCTATCTTCAGCAGTTTTAGAATTTTTTGCTGCAATTTCCATTGCTGTTGTTGCTGTTTATTTTGGTTTTTCCTATTTGGGCGAATTGCACTTTGGTAGCTATGGCATCGGTGTTACGTTGTTTGCAGGTTTCCTCGCGTTAATCCTCGCACCTGAGTTTTTTCAACCACTGCGCGATTTAGGTACGTTTTATCACGCCAAAGCCCAGGCAGTCGGAGCGGCAGAATCGCTCTTCACCTTACTTAGCAGCGATGGAGAACAGGTCGCAAATCGCGGTGAGAAAACACTATCAGATAAAGAACCCGTAACCATTGAAGCCTGCGGCCTGGAAATTATGTCCCACGATGGACATCGTCTTGCCGGTCCTTTGAATTTTACCATTGATAAACGTCAGCGAATTGCTCTGGTTGGAAAAAGTGGTGCGGGCAAAAGTTCGTTGATCAATGTATTGCTGGGATTCTTGCCTTATCAGGGTTCCTTAAAAATCAATGGTATTGAGTTGCGTGAACTCAATCTCACCAAATGGCGCGAACATTTAAGCTGGGTTGGGCAAAACCCACACCTGCCAGAACAAACAGTGCTCGATAATATTCGTCTTGGTCAATATGACGCAACGCAAGAGCAAATCAATGATGTGATGGAACGGGCTTATGTCAGTGAGTTTATTAACGACCTTCCAGATGGAATCAATACGGTGATAGGTGACAACGCTGCTCGTCTGTCTGTTGGACAAGCCCAACGTATTGCGGTAGCACGAGCGTTGTTAAATCCTTGCCAATTATTGCTATTGGATGAACCAGCCGCTAGCCTTGATGCCCATAGCGAACAGCGTGTGATGATGGCTTTAAATCAAGCATCACATCAACAAACCACATTATTGGTCACTCACTTGTTAGAAGAAACGCTATCGTATGACCAGATTTGGGTAATGGAAAACGGATTGCTTATTGAGCAAGGTGATTATCAAACTTTAAGCCAGTCTCAAAGTGTATTTTCTCGTTTATTGTCTCACCGTAGTGTGGAGCTTTAATCATGCGTGTATTACTCCCATTTCTCGCACTCTATCGTCGCCATTGGTTTCTCATTAGCTTAGGTATGGTATTGGCAATTGTGACACTACTAGCCAGTATTGGGTTGCTAACACTCTCTGGTTGGTTCCTGGCTGGTACCGCCCTGGCAGGGTTCGCAGGGTTATATACATTCAACTATATGCTGCCAGCCGCCGGTGTTCGCGGTGCGGCCATTTTTCGCACGGCTGGACGTTATGGTGAACGGCTTGTCAGCCATGATGCAACATTCCGGGTATTAGCACATTTACGTGTTTTCGCATTTCAAAAAATACTGCCCCTTTCTCCGGGAGGCATTGCTCGTTTTCGTCAAGGTGAGTTGTTAAATAGGCTTGTTGCGGATGTGGAAACACTGGATCACCTGTATCTGCGCGTTATTTCCCCTGTTCTCGCCGCATTCGTCGTCATTCTCGCTCTGACATTCGGCCTGGGCTTGCTTGATATCACCCTCGCTTATACTATTGGCGGTATTATGTTAGGACTGCTGCTGATATTACCTTGCGTGTTTTACCACGCAGGAAAACCTTATGGCAGAAACATGACCCAACAACGCGGTCAGTATCGTACATTACTGACCAGCGCCTTGCAGGGGCAAGCTGAGTTAAGCGTATTTGGTGCACTCAAGCGCTTCCGTCAATCCATGACTGAGATTGAAAATAACTGGCTAAAAAACCAGCAAAAACAAGCCAGTTTAACCGGACTCTCACAAGCCATTATGATTTTTTCCACTGGTATTACAGTAACGCTGATTTTGTGGTTGGCTGCGGCAGGGGTGGGAGAAACAGGTGTAGGAGAAAATAGTCAAGCGGGCGCATTAATAGCACTGTTTACATTCTGCACCCTTGCTGCGTTCGAAGCACTTGGGCCAGTCACAGTGGCATTCCAGCACATGGGGCAAGTCATTGCATCTGCAACTCGAGTTTCTCAGTTGATGCACCAAAAACCGGAAGTCACCTTCCCTTCTCATGGACCGCAAGCAAATGACAAGCTCAGTCTTGAAATAAAAAATGTTGATTTCACCTACCCTGACCAGCCACAGCCAGTATTGAAAAATATATCTCTATCTCTGACATCCGGCGAACATATTGCTTTACTGGGGAAAACAGGATGTGGTAAATCAACACTTTTGCAATTATTAACACGTGCCTGGGACGTCAATAGCGGTGAGATTCAACTCAATCAGCACCCGATCTCCCACTATGATGAGTCAACATTACGTTCAATGATGTCTATCGTTCCGCAGCGGATACATATCTTTAGCCATACCTTGCGTGAAAATCTCTTATTGGCAAAACCAGATGCTCATGACGATGAATTAACAACCGTACTGCAACAAGTAGGTTTAGGGTACTTGCTAGACACTGATAAAAAGCTAAACTGTTGGATGGGTGAGGGAGGGCGTCAGCTTTCCGGTGGAGAACAGCGTCGCTTGGGTATTGCCAGAGCATTGTTGCACAATGCCCCTTTAATGCTATTGGATGAACCCACTGAAGGACTTGATGCAGATACAGAACAACAAATTCTGTCGCTGCTACACCGTAGTTGTCAGCATAAAGCGTTGATTATCGTTACCCATCGACTTACAGGCTTGCAACACATGGATCGGATTTGCGTTATGGATGGAGGACGCATTATCGAGCAAGGGAAGCACAATGCGCTACTCGCTCAACAAGGGCGTTACTATCAATTTTATCAGCGACAACAGTTTTATCAGCTACAGAGCTATTCTGAGCAAAGGTGATGCAACTTATGTCGATAGCTCAATTGGGTAACTCATACGAATTTCCCCACCCTACCAATGCACTCGTTGATCCTAATGGTTTATTGGCATTTGGAGGAGATCTAAGTGCAGAACGTTTACGAGTAGCGTATCATGAGGGGATTTTTCCGTGGTATTCGCCTGATGAACCGCCTTTATGGTGGTCTCCCGATCCCAGGGCCGTGTTAATTCCAGGAGAATTGCATATTGGCCGAACACTACGTCGATTTATTCGCAAACATATTTACCAAATTACGGTAAACTATGCCTTTGATGAAGTGATATATAATTGCGCCCAACGACAAGAAGGCACCTGGATTGGAACCGATGTTCAAAAAGGTTATCAAACTTTACATAAAGAAGGTTTAGCTCATTCAATTGAAGTCTGGCATGACTACCAACTTGTGGGTGGTTTATACGGCGTTTGTGTCGGTACACTATTTTGCGGTGAATCGATGTTTAGCAAAATGGAGAATGCTTCCAAGTGCGCTTTTGTCGCATTCTATCACCATTTTTTGCGTTATGGTGGTCAGCTATTTGATTGTCAGGTACTAAATCACCATACAGAATCATTGGGTGCTAAAAATATTCCGAGAGAAAAGTTTCTCCAGTATCTTTATCAATTAAGAAAGCAGCCATTGCAATCAGGTTGCTGGTCTGTACAAAAGCTGGATTGATAATTATCTCTTAGAAATAAATGCTGTTCATGGTGGGATGTCATCATTAGCCATCATATTATCGCGTGTAAAATGATGACTTAAAATACGACATTCCTTTACATAATGATGGTTTTTCGGCATTATCTTGCCGGTTAAAAACTATGGTTGTTACATTTAGAGGATTAGATGGCCAAAGAAGACACTAATTTTGAAATGCAAGGTACTGTTTTAGAAACACTGCCAAATACCGTGTTTCGCGTTGAATTAGACAACGGGCACACTGTCACTGCTCATATCTCAGGAAAAATGCGTAAAAACTATATCCGCATCCTGACAGGAGACACAGTTACAGTTGAGCTAACTACATATGATCCGGAAAAAGGACGCATCACTTTCCGTAGCCGCTGATTAAGAGCCCTTAACACCACAGGTGAGCATATTTTTTCAGAATTCACCTGTGGTGTGGCTGCGACTAATTTTTACTACCTGTCAATTACCAGCTTCTATCATTTATACCTATAACACGGCATCTTCCGATCTCTTTTTATTTGATTTTTGAGCGCTCTTAAAGTCATATACCAATGTCTGTTTAGCTTTATCAAGTTTAATCTTGACTGAGCCTCCATGCACCAAAGAACCAAATAACAACTCATTCGCCAGTGGTTTTTTAAGATTGTCCTGGATTACACGCGCCATAGGACGTGCACCCATCGCCTTATCATAACCTTTGTCACATAACCATTGACGGGCATCTGCACTGACTTCCAGAGAAACACCTTTTTCATCCAGTTGGGCTTGTAACTCGACGATAAATTTATCAACAACTTGCTGAATAACTTCAGCAGAGAGCGCATCAAACCAGATGATGCTATCAAGGCGATTGCGGAATTCAGGTGTAAAAATCCGTTTTATCTCTTCCATGCCATCCGTACTATTATCCTGCTCCGTGAACCCAATAGATTTACGCTGTATTTCACGTACCCCTGCATTGGTTGTCATCACCAAAATAACATTGCGGAAATCCGCCTTACGACCATTATTGTCGGTCAACGTGCCATTATCCATAACCTGTAACAGCAGGTTAAATACATCAGGATGCGCTTTTTCAATCTCATCCAATAATAGTACAGAATGAGGATGTTTGATGATCGCATCGGTCAATAATCCTCCCTGATCATACCCAACATAACCCGGAGGAGCACCGATTAAACGGCTGACAGTATGTCGTTCCATATACTCTGACATATCAAATCGCAATAATTTGACATTCAATACCTTGGCAAGTTGGACTGTGACTTCTGTTTTTCCCACTCCCGTAGGCCCTGCAAACAAGAAAGATCCTACTGGCCTATAATCCTGTCCCAATCCAGCACGGCTCATTCTAATGGCTTCTGTCAAAGCAGCAATCGCTTTGTCTTGACCAAAGACCAACATTTTCAAACGCTCATCCAGTGTTTTCAATACATCTTTATCACTGGCTGACACCGTTTTTTCTGGAATACGGGCTATGCGAGCAACAACAGTCTCAATATCGGCAACATTAATAGTCTTCTTACGGCGGCTAACTGGCACTAACCGGGTTCTTGCACCAGCCTCATCAATGACATCAATGGCTTTATCCGGTAAATGACGATCGGTAATGTACTTCACAGATAACTCCACTGCGGCTCGAATGGCCTTCGCTGTATAACGAACGTCATGGTGTGCTTCATATTTAGCACGCAGCCCATTGATAATTTGTACCGTTTCTTCCGAAGAAGGCTCAAGAATGTCAATTTTTTGGAATCGGCGAGCCAAAGCCCGATCTTTTTCAAAAATATTGCTAAATTCGTGGTAAGTCGTTGAGCCAATTACCCGTATACGCCCACTGGACAACAGCGGTTTAATAAGATTAGCTGCGTCCACCTGCCCACCAGAAGCAGCACCCGCTCCAATAATAGTATGGATTTCGTCAATAAAGAGAATGCTTTTACTGTCCTGTTCCAATGTTTTTAACAAAGACTTGAAGCGCTTCTCAAAATCGCCGCGATATTTTGTCCCTGCCAGCAACGAGCCAATATCCAGAGAATAGATAGTACAATTCTGCATCACTTCGGGCACATTCTTCTGCACGATACACCATGCAAGCCCCTCAGCAATAGCTGTCTTACCAACGCCCGATTCTCCAACAAACAGAGGATTATTCTTGCGGCGACGACAGAGTACCTGAATTGCTCTTTCCAACTCATTCTGACGGCCGACAAGCGGATCAATTTGCCCTTTCTGTGCCAATTGGTTCAGATTGGTCGTGAAATTTTCCAATCGATCTTCACTAATTACCGGCTCTTCTGGAACCGGATTGATACTGTGGTGGGTATCATTATCTGATTCATCTTTACGGGTTCCATGAGAGATGAAATTCACAACATCCAAACGACTGACGTCGTGTTTACGCAGTAAATAAGCAGCCTGAGATTCCTGTTCGCTAAAAATGGCAACTAACACATTCGCCCCAGAAACTTCCGAACGCCCCGAAGATTGAACATGAAATACCGCGCGTTGCAAAACACGCTGAAAACTTAATGTAGGTTGTGTATCCCTGTCATCATTCTCAGATAACAACGGGGTCGTTTGTGCAATAAAACTTTCTAATTCCTGGCGTAACATCGCCAAGTCGACTTTACAAGCCTCCAATGCTTCTCGCGCTGATGTGTTACTTAACAACGCCAGCAACAGGTGCTCTACAGTCATAAATTCATGTCTGTTATCCCTTGCTTTGGCAAAAGCAATATTGAGACTAAGCTCCAGTTCTTGATTGAGCATAAGCACCTCCTCCCAAATTTAAGTAAGCCAGATCAGACCTTTTCCAGCGTGCAAAGTAACGGATGCTCGTGCTCTTTAGCATACATGTTCACTTGCGCAGCTTTAGTTTCTGCGACCTCTGCCGTATAAATTCCGCAAACAGCTTTCCCTTTGTAATGGATATCCAGCATTAGTTGCGTTGCTCGTTCAACATCATAAGAAAAGAACTTTCGCAATACGTCAACTACAAACTCCATAGGGGTATAATCGTCATTGTTAAGAATAACCATATACATTGATGGTGGTTGTAGTTTTTGTTTTGCATCATCCTCAATAAATTCTTCAACTTTCAAATCGTTATAAAACTCAGTCATTATTCTTCCGTTGGGTATTAACTGTCCGCTGGATTTTAGAATGAACTCATTCATTCTACTGCTATATATTTTATCACTTCATAAAGCACTCTGCTTATCCCTCCCTTGATTAACAGATCAGGATCTTGCCTAAAAATCAGATACCGTTATCTATATCAAACTTTGGTTATTTGAGACAGCTTGACGTTGTTTATATGCTTGACGACGTAATGAATTTCACTACAGTATATTTTATGAACACCGCATTCCGTCTGGGCGTTTGTTCATATTTTTAAATTTTTAGTGACTCCTAAACCCGAAATAGTGATACGAGGGATAGAGAAGTATGGAAACAGGCACTGTGAAATGGTTCAATAATGCAAAGGGCTTTGGATTTATTTGCCCAGCTAGCGGGGGCGAGGATATATTCGCTCACTATTCAACCATTCAGATGGATGGTTATAGGACGCTGAAGGCCGGTCAAAAAGTGAACTTTAGCGTTCATCAAGGCCCTAAGGGTAACCACGCCAGCCTCATTGTACCCCTGGAAGGTGGTTCAAAATCAAAAAAATAGTACCCCGATAAATTCGTAATTCCACGCCACAAATAGACAATAAGCTTATTTGTGGCGTGCTATTTTATTCCCTTGCCAGGGCCTCTATAGGGTCGAGGTGAGCTGCATTTCTTGCAGGCAGGAAGCCAAAGATTATCCCTATTGCCGTTGAACAACCAAATGCGATGATAAATGCAGTGATGTTATAAACGAAATTCCAGTTCGGTAACAGCAATTGCGCCATAAAAGAAAGGCTGTATGACAAAATAATCCCCAGTATCCCCCCCATTAAACAAACCAAAACAGCTTCAATAAGGAATTGCTGCATAATGTCACTGGTTCTGGCTCCTACAGCCATACGAATACCAATCTCTCTTGTACGCTCGGTAACTGATACCAACATGATATTCATGACACCAATTCCTCCGACAACCAAGGATATTACCGCAACTAACGTTAAAAATATTTGCAGCGTCCGGGTTGTTTTATCCATTATCTTAATGGTGTTATTCATGTTATAAGTGTGAAGGTCTTTTTTACCATGACGAAATATCAGTAATTGATTAAGTTTTTCTTCCGCTGCATTGGACTCATAGCCATCTTTCAACCTGACATCAATCGAATTCAGATAGCTTTGATTCATCAAACGGCTATTCATCGTACTGTAAGGCACCCAAACTTGTAATGTATCACTACTGCCATAAAGATTTAGCCCTTTAGCAATGACACCAATCACCGTCAAGGGCATATTTGTTAACAGTAACTTTTTGCCTATCACATTATTCTGGTAAGGAAAGAACTTCTTACGTGTATTCTCATCAATGATAACCACTTGAGACTTACTCTCAATCATCTCTGGAGTAAAAGGAATGCCCTGAGAAAACGTCATAGCATACACCTGAAAAAAATCACTACCTACCCCTGATATTTGTGCTTTAGCATCTATATTGCCTTGACGCAAACGTCCGCTATTCACAAATTCGGGGGAAACAGCCCGAACATAGGACTGAGATTTTATTGCCGGAATATCAGTCAGTTTCAGTGCCTGCATATCCAAAGCATTATCACTGCCAAAATCTCCGCCCGGATAAATCGTTATAGAGTTAGTGGCAATAGATTTAATATTTGATAGCACCTTTGATTTTGCCGCATCACCAATTACTAAAATTGTGACGACAGAAGCAATGCCTATTATAATTCCAAGCATTGTCAGCAGAGTACGTAGCTTATTCACATTCATGGCGCGCCATGCCATTAATAAAGCTTCATTAAAACGTCCCCAGATTTGTTGTACTGAAGAAGTTTTTACCTTGACAGTGGTATCTACAGAAGAAGAGGTATGGGGTAATGTTTGATGTTCAGAAGAACGCACCTCACTCATGACACATCCATCTTTAATTTCAATCACTCGTTGAGCCTGTGCCGCAATATTGGGATCGTGAGTAACAATTACGACCGTATGTCCCCGTTGACAGAGCTTCTTCAAGATATCTAGCATTTCCTGGCCGGAAGTACTATCCAATGCCCCTGTCGGTTCATCTGCCAGAATGACCTGACCACCATTCATGAGTGCTCTGGCAATACTGACCCGTTGTTGCTGCCCACCTGAAAGCTGACTTGGTCGATAGTTAATCCGATTTTCCAATCCAAGGCTCTTTAGCAATTCAATCGCTCGCTTACGACGTTGTATTTTGGAAATACCGGAATAAATTGCCGGGATCTCAACATTTTGTTCAGCGGTTAAATGAGTCAATAAATGGTAGCGCTGAAAAATGAACCCAAAATATTCCCTGCGTAACTCTGCCAACTGATCACTATCTAAGTCAGCAATATTTCTTCCTGCAACCCAATATTCTCCACTGCTAGGTTTATCCAAGCAGCCAAGTACATTCATTAAAGTAGACTTACCTGAACCGGAAGCACCAACAATAGCCACCATTTCTCCGGCCTGTATAGATAAAGAAATATTATCCAGAACAGTGACTTGACTTTCTCCAGCCAGATAACTACGGCTAACGCCTTTGAGTTCCAGTAACGTACTCATTATTACTCCTCTACGCTACTATCGCTGCGACTAGTGATTACCCGTTCGCCTTCCTTCAATCCAGAGAGCACCTGAACATTAGCGTTATCAAAAGCGCCTATCGTGATGTTACGTTTTTCTGCTTTGCCATTATGCAAAACACTCACTTCATATTGTGTAGAAGGTAAATATTGAGTTGAAGACGTATCTTGTTGAGACGATATTTCCAAAGCTGAAATTGGGATCATCAATACATTATGCAGAGCCTGAAGCTCCACTTTTACTTGAGCAGTCATCTGCAAACGCAATATATGTTTAGGATTAGGGACTTCAAAGCGAGCATAGTAGAAAATAGCGTTATTCACCGCTTGCGGTGTTGGTAGAATATCTTTCAGGACGCTATGAAATTGTCGGCCTGGTGCTCCTAAAATGGTGAATGAGACTTTCTGGCCGGGCGCTAAATTGATGACATCAGCTTCCGATACTTCTGCATTAACAATCATGGTATCGAGATTTGCCAGTGTCAGAATGGTCGGCGCTTGCTGTGCAGCAATCACGGTTTGTCCCTGGAGTGTTTTAATATCTGCCACAATGCCCTCTATTGGGGCAATAATTCGGGTATATTGCAAATTCGTTTTTGCCGTATCAAGTTTGGCCTTATTTTGCTTAATTTGCGCTGCCAAATCGTCAGCTCTGGCTGCCTTAGACTGCATATCTGTTATGTTGGAGTCCAATTCTTGATGAGATATTAAATGTAATTTAAATAAATGTTTCACGCGATTTACTTTGAGCTGTGCAAGTTTTAATTCAGCTTGTGCCCCACGAAGGTTAGCCTCCAGTGATTTTGCAGTTTCCTGAATTTCTGCCACGGTGTTCTTTGCTGTCTGTGGATCAATTAATGCCAGTAATTGACCTTGTTTAACCTTATCCCCCAATTTCACATAGAGCTCTTTCAATTGACCACTAACCTGAGCTCCTACATCAACTTTACTGACTGCATCCAATTTACCTACCGCCAGAACATTTCTACCGAAATCTCCCTTTATCACGGCACTTGTCTGATATGTAATAGGTTTTTGTGAATAGAAGAAATGGTACCATACAAAGACAATAGCGATGAGAACAAGCCCAGTCCCAATCCAGCGATATTTGGTAAAAAAAAGTTTCATCAACAAATACCTACTATTAAAATATGTTATCTAATTACTTTACCTGCACTTTACTGTAGAAAATATAAACAAACCCTATCAACGAAAGATTTTTGATAAGAAAATTTTCTGATAGCTCTCCTTTAAAAAACCAATATAAAACCAATATAAATGCAGGTAGCCCAAATTACGTTAAATTGACTCTCCCTCTCGCTAACCAATTGCATTCCTGGAGTGATAGAAATCAAGCTCATTAAAACGATAGCGTTCCATTCTATCGGAGATTAAAAATGCGTTGAGTTTCAGTATGTTTCCCTTTATGCTGCTTGTTATTTTAATGTAAACTTTTTGTTTCGGTATATTTTATGATCTTTGTAACCCGTTTTCGTTATTAAGATTAGATAAGAAGATGTTTTTTATTGGATAAGGATGTGGAACATGTATTCAGGATTATTAATTATTCTCCTGCCTTTGGCTCTGGGCTACCTTATTCATCTGAATAATAAATCAACGCTAACTCTCGTGCATCAGCTACTCAATGTTATGGTCTACATCATTCTCATTCTGATGGGGATCAGCCTTGCGATGCTGGAAAACCTGGGCAATCATTTACTTTCCATCTTGCTGTATGCAACAACGTTTTTCCTGTGCATTTTTATAATTAATATGCTAGCGCTTTTCCTTCTGGATAAACGAGATCCGTGGATTATTAATACACATAAACAGGAAAAACCTCCTTCCCGATTACACATGGCTCTGGATTCCGTCAAATTATGTGGTGCGTTAGTATTGGGATTTCTGATTGGATTAACAGGCTGGTCAGGGTTCCATTTTTCCAGACAAGCCAGCGAAATTGCCCTGATTTTTTTACTCTTTCTAGTTGGAATTCAATTGCGCAATAACGGCATGAACCTCAAGCAAACACTACTGAATCGCCGTGGTACGATTATCGCTATCGTGGTTGCTGTGAGTTCTCTGTTGGGTGGTGTACTGGCGGCATTTTTACTGGGATTACCGACCAAAACAGGCCTTGCCATTGCATCAGGATACGGTTGGTATTCCCTCTCCGGTATTTTAATTTCCGATGCTTACGGGCCTGTATTTGGTAGTACGGCATTTTTCAATGATTTAGCGCGTGAATTGGCGTCTATCATGCTTATTCCCATGCTAATAAATCGCTACCGTTCAACCGCATTGGGTTTAACAGGAGCAGCTTCAATTGACTTCACCTTACCAATCTTACAACGTTGTGGTGGTATCAGTATTGTGCCAGCAGCCATCGTTCATGGTTTTATATTGAGTTTATTAACCCCGTTATTCATCGCATTGTTTACCCAATAAAAACCATCCAGGTTTAGTGCGTAAACTGAATAAAAAAAAATTTTCGATATAAAAATTAATCTATCCAACTAATATAAAGAGCAAAAAAAGATCTAAAAAATGCCGACAAATTGATTGGTTAACTTATTAAGTTGTATTAAGTTGATTAAAATAACAATTTTATGCAGATGTAATTGCATAGTTATGCTTATGAGACTAATATCGCATCAATCAATTAACTATTCATATTTTTCACATGGGCATTCAATTAAAAAACATAAATTGCTTCTATGGTTCACACCAGGCTCTCTTCGATATCAATTTTGAATGTAACTCAGGAGAAACTGTGGTGTTGCTGGGACCCAGTGGGGCTGGAAAAAGCTCTTTGCTGCGTGTGTTGAATTTACTGGAGATGCCTCGTTCTGGGCTACTCAATGTGGTAACGCACCAATTTGATTTCGAACAACAACCTAATTACAAAGAAATTCTCGCATTGCGCCAAAAAGTTGGCATGGTCTTCCAGCAATACAATCTATGGCCACACTTGACCGTGATGGATAACTTGATTGAAGCACCTTGCCGAGTATTAAAGCAATCCAAACAACAAGCACGGGAAAAAGCAGCAAAACTCCTTTCCCGACTTCGTTTGGAGCAATTCACCAACCGTTTTCCACTGCATCTTTCCGGTGGACAACAGCAACGGGTTGCTATTGCACGTGCATTAATGATGGAACCTCAGATTCTATTGTTTGATGAACCTACCGCTGCACTCGATCCCGAAATCACAGCCCAAGTTATTGATATTATAAAAGAGCTGGCAGGAACCGGTATCACTCAGGTTATAGTGACTCATGAAGTGGAATTTGCTCGCAAAACCGCAAGCCAGGTTGTATATATGGAGCAGGGACGCATTATCGAAAAAGGTGATACCACGCATTTTATGCGTCCTCAAACAGAATCCTTTGCTCACTATTTATCACACTGAAATTTATCACACTGAAATTTATCGCACTGAAACACCATACTGGATCTATAAACTTTTTTAATTTCAATTGACTACATTCCCATAAAGTTCATAAACAACAGGATATTGCTATGAAGAAATTATTGTTTGCAGCCTTATTGAGTGCAGTGACCTTATCAGCAACCGCAGCGGAGGAATCAACTCTCCGTTTTGCGACGGAAGCAACTTATCCTCCATTTGAATTTATTGATGCAAACAATAAGATTCAAGGATTCGACGTCGATTTGGCGAATGCCATATGTGCAAAGCTCAACGCAGAATGTACATTCACCAACCAGGCATTTGATAGCCTTATTCCCAGCTTAAAATTCCGTCGGTTTGATGTTTTGATGGCGGGTATCGACATCACACCAGATCGTCAAAAACAAGTTGATTTTACCCAAACTTATTATGATAACTCTGCTATGTTCGTTGCTATCAAAGGGAAATTTGCTCAAGTTGCCGACCTCAAAGGTAAGCAAATAGGTACTCAGAATGGCACTACACACCAGAAGTATTTGATGGAGCAACATAAAGAGCTGAAAACCGTGCCTTATGACAGCTATCAAAATGCAATCCTTGATTTAAAAAATGGTCGTATTGATGCGTTGTTCGGTGATACTGCCGTCGTCAATGAATGGCTAAAAAAGAATAAAGAGTTAAGTACGGTTGGCGATAAGGTGACAGACAAAAACTACTTTGGTATCGGTTTAGGTATTGCCGTCCGCAAAGGTAATACTGAGCTACTGAATAAACTGAACAAAGCACTAACCGAAGTTAAACAAGACGGTACTTACGACACCATCTACAAAAAATGGTTTAAACAATAAACTCAATCCTAATGAATGAACTCCACTCTTTAATCAGTGCCGCCGGAGTTACCGTCGGCCTTGCCATTTCCTCGCTTGTCGTCGGTTTAGTTCTGGCAATGTTGTTGACTGCATGGGAATCCATTCGCTGGAAACCTATTGCTTTTTTAGGCTCTTGCTGGGTTACCTTGATCCGAGGATTGCCTGAAATTTTAGTTGTTCTCTTCATCTATTTTGGCAGTTCACAACTCCTCATTACACTGTCGGAAGGTTTTGATATCAATCTTGTTATCTGGCACTTTAAAATACAGATGGAAATTGACAACTTTGATGTCAGTCCTTTCCTGTGCGGTGTTATTGCCCTGTCTCTGCTCTATTCTGCTTATGCTTCACAAACGCTGCGGGGAGCATTAAAAGCGGTTCCGTCAGGGCAATGGGAAGCCGGTCAAGCTCTGGGGTTAAGCCAAAGTCGCATCTTTTTTCGCTTGATTATGCCTCAAATGTGGCGCCATGCCCTGCCAGGGCTTGGTAATCAATGGCTGGTCTTATTGAAAGATACGGCACTGGTTTCGTTAATCAGCGTTAATGATCTGATGTTACAAACAAAAAGTATCGCCACCCGAACTCAGGAGCCGTTTACATGGTATATGGTTGTTGCTGTGATCTATCTGATAATTACTCTGGTCAGCCAATTTATTCTCAAACAGCTTGAAATGCGCGCCACCCATTTTGAACGGAGTGCTTCATAATGTTTGAATACATCCAGGAAATTTTATCCGGCTTGCAAACCAGCCTCAGTTTGACTTTCTCAGCATTGTTGGTCGCATTCATACTGTCCATTGTCTTGACCACGATCCTGACAATGAAATGGCCTGTACTTTCTCAATTGGTGAGAGGCTATATCACACTATTTACCGGAACCCCGCTCCTCGTTCAGTTTTTCCTGATTTACTACGGGCCGGGACAATTTCCATCACTTAAAGAGTATCCGTGGTTATGGCAACTTATGTCAGAGCCGTGGCTGTGTGCAATGATGACACTTACATTGAATAGTGCAGCCTACTCAACCTTGCTATTTTACGGGGCTGTCAAAGCCATTCCTGCCGGACAATGGCAATCTTGCCAGGCTCTTGGTATGTCCAAAGTGCATTCTATGCGCATTCTGTTACCTTATGCTTTTAAGCGAGCACTCTCTTCCTATTCCAATGAAGTTGTGCTGATTTTCAAGAGCACTTCACTAGCCAGTACCATCACCTTATTAGACATCATGGGATATAGCCAGCTTCAATTTGGGCGTAGTTATGATGCAACGGTATTTATTGCTGCGGGGATTATTTACCTCTGCATAAATGGTCTTTTAACACTGCTGATGCGTATGATTGAACAACGAGCCTTATCATTTGAACAGCGCAATTAATCAGCATTCACACCCAATGATCTGATTTCACCATTCCTGCCCGTGATAACTTATCGTTATCACGGTAACCAAGATATAAGGTTATTAATTTACATTAAGAACTAACAGTGCCAATGTTTCATAATGTTCGGTATGAGGGAACATATCGAATAACTGCACTTTTTCTATTCGATATTGTTTAAGCATAGTGATATCTTTTGCCATCGTCTGCGCATTACAGCTCGAATAAAGCACATATTTAGGTGCCATCCGGCTAAGGTATTCACATAACTCTTTACCAATTCCTCTCCGAGGAGGGTTTACCAGAACTAACTCAGGTATTTGTGATTTATCAAGGGCAAAATGAGTGGAATCCAGTGCCTGAAAATCTACCTGCTCCAGCCCCAGGCTTTTGGCAGAACTTTTAGCACAACTAATTGCTTCAGCACTGATCTCAATCCCTGTCAGTCGAGTCCCTTTATCTGCACAATGCAGACCAAAACCGCCAGCACCGCAAAACAGATCCCACATATTGCTAATGTTCAATTCCCTAACCCAGCGCCCCGCTGTTGCATACAGCTCTGAGGCAATATTTGGATTTGTCTGGAAAAAACTGCGGGGGCGGATGTACAGCGGAATACCGTTAAAAGTTTCCTGCAACATCTTACGTTCGGTAAAAATGATTTCCTTCTCACCTTCCAGGATCGCCATATGGGTTGGCTGAATATTAGCGGAAATCACTGTTGCTTGTGGCAATTGTTCCTGCAACCAAGGCAAAGCGCGCTCTAATTGGATCAGCTTTGTTTCCGAACGCAAGACAAAACGCAGCATTATTTCGCCATTAGCGCGACTTTCCGTCAGAAGAATATATTTTAATTCTCCTTTCTTACGTTCAACGTTGTACGGAACCAAGCCAGCTTTGGCAATAAATGTTTTTATGACTGCAAATACCGTCTGAAAGTATTTTGGATACAGCGGGCAGTCACAAAGATCCACCGTTCTGCCATCACGATGCAACATACCAAGCAGTGGACGCTCAACACTGCCGCTGACGACCATCTTGGCTTTATTACGGAACTCACTTGTTTTGCTGGTTACTGGCGACAACCAATGTATTACTGATCCTTCCTGTAAAAGTTGCTTTAAATGTTGTTGCTTATCAAATAATTGCTGTGAATAGGACTTATTGAGCCACTGACAGGAGTGACAATGCCCCGCGGTATGCTGCGCACATTGCATCGTAAAAAACCGTATCAAAAAAATATTAGTGCAAAGTAAATGTTGATGTTTTCGTTGAAGTTAAGGGTTCTTCATCTTCATCTTCAACTTCAACTTCCATCTCACTTTCCATATCACTTTCCATATCATGGTTGACATAGAGAAAATTATTACTGTGAATTTCAAAAATCACATTCGCAATTTGTTCTTCACCCTGCTGCATAAAATTGGAGAATTGTTTGAAAGTCATCCCGGCAGCGATAGGGAAAGCCTGACAAACAATCAACTTAGGTAAACTTTCATCCTGAACATCAATAAATGCCTTCACAGTAAGAGAGCAAGCATTAATCTGACTCAAATTAGCAACCAATGGAATTATCGCAGTTGGCCTGACTTCGGCCAAAGCAGAAAATAGTACTACATCACCCAACAGATCGATCTTGGCATCAAACAAGCCATCAATATTCTGCATATGAGGCAAATGCAAGACTGAGCCTGAATCATTCTCAAAATAAGAAATCTTGAGCTGTTCAAGCCACGTACGCAAAATTGACAAATCGGGAATAACCATAGAATCCATCGAATTAACCTCATATGACTGGGAAGTGACACATACTACCACAGGGAAATTCCCAGCAAGCAGTCGCATGTACAATAATTAACCTATTTTATTTTTCTCATCATCAGTGACAATCTGATGGTTTTTATCCGCTTTCTTATGATCAATTCCCAAAAAGGAAAGATTATAAACTGCACGCCAGATAATATGGATAGCCGCTGGTATCAAGCAACCGATACCCAATAAAATCATAGCAATGTGTGCTTCTGTCGTCATTAATAAAGGTGATAGAATTATGCTATCAGTTATTGACAAGTAAGACAGAACCAACAGTCCCACTCCCAATACTTCCAATAAAATGACTAACTTAGGCATGTCAGCCAATGAGCGCATCTCTTTTGATGGATTCATTTTCATTCTTTAGTCTGTTTCGGCCTAAAAATAGACTTTCCGTTACTCAATAGATTTCTGTTAATTGGTGAGCCTATCATACCTGAATTCCGCTTATTGGCAGGACTAATTACAACAAAAGGCAATTCCTGCTTTTTTTTATGAATACTTACAGGCATAGTGGCTCCAGATGACATCCTATGAAATTCATTATCATTACCACTAAGGAGCTTGTATGTACACTGTCATTTTTGGCCGCCCTGGTTGTCCTTATTGCGTTCGCGCCAAAGAACTCGCTGAAAAACTAAAAAACGAGCGCGACGATTTTGATTATCGCTATGTCGATATCTGGGCTGAAAACATCACCAAAAACGACTTATCAAAAACGGTGGGTAAACCTGTTGAGACGGTTCCCCAGATCTTCATTGACGAGAAACATATCGGTGGCTGCACTGATTTTGAAGCTTATGCCAAAGAAAATCTGGAACTGTACAAATAACAGAACCCAATAATTAGTGATAAAATCAGTCGTCGAAAAAAAAACGCTATCCAGCCAGAAACCGTCCCTTTGCTGGATAGCGGTGCCTTAACCTTCGAAAAAACGTTCCCTTCTTGAAAAAATTTTTGCAATTTTTTCCCAAGGATGAGAACTTTCACATCATAATACAGTCTTAATTATTGCCACTGCTTTTCTTTGATGTCCCCCATATTGAGGGCCCGATAGTCATCCACTTTGGTTAAAGACTATCGGGTTTTTTGTTAGTCACGAGCGACTTGCAAGATAGCAGTTATCTTTCATTATTATTACAATCCCTATATTATTTACTCATGCAACATCAACAAGCATTAAATAAAATCACCCTGTTTACGTAAATATCTCGCTTGTGAGGCTGACTTTGCTAGAACAACTTAACCACAATTTGTTTACTTTTATCAATGCAACACCGGGTTCACCACCAGCAATGATCTCGCTTGCCATCTTTATAGCGAAATATTGCGTATTTATTTACCCTGCCACATTGGTCATTTGCTGGCTTTGGGGAAAAGAACAAGCCATCACATCTCAACGCGCCGTTGTCAGTAAATCCTGCATTGCTTTTGCCTTTGGCATAGCAACCTCCTATATCATCGGGGTGATTGTTCCACATGCCCGACCATTTGTTGACGGTTTTGGCTATAATTTTCTCTACCATGCTCCTACAGAATCTTTTCCGAGTAATCACGGCACAGCAGTCTTTACTTTCGCCCTGGCATTTATATTTTGGCACCGCGTTTGGTCAGGTTTATGCCTGATGGCCATCGCCTGTGCTATTGCCTGGTCTCGTGTCTATGTGGGTGTTCACTGGCCAATCGATATGGTTGGGGCATTTTTAGTAAGCCTGTTAGGCTGTGCTTTTTCCCAAATATTTTGGAGCCAGTACGGAGAACATTTACAAAACAAACTGACTCGACTCTATCAATTCTTCTGCGCATTTTTTATCAAAAAAGGGTGGGTAAAAAATTAATCAATTCTGAATATGCACCAGTCATATAGCTCTATATGGCTGGTGTAACTGATAACCATAAAAAAAGAGTGGCATTATCTTGTTCAAGAAATTTCTTAACATTTATTCGACTCTTCATCGTGGCTTAAATCTCAGAATAAAACCCTTCGTTATATTTAACAATATATAACTATAAAACGATTACCATTACTTCATAAATATAGAGATAAAGAACAAACTTCATACACAACAATTGTTTATCCTTAAACGCTTATTAAAGTAATATCAATGCTAAACACATTTTCTGTCAAAGAATGTATATCCTTTGCGATGAAGTTAAAATCCCCTTATCTATCATTGAATTAATAAAATCAAAACGACAAACAGAGAGATATTAAGAGAAAAATATTGGCATTTATAATTCAATCTCAGGTTATTCAAACACCAGACAAGAAAACACCATTAACATATAAACATCATTAAGCAATAAACCCGATAGATATTAGAATTTAAATAAAAATAATGATATATTCTTTAACAAAATTTGCATTTTATTTTACTTAATATTTAATCAACATTTTGACGAATATTTTTAACATCCTTCCTTTTCTATATAAATCTTGCAATTGCGAGAGTGATCACGGTACATTTCACTGAAAATAACTATATTTCCCCTACCAAAAGTCTGGGGTCAAGTTTTTTGGATGTAGTAATAAAGGTGTAGTAATAAAAACGTTTAGATAAACGACAACGCAATATCTGACAACTTATTATTCATATAAAATCCAACTCGTGCATTTAATTAATGTGCGGGTTTAGTAATTTTTAAATTTTACTTTACCGCGTTATTTCGGAGATACTTATGGACACATCTCAAGCAGGCTCGATAGCATCCTCTGCTTCCAGCAAAAGCAATCACACTACCTGGCGTAAATCAGACACAGTATGGATGCTGGGATTATATGGCACAGCGATTGGTGCCGGCGTTTTGTTTCTTCCCATCAATGCAGGTATTGGTGGTTTAATCCCACTCATTATCATGACGATTCTTGCTCTTCCTATGACATTTTTTGCGCATCGTGGAATGTGTCGTTTTGTTTTATCTGGTAAAAGCAGTGGTGATGATATCACCGGCGTGGTAGAAGAACATTTTGGTAAAGTTGCCGGCTTTCTGATCACCGTTCTCTATTTTTTTGCGATTTATCCTATTCTGCTCGTATACAGTGTTGCACTGACCAATACGGTAGAGAGCTTTCTTGTACATCAGCTACAGATTGATGCCCCGCCACGTGCATTACTGGCATTGGTATTGCTTCTTGGTGTAATGAGTATTATCCGTTTCGGTGAAAAAGCCATCGTTAAGGCTATGAGTATATTGGTATTCCCATTCGTCACCGTTTTGATGCTGTTGGCCTTGTACTTAATTCCTCACTGGAACACGACTATTTTCGATAGCCTGTCTCAGGACAGTGCCATGTCTGTCACCAGCAATAACGGCTTATTATTTACCCTGTGGCTGGCAATCCCTGTTATGGTTTTCTCTTTTAACCATTCCCCAATCATCTCAGCATTCGCAGTTGCAAAACGTGAAGAATATGGTGAGCATGCAGAGAAAAAATGTTCACGCATTCTGGCCTATGCCCATATCATGATGGTGCTGACAGTCATGTTCTTTGTTTTCAGTTGCGTACTGAGCTTATCACCGGAAAACCTGGCAGAAGCAAAAGCACAGAACATCACTATTCTGTCCTATCTGGCTAACCACTTCCGTGTACCAACTATTGAATATATTGCGCCATTTATCGCTTTTATTGCCATTACCAAGTCTTTCCTCGGCCACTATCTGGGTGCCCGTGAAGGCTTTAACGGCATTGTAAACAAAGCAATGATGAACACGAAAGGCAAAACGATTCAGCACAAGACGCTGAATCGTATCACTAGTCTCTTTATGCTAGTCAGTGCTTGGATCGTCGCTACACTTAATCCAAGCATCCTGAACATCATTGAATCACTCGGTGGACCAATTATTGCGATGATCTTGTTTATCATGCCAATGTACGCAATCAAAAAAGTTCCCGCTATGCGCAAATATGCAGGTAAGCCAAGCAATATTTTTGTTATTGTCATCGGCTCAATTGCTATTTCAGCAGCAATTTACTCAGTTATGTAATCAAAATCCATACGCTGCTTTCTTCAACAGTAACACCTAAAAAAATGCCAGTCATCAAAAGACCGACTGGCATTTTTTTCATTTAAATGCTAGCCGCTATATCAACCAAAGATCGAGTTAAACCAGCCACTAACCGTTTTTACAACGAAATCCCACATACGACCCAAGAAACCGCTTTCTTCTACCGCTTCTTTAACAACCAATGGACGCTGGTCAATGACTTTATCGTTTAGCAGGAAGTTCACTGTACCCACCACTTGGTTCTGAGCTAGTGGTGCCTCAAGCGAGGCATTATTCAGGGTAAAGCTCGCTTTCAAATTCGCACCTTGTCCACGGGGAACTATCACGGAAGCATCTTTTTCCACTCCCAATGCGACTTCTGGGCGAGTTCCGTACCATACTTTCTCTGTCACCAAAGTATCACTGGCCTTCAACAGTGTCGCCGATTCATAAAAACGAAATCCCCATGACAAAAGTTTTTCACTGTCAGAAAAACGTACCCGATCACTCGGAGCGCCTAATACCACTGAAATCAGACGCATTGGCCCTTCGATTGCGGATGCTACAAGATTATAACCTGCACCACTGGTGTGTCCGGTTTTGATGCCATCCACTTCCATGTTTTTATTCCACAACAGGCGATTGCGATTAGGTTGGCGGATATTGTTAAAAGTGAATTCTTTCTCTTTATTCAGAGCGTATTCTTCCGGCACATCACGGATCATGGCTTGACTTAAAAGCGCCATATCATGAGCGGTACTATACTGCCCTGCTGCATCCAGGCCATGCACTGTTTTGAAATGAGTGTTCGTCAATTTTAGTGTTTCTGAGTACTTATTCATCAAATCAACGAAAGCGTCCTGACTGCCCGCAACATAATCAGCAAGTGCAATACTGGCATCATTACCAGATTGGATAACAACCCCACGGTTCAGATCAATCACTTTAACCCTGTCACCCGGTTTCAAAAACATCAGCGATGAGCCCTTAAGTATTGGATTCCCAGTAGCCCAGGCATCTTTACCAACAGTTACCCAATCTTCTGTAGCAATTTTCCCTGATTTGATCGCTTGTCCTACGACATAGCTGGTCATTATCTTCGTCAGGCTGGCAGGATCTAACCGCTCATCGGCGTTATTTGAAGCCAGAATTTTTCCACTGGCATAATCCATTAATACATAGGCTTTTGCATCAATTTCAGGTGCGGCGGGCTGTTCTATTGCATATACATTGATACTCGCCAACCAAAAAACACTCAGGCCAAAGGTAAAAGATTTAATTATCGGTATTTGCTGCCTTTTTTTCATCATCGTTCGCCCTTTTTCTCTGCTAAAACTCTATTAATATAGGATGTTATAAGAGAAGACTCCAACCTAATAACGTAAAGATTTTTCTGTCATTCAACTCGTTTTATTGCCATATTATCAATCGTTAAAAATAGACTGACATTAAGGAGAAAATGATGTTGACAATTTGGGGCCGTAAAAATTCATCAAACGTGAAAAAAGTGCTTTGGTGTCTGGAAGAACTGAATGTGCCATATCAACAAATTGATGTTGGTGGTAAATTTGGCAAACTCAACGATCCTGAATATCTGCGTATGAACCCCAATGCAGTTATTCCTTGTTTGCAAGAAGACGATTTTATCTTATGGGAATCCAACACCATTGTTCGTTACATTGCTGCGAAATTTGGCAAAGACAGTCTTTACCCAGCCGATCTTCAAGAAAGAGCCAGTGTTGAGAAGTGGATGGACTGGGTAGGCTGCAATCTTTTCCCTCCTATTAAACAATTTATGATCAGCTTTATCAGAACACCGGCAGATCAACGTGATCCCAAAATCATCGCCCAAGTTTTAGCCGAGATTGAAAAATTACTGAAAATGGTCGATGACACACTAAGCAATCAGCAGTACCTTTCCGGTGACAAATTTGGTATGGCTGATATTGCCTTAGCACCACTGGCCTATTTATGGTTAAACGTAGAAATAGAGCGCCCATCTCTGCCAAATTTAGATCGTTGGTATCAATTGTTGACCGAAAGGCCCGCTTTCAGAAAGATTGTTATGATAGAAATAAGCTAATGTTTTACTTGTGATTTCATTAACTCATTGGCATTCTGTCGGGATCGGGGAACTGATACCTAAACCCTAGCTCCCGACAAATACGGCTACCATCAACAATTTTCTCTACCTTACTTTCGCTTTCTGCTCTTTCTGGCTGTAAAAATTCTGGCGGTGTCAGATCGAGCTGGCGACTGGCTGATTGATAAAACTTTGCTCTTTTCGGGTGGATCGGCGCACACAAATTAAAAAGATGCCCGCCTTCTGGTTGTTGAATAAGAAGCTTAATAGCAGCAATAGCATCATCTTGATGTACCAAATTGACCGCATCTTCTCCTCCGCTGAGTGCCTTCTTTCCAGCGAGAAAACGCCCTGCGTGGCGTCCACTGCCTACCAAGCCAGCCAAGCGTAAGATATCGACCGACGTATTGGGCAATTGATGCAGCCAGTTTTCCAATTCAACCAGTGCCTTGGCTGATTCAGTTTCGGGACACACGGGGTTATCTTCATTGAGATAACCCGCAGATGAACCATAAACTGAAGTAGAACTAGTGAAAATAATCCGTGGAACCGAATATGAAAGTGCTGTATCAACAACCAGTTGCACTGCTTTTATATATTCCTTCCCACCACCCGCAACACCACTAACGGGCAGTGTCAAAACCAGCACATCAACAGACATCAGTTGATCAAGATCATCCGCATCGCAAACAATCTGAGGCGCCAAGTTTAGCTGGTAACAATCCACCCCACACATACACACCGCTTCAACACCATCTGGCGTTGTTTTACTCCCAACTACCTGCATTCCTTCACTTTGTAGTGCTTGTGCTAATGGTATTCCTAACCACCCTAATCCAATAATAGAAACTTTTTTCACTATATCCTCCCAAAAGCGATTGAAAACAATATGTTAATACAAAAAAAACCTCTTCTTTAAAAAAGAGTTTGCTTTTTATACACAAGATCGTATAGGTTAAACAACAAGCAACCAACCCTTAATCATAAACATAGCATTACGTACAGCCATTATTCAGTACACCATGTTTCTTGTAGAAAAATAAATAATAGAGAGCTCGTATATATGAACCGTATTCAATTTAACCATCACCACCATCATCCTGACTAGTCTTTCAGGCTGCTGTGTGCTGGAAGACATTTGACCCGTCTTCCGGTGGAGTGAATACGATAAAAAACCCTCGGAAGAACTTCCGAGGGTTTTTTTATGTTTGATTTCTGCAAATTAATGACTGACTAAATCTTAAGATAGGACAAAACATGCTAGATAAAACACGCTTACGTATAGCCATGCAAAAATCGGGTCGTTTGAGTGATGACTCCAGAACTTTACTGGCAAGTTGCGGTATCAAAATTAACTTACAGCAACAGCGCCTGATCGCATTCGCTGAAAATATGCCTATCGACATTCTGCGTGTCCGCGATGATGATATTCCGGGCCTGGTGATAGATGGCGTTGTCGATCTGGGCATTATTGGGGAAAACGTACTTGAAGAAGAGTTACTGACGCGCCAGGCACAAGGAGAAGATCCCCGCTATCTGACATTGCGCCGCCTCGATTTTGGCGATTGCCGGCTGTCTCTGGCAACGCCTTTTGATTGCGATTATACCGGCGTGGAGTGCTTGCAAGACGCCCGTATCGCAACCTCTTACCCACACTTATTGAAACGTTATTTAGACCAAAAAAATATTCATTTCAAACCTTGCCTTCTCAATGGTTCAGTCGAGGTTGCCCCCCGTGCAGGGCTTGCAGATGCTATTTGTGATTTAGTTTCCACCGGTGCCACGTTGGAAGCCAATGGCTTACGAGAAGTAGAAGTTATTTATCGCTCAAAAGCCTGTTTGATCCAGCGTGATGGAGAAATGCCAGAAGCCAAACAGCAGCTTATTGATAAATTGATGCTCCGCATCCAAGGCGTCATTCAGGCACGAGAATCCAAATACATCATGCTGCATGCTCCCAGCAACAAATTGGAAGCGATTATATCCCTGCTGCCAGGCGCAGAACGCCCCACTATTTTGCCACTGGCAGGCGCACAAAACCGCGTAGCTATGCATATGGTCAGTAGTGAAACCCTTTTCTGGGAAACGATGGAAAAACTCAAGGCATTAGGTGCCAGTTCTATTTTGGTTCTGCCAATTGAAAAAATGATGGAGTAACCTTGATGAGCACTCCTTTTAAAACCATCATTCGCTGGCAATCATGTACGCCAGAACAACAAAAAATATTGCTGACCCGTCCGGCTATTGCTGCATCCGACGATATTTCCGGCACAGTTAAACAGATTTTGGAAACAGTCAAAACACGGGGCGACCAGGCATTGCAAGAGTTCAGCCAACGCTTCGACAAAACAATGGTTGAAACCATCCAAATCTCAGCCGATGAAGTGGATGCCGCAGCCGCTCGCCTGACTCCAGAAATCAAACAGGCCATGCAACACGCTATGAGCAATATCCGTCAATTCCATGAGGCACAAAAACCAGCAGCAGTTGACATCGAAACACTACCAGGAGTTCGCTGCCAACAAGTTACACGCCCAATAGATTCTGTTGGACTCTATATTCCCGGTGGCTCTGCTCCCCTGCCCTCAACGGCATTAATGTTAGGTACGCCAGCCAACATTGCAGGTTGCCGTAGAGTTATCTTGTGTTCCCCCCCCCCTATTGCCGATGAAATACTCTATGCGGCCCAACTGTGTGGGATCAGCGAAATATTTCAAATCGGTGGTGCTCAGGCGATTGCCGCAATGGCATTCGGAACAGAATCCGTTCCCAAAGTAGATAAAATTTTTGGCCCCGGAAATGCGTGGGTAACAGAAGCCAAACGTCAGGTCAGCCAACAGATTGACGGTGCCGCGATCGACATGCCCGCAGGTCCATCCGAAGTATTGGTTATCGCTGATAGCGGAGCCAATCCCATATTTACGGCAGCAGACCTGCTTTCACAAGCAGAACACGGCCCTGATTCTCAAGTGATACTGCTCACCCCCGATGAAAATTTGGCTAAAAAGGTTATCCGTGAAATTGAAACCCAACTTATGGCCTTGCCACGTCAACAGATTGCAATCCAGGCCTTGCAAGCCAGTCGGATAATTATTGCTCAAGATCTCGATCAATGCGTGACAATCAGTAACCAATATGGTCCAGAACACTTGATCATTCAAACTCGTCAGCCTGAGCAATTACTTGAGCAGATTACCAACGCCGGCTCTATTTTTCTGGGTGACTGGTCGCCTGAATCCGCCGGAGATTACGCTTCCGGCACCAATCACGTTCTGCCTACCTACGGCTATACTTCAACCTATTCCAGCCTCGGCCTGGCTGATTTCCTGAAACGAATGACCGTCCAGCGGCTTACTCCGCAAGGATTACAAAAACTCGCCCCCACTATCGAAACACTGGCACAGGCAGAACAACTTATTGCGCACAAAAATGCTGTTACCTTACGTATAACAGCCTTGAATAACGCAGACTGAGAACCACAGGGTCTGATAACCATAAAAAATTAAGGAACAATCATGAGTACGGTTTTTGATATCAATTCATTGGCAAGAGAAAACGTTCGCAAATTAGTCCCTTATATGTCTGCCCGCCGTCTGGGTGGTCGTGGTGATATTTGGTTAAATGCGAATGAATATCCTATCGCACCCAATTTCCAACTCACCGAACATACACTCAACCGCTATCCTGAATGCCAACCCACAACAGTCATTCAACGTTATGCCGATTATGCTGGCCTGCAACCGGAGCAAGTTCTTGTCAGCCGTGGCGCAGATGAATCTATCGAACTGCTGATCCGCGTTTTTTGCGAGCCAGGGCGCGATGCTGTCCTGTTTTGCCCGCCAACCTATGGCATGTACAGCGTTAGTGCCGAAACCTTCGGTGTAGAGCAGAAAAAAGTCCCGGCCTGCGCCAACTGGCAACCTGATATTGCCGCTATCAAAAGTAATCTGGATCGCGTCAAGCTGATCTATATCTGTAGCCCCAACAACCCAACAGGCAACCTGATTGATCCTGAGGCATTACGCCAGATCCTTGAATTAGCCCGTAACCGTGCCATCGTTGCCATTGACGAAGCCTACATCGAATTTTGCCCACAACACGCAGCTACCCATGTTACCACCCGTTGGCTGCAAGACTATCCCCACTTAGTTATTTTGCGAACCCTCTCGAAAGCTTTTGCTTTGGCTGGATTACGTTGTGGATTTACGCTGGCCTCTGCCGATATCATCGCACTGATGCTAAAAGTGATTGCGCCTTATCCACTGGCGACGCCTGTTGCTGATATCGCTGCACAAGCATTAACCGAAGCAGGCATTGCAACAATGAGAAATCGGGTGGCAGAGATCACCAACAATCGGGCTTATCTCCAGCAAGCACTCAGTCAATTGGCGTTGGTTGACACTGTGTTTCCAAGCGAAACTAATTATATTTTGGTGAAATTTACTAATGCAGAGCTGGTATTCAAGACACTATGGGAACAAGGGATCATTTTGCGTGACCAGCGTAAACAACCAGGATTAGCGAATTGCCTGCGCATTACCATCGGCAACCGGAATGAATGTGAACAGTTGGTTCTTGCCATTAGTGCGCTTTCCAACCAACTTCAACAAATCAAGGAAACTGAAAATCCATGAGCCAGAAAATGCTTTTTATTGACCGCGATGGAACATTGATCACCGAGCCACCCAGTGATTATCAAGTTGATCGCCTTGATAAATTGGCTTTTGAAGCCGATGTGATCCCTGCCTTACTCGCCCTGCAAAAAGCCGATTATACATTAGTGATGATCACGAATCAGGACGGGTTAGGTACGGCCAGTTTTCCGCAGGCAGATTTTGAGCCACCCCATGCCTTGATGATGCAAATTTTTACCTCACAGGGTATCCATTTTGAAGAGGTGTTAATTTGCCCACACAAACCAGAAGATAATTGCCACTGCCGTAAACCCAAACTTGGGTTGGTACAAAAATTTCTGGCAGGCAATGTTATCGATACTGACAACAGTTATGTCATCGGTGATCGGGAAACCGATCTGCAATTAGCCCAAAACATGGGGATCAGGGGCATCCGCTACCAGCCCGCATCACTGGGATGGACAACCATTTGTGAGCAATTGATCGGTGAACAATTGATCGGCAAAGAATTGACCCATAAAAATCGTCATGCTCATGTCGTACGAAAAACCAAAGAAACTATTATCGATATTGAAATTTGGCTGGATCGTGAAGGAGATAGTCGCATTAATACAGGCGTCGGTTTTTTCGACCATATGCTGGATCAAATCGCAACTCACGGCGGCTTCCGCATGAATATCCAGGTCAAAGGTGATCTCTATATTGACGATCATCATACGGTTGAAGATACCGGCCTTGCACTAGGAGATGCTTTAAAGCAGGCATTGGGGGATAAACGCGGCATTGCCAGATTTGGTTTTATGCTGCCAATGGATGAATGCCTTGCTCGCTGTGCTCTGGATATTTCCGGTCGCCCACATCTTGAATATAAAGCTGAATTTAAACACCAGCGGGTTGGAGATTTGAGTACAGAAATGATCGAACATTTTTTCCGTTCTCTCTCTTACACCATGGGATGCACCCTGCACCTGAAAACCAAAGGCAAGAACGATCACCATCGGGCAGAAAGCCTGTTTAAAGTCTTTGGCCGAACTTTGCGCCAAGCCATTCGCGTAGAAGGCGATACTTTGCCGAGTTCCAAAGGTGTTTTGTAGGAAAGGCGATAGAAGGAAGCCATGATGAACATTGTTATTCTAGATACAGGCTGCGCTAACCTTGCTTCTGTTACCTATGCCATCCGTCGCTTAGGTTATGAGCCAACAGTGAGTTTAGACGCGGATGTTGTTCAAGCAGCCGATAAGCTATTTCTACCAGGCGTGGGAACGGCAACCGCCGCAATGAAACAACTTGAACAACGACAATTAATTCCCTTGATTAATTCTCTTACCCAACCCGTATTAGGTATCTGTCTCGGCATGCAATTGCTGGCTCGCGTCGGTGAGGAAGGAGGTAACATCCCTCTATTGCAGCTCATTGACGCGCCTGTCAAAAAAATAATGGCTGCAAATCTGCCATTGCCACATATGGGCTGGAATCAAGTGCAAGCACAGACAGGTAATCCACTGTTTCGCCATATTGCAGATAATTCCCGTTTCTATTTTGTTCACAGTTATGCCCTGCCTGTCGGTGAATATACGATTGCCCAAACTGAATATGGCAATACATTTAGTAGCGCCATTGCAAAAAACAATTTCTTTGGAGTGCAATTCCATCCTGAACGCTCAGGGGCAGCAGGCGCACAGCTACTAAAAAACTTTTTGGAGATGTAATCGCATGATCATACCTGCATTAGATTTAATCGATGGCAATGTGGTGCGTTTGCATCAGGGAGATTATGACCAACGTCGGGATTATGGCAGCTCTCCGCTTTCTCGCTTACAGCAATATGAACAGGAAGGCGCTAAGTTACTGCATTTAGTCGATCTGACTGGTGCAAAAGATCCGGCCAAACGCCAAGTTGTCCTCTTAAAAGCGCTACTGGCAGGTGTTACTGTGCCCGTTCAAGTTGGCGGCGGAATTCGTTCAGAGGCAGATATAAAAACCCTGCTTGAAGCAGGTGCAAGCCGAGTTGTCATTGGTTCCACTGCAATTACACGGCCTGAATTAATCAAACAATGGTTGCAAAACTACGGGGCAGAGGCAATCGTGCTGGCACTGGACGTTCGTATCAATACAGATGGGATAAAACAAGTTGCTATTAGTGGTTGGCAAGAAAACAGCAACACTACCCTTGAGTATGTCATTGAACAGTACCTCCCTGTTGGACTCAAACATGTTTTATGTACCGATATTTCCCGTGATGGCACATTAAGCGGCTCTAATATCGCGCTCTATCAGGAAATCAGCCAGCAATATCCACAAATCCAATTTCAAGCCTCTGGCGGTATTGGCAATCTCACCGATATCTCTCCTCTTCCTGCTTCTGGTGTGACGGGTGTCATTGTTGGGCGCGCATTACTGGAAGGAAAATTTACCCTGACGGAGGCTATCCAATGTTGGCAAAACGCATAATTCCCTGTCTGGATGTCCGTGATGGACAAGTTGTCAAAGGCGTACAATTCCGTAACCATGAAATTATTGGTGATATTGTTCCTCTCGCACAGCGTTATGCCCAGGAGGGAGCTGATGAATTAGTCTTTTACGATATTACCGCTTCCTCCGATGGCCGTATGGTCGATAAAAGCTGGGTGGCAAAGGTCGCAGAAGTTATCGACATTCCTTTCTGCGTAGCCGGTGGTATTAAGACCGTCGAAGAAGCGGGACAAATTTTAACATTCGGTGCAGATAAAATTTCTATCAATTCCCCAGCCTTGACTGATCCAGGTTTAATTAACCGTCTGGCTGATCGCTACGGTGTGCAATGTGTCGTCGTGGGTATTGATACATGGTTTGATGAGAACACTAACAGTTATCAAGTTTACCAATTTACAGGGGATGAAAAGCGCACAACCGCAACACGCTGGCAAACATTGGATTGGATCAAAGAAGTTCAACAACGCGGTGCAGGTGAAATTGTCCTGAATATGATGAACCAGGATGGTGTCCGTAATGGTTATGATCTGACCCAACTGAAATTAGTACGTGATGTCTGTTCTGTACCATTAATTGCATCTGGAGGCGCTGGAATACCGGAACATTTCCTTGATGCTTTTCAATTGGCAAATGTTGATGGTGCTTTAGCTGCCTCGGTTTTTCACAAGCAGATCATTAATATCTGTGAACTTAAACAATATCTGGCTACACAGGGTGTCGAGGTTAGAACATGTTGACAGCACGACAATTAACCCCCCAAGAAATGGGGAAGCTGGATTGGCAAAAAGTGGATAATCTGATGCCCGTCATCGTCCAACATGCCACCTCAGGAACCGTGTTAATGATGGGTTATATGAATCAAGAAGCACTGAATGTGACACTTCATTCTGGCAAAGTCACTTTTTTTTCCCGTACTAAACAGCGGTTATGGACAAAAGGCGAAAGCTCCGGCCACTTTTTGAATCTGGTCGGTATCTATCCCGACTGTGACAACGATACCCTGCTAGCCTTAGTCGATCCTATTGGCCCCACCTGTCATACAGGCAGTGAAAGCTGTTTTGCTCCTGCACAAACTGAATGGGGTTTTCTCTATGAATTGGAACAATTACTGGCAAGCCGAAAAAATGCCTCGCCAGACAGTTCCTACACGGCTCGTTTATATGCCAGCGGAACAAAACGCATCGCCCAAAAAGTGGGCGAGGAAGGCGTCGAGACCGCACTAGCGGCAACAGTCAATGATAGGGAAGAATTGACTAACGAAGCCGCAGATTTGCTCTATCATCTGCTGGTTTTACTCCAGGATCAAAAGCTCGATCTTAGTTGTATTATTCGTCGATTGCGGGAGCGGCATTCAGCCAAGGAATAATTTTCGGCACAGGAATAACAGCTTCGAAAAATAACAGCCACTTCGCCAAGCTATATATACTAGCTATAATAAGAAGTGGCTTCTCGCTATCCTATTAGAGGATCCTATGTACTTTATTTAACAACCACAACCACCTGATGCGCTTATGGGAACCTCAACTGAAACGACAGAGTTATTTGAAGCTGTTCCTGTTCCACAATTAAAAATTCCATAATGCGTACGGCCTTCACCAATCACACTAAATAAGTTATGGTATCGACTTTGACAAATGATATCTGCCGTATTCCGACATATTGGCATCGCTTTCCCAGCTTCAAATACATGTTCTTGATCAAACATAAAGCGAACAGGAGCATCAGGAAGATTACCTTTGTATATGGCGACTTGACCATAATCTTCACAACTATCTTCCAGATCAATCTTGAATAACCTGAGAGTCATTGAGTACAGCCTTGCGCCCCCCAATTTTTCTTCAATAGGTTTGTTGCGAATAGTCTTTAGGTTGCTTGCAACAATTCGTATATCCCGAAAACCTGCCTCACGCGCTATTCGCACAAAGTCGCCATAATACAAGACATCACCAATACATTCGCCAATCAGCAACGGATCATTTTTCAACTCCTGGGAAAGTCTGCGATCAGAGAAAATATCAGCAAAATAAATTTCGCCGCCAGGTTTGAGCAACTGAGCAATTCCTTTAAGTACATCAGGTTTTGCAGTAGCTAGGTTAATGACACAATTGGAAACTATGACATCGATACTATTCGGCAGTAAATTAATTGGCGGTAAACTGAGTAAATCCAAAGACTCAATATTACCGTGTATAAAATGTACATTACTTTCATTATAGCCATAGGCTTCACGGTGGTATTCAACGTAGCTCTTGGCAAATTCAATTTGCTCAGGAGTAGCATCCACACCGATAACCTTCCCTTTTTCTCCTACCAACTTGGATAAAATGAAGCAATCTCTCCCGCCACCACAGCCTAAATCCAACACAGTTGCTCCAACCAGCAACGGGGGAAAAGGAGTGCCACAGCCATAAAAGCGCTGCTGCACATCTGGGTGGATTAACTTTAATAAAGCTTTGATCTCATCAGAAGGTGGTTTATCTACAGTGCAAACATTAGTTACCAGGTCTTCCTTGCTCGAAAGCGTTGTACCGTAGTAATTCTGTACATTTTCAACTCGCTGAAGCAATTGTTTTTCTTTGGTTTTCATCATTCTATTCTATAACCTCTAATAAAACCCAACCTTAGCTCTGACATAATTTTAATAACGATCGGCCTAATACGTTTATTTGATGAACATTCAGAAAAATAGTAAAGCCGTGTAACCTGCGATCATTGCCATAGCAAGAATAACAGCGACAAAGGCCGCCAAGAGTTTAAATGTGAATAGGGAGCGTAATAAAATCAGCTCAGTCAGGCTGGCGCCGGCACCACCGATAATTAATGCCAGAATCGCTCCGGCACTAACTCCTTTCGTCATCAAAGCTGCTGAAAGCGGTATCAATGCTTCGGCTCGAAGATACAGTGGTATTCCAATGACAGAAGCAACTGGGATTGCAAAAGGATTATCTGAACCAGCATATTTTTCAAGCAGACTAGTAGGAATATAGCCATAGATCACACTGCCTATTGCTATACCGATGAATAAATACGGAAGTACACTCTTAAAATCTGCCCAAGCTTCCTGCCACAAACCGCTATATCTACTTTTTGGACGAACCGCTTTAGTAGGTTGGCTATCGCAGCAACTTGTAGATTGCGTGGTCATCTGGGTAACAGAACAACAGGGAGCTGCCATTGATTCACAACTGTTTGACATTGCTGGCTTAACGTCGCAACTACTTCCAGAAACTCCGCAACCCGATGTCTCTTCGTGGCGTACATAACGTTCAAATCCTAATACTTGTAGCAACCATCCGGCACCCAATGAGACCAGAAAGGCAGATAGTACGTAAATGGCTGTTAGCGTCAGACCAAAAGTAGCAACAAACAATACAACGATGATGGGGTTCAATAGCGGAGAAGAAAATAAAAATACCATCATTGGACCAAAACCAGCTTTGGCGCGAATTAGCCCTTTCAACATAGGAATAGTCGAGCAACTACAGAAAGGAGTGATAGAACCGAGGGCAGCAGCCAGAAAATATCCCCTTTTCCGGTTAGCACTCAGTAACGCTTCTACCCTGGATGGAGGTATATGCTGCTGGAGAATACCAACCAACAAACTGATACCAATAAACAAGGCTGATAACTCTATGGCGAGGAAGACAAACATGTTTAGGGTTTCTTGTAATTGAGAAGACATACCAGATCCTTATATACCTATATTTCTAGTAATATGGAAATATTCAGGATGATAGATTGCCATTGCAATTCCTGTCAAGTATATTTCTAGAAACATAGAATTTTGGATTCAGAGACGCGTATGAAACACGAAGAAGTCGCAGCAAGTCTGGCGGAACTAGGGAATAGTCACCGATTAGCTATATTTCGCTTTTTAGTCAAGGCTGGTCATCAGGGAGCCTCGGTAGGGGAAATTCAGAAAGCTTTGGATATTCCTCCTTCGACACTGTCACATCATCTTAACCGTATGGTGAAGGTCGGACTAATCCGTCAAGCGAAACACAGCCGTACTATCGTATGTATACCTGATTATCAACACTTGGGAAATCTGATCAACTTCTTACAAGAAGAATGTTGCGTAGGGATTTAACTCGAACACTTCACCGAACAATCATATGGATCATGTAAAGCATAATGGTGATAGTAGAAGACGATATTTTCATCCGGTATATGGAGTAAAGCCACAGTAGGCCTGAAAGGAAGAACATAACATTTCATTAAGTATTTCAACCCACTGACAAATCCCGTAGAAAATAATAGGACTTGTCAGTGGATCATGATGTGAAGAACATTCAGTGCTTAAAAACCACTACTCAGTGAATCACATTGCTGCCTTAAAGATAGCAACGATTTCTTCATGTGATGCCTGAATGGGATTGGTGAAACCACAGGCATCTTTCAACGCATTAGTTGCTAATATTGGCAAATCTTCCTCTTTTACATGCAACGCAGACAAACCTGACGGAATATTCACATCTTTTGCCAATTCACTGATTGCATGGATACAAGCTTCAGCACCTTGCGTATCGTTTAAAGCACCAACCTCAACGCCCATAGCCGCCGCAATATCGCTCAGACGAGCAGCAGAAACTTTTGCATTGAATCTCTGTACATGTGGCAATAAAACCGCATTGCAGACCCCGTGTGGCAAATCATAAAATCCCCCTAACTGGTGTGCCATAGCATGGACATATCCCAAAGAGGCATTATTGAATGCCATGCCAGCCAAGAACTGGGCATAAGCCATATTCTCACGCGCTTCCATATCATTGCCATCTTCGACCGCACGGCGTAAATAATGGCTAATCATTGTCACCGCTTTCAACGCGCAGGCATCCGTGATAGGGTTTGCCGCCGTAGAGACATAAGCCTCAATCGCATGCGTCAATGCATCCATTCCTGTTGCGGCAGTCAATCCTTTTGGCATCCCTGCCATCAATGCAGGATCATTGACTGACAAAATGGGCGTTACATTTTTATCCACAATGGCCATTTTGATATGACGTTCAACATCTGTAATAATACAGAAGCGTGTCATTTCAGAAGCTGTTCCCGCAGTGGTATTGATGGCAATCAAAGGGAGTTGTGGTTTAGCCGAACGATCAACTCCTTCATAATCACGAATATCTCCGCCATTAGCGGCCACCAGCGCGATACCTTTTGCACAATCATGCGGTGAACCACCACCTAAAGAGATCACACAATCACAGTTATGCTGGCGCAGAATTTCCAAACCTTCCCCAACATTAATCGTAGTTGGATTTGGATTTGTTCCAGCATAAATTGCACTTTTTATCCCAACATCGGCCAGCAAAGCCTGAACGTTTCCAACAACACCAATCTCGTTTAACACGCGGTCAGTGACAATCAAAGCCTGTCTGTGGCCGTAGTTTTTCATTAATTCGACGGCTTCAGTCATGCACCCCATACCGATTTTATTCACTGGAGGGATAAAGAAAGTTGATGCTGCCATTTGAAACTCCTTAGATTTTACTGAAGTATTCCAAATCTTAGTGTAAGAAACTGGAATTACAATGTGGCACTTATCTACCTCAGTAATTTTGACCAGAATCAATAATTGCTGATGCAAGACGGAAAAAAATAGGTATTAATTTTTACTTTGAGTTTATGCAGGAGAATATTTTGCTAAAAAACGACATCTTTGAACGCCTCACTGCCCTATTAGACAACAACAATGCCCGCTATCAAGTTATGAAACACGCTACTGGCGGCCGATCCGCTTTTATTTGAACGCTATGAGGAATTGGTATTTAATGCAGGTAGTCTGGAGCGTTCGATTATTTTGAATACAGCAGATTACCGTCGCATCGCTATACCAGAATTAATTACCTTTCGGAAAAGAATCGATTAAATCGAGCCTTAAGAAAATGCCCAATAAATTAAAGATAACTTAAATTTTGCTATAATTTAACCAAACGAAAATGGGTGATTATTATATGAATAATATTTTTGTTCTGGTAATACTCAGCCTTGCTATCCTCAGCCTCGCTCTGTTTCTTTATTTCCACGATGCCGAGATAGCACACTGGTTGGAGAAATTTGCCCAACGATTACTTAAGTGGCAACTGCCAAATTGATACTTTACTTTTACTTCACGTCATTTCACAAAAAAGGTGCTGAAAACTCAGCACCTGATTTTGGAAATATTTTATATTTTATAAAGATATTTAATGATTAGTCCAACCATTCAGTGTGGAAAACACCTTCTTTATCAGTACGCTTGTAAGTGTGCGCACCAAAGTAATCACGCTGTGCCTGAATCAGGTTAGCCGGCAATACCGCAGAACGATAGCTGTCGTAATAGGAGATTGCAGCAGAGAATGTTGGTGTTGGGATACCATTCTGCACACCGTAAGCAATAACATCACGCAGAGCTTGCTGATATTCATCTGCGATTTGTTTGAAGTAAGGCGCTAAAAGCAGGTTAGCGATAGCGGAGTTTTCATTGTATGCATCGGTGATTTTTTGCAGGAATTGCGCTCGAATAATACAACCCGCACGGAAGATCTTGGCAATTTCACCATAGTTCAGATCCCAGTTGTACTCATCCGATGCCGCTTTCAACTGCTGGAAGCCTTGCGCATAAGAAACAATCTTACCCAAATACAGAGCACGGCGAACTTTCTCGATAAATTCAGCCTTATCTCCATTGAACGGTTGAACTTCTGGGCCTGACAAAACTTTGGATGCTGCTACGCGCTGATCTTTCAGGGAAGAGAGATAGCGTGCAAAGACAGATTCCGTGATAAGTGTGACCGGAATACCCAGATCCAACGAGCTTTGGCTAGTCCACTTACCGGTGCCTTTGTTGGCCGCTTCATCCAGAATCACGTCAACCAGATATTTCCCGTCTTCATCTTGCTTACGGAAAATGTCGGCAGTAATTTCGATCAAATAACTGCTTAGTTCACCTTGGTTCCAATCGCTGAATACGTCAGCCAATTCTTGATTGCTCAGGTTCAGTGCGCTTTTCAACAGAGAATAGGCTTCTGCAATGAGCTGCATATCACCATATTCAATGCCATTGTGAACCATCTTCACATAATGACCTGCACCATCTGCCCCGATGTAAGTCACACAAGGTTCGCCATCCACTTGGGCTGCAATCTCTTTCAGAATTGGAGCCACCAATTCATAAGCCTCTTTCTGACCACCCGGCATAATTGAAGGGCCTTTCAGTGCGCCTTCTTCACCACCAGACACTCCCGTACCGATAAAATTAAAACCTTGAGCAGACAACTCACGGTTACGGCGAATAGTATCTTGAAAATAGGTGTTGCCACCATCGATCAGAATGTCACCCTTATCCAAATGTGGTGTCAGTGATGCAATAGTTTTATCCGTAGCTTCACCCGCTTTAACCATCAACAGAATACGACGTGGCTTTTCCAGCGAATCGACAAACTCTTCAATGGAATAACTTGGAACTAATTTTTTCCCTGGATTTTCAGCAATAACTTCGTCTGTTTTATCGCTGGAGCGGTTAAAAATAGATACAGAGTAACCACGGCTTTCAATATTCAACGCCAGGTTGCGCCCCATTACCGCCATACCGACAACACCGATCTGCTGTTTGGACATGAATAACTCCCGTCTAATAATGACTACCACCACCCACCCAAGATGCTATACGTCATACCAAATGTAATGCATACCGTATGCAACAAAACAGAGCGGGCAATTTGTTAATGAAGTCACATGTTAACTCAGGAATGGCCATTGACGGTAGTTATTGATGCAATCGATATCGGCGTGACGTTTTTTTGCTGAAAAAATTTCCAACTGAGACAAATCAACTATTGATATTTCGCATTTCAATACGCATTATTTAATGGTCGGCAAATGCCGTCCCACTAAAAGGCAAAATAAATTATATGGAATGGATCGCTGATCCGACGATATGGGCAGGTCTGGCCACACTTATCGTTTTAGAAATTGTTCTCGGAATAGACAACTTAATATTCATCGCCATTCTGGCAGATAAACTACCTGAAAAAGAGAGAGATAAAGCTCGCCTGACAGGGCTTTCCTGCGCCCTTCTCATGAGGATATTGCTGCTATTCAGCTTATCCTGGCTCATTTCCCTGACTAATCCATTGGTTACTTTGTGGGAGCACCCTTTCAGTGCCCGTGATTTAATTATGTTGATAGGGGGGATCTTCTTGCTGTTCAAAGCAACAATGGAATTGAATGAACGGTTAGAAGGAAAAGCTTTGCATACTAGCCAACAGCGTAAAGGAGCCAGCTTCTGGGCGGTTGTTGTGCAAATTATCGTCTTAGATGCGGTATTCTCTCTGGATTCTGTTATCACCGCCGTAGGCATGGTCAACCATATTGGTATCATGATTGCGGCTGTAACTATTGCCATGATCCTGATGATATGGGCCAGCAAACCACTGACAAAATTTGTCAATGCACATCCCACCATCGTGATCCTGTGTCTCAGTTTCTTGCTAATGATCGGCTTTAGCCTGGTTGCAGAAGGCTTTGGCTATCATATTCCGAAAGGCTATCTCTATGCGGCCATCGGCTTCTCCATCATGATTGAAGCACTGAACCAGTTCGCTCAGTTCAATCGCCGCAAGTTCTTGAGCGCTTCCCGCTCCCTGCGCGAAAGAACCGCAGAAGCTGTTCTTCACATTTTAAATGGCAAACGTGAAAACGCTGCGTTGGATAACCATGCTTCTGATCTCATTGCAGATCATACAGATAACAAAGAAATCTTTGAGCCTCAGGAACGCCAGATGATTGCCCGCGTTCTCAGCATGGCACAACGTACCGTCAGTAGCATCATGACTTCACGCCATGATGTAATTTATCTAGATATCCATTCCCCGACGGAAAAATTGACTACCTTACTGGAACAAAAGCCACATACGCGAATTGTAGTCACAGATGAACAGAGTGGTGACGAACCACTTGGCGTGGTACATGTGATTGATATCCTTAATCAACAACTGACTCATAATACTTTCGATTTAAAGGAGTTAGTCCAGCAACCGCTGATTTTCCCAGAATCGCTCTCTTTACTACAGGCGCTGGAGCAGTTCCGTAAAGCGCAAACGCATTTTGCCTTTGTTGTCGATGAATTCGGTTCTGTCGAAGGGGTGGTTACGGTCACCGATGTGATGGAAACCATTACAGGTAATCTTCCTGTAGGTAGCGGAGAGATCGATGCTCGCCATGATATTCAGGTCATGGAAGAGGGATATTGGATCGCCAATGGATTTATGCCACTGGAAGATTTGGTGCTTTATGTGCCGCTGCCATTGGATGAAAAACGGGAATACCAGACACTAGCGGGCTTGTTGATGGAACATCTGCAACACATTCCACAGCAAGGCGAACAATTAAAGATCAGTGACTACCTGTTTGAAGCGTTAGAAATCACCAGCCACCGCATCAATAAAGTGAAAATAACCCCACTGACCGTTGAAGAAACGGCAGAAATATAACCCACAATATTAAAACGATATCACTTACTGAGAAAAAACCGGCATAAGGCCGGTTTTTTTTATTCCTATAAGGTTTATTGGTTTCATTTAGTTTTTAAAGCATTTGTGCATTATTACCTTTGCGTACAATAACCCCGTTCAATGGTAGTTAGAGGAGATGGTAGTTAGAGGAGATGGTAGTTAGAGGAGATGGTAGTTAGAGGAGATGGTAGTGAACCTATGGGAAGTCTCATACATCCGAGATCGGCGGAGTGACTTACTTATACCCACTTCTACAAAATCAAACTGCCCACTACTTTGCCAAATGACATCATTTCATGCCAGGCAAGTGTTGCCGGAGATAATTTTGATGCTCAACGCCCCAGTTTTCTGATTGATGTCAAAACACAACGAGTCAATTCAAACGGAGATGGTTTGTCGAAAGATACCTTAACAATATCTGTCACGACGCCTCAAGGTTGGACTCCGATCTTCTATTATCAGGTGGTAGGGTATTAATAGATACAGTAAGTTCAACCCTAATCTGTTATTTTAAAATGAAATAGTTTCGTTATGACCCTCAGTAACTCAGGTGATCGCCAAAGCGATCACCTATTTTTATTCAGTAGATCTTCCAGCGCCTTAATGTTTTCATTGCTGCTGTTATTTTCGATCCAATCTTTGATCGATTTTTTGGCCTTCTGCTGTAATTCATCGCGCAACATGGATTCTACATTCAACTCATATTGCAGCTTATTCCAGTCACCATAAACCCGCAGGGGGATTTTTAACTGCGCCAAATGACGTACAAACTCGTTCTGCTTGCCCCATCCACTGGTTAATTGCACCCATAATGAAACATCGGTGTTTTGTTTCAGTAAATTAGCTTTCCCCAGCCCTTTAATATTGAACCTGCCTGAAGTGGCCGCAAGTTCACTGATTTTAATCTCACCGCGCTCCAGTTGTGCTTTTACCGACATGCTCTTAGCTTCAGTGAAATCATCTGTATTTGTAGGTTGGCTGACTTGATCTGTTGCCCGTGCAAAAGATTGTTGAATAAGCTGAGGAATATTCAATCCTTCCAACCGCGCGTTTTTTAAATCGATATGCAAATCACCTTGCCAATAGTGAGAAATAGCATACTCGTCATAACCTTCTCCCAAAAGATCACCATCGACATTAAGCTGACCGCTGAATATCGATGGTAATGCCAATGCAGTTAATAAAGGTTGTATCTCAATCCGTTGTAAGAGCGGCTTCGTGTGCAGTTTTGCAGGAATAACCGTGGCATCAATTGACGTCGGTAGCGTAAAATATCCACCAAACACATTACCACTTAATTTTGTGATTTCCGTCAGGCCATTGTTATTACTCGCTTGCAGGCCAAAATGGTCAATATCCATGCCCTGATAAATGAATTTATCTGCCGTGAATGAGATATCAGCATCAAACCCTTGCAAAAAGGTAAGGTCATAGTTAGACAATGCCGAAACCGAGGTTGCAATCACCGGTTTTAAGGAATTATTTTCAACCCGATAATCATGTTTTACCTGAGGCGTATTTTTCGGTAAAACACCCCATCCCAACAGGTTATCCAGATTGAATTTTGGTGAACTCAGATTGATGGAATATCGCGGCTTATCTTGCAAAGCGGCAGTAATATTTCCTTTAAGTTCATTTCCATCATTCACCGTCAATGCCATTTTTTGCAGCGCAATTGATTCAGGTGCAGCCTGATATTTCACTATGGCACTCCCCGTTCCTTGAATACCCGTAGACGGTAACCCAATTCCCCGAAATTGGTATTCAAAGGAATTAATGTCGGCCGATAGCTGCTGAGGATAATCAGAGATATCTATCGAAGAATTGAGTTCAAATGACAGCTCTTGCTGGTTTTTATTGATTTTACTGCGGAGGCTAAAGTTAACGTGATTTTGATCACTTCGCTCCAACAATAAATTGAGATCACGGACATTTACTTGAGAATGCGCGTTAGTTTGCCAGATCAGTAAACTGTCCGCTAACCTGATCCTGGCAATATCCAGTTTCCAGGCCTGACTTCCCGTGACAATGGGATAATGAATATCGCTTTCCGGCGCAATTGGGGCTTCTGGCTGCTTTTGTGGCCGGCTATCCGGCGTAAGCCGCAAAACAGCCCCTTTCAGCATCACTTCTTTTATTGAGAGTTGATGAGACAGCAGTGGCAGCAACTCTACGTCCAGACGCATATTTTCTGCCACAATCGCCGGCACCTTGGCATTTTCGGCAGTCAAAGAAATCTCACCGGTCAGAATGCTTAACCTTGGCCAAACATGCCAACGCAAGTCATCCTGTAACACGAGCTGGTAACCACTCTTCTTTTGTACTTGTTTGACGATGTAGCCACGAAAATCATTTGGGTTTACCAGCATAACCAATGTCGTTAAGCCAGCAACAATGACTACCAGCAAAATAATGAGTGTCGTCAACAATCTTTTCATGACTTCCCCAGTCCCATGCTCACAAGAAGACTATTTTTCACCAGAAAGCCTTACCAGAAAAGGTTAATCCTCACTGATTCGGCTACCTACGGCTCCCTGCTGATTTTTATATTTAGCATCCTGACGTCGGTTATAAGGCCGATCAGCAGAGCCAGAAAGCGGTTCAAAGCTTAATGCACCTATCACCATCCCAGGACGCAAGGCTAAAGGCAGTTTGCCTGAATTATAGAACTCCAGAACAATTTGCCCTTGCCAGCCAGGATCAATGCGATGGGCAGTAACATGAACCATCAAGCCAAGACGCGCCAAAGATGAACGGCCATCCAACCAACCGACCAAATTATCAGGCAGTGTGACAGATTCCAACGTTACTGCCAAAGCCAATTCGCCAGGATGGAGGAAAAATGCTTCTTCATCCGATAAAGTAATTTCATCGCTCATGACACGATCAAGTGCCGCATTGACCTCCGCCTTAGGACCACTCAAATCAATATAGGCGGCAGTATGACCACGAAAAACGCGAAACTGATTCCCAAGGCGCACATCAGCAGTTGCCCCATTAATGCGTTCAACAGGGGGACGAGGGGTAATTACCAACTTACCTTCATCTAGCCATTTAATAATGTCACGGTCACAGAGTCGCATTATTTCCTCTCAAATACGATGATGCTTATGAATACCTGAACAACAGATTATTCGCAAAATTGGCCAATCTTGGCTTTTAAGATATCGATGGCTACGCGGTTTTTCCCACCACGAGGCACAATAATATCGGCATATTGTTTCGATGGTTCGATAAATTGCAAGAACATTGGGCGCACGGTTTTTTTGTATTGTTCCATCACGGAATCCAATGAACGGCCGCGTTCATTCACATCACGTTTGATACGGCGCATCAAACAGATATCCAGTGGCGTATCGACAAAAATGGAGAAATCCAGTTCCTGGCGTAAACGCTTATCTGTTAATAGTAGAATACCTTCGAGGATAATAACTCTTTTCGGTTCAAAATGAGTGGATTCGGGTTTGCGGGTGTGCTCAACGTAGTCATATTGTGGCAATTCGATGGATTTTCCGGCTTTTAATGCCTGAAGATGTTCGAATAGTAAATTGTGATCCATTGAATTTGGGTGATCATAATTAACTTTATAACGCTCTTCCATCGGGGTGTTAGTTTGGTCTTTATAATAGCAATCTTCTGGAATAACGCCGATATTGTGATCACCAACTTGATCCCGTAATTCTCGATAAAGTGTGCTGGCAATAAGGCTTTTGCCTGAGGCGGAGGCACCTGAAATACCTACGATTGTACACTTATGTGCTTCATCAGCCATACTAAAAATAACCTGGTTAAAAAAGAAAAAAATAAAGTAGAAATATGGTATTCGCTAACACCATGTTTGGCGGATTATAGGGAGTTAATGACTTCTATTCCAGAGTAAACAAGATAAGTCTCGTTTTTTTTGCTATGTTTCGGGCAAAAATTCCGCAATTTTATGCATCTAGTGGGAAATATCCCATAAATAATTTTCACATAAATGCGCAATGGCTCTCTGGTGATTGAGATGTCATGTTGTGGTAAAAAATAGAGAAAACATTGAGCCTTGATCAATGACTCGATATCAGCAGAGCCATTGATCAACATTTCCTACACAACCGCGGTTACTACGGTTAAATTCATTAATCAAACTGCTCGGAAAGAAATTTCAGTTGGAATTTTTTCGCCTTGCCAATACATCTTCGCAGAAATATTGGCTGCAATTTCACGATAAATATCTGCAAATTCACTGTCAGGCTGGCTGCTTACCGTTGGTTCACCACGATCGAGATCTTCACGTAGTGAAATATGCAGCGGGATCTGCCCCAGTAATTGGCAATGATATTTTTCTGCCAGTTTTGCCGCCCCACCCGTGCCGAAAATGGGTTCATGATGACCGCAATTACTGCAAATATGGGTACTCATGTTCTCAATAATGCCCAACACGGGCACATTGACTTTCTGGAACATGACGATGCCTTTCATCGCATCGATCAGAGCAATATCTTGCGGTGTTGTGATAACTAACGCCCCTGTCACCGGAATATTTTGGGAAAGCGTTAGCTGAATATCGCCTGTCCCTGGCGGCATATCAATCACCAGATAATCCAGATCAGGCCACAGCGTATCTTGCAGCATTTGCATCAAGGCCTTACTTGCCATCGGGCCACGCCATACCATCGCGTTATCATCGGTAACAAGGTAGCCAATGGAGTTGGTTGCCATGCTGTGAACCATAATTGGCGCCATATGCTGTCCATCAGGGGAAGTCGGGCGCTCTTTGGCTGTACCAAGCATATTGGGGATGGATGGGCCATAAATATCTGCATCCAAAATTCCCACTTTTGCGCCTTCCTGTGCCAACGCCAGCGCCAGATTTACCGCTGTGCTGGATTTCCCTACGCCGCCTTTTCCTGAACTGACTGCCACGATATTGCGCACGCCATTAACACCAGGCTGATTATTGGCTCGGCGCAATGTGCTGATATTGTGGGTCAATCTCCATTCAACGGATTTTGCTCCCGTCGCAGATTGCAAAGGTTGGGTAGTTTCTTTCTTTAAGATTTCAAAGGCGCGTTTCCAGACAAACGGCATGGTTAATTCAATATGCAGTATCCCATCCAGCATAGCGCAATGATGCAATGCTTTCAGGGCAATCAAATCTTGTTCTAAAGTCGGATGTTTGAATGTCGTTAATATCTTTACAACATGTTCTTTCAGCAGGTCAAGATTGGTCTGCTCAGGGGACTGTGAGTTCATCCCGGCTCCTTTTGATTTATCTTTTTCAACCTAAAACTGTTTTGGTCATCATAACAGAAGCTAACCACTTCAGATAAAGGCAACGCGTAAAAGTGATGAAGATCTTGCGTTACCCTAGCGGCAACGCTCCTTATCAGGTAACATCAAAAACCCTTTTCACTTTACAGAAGTCAGATCCTAACTATGTCTCAAGTCGCGAACAAATTATTGGTGACCTGTGCGTTACCTTATGCTAACGGTCCAATTCATCTCGGTCATATTCTGGAACACATTCAGGCTGATATTTGGGTTCGTTATCATCGAATGCGCGGCAAAGAGGTTCACTTTGTCTGTGCCGATGATGCCCACGGTACACCAATTATGCTGAAAGCCCAGCAGAGTGGTATCTCTCCAGAAGAGATGATTGCCAAGGTGAGCCTAGAGCATCAGCAGGATTTTGCCGGTTTTGCCATTAGCTATGATAATTATCACTCTACACACAGCGAAGAGAACAGAGCGCTTGCCTCCAAAATTTATCTGGAACTGAAAAAGAACGGTTACATTAAAAATCGGACGATTTCTCAGTTGTACGATCCAGAAAAAGGTATGTTCCTGCCAGACCGTTTCGTCAAAGGCTCCTGCCCGAAATGTAAGGCAGAAGATCAGTATGGCGATAACTGTGAAGTCTGCGGAACCACCTATTCTCCGACAGAATTGCTTAATCCTCGTTCTGTTGTTTCTGGGGCAACGCCAGAAATGCGTGATACAGAGCATTTCTTCTTCGATCTGCCTGCGTTCAGCGATATGCTGCAAAAATGGACACGTTCTGGCACCTTGCAGGAGCAAGTGGCAAATAAAATGCAGGAGTGGTTCGAAGCTGGGCTGCAACAATGGGATATTACCCGTGATGCGCCTTATTTTGGCTTTGAGATCCCCGATCAGCCAGGTAAATATTTCTATGTCTGGCTGGATGCTCCAATTGGCTATATGGGCGCGTTCCAAAATCTGTGTGATAAACGTAATGACCTGAATTTTGATGAGTTCTGGGAGAAAGATTCTAAAGCTGATCTCTACCATTTTATTGGCAAAGATATCGTTTATTTCCACAGTCTGTTCTGGCCTGCCATGCTGGAAGGCTGTAATTATCGTAAGCCAACCAATCTGTTCGTCCACGGTTACATCACGGTTAACGGCACTAAGATGTCCAAATCTCGTGGCACTTTCATCAAGGCGAGTACTTATCTGAAACACCTTGATGCAGACTGTCTGCGCTATTACTACGCGGCAAAACTCTCTTCCCGCATTGACGATATTGATCTGAATCTGGAAGATTTTGTTCAGCGTGTAAACAGCGATATCGTTAATAAAGTGGTTAACCTTGCTTCACGTAATGCGGGCTTTATCAATAAGCGCTTTGGGGGCAAACTGGCAGACCAACTCGCTGATCCTGCGCTATACCAGAAGTTTGTCGGAGCTGCACAGGGTATTGCAGAAGACTTTACCAACCGTGAATTCGGCAAGGCAATCCGTGAAATTATGGCACTGGCCGATCTGGCTAACCGCTATGTTGATGAGCAAGCACCGTGGGTTGTGGCGAAACAAGAAGGCCGTGATGCTGATCTGCAAGCCATCTGCTCAATGGGAATTAACCTGTTCCGCGTGCTGATGACTTACCTGAAACCTGTTCTTCCAGGTTTAGCCGCACGAACAGAAGCCTTCCTGAATACTGAACTGACCTGGGACAGCATCCCGCAACCGCTGTTAAACCATGATGTTTCACCATTCAAGGCGCTATTCAACCGCATCGAAATGGCTAAAGTTGAAGCAATGGTTGTTGATTCGAAAGAGAGCATCGAACCACAAAAAACCGTAACAGGCCCACTAGCGGATGATCCAATTCAGGACACTATTGCATTTGATGATTTTGCCAAGGTTGACTTGCGAATTGCTCTAATCAAACAGGCTGATTTTGTCGAAGGTTCAGATAAGTTACTGAAACTAACCCTTGATCTCGGTGGTGAGACTCGCCAGGTTTTCTCTGGTATTCGTTCAGCCTATCCTGATCCCAAGACGTTGGAAAATCGTCTGACTGTGATGGTTGCCAACCTTGCTCCACGCAAAATGCGCTTCGGTATGTCAGAAGGCATGGTGATGGCGGCTGGCCCTGGTGGAAAAGATATTTTCTTGCTAAGCCCAGATAGTGGCGCCCAACCAGGTATGCAGGTTAAATGATAGTTACGTATCTTTGATAAATATTTTAATTATCAATTAGATAATAAAGCGGGTTCCCAAAAAGACCCGCTTTTTAATGTGATGTGTGGCACATTTACAATGTTAGTCGTATGATAAAACCCTCGCTATACTGAGGAATTATTGATTATGTCTTTCCAAAATGTGCTGATAATCGGTTGGCAATACCTGCGCGCATTTGCGCTGCTCTATTTGTGCCTGATCGCGGGGAATATTATTTCGGCACTGCTTCCCTTCTCTCTCCCCGGCAGCATTATTGGCTTACTTCTGCTGTTTGGTTTACTCGCATCCCAAATTATTCCCTCACACTGGGTAAAACCAGGCTGTAGCCTGTTGATGAAAAACATGACACTGCTCTTTTTGCCCATCGGAGTGGGGATCATGGATTATTACCCACAGCTTAGCCAACAAATGCTCCCCATTCTCCTCTCTTGTATCGTTAGCACAGTGATTGTTATGGTCGTCGTTGCTTACAGCTCCCATTATATTCATCGTAAACGTATCATTATTGGTGCTCAGCAAATGGATACCAACCGGACGAATACTAAGCAACCAGAATTCCCCCTAACACCAACACAGCCATCACAACAGTTATCACAAAAACCGGAAGAGAAAGAAAAATGTTAAGCCATATTTGGTGGTCACTACCGTTAACCCTGATTGTCTTTTACGGCGCTAAAAAGCTGGCAGTACGACTCAAATTGCCTATATTCAATCCCTTATTGATCTCAATGGCCGTTATTATTCCCTTGCTGCTGCTGACTCATACCCCTTACAAACACTATTTTGCCGGTAGCAAGATACTGAACGATTTGCTGCAACCTGCCGTTGTTGCCCTAGCTTTTCCTCTGTATGAACAGCTACATCAAATCCGGGCTCAATGGAAATCCATTATTAGCATCTGTTTTGTGGGCAGTATTGTCGCCATGGTTACAGGGACGGCCATCGCATTATGGGCGGGTGCTACACCTGAAATTGCGGCCTCTGTTCTTCCCAAATCTGTGACGACCCCAATCGCTATGGCTGTGGCCGATTCCATTGGCGGTATTCCTGCCATTAGCGCAGCTTGTGTCATTATGGTAGGTATCTTGGGGGCTATCTTTGGTCACAATCTATTTAACGCCCTAAACATAAAAACCCAGGCGGCACGAGGGTTGGCAATGGGCACAGCATCCCATGCGGTAGGAACGGCGCGCTGTGCGGAAATGGATCATGTTGAAGGGGCATACAGTTCACTGGCCTTAATGACCTGCGGCATTATTACCTCACTGATTGCACCTTTTCTATTTCCAGTGTTGCTGCATCTGTTTGGTTAACCATTTTATAAATGACTATGGCTTCAGCCGTTACAAGATCGCAACAAAAAGGTAAATAAATCCATTAAGACAGCAAAAATTTGACACAGGTTACTAAAACAATGTCTTTATTACACAGATTTCATTAATTATATGCTATTTATCACATTGCAAACCTGAACAGACGTCCTAGAATGACCTTCAATTAATTTGGAGATCATTCTATGCAAGCTCGTTTTCACGCTATTTGGTCAGAAATGACACCTGAACTGCAAAAAACCCTGTTACCTTATATTCGCAACGACGATTTCCCAGCCATGCTGACAGCAGAGCAAGTGGGGTCAATCAAACAATTCAGCGGATTCGATGATCAAACACTGGCATTAGCCTTATTGCCACTTGCAGCAGCCTATTCCCTTGCCCCTATTTCCCATTTTTATGTTGGAGCAATTGCACGGGGAGAAAGTGGTAATCTCTATTTCGGTGCCAATATGGAATTCGCTGGCGTCCCATTACAGCAAACTGTCCATGCAGAACAATCAGCCATCACACACGCCTGGCTACGTGGCGAGAAAAAGCTGGTTGCCATTACTGTCAACTATTCACCTTGTGGCCATTGCCGACAATTTATGAATGAACTGAATAGTGGAACACAATTGGAGGTTTACCTTCCCAACCGTCCACCATTAACGTTGGCCGACTACCTGCCAGAAGCCTTTGGCCCACTCGATTTAGCCGACACACCATTGTTGCTGGATGAGGTTAATCACGGCTATCAATTAACTACCCGTGACGAATTGGTGCAAGCAGCATTGGATGCAGCAAACCGCAGCCATGCACCTTATAGTCAATCCCATGCAGGAATTGCTTTGCAAGATGAACAAGGAAAAATTTATACCGGCCGTTATGCAGAAAATGCGGCATTCAACCCAAGCCTGCCTCCATTACAGGCAGCACTCATTTTCATGAATATGGCAGGCGGCAATTGTCAATCCATCACGCGGGCAGTACTGGTAGAAGGTGAAAATAACCATTTATCACAATGGAGTGCGACAGAATGCACACTAACTGCCCTCGGCTGTACAAAAATAGAACGGCATATGTTTTGACATGCACATCATCCAATAACATTTTATTAGCTAATTCTGCATGTTATCTCTCATTTTTGCTCATGATAATCATATCTAAGTAACATTTACTGTACTTATTGTTTTTATCTTCTTAGGATCGGTAGCCGATTTTGTTATTGATAAGTTCAAAGAGTAAGCATCATGGAACTGGAACACGAAAGTAAACGTCCTCTCTATATTCCCTACGCTGGCCCCATCTTGTTGGAATTTCCTCTGCTGAATAAAGGCAGTGCCTTTACAGAAGAAGAACGTAGTAATTTCAACTTGCATGGCTTATTGCCGCAGGCGGTTGAAACAATAGAAGAGCAGGCAGAACGCGCCTACCGTCAATATGTCGATTTCAAAAATGATATTGATAGACACATTTATTTAAGGAATATTCAAGACACCAACGAAACGCTGTTCTATCGTCTCCTTGATGCCCACTTAAGCGAAATGATGCCTATTATCTACACGCCAACCGTTGGTGCTGCGTGTGAACACTTTTCTGACATTTACCGTCGTGCTCGTGGTCTGTTTATCTCCTACCCAAATCGGGCTTACATTGATGACATGCTGCAAAATGCTACCAAGCAGAATGTAAAAGTTATCGTTGTTACCGACGGTGAACGCATCCTTGGTCTGGGTGATCAGGGCATCGGGGGCATGGGGATCCCTATCGGTAAACTGTCACTGTATACCTCCTGTGGCGGGATCAGCCCTGCTTATACCCTGCCTGTGGTTCTGGATGTAGGGACAAATAACCCACAGCGCCTCAATGACCCACTGTATATGGGCTGGCGCCATCCACGTATTACTGGCAAAGAGTATGATGAATTTGTGGATGAATTTATTCAAGCAGTAAAACGTCGCTGGCCTAACGTACTGCTGCAATTTGAAGATTTTGCCCAAAACAACGCCATGCCACTGTTGAACCGCTACCGCGATGAGCTTTGCTGCTTCAATGATGATATCCAGGGCACCGCCGCCGTTGCCTTGGGTAGCCTGATTGCCGCCAGCCGTGCGGCAGGTCGCCAATTGAAAGATCAAACCGTGGCATTCCTTGGGGCTGGCTCTGCTGGCTGCGGTATTGCAGAGCAGATCATTGCTCAAATGAAATCGGAAGGATTGAGTGATGAACAGGCTCGTGCCCGCGTGTTTATGGTTGACCGCTTTGGCCTCTTGACTGACAAGCTGCCAAACTTGCTGGATTTCCAAAGTGCATTGGTACAGAAAAGCGCTGCCTTACAATCGTGGGATGCTACCAGCGATTCTCTCTCATTGATGGATGTGGTTCGCAATGCCAAACCGACAGTCCTGATTGGGGTTTCTGGTCAATCGGGTCTGTTCACCGAAGAGATCATCCGTGAAATGCACAAACATTGTGAACGTCCAGTCGTGATGCCTCTTTCCAACCCGACATCACGTGTGGAAGCTCGTCCAGAAGACATCATCAACTGGACGGAAGGCAAGGCATTGGTTGCGACAGGAAGCCCGTTTGCTCCAGTAAAATATGACGGTCAGGAATATCCAATCGCACAATGTAACAACTCCTATATCTTCCCAGGGATCGGTTTAGGCGTTATCGCCGCCGGCGCTAAACGTGTTACCGATGATATGTTGATGGCTGCCAGCCGCGCATTAGCGGATTGTTCACCACTGGCACAAATAGGCTCTGGCCCATTGTTGCCACTGATTGATGATATCCAGGATGTTTCCCGCAAAATAGCCAAAGAAGTGGCGAAAAAAGCCCAAATTCAAGGCGTAGCGATTGTTACATCGGAAGATGCATTGGATGAAGCGATTGAACGCAATTTCTGGAAACCAGAATATCGCATCTATAAACGCACTTCATTTTGATAATATGGGTAATAAGCCTGCCAGTTATATTGGCAGGCTTGAAAAATAACCCAATAATCATCCAGCCAGATAAATCATAAATAATTGCTTTATATTTTTTAAATTGAATCCGTTTAGTTCCGATATGATCCCCCAAAACTTGCTTCAATATTTCAAGTCAAGTAGCCTTTAAGGCATTGACTCATCAGCACATATAAGGCAAACAAACATCATGTGGAAGCGCCTGATTACTGGTCTCATTTTTATCATTGCTGTCCTTATATTGGCAGCCATTATGCTTGACCGTTGGGTTAGCTGGAAAACCGCTCCTTACATTTTTGATGATGTCAGGCAACTGCCTGAGCGAGAAGTCGGTATGGTACTCGGCACATCCAAATATTATAAAACCGGTAAATATAACCAATATTATTTCTATCGGATCCAAGGAGCGGTTAATGCTTACAACAGCGGTAAAGTCAAATACCTGCTATTGAGTGGGGATAACGCCCAGCATAGTTATAATGAGCCAATTACCATGCGGAAGGATTTGATCAAAGCAGGAATTCCAGCCAGTAACATTGTGATGGATTTTGCCGGTTTCAGAACATTAGACTCGGTTGTCAGAACCCGCAAGGTATTTGATACCAACGATTTTACTATCATCACTCAGCGCTTTCATTGCGAACGGGCCCTGTTTATCGCTATGCATTTTGGTATAGAAGCGCAATGTTATGTAGTTCCCTCCCCCAAGAATATGATGACCATCCGTCTGAGGGAAGTATTAGCGCGTCTCGGTGCCTTGACTGATCTCTATATTTTAAACCGTGAACCTCGATTTTTAGGCCCATTAATGCCGATCCCTGTCCCACATACTGTACCAACAGGAATTCACGGTTACCCTGCGGTATCACCAGAAGAGTTACAAGAATTAGAAAGGAAGCCGCAAAGGAAATAAAAATGGATAAAAAATCAGAGCAACCTATTTAATCAGCTTCTTGCCCTCGATCTTTCAAGTTGCAGTTTACCGACAAAACTAAAACTGCAACCTGAAATCTGTTAACCTGTTAAAATCCGTCAGAGGTAAAATGGATGGCAACGCTTTTGCTAAACTTTACCTGCCAACTTTACTGTTAAACTGCGCCAGAGCTTTTCCATCGGCCCCTGGGAATAACGTTTCAACCACCAGCAAGCAAACCAGATATTCAATGCCCAGATAAAGGGAATAAATGCTATTAACTCCAAACGGCTAAACTGCCCAAATAACTCAAAGCGATAAAAAAGTGTGGTACAAACCAGTGTTTGCAACAAGTAGCTACTCAGTGCCATTTTCCCGACCTGCCGGAGCCAAAACGTGAGTTTCCAACGGGAAATAGCAGGCCAAAACCCATAGAACAGTGCGATATAAGCCAATGCCAACAAGGGTGTTGCCAATTCAGTGATGGTATAACGGACAGTCCAGGATGCAAAATAACTGTAGGGATATAAATATTGTATCGACAAGGCAATAACCTGAATCGTCAAACCAACGGGGATCAGGCATAATGCTAATCGGCGGTAATGCTTACGGCTGAATTCCCCTTTTAACCAACCATTACGCAGCAACATAGCACCACAAAGCATGACACCCATTATTTGCCAGCCATATTGCACAATCACCACAATCATCGCGCCGCTTATCTGACGAATCCGGTACTCTATGGCTAATAATCCACCATACATTTTCCAGTCGCTTTCATAAGAAATATCTTCCGGTGTAGGCTGCCAAAATGAATTATTTTCCGCTAAGGGAAAAAGCCCCAGAAGGTAAAACATCATGACGCCAAATAAATAGAAAGTTACCGCTGTACCAAACAATTTTTGACGATTATGGATAAAACGCCATGCCAATAAGCCAACAACGCCATATGACAACAAAATGTCGCCATCCCATAGCAAAACACCATGCAATAAACCAATAACAGCCAAAACCAGTAACCTGGGGATATTCCAATCACGCCCCCGCTGCCGAAGCAATTCGAGTGATGCTCCGAACAACAGCGTCAAAATGAACAAAAACTTTCCCTGAGTAAAGGTGTTCAATACAGACCATGTCATCACGTCAGAGAACGAGACTGAATTTTTATAAAACAGATTCATATAGGCTGCATATGGCAAGGCAAAACTGGAAATGTTCAGCAGCAATATTCCCAAAATGGCAAAACCGCGCACGCTATCAAGTATCTCAATTCTCTGGCACATTACCCCATTACAACTGTGTTTCATAGTAATAGAAATTCATCATGATAAGTGCAAATGACGCACAGCACGCAGGAATTCCTGTCGTGTATTCTGGCTGGTTTTAAATAATCCACCCAGCGAAGTCGTCGTTGTGGTACTGGTCGCATCGCGAATACCACGCGCTTTCACGCAATAATGGACAGCATCGATGGAAACAGCGACATTATTTGTGCCAAGCAGGGTTTGTAGTGCAATCAAAATCTGCTGTGTTAAACGCTCCTGCACTTGCGGGCGCTGGGCAAAAAACTGGACAATGCGGTTAATCTTTGACAAGCCAATGACTTTATCTTTCGGAATATAAGCAACCGTGGCTTTGCCATCAATAGTGACAAAGTGGTGTTCACAGGTGCTGGTCATTGTAATATCACGCACTGTCACCATTTCATCCACTTTCATTTTATTTTCTATCAGCGTAATTTTCGGGAAATTGTTATAATCTAACCCTGAGAAAATCTCATCCACATACATTTTCGCGATACGACCCGGCGTATCTGCCAAACTGTCATCACTCAAATCAAGATTTAACAACTTCATAATTTCTGTCATATGTTCCTCAATGCGTGCTTTACGCACTTCTGGCGCCAAGGTGGGTCCACGCAATGGGGTTTCAAGGCCACGTTCAACCAGTGCCGAATGCACCAGCGCAGCTTCTGTACTTAGGGATGACATCAGTTTCTCCAAGGTAAATATTTCCGTTACTTGACGGGAAATCGGGACACTTATTTTACGCAGATATCAGCGAATGTAATACCATACAATATCTATTTTATTTATCTTGTTCTGCGCCTATATCGTATACACGAATAGGCGCAGAACTATACCTGTACATCATCAATGCACCAAATCAGGATGGTTCACGATGAGTATTGGTGCGATAAAATACCAGCAATCCGGCAATGAGCAACCCAATAAATGCGATATACAGTGCAGGCTCCAATTTGCCTGTCAGCCATGTCGAAGTAGCTGATAACATGGGCCCTACCAATTGCCCCAGCGCATAACCCGTGGTCAGTAATCCCGCCATATATCGAGCATGATCGGGAGCCAATTCACGGCCATACTGCAAAGCAAGCTGCACTACACACATAAATCCACCACCTATCAGCAATGCCCCAATCATCAAACCACCAATATCCGGTAATATTTCCGCAATTAAAATACCCAGTGCCTGAAGCCATAACGTGACCGCCAGACGGATTTGAGATGTTGCTACATGACGCAGCAAAATTCCCAGCATGATACCAATGACCGAAGCACCACCAAATATTGGCCAGACAAACTGGGCAAACAAGCTATCAGGAAAACGCTCTGTCGCCATTTGGGAAAGAAACGTCGCAGGCAAAATATAGCCAAACCCAGCCAAACTATAACACCACACCAATCGCTTGATTTCTGGTGTCATACTCAGTGTTTGGATCGCCGTCTGCGGACGGTGTAATTCACCGCTGCGAGGCAGATAACGACTGACATAAATACTGAATAACAGCGCCAGAACGCCATATAATATCCACGCACTGGCGGCGCTCATCTGCCAGGATTGAATCCCAATTGCTAGCATGCCACTAATAAAGATCCCCACACCCGTCCCTGAAAAAACGGCGGCACTCAATCCTGGACGATTTAATTTTGCTAATTCATCATTTGACCATGCGGCTACCAATACCAACGTCCAGCCACTTGCCCAGCCGATAAAAAAGCGGGCAATACTGTGCAATATGGGTCCATCCAACAATGCGGAAAGCAGGGTGATAATGACGGCTCCCCATAAACCGCTCCACAAACGATATTCCACAAAACGTTGCGCTCGCATGGCATCATAAGAACCCGCCAGATAGCCGAGGTAATTGAATGCTGCAACTATTCCCACACTCGTTAATGTGAGTTGGGACTCAGCGATCATCAATGGAACTTGTGGGGTAAAAGTGAAGCGTCCTATTCCCATTGCAACAACCAAAGCGAAAAAACCGCTTAATGCAATCTGAAAAGATTGATAGTTACGACTACCAGATGCAACAGTTTGATTTTTCATAGTGATTAAATAGTAATAAAATTAATTGATTTGGTGGGTATTATTCAGTTATAACAAACCATGAATATAATATACATCTTTTATTAACAACCCCTTCCTCTGTGATAGTCGCCATTACCTGTCATTCCCCATCAATGCAATCTTTGCCATAATGCATTCAATATAAGCATAAACACTTGTCCGCAATTTGCGGCGTATAGGGAGTTTCTTATGGATCACTGTCATGCCTCAGACTTAATCTCACTTGATCAAGCACTCGAAAAATTACTGACCCACACCATTCCCCTCACCGCTACCCCACTCATCACGACAGAAACCATTAGCCTGACCGAGTCTACGGGCAGAATTACCGCCACTGATATCATTTCCCCGATCAACGTACCCTCGTTTGATAACTCAGCAATGGATGGTTATGCTATTCGCCTTGCAGATCTTAGCGAAAACCAAACCTTGCCAATGGCAGGAAAAGCGCTGGCGGGTATGCCATTTCAGCAGGAATGGCCGGCGGGCAGTTGCATTCGTATTATGACCGGTGCTCCCATTCCTGCAGGCGCAGATGCCGTTGTTATGCAAGAACAAACGGAAGTTACCGAAACAGGAATTCGCTTCACTCATCCGGTAAAACCGAAGCAAAACATTCGCTCCATCGGTGAAGACATCCACCAAAATACGGTGGTATTAGCAAAAGGGATTAAACTCTCCACAGCACAATTACCGCTAATTGCTTCACTAGGCATTGCAACGGTTGATGTTGTCCGCAAACTGAAAGTTGCCATTTTTTCTACCGGCGACGAATTACAAGCCATCGGTGAACCCTTACAGGCAGGTCAAATTTACGATACCAACCGATTTGCTATTCGCCTGATGTTGGAAAAAATGGGTTGTGACATCATCGATCTTGGCGTAATCCGCGATGATCCCGATGCATTGCGTCAGGCCTTTATCGAAGCAGATAAACGAGCTGATTTAGTGATCAGCAGCGGTGGCGTTTCTGTTGGTGAAGCGGATTACACCAAGCAAATCTTAGAAGAAGCAGGAAAAATCAGTTTTTGGAAACTCGCCATTAAACCGGGTAAGCCTTTCGCCTTTGGCAAATTGGAAAATGCCTGGTTCTGCGGCTTACCCGGCAATCCGGTGTCTGCCGTACTCACCTTCTACCAATTAGTACAACCATTGATTGCCCATCTATCGGGTTTTACCGCATGGCAACCGCCTATGCGTCTCACAGCCAAGACAACAACCCCCTTGAAAAAATCCCCTGGCAGACTGGATTTCCAACGCGGTATTGCTTCACTGAATGAATATGGTGAATTAGAGGTACAAACTACGGGTCATCAAGGCTCGCATATCTTTAGTTCATACAGTCTCGGCAACTGTTTTATTGTGTTGGAACGGGAACGTGGACATGTTGCTGCGGGTGAAACCGTGCAAATTGAATTTTTCAACTATTTACTGAAAAATTAATCACTGAAAAACCAATAATAAGATACCGAAAAATGACAGTCGAACTTACTGATGAAGAAACTTTGCGTTATAACCGACAGATTATCTTGCGTGGTTTCGATTTCGACGGGCAGGAAACATTAAAATCAGCCAAGGTGTTAATAGTGGGTGCGGGGGGACTGGGTTGTGCAGCTTCCCAATATCTTGCAGCGGCGGGTATTGGGACAATTAGCCTGCTGGATTTTGATACGGTCTCCCTTTCCAATCTGCAACGGCAGATCCTGCATCGCGATGAACGCATTGGTATGGCAAAAGTGCATTCTGCGGCGCTGACCCTGCGGGAGATCAATCCACACATCACCATCAACCCCATTGAAGGGTTACTGGATGATCCGGCATTAGATGAGCTAATCAGCCAACACAAAATTGTGCTCGACTGTACAGATAATATTGCCATTCGTGAACAGCTCAATCGCTTGTGTTATGGACGTAAAATAACATTGGTATCGGGTGCTGCGATCCGCATGGAAGGCCAGCTTTCTGTCTTTACTTACCAACCGAAAGAGCCTTGTTATCGTTGCCTGAGCCGCTTGTTTGGTGAAAACAGTCTGACTTGTGTTGAAGCCGGTGTCATGGCGCCATTAGTAGGCACTATCGGCGCCTTGCTGGCAATGGAAACCATTAAACTATTAACCCAATACGGGCAAACCTGTCGTGGTAAAGTATTACTTTTCGATGCAATGACCATGCAATTTCGCCAAATGACATTGCGGAAAGATCCCTTGTGTGAAATTTGCCAGTCGCAATGAATATGTCGTTGGAAACTTATTCTGATAAAGAAACATCCAGCCAAATCTGGCTGGATGTTTCTCTTCCAATACAAATCCGGCTTACCCGACAATACCCTGACTTTTCAGATACTCATCATAAGTACCTTTGAAATCAATAACGTTATCGGATTTAATTTCCAGAACACGGCTAGCCAGTGAGCTAACAAATGCACGGTCATGAGAAACGAAAATCAACGTGCCCTGATAAAGTTCCAGCGCAAGGTTCAAAGATTCGATAGACTCCATATCCAGGTGGTTAGTTGGTTCATCCATAACCAGAATGTTAGGCTTCTGCATCATCAGCTTGCCAAACAGCATCCGGCCTTGCTCACCACCGGAAAGTACACCGACTTTCTTCTTGATATCATCCTGCCCAAACAACAAACGGCCGAGAATACTGCGGACTGCCTGCTCATCATCGCCTTCGCGCTTCCATTGGCTCATCCACTCAAATACGGTCATATCACAGTTAAAATCACTGGCATGATCCTGCGCATAATAGCCAATTGTGCTATTTTCAGACCACTTAATTGTGCCGCTATTTGGCGTTTCTTCACCCACTAAGGTCTTCAGGAGTGTTGTTTTACCGATACCGTTTTCACCGATTACCGCCATCTTTTCGCCGACTTCCATCAGCAGATTCAGGTTCTTGAACAGTGCCCCGTTATCGTAACCCTTGGTCAAGCCCTCCAATTCCAGTGCGTTACGGAACAGTTTTTTCTCTTGCTCAAAACGGATATAAGGATTCTGACGGCTGGAAGCTTTCACTTCTTCCAACTGGATCTTATCAATCTGACGGGCACGGGAAGTTGCCTGTTTAGATTTGGATGCATTCGCACTGAAACGGCTAACGAATGATTGCAATTCAGCAATCTGAGCCTTTTTCTTGGCATTATCAGCCAGCAGACGTTCACGAGCTTGCGTTGCGGCAATCATATACTCATCATAATTGCCTGGGAACAAACGCAGTTCGCCATAGTCCAAATCAGCCATATGGGTACATACCGTATTCAGAAAATGACGGTCATGGGAAATGATGATCATCGTGCTGTTACGTTCGTTGAGCACTTCCTCCAACCAGCGGATAGTATCAATATCCAGGTTGTTGGTTGGCTCATCGAGCAGCAAGACGTCAGGATCGGAAAACAGGGCTTGTGCCAGCAATACACGCAATTTCCAGCCCGGAGCCACTGCACTCATTAAGCCATAATGTTGCTCAACAGGAATACCAACCCCCAGCAACAATTCGCCGGCACGCGCTTCTGCACTGTAACCATCCATCTCACCATAAGCGACTTCCAGATCGGCGACACGGTAGCCATCTTCTTCGCTCATTTCTGTCATCGCATAAATGCGGTCACGCTCTTGTTTGACTTCCCATAGCTCCGAGTGCCCCATGATGACAGTATCCAACACGGTATATTCTTCGAAAGCAAACTGATCCTGACGCAATTTACCCAGACGCTCATTAGGATCAAGGCTGACATTACCAGAAGTTGGCGTTAAATCTCTGCCCAGGATTTTCATGAAAGTGGATTTGCCTGCGCCATTCGCCCCAATCAAACCATAGCGGTTACCGTTGCCGAATTTGACAGAAATATTTTCAAACAGTGGCTTACTGCCAAACTGCATAGTGATGTTGTTTGTACTTAACACAACTGTTGCTCTTATAAGTGAATAAAAAGGGAGATGATAAAACCGATAGCCGCGCATTATGCCACAACAGAAAAAAAGTATCGCCAGAATGCGTTACTCACTGTTAAAGTCAGGGCAACACCTCAAATAACATACTGAATATTCATTATTTTTCATGAAAAATCTAACCTATTACACTGTGAAATATAGAACAAAAAAAGGCACTGTTATAAACTTCACTCTGAATTTTACAACTCAACAATTCGATATACCGGAAAGAATACAATGCAAAAAGTAAGATGGGGTATTATAGGTTGTGGTAATGTAACAGAAGTAAAAAGTGGCCCTGCTTTTTATAAGTTAGAGAATTCAGAATTAGTTGCCGTCATGCGGCGCAATGCGAATTTAGCCAAAGATTTTGCCGAACGGCACAATATTCGAAAATGGTACTCGGATGCCGAATCTTTAATTAATGATCCGGAAGTTGATGCCGTTTATATTGCTACCCCACCTTCTACCCATAAGAAATACACTATTTTAGCAGCACAGGCCGGTAAAAGTGTTTATGTCGAAAAGCCGATGGCATTAACATTTGAAGAATGTAACGAAATGATTGCCATCTGCCAATTTCAAAAAGTTTCCCTGTTCGTCGCTTATTATCGCAGAGCATTACCGAGATTTATTAAAATAAAAGCGTTAATTGATTCTGGCGCAATTGGTACACCACGAATTGTCAATTGCATGCAATTCCGGGAAATGTCCTCTATCTATCAAGATCCTGATAACTTACCCTGGTTTGTTAAACCCGAAATAGCTGGTGGTGGCTTATTTGTTGATTTAGCTTGCCATACACTCGATATATTGGATTTTCTGCTGGGCAAAATTATCTCAGTCAAAGGACACGCCCATTCACAGGCAAAAGCCTATCCCGCCGAAGACTGTGTTTCCATGTCATTTGTGTTCGAGAATCATGTTCAGGGAGTTGGCATTTGGAATTTTGTCGCCAGTTCTCGCGAGGATAAAGTCGAAATTATCGGTACAAAAGGCAAAATAGTTTTTGCCACATTTGGTGATTCCCCCATTTCACACTATGACGAAAATAACCAACTACACCAATACCATTTCGACAACCCCAAACATATCCAAATGCCATTCATTCAGACGGTTATTAATAACATACAGGGTAATGGTAGTTGCCCATCCACAGGTGAATCTGCCGCTCGCACCAGTTGGGTTATTGATGAAGTATTAAAAGAGTATCGGGAGCGGCAAGTTGTATAAATTTTTAAACTTCCTTAATTTATGCAGGGTAAATTGGCTACTTTAACGATTACAATAACCATCAAAGTATCGCTTTGATGGTTTTAATATATTATTCCTGATCACAAGGTAAGCGCCATCGTTCTGCTGGTTTCTTGATACCCTTCCCTGATATAAAAACGTATCGCATCAACATTCTGAGATAATACGCTCAGTTCAAGGTGTGAATAATGGTTTTCTTGCGCCCACTTTTTCATACCAGCCAGTAATTTCTGGCCAATTCCAAGATTTCTGGCATCCTGACTCACCATTAAGTCAAAAACATAACCATAAGTTCTCGGAACCAGGCAATTAAAGGGAGCCGTCGTTTGCTCTTGAGCAATAGCAAAACCTTTAATGCTGCCATTCTCATCTTCTGCAACTAATAAATGAAATTTATCGTTATTGATATTGGAAGCAATAAAATCTCTTTCTTGTTCAGCCACTTGCATTCTATCCGGCTGCAACGCCGCCATTTCACTGAACAATACACGATAAAGAGATAAAATAGACTCAATATCCTGCATAGTAGCCGTTTTTATTATCATTATATTCTCTCGATTATTTTTAATGAGTCAGTATGAATTTCCACCAACAGGATAATATAATTATTAAAACGATCAAGTCCCCTCACTGAATACCTCCAATGTGCCAAAATCCCCCGACGAAGCCACAACACTCTCTATTAACAAACATGCAACTGATAATACTGTTGAGTTATATCTGTTTCACTGCGAAGATGGCATCTCTTAAATAACACGTTGTAACTGAGGTTTTTTTAAAATGTCTCTTTCCAAACATCGGGCAGCTTCTTTTCCACTGCTTCCTGTGATTTTATTGTTACTGTCAATGACATCAATCCAAGCCGGAGCCTCACTGGCTAAAACATTATTTCCTGTCATTGGTGCGCCTGGTGTCACCGCTCTGAGACTTGCATTAGGAACGATTATTCTATTTCTGATTTTTAAACCGTGGCGACTGAAATTTCAGCGTTCTTCATTACTCCCTCTTTTCGCCTATGGCATTTCCCTGGGAGCAATGAACTATCTGTTTTATCTGTCCTTATCCCGAATTCCACTCGGCATTGCCGTTGCGCTTGAGTTTACCGGACCTTTAGCGGTAGCCATGTTTTCTTCCCGCCGTCCTCTGGATTTTCTCTGGATTGCCATGGTCATTGCCGGATTAAGCTTCCTGCTGCCAATCGGGAATAGCGTCAATACCCTCGATCCTATAGGTATTGTGTACGCACTGGGAGCCGGTGTTTTTTGGGCACTTTATATTATTTTTGGGCAACGTGCTGGGGCGGGCTATGGTGCTGCGACGGTCTCTATCGGTTCACTCATTGCTGCCTTTATCTTTTTCCCAATTGGATTAATACAGACTGGGACTGAACTCCTGTTCGATACTTCTCTGCTGCCTATTGCCCTGGGGATCGCTATTTTATCCACCGCATTTCCTTACACTCTGGAGATGATTGCCCTTACTCGCCTGCCGGCCAAAACATTTGGGACATTAATGAGCCTTGAGCCTGCATTGGGAGCATTATCAGGCATCATCTTCCTTAATGAGCACTTGACAAAAATTCAATGGATTGCTCTCTTTTGCATTATTTGTGCTTCTATAGGCTCCACCTCAACTATTAAGCGGAAAACTAAAATAGAAAAAGTAGAATAATGACTTTAAAAATACTGATATGATCCCGTGATCTTGATAAATTTCTATGATTTATCGAAACAAATATTGAGCAATAAAATAAAAATATTATTCCTCATTAAGTTAGGGCCGCATCCGTGGCCTTTTTCCATCAACAACAGATATTGATGGAAAAAACATTAAAAAAAGAAGTTATAACCTTAAAAATCCCGCAAACCTTTAAAAAGATCATTTTTCTCTCTATAATCCCTGTTTGATTCAAAAATAAACATGAGGATTCTATAAGATGGATATCGAAGTCAAAGATTCTAACGGCGCATTACTGAACGATGGTGATTCAGTTCAGGTTATCAAGGATTTGAAAGTCAAAGGGACTTCCAAGACACTGAAACGCGGCACGCTGATCAAAAACATCCGCCTGACCCACCGCGAAGATGAAATTGAATGCAATGCCGATAAAATTAAGGGATTAGTCCTGAAAACCTGTTTCCTGAAAAAAATAGATAAATAACAGTTACAATCCTATTCTTGCTTAAAGGATAAATAATATTAACTTTTATATTATTTATCCTTGAGAAGGAAGAGCTAATCAGCCCGCCCTTGCCTCCAACTCAAATCACGCGTGACACTTCTGATCTGAATTCGCGACTATATAGGGTTCTATTAATAGCAGCTTGGTTAATGTCTTGGACGAAGGTTTACTTTCTTCCCCTTTAGGTACTACAAAAAACTCACCTTGCTTTATTATTACGTGATCATTTTTAAAATCTATACGAAGTTCACCTTCAATAACCATAAATACCTTGTCTTCATCTTCATGTGTGTGCCATATAAAATCACCTTCAGCGAGCAATATAATTATCTTATATTCGTTTGTTTGAGCTATCACCTTCGGTGACCAAATTTCTTCTATTAAATCAAATTCTTGTTTTAAATTATTAATTTTTCTCAATGCGGCAATATGGCTCATGTTATATCCTTTTCCTTTAACTAGTTTTTGGTTTAAATTTTAAACAATTGCCCATTCCATGAAATTATAGTCTTCCCGTTTTTTATAGTGACATACTGGTAAAAAAATTTAAACATTCAGTTTATCTGGCACCGAGAGTAGTATCCCCATCATTAAAATTGAATAGTATTACTCATATTAAATCAGGCGACTAATTATTACCTCTGCTAATTAAATTTTCTCGCTAAAAAAATAACAATATCACTTATAAAATCAATCCATTAAATAAATAATTCATAAATCAAGCCTTAGAAAAACACTAAATAGATTGGAATTTCAACCAAGAGAATTTATGATAAATATGTTTTTATTCTGATACAGAGTAAAGACATTGAAAATATTAAAATTTATATAGAGGTTACAAGATGAAGACTTCACTTACTCTATGCACAGCTATTCTGCTATTAATATCCTGGAATACATTTGCAACAGAAGCAAAATTGAATGATAAATCTGAAAAATGCCAAGAACGCGCACGTACTATATGTGCCAAGCATATTAAACATCATAAAAAATACCAATTTTGCCTTAAAGAGGTATATAGCGAATGTATGCACCAGATATAACTTAAACTATATTGAAGAACAGTGTTCTCAATAGGTTGTAAGTTCCAGCCCTAGATATATACCCGTCATTATTGAAGGCATTAGTGCCCTAATAATGGCGGGTATATATAACCTGACTAACAATCTCTAAATTATTCCTTATTGACATTGATTCATAATTATTTATCATGAGAAATTAATTTATTAAAATAAAAAAAAATAAACCCAACATAAACTTATCCTAATTTAAATCCAAATTAAGATAATGTTCATAAACCAACTTCTGATTGAGCAGCATCCAAGTTATTCGAGCATTCTCCGTCTTATCGGCACTTATACTCATACCAGAATCTTGAGTTTATTGTTCATAACCGCAATAAATCAATAATATTATATTTATATTGTTTTTAATAAGTTATGATATGAAAAACGTTATTTTATTTACCATAAGCTAAAACAGGATTTTCTCAGATAAAAAAAATATCATCTACTTTTTAAAAAAGCATTTTTAAAACATAAACATAAACATAAACATAAACATAAACATAAACATAAACATAAACATAAACATAAACATAAACATAAACATAAACATAAACATAAACATAAACATAAACATAAACATAAACATAAACAACAATCGACAATTAATTCTTACATATCAATATGTACTTAAATTGTTTTTGATATAGATCCCATTTTTATCAATAGTAAAAAAAAACTATTGACTTAATAACAGTCAAAGTTAAAAATCAATTTAGTTAGCTAACTATATAAAATGATATATTCACGTAAAAGATAAACAGTAAATAGGAGTTTTATAATGGAAATTGAATTTATTGAAGAATCCGAATCATCTATTGAAGTTCTTTGCAATAGCGTTGGTTGCCCATGACTAAAATACTTCCCCCTATCCAGTTAGGGGGAAGTATTCAAACAAGAGGCTATAAACATTGATTTATAAAGGATTAAATCCACTATGAATATGAAAGAAATAAACATTTATCTATCTAAATTGATATCAAACCCTAAATATTCAATAAAGATGTATGAAAACCCTAATAAATTTATGAAAATAAATTATATATCCCAAGAAAATAAAGATATATTAGTTGATTTTTTTAGAAAAAATGGAGATAAGTTTGTCAAATCATCAATTTTACAAAAAAACAAAAGAATGGAGGGTTTAATAATGGCTTTGCCTTATCTATATAAATATCTCGCCAAAGAGCAATTTGAATATGAATTTGAAAAATATTTGCTGAACCTAGATTTCGATAATGAAGTAAAAAAAAACCCAATTATCGAATCCATATTTTTTTGTAGGCATATAATAAACAAAACAAAAGATAACATTTTAAAAAACATAGCCATATATGAAAAAGAAAAAAACAGTTTACTCATCGATTTACAACAAAACAACCTTTTAAATCCAAACACAAAAGAAAACTTAAAATACAATATCGATGATATTGATCTTGAGAGACTATTTATAGCTTCTAATTCAACAATAAGAATAAAGAAATTCAATATAGATATAATTTCTGTGTTATCACTAATTGATAAGAAATTACCAAAAGACGCTATAAAAAAAACACCAAATAAAAATGAATTAAATATTCTTTTCTACAAAAAACAAAAATCAAGAAAAATAATTTCATTATCAATTGGAGATATAATTAATCACATTATATTTTTATGCAAAAAAGTCATATCATTTTCTGAATTATATCAAGAAATTAATAAATTATATAATATAGATAAAGAATGCTTTATAACTACTCTCAAAAACCTTAGATCTAATAACCTAGTATCGTTTAATATATGAGGTATAATTCATGGGTAAATATGAAAAAATTGGTGTCGGTGTTAATTATAAAGCATCATTTTCAACCGAAATCCTAAAAAACCTTGAAAGTATTGATATATTAGAAATACATTCAGAAAAATTTTTTTTAGATGAAGAAGATTATTATCTAGAAAAATGCTGCAAAGAAATTCCTATTGTTTTTCATGGCCTCGATATGTCATTAGGGAGCGATGAAATTTTAGATAATCAATATCTTGAAAAATTAAAAAAGATCATCATGGATAAAAAACCTAAATGGTATAGTGATCATTTATCTGCCACACGACATGAACGTATTGAAGTTGGTCATTTAATGCCCATTCAATTTTCTATTGAAAATAGTTCCAAAATAACAGATAAAATCAAAAAAATAAAATCAGAGGTAAACGAAAATTTCATTATTGAAAATATTACATATTATTATGAAATGCCAGGCTCTGATATGTCAGAGATAGATTTCATAAGCAATATAATCAGGGATAGTGATTGTGGTATGCTATTAGATATTAATAACTTATACATTAATTCAATAAATCATAATTTTGATCCAAAGGATTTTTTACTTAAATTACCTCTAGATCATATAGTTGAAATACACCTAGCAGGTGGAGCTTACAAATTCGATATGATTGTAGACACTCACGCAAATAATATATGGAAAGAGGTGTGGGAATTATATGAGTTTGCTCTTTCAAAGACAGATACTTACGGTGTAATCATTGAAAGAGATTCTAATATCGATGATTACACAACTATTATTGATGAAATAAATATTGCACGTGAAATTTATAAAAGAACATATGGAAAATATAAATAACATGTTAATAAAACATTATGATTTAAAAATCGCATCGATGGCAAGCATACCAGAAAGGGAGTGTAACCTATTTTTTTCTGTACATTCAATATACCCACAAGTTGATGAATTAAATGTATATTTAAACGGCTATAAAGAAATTCCTGAATTCTTAAAAAGAGATAAAATAAATATATATATGAGCTATCAATTTGGCGATTTTGGAGATGCATCTAAATTTTATCCATTAATGAATAAGACAGGATATTTATTCACATTAGATGATGATTTAATATACCCTCCAGACTATATGAAAAAACTCATAGGAAAAATAGAAAAATATGAAAGAAACGCTTTTATATGTGTTCATGGTAATATCATTGATAAAAATTCAATTTTTTCATATTACAAAAATAAAAAAGGAATACATTTTAATAAATCACTAGATCATGATATTATTGTTAATATTCCAGGAACTGGTACCCTAGCTTACCATTCATCTCTTTATTCTTTCTCAATGTCATCATTTCCAATAAAAAATATGGCTGACATATGGGTAGCTGTTATTGCAAAAAAGAAAAAAATATCAATTATTTCCATTGATAGGAAAGATGACTGGGTGTGTACTTCGATAAAATATAAAGACATCTATTCTATATATAATAATAGAGAAAAATTAGACAAAAAAATATGTAACATAATAAAAAAAGAGGAGTTATATAAAATATGAACAATCAATATAAGAAGGATTTATATAGAAAAGGATATATTCTGATAAAAAATTTCCTTAGCGATAAAGAGAAAAAATCACTCAATATCTATGTTCAATTTCTTTATGATAAGAAAGATGAGCCTGGGAAAATCATGAAATACTATGAATCTAGCATAATTGATGGAAAGACAATTTTGAATAGGATTGAAAATTTCATTGATCACAAAGAAAACAATGCTATAAACTTCATAGAAAATAAATTATCAATTCTACTATCAGAGATATTAGAAAAGAAATACATATTATTTAAAGATAAAATAAATTTTAAATTAAAAGGAGGAGGAGGATTTAAACCACATCAAGATCATCTTGCATTTACTAAATTTATCAAAAACGAAATGTTTAACATAATGGTACCTATTGATGATATGAGAATAAGTAATGGCTGTTTGTATATTTCAAAAATCCCATTTAAAAAAAAGACAATACCTCACCATAAAGGAAAAGCATTGGAAAATACATATAAAAAATATAACTGGCTCCCTGTTCAAGCCAGATCTGGAGATATATTCATATTTAGTTCGTTTCTATTACATATGTCAAAAATCAATTTTTCAGAAAGGGAAAGAAGATGTATTTTTTTTACATATAATAATTCATTGGAAGGCGATCTTAGAGATGAGTATTTTAAATTTAAAAGGAAATCATTTCCTCCAATTATAGAGCGAAATGATATTGGTGACTACTCAAACTGGAAAAATAGTTTAGCACTAAAAATCCTTTAATTTATTGTCTTTTTATATGGAACTTTGATTATGTTAAAAGAAAGTTTTTTTTACCGCCGTGAAACATACGATGAAATACCAGAATTTAAAGCAACTAATGAAAAGTATGATTTAAGCCTAATGGAATTACCATATCAAACAAATTTACATCTTGAAAAAGAAAATGAAAAAATAAAACTTAGTGATATAAATAGATACCCAAATATTGATTGTAATATTATAAAAAATAAATTATGTGAACATCATGAGATTGATTATGATAACAATATACTCCTTGGTAATGGCCTTTTAGAAATAATCCAAACTATTTTACTATCATTTTCTACCGATAAAACAACGATAATAATTCCATCTCCTTCATTTTTTATGTTCACACGGTTATCTAAAATATGTAGAACAAATGTTTATAAAATACCTTTAGATATTAATCTCAATATTGATGTATTAAAATTCATTGATGCAGCTAAAAAAAATCCAAATCCAATAATCATTATCGACAATCCTAATAACCCAACAGGTGTATTATTTAAAACTGAAGATTTAAAAATAATAGCAAGTCATTGCAAATGCCCCATCATTATAGATGAGGCTTACATTAATTATTCAAAAAACAACTCAACCTCATTGGAACTTATAACAAATTTTGACAATGTCATTATCCTTAGAAGTTTTTCTAAAATAGGTTTTGCTGGACTTCGCTTTGGATATTTAATTTCGAACCGAGATATGGTTTCATACATCAATAAATTTTCACTACAATATTCTTTAAGTGATATAAAACTTAAGTTAGCACTAGAGATAATAGATAAAAACAAAATAAATAAAGAGCACATAAAAAACATAAAAAAATATAGGGATGAAATAATAAATAAATTATCTAATGTAGAAAATGTTTTCGTTTCAAACAGCCAAGCTAATTTTGTGTTTTTTAGAGGAGACAAAAACAATATAGCAAAATTTAATCATGAATTAATTAAGCATAGAATAAAAGTAAGTATTTTTCCTCATAATTATTCAGAAATAACTAATAATAGTATTAGATTTTCTCTTGGTAATAAAAAAATAAACAACATAATCTATAGCCTGATTCTAAAATCCTTTTAAGGAGGTATAAAAATGTACTATATTCTTGGGTATAATTCTATTACAGACTCTATAAGTAAAGCAATAAATTCTTATGATCTCTCATTTTATAATTATGATGAGTTTTTAAAAGAAAATTCTGTTTTTTCTGATATACCAGATAAAAACACACCATTAATAACATCTTATGAAGGAGGATTTCCATTTTGCTATGACTATCTTATTTCACTAAAAAACAAATTCTCTAATAATTCAAAAAAAATTGATAAAATGATAAAAGACAACACATTTTATAAATGGTTAAATATTTTATCTAAAAACGAACAAATATACAAATTAATAAATAGAATTATAAAAATAATAGTAATAAACAAACTTTTTTCATATACAAATGGAACTACACAAGACACCATTGGTCTTACATTTATTGATTTTAAGGATAATTTCAATTATCAAGATTTTTTAGAGCTAATCTTTCATCAGCTAATACATATGATTCTATTCATTGATGATATAGTACACTTCCATATGGAAAATGATACTAAATTTATAACAATAGAAGTAGAAGGAGTAAAATCTGTTTTTCATGATAACAAATTCCCTTTATATACGTTATTTCATAGTTATATTGTTGGCATAGAAATACTTATGTTCAGAAAAAATTTCTTTAATGAAAATTCATTTTCAAATTATCATGGTTCAACCGATAGAATAATAAATTTATGTAAAAAATTTTCAATTGCAATAGAAAAAAATATTTATTTTTTCTCAACACGTTCAAAGTACATTTTTGAAAAATCAAAAAAAATAATAAATTAAAAGAGAGGATAAAATGATATACAATAAATTAAACTTATTTGAAGAAATTAAAAAAACAATAAACTCAAAAGAATATAATATAAGGAAAAGCAGTGGAATAAATTTTACAAAAAAGATAGAAAAAGAAAAAATCACTCTAGAAAATAAGAAAGAAATATTTAACAATATCTATTTTAACGGCACTATATATCTTACCGAATTTGATACAGAAGAAAAAATAGATGAAATAATTATTCTACTTGAGAGTGTTTTAGGAAAAACCATTAACAATAAAAATAAGTATAACAATAAATATGAAATAATAACTGCCATTGAAAATCCACAGTGGTTTTTTGAATCTCATTATTCCCAACCAGTACATACTGATGAGGGTCATGAAAAAATTCAACCCAATATCCTTGCTCTTTATTGTAAAGAAAACTCTGAATTTGGGGGAGACAATATATTAGTTAATTCTAAATTAATTTACAAATTACTTATAGAGAAATATGGTGACAAGGTGGATTTATTATTCCATAATGACTGTATCACTTGCATTAAAAAAAATAATGAGTTTACAAAGAACATTTTTTTAAAAATAAAAGAAAACATAGGGATATCATTTTCACCATTAATTAATGAATTCAAATGCACTCAAGAAATCTATGAAATGCTTAAAGATATAAATTATCTAATACATCAAAAAGAAAATCAAATCTTCTTTAAACTAAAAGAAAATCAATGTATTATATTTAGCAATTATCTCTATTTACATTCCAGAACATTTTTCCCAAAAAACTCGAAAAGAACACTATATAGAATCTGGTTTTAGGAGGAAAAATGAATTTACTTATTGCAGATATATTAGAATACAAAGGTAAAATAAAACAATTTGCATCAGGGAATAAAAATCTTATTTTATTTTTATGTTTTTTATTTATTCCAGCAAAAGCGGGAGGGATTTTTATCGGATTGATACATTTATCACAATATGTAATAACTACAAATAACATGATAACCTCCCTTTACTTGATATCAATATTCCTGCTGGCATATGTTATCTTTTATTCAGTACAAAAACCGTTATTTCCATTAAAACACTCAAATAGTCTTATTTCATCATTAATAGACAAAAGAACTTTCTTTATATGCCGAATTATTTTTATGGCTTATAGTGCTATACCTATTTCTATTTTCTTTTTTATAGGATTATTATCTGATAGTGTCAATCCATTATCACAAGTCACTTCTGTATTATTCTTGATCATATCTTTTGCCGTAATTGGATTTTCCTTGTCAGAATTAAAATTCTCTCACACCATAATATTATCATTTTTGTTTATTTTCCTATCTATTTTTAGATATAGTCCACTACATAATTTAATTTATACCTTTATTATTTTAACCATTTCTTTTCAGCTATTTATTCATGAGAAAAAAGATAAAAAAAATTATCAAAGAAATGGTGTTGTTTTATCTAATAAACTTTTATCTCCTTATATTATAGATTTATCTTATTTCCTCTCAACTAACAAAACGTTTGTTGTGAATATGATCACATCAATAGTTGTTTTATATTTCACCGCTTATATAGCTTGTCAACAAGCACCTAAAAAAATCAATTATATTACAATAGGTTATTTTGGATTCATGCTCTATATCTCAATGATATTATTCTATAATTTAATTCACACCAATAAAAATCACCTTTGTCAACTAATTAATTTTCTATCAACAAAAAAACTTCGGTTTCTTCATTATTGTATATGCCTTTCTGTTTTTACTATCTCATGTTGTGTATTCATCCTCTTTGTGACAAATTCATTGTATATAGTTTTATTTCTTTATTATTATGTAATATCTGTTTTCACTGCACTAATGAACCTATCAAAGACACACTATACAAAATTACTCACATTATGTTCCATAGTTTTATTTTCTTGTTTAGGAGGATATATTTATGCTTGATATCATTGAACTGGAGACGATGGTTGGTAGTAGAAAGATATTCTCAAATGTTAATTGTCAATTTAATATTGGTATAAATCGTATCACTGGCATCAATGGTTCTGGCAAGACAACCTTTCTTTCTTGCCTTTCTGGCATTAAAAAGATGAATAAAGGTAAAATCAATTTTGTCAAAGATCATAAAAATCATTTATTCAACTTGCAAAAGCAAGGTTTTTATCTATCTGACCAAGTTAATTTTTACCATTTTCTTACTGGCCTTGATATCATTAATTTAACCAAACGTTATAAAAAGATAAATCATAACGCTCATTTGGTAGATTATTTAACAGGTTTTGATATCTCTCATTACTTAAATACAGAATTCGGCAATATGTCTTTAGGCACTAAAAAGAAATTTTTACTGACATCAGCATTAATGTCTGATGTTGATGTTTATATTTTTGATGAACCCACTAATGGTCTTGATTTAAAATCAATCACTTTTTTTAGGAAGATGATCAAATCCTTTGCCGACAAAAAAATTTTTATTTTAAGCTCTCATGATGAGAGTTTCTTGCAAGGGTTAATGATCAATGATTATAAGATACATCAAAACCAAGTTATCAAGATGGAACATTGATGCAATGCGATTGGATAAATATTCTTCCGCTTCACCACGCTCAGGCAATAATGCCTGTGTTATCTCCGCCAATTCCGTAAAGTGTTCACGGATTGTTGCACAATGAGTCTGCAATCGAGGGATATTTGCCAAAGCAGGCGGTTTGGTCGGCCGAAATTGAACCAGGTACTGTTCTACATGACGGATAAATGCATCTAACTGCCCATTAAGCTGGAATAAAGTTATTTCCCCTTCAACTTCCAGGGCATCCCTTGCTACTTCAGGAATATGGTGCCCTTCATCCAGAACCAACAGTAGATTTTTTGCTTCCGGCAAAACAGATTCACTTTCCAACGCAGCCATAACCAAAGAGTGATTGGCGACGACAACATCCGCATCTTCAATTTCCCTACGGGCAAGAAAAAATGGACAACGGGAGTAAAACTGACAATTGCGCGCCAGACAGTTCATTTTATCCGTACTGATTTTTGTCCACAGAGAATCTGTCAGTGCCAGTTTATGGTGATCACGTAAGCCATCCCAAACAAATGTCGTATAATCACTGCGCAATCGACGACATAGTTCCCGCTCTTCACTATTGGCAATTTCAGTCTGGTCTTCAACCAGAAACATCAAGTCAATCTGCTCTCCTTCTGCGGCGCAAATGGCTTCCAAGTTGCGCGGACAGACATAACGTGCCCGACCAAAAGCGCCCGTGTATTTCAGGTCAGGAATAATCTTACGCAGCAGCGGTAAATCCTTGCTGTAGATTTGATCTTGTAAAGCAACATTGGCTGTACTGACCACCAATGGTTTCTGTTCTGCCCGACTGATGGCAATCCCAGGGATCAGATATGACAACGTTTTTCCTACTCCTGTTGATGCTTCTATCACCAAATGCCGCCCTTCTTCATCCGCTAATGTCATCGCAACCTCAGCGATCATTTGGCGTTGCGGCGCGCGTGGAATGAAACCATCAATATGGATAGACAATGCTTTATGCCACTGACTAATCTGATTTTTTATTGAACTGGAAAGTGCCATGAATTTTTCTGCTTAAAAATGAGGAGCTATTCTCTCATAGAGTGAATCTCAGATCAGCCTTATAAGGCCATTACTGGGAAACAGTTTCCAGCTTTTGCAAAAATAGTTTATCGCTTGTCTTGCCTCTAGAAGCCGATATACTTTTGGCTTTCTATCTTTTGGATTTTGATGATTGTTATCCTCTTTTTATTAAAACCTTATTGGACACAGAGATGAAAAAAATCCTGCTTATTATCATTATATTATTTTCCATCGGCTCAATTGGTGGGATCTTTCTGGCAGGGATGAATATATATACCCGCTCAACTACACCAATAGAAGCACCACAACAGACTCAGCAGGAAAATGCGCCAACAGGGCAACAATAAATACGTTGGTTTGTATCGTAACACCCGATGAGGAAGCTCATGAAAAATGAATATTTTGTCAGTCCACAATGGTTAAACGAACATCGCCATGATGAGAATATCGTTGTGGTTGATGCCAGTGCTCCAATGCCCACCCAAACCGTTGATTATCATCAACTCTGGTTAGAAAAACACATTCCGGGTGCACAATTTTTTGATCTTGATAAGGTTGCCAATCTACAAACCAATCTGCCACACATGCTGCCAGAGCCGGAAACTTTCCGTCAGGTTGTCGGTAAAATGGGTATCAGTGAAAATCATCTGGTGGTCATTTACGATCAAGGCAATATGTTTTCTGCTCCACGGGCATGGTGGACATTCAACATCTTTGGTGCTCGTCATATCCGTATCCTCGAAGGAGGCTTACAAAGCTGGCAACAAGCTGGTTATCCAACCGAATCAGGAAAAGTGACCCGCTCATCTGAAATTTTCAATGTGCAGTTTATCCCTGAAAAAGTCTGTTCTCAGGCGCAAATCCTCGATGCTCTCCGTAATGAGATAGCAGTACAATTTGTGGATGCCAGAGCAGAAGATCGTTTTCAGGCAAAAGTGCCAGAACCCCGCCCAGGTTTGAGAATGGGACACCTTCCCGGAGCTAAAAATGTTCCGTGGACAGCCCTGATTGATAATGGGCGTTATAAGCCAGTAGAAGAAATTACGACAATATTTCGCAAGCAAGGTATTGATTTAGACCAACCCATCATAGCCAGTTGTGGCTCTGGCATGACAGCCGCTATTTTAGTTTTGGGACTTGATATGATTGGTCATAAAGAAGCAGGATTATATGATGGCTCCTGGGCTGAATGGGGAGCCGATGATTCACTTCCATTAGAAAAATAGCTGATTAGAACGAATAAATAGCGATGAGTTTACTGATTTACAAATTCGATTTCTCTTCTACGCCTTAATTTAACACATTGATGAAAAGGATTGAAAATTGTAAAAGTAACAATAAATGAACCCACAGGCCAATTAGTATTCGGCCTGTGGGTATATAAAATCTAATGAATGTATTAATAAATCATTATATATTAATTATACCTTTTCCTATTAATCCCCTAATAAATGGAATAAGATTATTATTAAAAAATTGGGTCACGTATTCAATCCGTAGATGTTGGTCTAAAATTCCCCTTTTTTCGGAGAAATTAAATGGCGATGACTGAAGTAAAATGTCGATTTTGCCAACGAACCTTTCAACTTGAGCGCATGCCAGGCAGGGATTAAAGAACAAGTCGTTGAAAGCGTGAAAATCTTACACTTCGCAACAGAATTAACGGATTGAATACACAACCAAATATAGAGACACTATATAACGCTATATATAATATGCGATGTCACTATATCACTGGAGGGATAAATCCGGCTAACAGAAGATTTGAGACTCTTGGGTAAAATGCCGCAGTAAACATTTATCTACAGCAGAAGAAATAACGTTAGCGATCTCAGCAGATGTTTTTAATACTCTGATTTGCATAAATAATTCATCCGCTTCATGATACTCTTTGCGCAAATATCCTAGCCATTGCTTGATGCGGGCAACGTGATAAAGCCCCGTATCCCCCTGTTTTTCCAGATAAGTATATTTTTGCAACAGCTTGAGTACACCACGCCACGGCATCTTTGGTTCATTATATTTAATGACACGACTCAAGTTTGGCACATGCAGGGCGCCACGTCCTATCATTACGGCAGCACACCCTGTCGTTTTGATACACTCCTGGGCACTCTGCCAATCCCAAATTTCACCGTTGGCAATGACAGGAATAGCGAGGCGACGCCGAATTTCCCCTATCGCCTTCCAGTTGATACGCTCTGCTTTATAACCATCTTCTTTGGTTCGCCCATGCACAACCAGCTCGGTTGCACCCGCTTGCTGGACGGCATCCGCAATCTCAAATTGGCGTGCAGCAGAATCCCATCCCAGACGTACTTTTACCGTTACCGGCAAATGGGCAGGCACGGCTTCACGCATGGCTTTAGCTCCCTGATAAATGAGTTCGGGATCTTTTAATAAACTGGCGCCTCCACCACTGCCATTGACTGCCTTGGACGGACAACCACAGTTTAAATCGACACCCCATGATCCCAATTCAACCGCCCTGACAGCATTTTCTGCCAACCATTCTGGATATTGCCCAAGGAGCTGGAGCCTGACAGGCGTTCCCGCTGGTGTACGGCTCTGATGATGCAGTTCAGGGCACAACCGGTAAAAGGACTTTACCGGCAGTAAGCTGTCAACTACACGCAGGAATTCAGTGATACACAGGTCATAGTCATTGATTTCACTCAACAGTTCCCTAACCAGAGAATCCAAAACCCCTTCCATAGGAGCCAGCAAAACGCGCATGAATTACTCTCCCGCCACCGAAGCACGTGGAGTTTTGCTTGCCCGACCTTTATTTACCCGATTTTGTTTGGCATGGCTTGGTTTACCATTTCTATGTGGGTTATTACCGCGCGGGTTATTACTATGTTGATTATCACTTCGTGGATTATTACCACGAGAGTTATTACCACGAGAGTTATTATCACGGCTATTGCGGCCGTTTTGGATAGGCTCAGCTTTGATAGAAGGATCAGGTTCATAACCCGAAATAGCAATGCGTGGAATTTCCCGCTTCAACAGGCGCTCAATATCTTTCAGGAGCTTATGTTCATCGACACACACCAGCGATATTGCTTGCCCTGTAGCTTCTGCACGCCCTGTACGGCCAATGCGATGCACATAATCTTCGGCAACATTTGGCAGCTCATAGTTGACGACATAGGGTAATTGGTCAATATCCAGTCCACGGGCAGCGATATCCGTTGCTACCAACGCGCGGATTTTCCCTGTCTTAAAATCAGACAGCGCACGGGTTCTTGCTCCCTGACTTTTGTTACCGTGGATCGCCGCAGCAGTTACACCATCTTTATTCAATTGCTCCGCCAACCGGTTTGCACCATGTTTGGTACGCGTAAATACCAGCACCTGTTGCCAGTTCTGGCTACCGATCATGTAAGAGAGCAATTCACCCTTGCGCTTTTTGTCCACAAAATGGATTGCTTGTTCAATTTGCTCAGAGGCTGAGTTACGCCGTGCCACTTCTACGCTGACTGGCTCTTTCAGTAATTTACTGGCGAGGTTTTTAATTTCATCAGAGAATGTTGCAGAAAAGAGCAAGTTTTGGCGTTTTGCTGGCAGCTTGCTCAACACACGACGAATATCGTGAATAAAGCCCATGTCTAACATGCGGTCAGCTTCATCTAAAACCAGGATCTCTACGCGAGAAAGATCTACCGCATTTTGGTGCTCTAAATCCAGCAAGCGCCCCGGCGTTGCTACCAGAATATCCACACCACCGCGCAGTTTCATCATCTGTGGATTGATACTGACACCGCCGAATACCACAAACGAACGTAATCTGAGGTATTTGCTGTAACTACGTACATTTTCCCCCACCTGAGCCGCCAGTTCTCTGGTTGGGGTTAAAATCAACACCCTGACCGGACGGCGGCCTTTTGCCTGAATCGGGGATTCGCTCAAGAGTTGCAGGATAGGCAAAGTAAACCCTGCGGTTTTTCCTGTACCTGTCTGGGCACTGGCTAATAGATCTTTGCCGGATAACACAACAGGAATGGCCTGCTGCTGAATAGGGGTAGGTTCCACGTAGCCTTGTTCTTCAACGGCACGCAAAATATCAGCCTTCAAGCCGAGTGACTCAAAATTCATAAATAAGAAATACTCCAGACTTCACCATGCCTGATATCAATTCAGGGGCAGTTTTATGGGAAGAAAACAGACGCGATAAAACGCAAAGAAACTACACAAACTGCAATGCACCGTATATAAATAGGGCATGAGTATAACAGATATGTCTTGCAACGCAGGTCAAAGAGAGTAATAAATTCGTCTAAAATTGACTAAATCTCTTTAGCCAAGGGAAATGAGCCAAAACTGGACGATTATTTTTTATGGGCGTCTATTAAAAAGACAATTTGTAGCAACTTTACATCTACTTGCTTTAGTTTTAAAGTTAATCATACGATTGATATATTTTTCGACACTCCCGAAAACGCTTTGTCACAGGAAATATTTTGACATGTCAGCAAAGAAGGCCCAGACATTACGCGGCGAACAAGCCAAACAACAACTTCTGGAAGCAGCGATAGAAATTTTTGGCAAATCTGGTCTGGATGGTGCGACTACCCGTAACATTGCCCAACTTGCACAGCAAAATATTGCAGCTATCGCATATTATTTCGGTTCCAAAGAAGGATTATACCTCACAGTTGTGCAACATATTGCCGATAAGCTAAAAGCGGAGTTTTCCCCCCTCATTGAAGCCATTGATCATTTTTTTGCCAAGACACCAAAACCCTATCCAAAAGATCCAATATTGGCATTTATTCATCAGGGAATGGTGAGCTATAACCGCCTGATTTTTGAGAAAAGCAGTATCAATATCAGCCGGATCATGTCCCATGAACAATTGACGCCGACAGCGGCTTACAGTGTCATGCATGAACAGGGACTGGCTCCCATTTATTCCCGAATGAATAAACTCATCGCCAATTATATCGGCGCTGATGAACGCCAAATTTCCACCCAAATCCACACTCATGCTTTATTGGGTGAGATCCTTTCTTTCCGTCTGGCTCGTGAAGCCTTATTGCGCCAAACCGGATGGGACAATATTGGTGCCAAAGAATACGAATTAATCAATCAGGTTTTATCTCAGCACATCAATTTATTGCTTGATGGGTTAAGAGAGAAATCAAAAATGCATACCCAATAGCTCTTAAGCAATGGCATAACCAACGAAGCCACCACTTGAAAGATAGAAGGTATAAATTGAACAAGGCATAAGGGATGGTATGAACAGTAAAAAGTTTGCTCTTGCCCTATTGGCGCTCATTGTTGTTATCGGTGCGATTGTCGGTATCTACTATTATCAGGAACAAAATAGCAGGGAGCTAACCCTGTATGGCAATGTCGATATCAGGACGGTCAACCTCAGTTTTCGGGTTGCCGGTAAACTGGCTGAACTACAAGTGGATGAAGGTGATGCCATAACGGTGAACCAGATGCTTGGTCGCCTTGATGATGCTCCCTTTATTAATGCCTTGAATCAGGCCAAAGCGGCGCGTGATGTCGCCAAGGCCAATCTTGCCAAAGCTGAGGCGGGTTATCGCAGCGAAGAAATCGCTCAAGTACGTGCTGAAGTAAAGCAAAAAGAGTCAGCCTTCCATTTTGCCGATAGTTTCCTGAAACGCCAGCAGGGCTTATGGCAAAGCAAAACCATTTCCGCCAATGAGCTGGAAAATGCCAGAACCGGACGCAATCAGGCACTGGCTGCTTACCAGGCGGCAAAAGATAAATTGCGGCAGTTCGAGACGGGTTATCGCATAGAAGAAATCGCGGCAGCAAAAGCCCAACTTATTCAGGCAGAAGCAACGGTAGCACAGGCGGAACTCGATCTAAAAGATACTCAACTCACTTCTCCATCGGCAGGGATGATCCTGACCAGAGCCATTGAACCCGGCACTATGCTGGCGGCTGGCAACACGGTTTTTACCCTGTCACTCACCAATCCCGTTTGGATCAGAGCCTATATTGATGAACCTCATCTCAATCAGGCTATCGCCGGACGGGAAGTTCTGATTTATACCGATGGGCGGAAAAACCAACCCTATCATGGCAAAATCGGTTTTGTTTCTCCAACGGCCGAATTTACCCCAAAAAATGTCGAAACACCGGATTTAAGAACAGACTTAGTGTATCGCCTGCGCATTATTGTCCTTGATCCCGATGAAGGGCTGAAACAAGGCATGCCTGTCACTTTACGCTTTGCTGAAATAAATAACTAAGGCGATAACATGACCAGTTCAGCTTATACGATAAAACTGAACGGCGTGGAGAAAACGTTTCCAGGATTAGAGGTTCCTGCTGTATCCCATCTGCAAGCAGAAATTCAGGGCGGATCAGTGACGGGTCTTGTTGGCCCAGATGGCGCTGGAAAAACCACGCTGATAAGAATGTTAGCCGGATTATTGAAGCCCGATAGCGGCAATATTGAAATTATGGGACTTGATCCCATCAAGGACAGTGTGCAAGTCCGTTCTGACCTCGGTTACATGCCGCAGAAATTTGGCTTGTATGAAGATTTAACCGTAATGGAAAATCTCACTTTATATGCCGACCTGCGTGGTGTACTTGGCGAAGAGCGCAAAACCACCTTTCAGAAATTACTCACCTTCACGGATTTAACCCGTTTTACCGGACGGTTAGCCGGAAAATTGTCCGGTGGTATGAAACAAAAATTGGGGCTTGCTTGTACTTTATTGGGTAGCCCGAAAGTTTTGCTACTGGATGAACCTGGTGTGGGCGTTGATCCCATCGCCCGTCGTGAATTATGGCAAATGGTTCATGAACTCGCTTCTGACGGCATGCTGATCCTGTGGAGCACCTCTTATTTGGACGAAGCCGAATTATGTCGTGATGTTTTGCTGATGAACCGCGGTAAGCTGCTCTATCGCGGCCAGCCACAAGACTTAACCCAAAATATTGCGGGTCGATCTTTTTTGCTTGATGTTAAACAAGATGCGCGCCGCAAAATGCTGCAACACGCCCTTACCTTACCCCAAGTGACTGATGGTGTCATTCAGGGAAAATATGTTCGCCTGATCTTAAAAAAAGGGGTGGATAAAAACGAATTACTTCAACAGATCGATTTACCTGAAACCAATATTCTAGAGGCCGAACCCCGTTTCGAAGATGCATTTATCGATTTATTGGGCGGCGGCCCATCCCATCGTTCCGAATTGGCTGAAATAATGCCGCAAATCCCGCCAAACCCAACGGAAACCGTGATAGAAGCCCGTAGCCTGACCAAAAAATTTGGCGATTTTGCTGCCACTGACCATGTCGATTTTCAGGTGAAACGGGGAGAAATATTCGGCCTATTAGGGCCAAATGGAGCCGGAAAATCGACGACCTTCAAAATGATGTGTGGTTTAATGATCCCGACGTCAGGCAAAGCGCTGGTTTTGGGTATGGATTTAAAAACCGGTTCAGGCAAAGCCCGCCAACACCTTGGCTATATGGCGCAAAAATTCTCACTGTATGGCAACCTGACGGTTGGGCAGAATCTTAAGTTTTTCTCCGGTGTTTACGGCCTGAAAGGTCGCCATCAACAAGAAAAGATGTCTGACATGATCCGTGCTTTCAATCTTGGGTCAATCTTACATCAAAAGACGGATAGCCTTCCGCTCGGATTTAAGCAACGACTTGCCCTTTCCTGCGCATTGATGCACGAACCTGATATTCTGTTTTTGGATGAACCCACTTCGGGTGTTGACCCGCTGACCCGCCGCGAATTTTGGCTACATATCAACGGCATGGTAGACAAAGGGGTCACCGTGATGGTTACAACTCACTTTATGGAGGAAGCCGAATATTGTGATCGTATCGGGCTGGTCTTTCGGGGCAAATTGATTGCAGCCGGAACACCCGATGAACTAAAACAACTGGTTGCCACGGATAAGCGCCCTAATCCTTCCATGGAAGATGCTTTTATCGGCCTCGTGTTGAACTACGATAAGGAGCCGCAATGAGTCATTCTGAACATGTAACACCCCAGCAAGCGGTCAGTTTCTCATGGCGTCGATTGAAGGCACTCTGTATCAAGGAAACTAAGCAAATTGTCCGTGATCCCAGCAGTGCTTTAATTGCGGTAGTTATCCCTTTAATGTTGCTCTTTATTTTTGGTTACGGCATTAACCTGGATTCCAGCAAGCTGCGCCTTGGTATTCTCATGGAACAACAGAGCGAGGACGCCCGTGAATTGGTGCATGTCTTTACCGGATCGCCCTATATTGATGCCACCATCAGCGACAATCGCCAGCTCTTAATCAAAAAAATGCAGGAAAACCAAATTCGGGGCATTATCGTCATCCCTGTCAACTTTGACGCCCAGCTTGCCCGCGCAGACAGCCATGCTCCCATCCAGGTTATTACCGATGGCAGTGAACCGAATACCGCCAATTTCGTGCAGGGCTATACCAAAGGCATCTGGCAAATCTGGTTACAGCAACGAGGGCAAAATCGTGGGGTTGCAACGCCCCCCTTGATTGATACACAAATCCGCTATTGGTTTAATCCCGCCGCCATTAGCCAGCACTTCCTTATCCCTGGTGCTGTTTCAATTATTATGACCGTGGTCGGCGCAATTCTTACCTCGCTCGTCGTCGCCCGTGAATGGGAACGCGGCACTATGGAAGCGCTACTTTCGACCCAGGTTACCCGCACCGAATTGCTGCTCGCCAAATTATTACCCTATCAAATGCTGGGATCTTTCGTCATGGTACTTTGTATGCTATTCACGGTGTTTGTGCTGGGGGTTCCCTATCGCGGCTCACTCTGGATATTAGCATTAGTTTCCAGCCTTTATCTCGCTACCGCTCTGGGGATGGGGTTACTGATTTCCACCCTGACACGTAATCAGTTCAATGCGGCGATGATTTCTCTCAATGCCGCTTTTTTGCCTGCCATTATGTTGTCTGGTTTTGTTTTCGAGATAGACAGTATGCCTGTGCTTATTCAGGCTGCGACTTATGTCATACCTGCACGTTACTTTGTCAGCAGCCTACAGACGCTCTTTCTGGCGGGAAATATTGGCACTGTGTTGCTGACAAACCTGCTCCTGTTGATTGCCAGTTCCATCGTCTTTATCGGCCTGACCGCGTGGAAAACGCGTCGGCATCTGGATTAAAAAGGAAAGAGCATGTTTTATCGTCTGTATACACTTATCATGAAAGAGTTGCAGTCTCTTCTGAGAGAACCGCAAACACGGAACATTTTGATTTTGACTGTGATTATACAAATGATCCTGTTTCCGTGGGCCGCAACGCTGGAAGTCAAAAACGCCACCATCGCTATTTATAATGAGGATAAAGGGCAGGCATCGATTGAGTTAACCCAACGGCTGGCAAAATCAAAAGCATTTCCTGATGTTATTTTACTAACCAGTTCGCAAGAGATCCGCCCCACTCTGGATAACCGCAAGGCACTGCTGCTGGTACGCTTTCCACAAAATTTCAGTGCTGATCTCGCCAACCATAACCCAACATCAATTCAAGTTTTGTTGGATGGGCGTAATTCAAACAGTGCCCAAATCGCAGCCAACTATATCCAGCAGATTGTGATGAATTACCAGCAACAACGGTTGGGAAATGCCCCTAATTTCAATAATAGCGAACTTATTGTGCGTAACTGGTATAACGCCAATTTGGATTATAAGTGGTTCGTTGTGCCGTCGCTGGTTGCCATGATTACAACGATTGGTGTTCTGATTGTCACAGCGTTGTCAGTCGCTCGTGAGCGGGAACAAGGGACACTGGATCAGTTGCTGGTTTCGCCACTGGCAACCTGGCAAATTTTCCTTGGCAAGGCCATTCCGGCACTCGTTGTGGCGACAATGCAAGCAAGCATTGTTTTGCTGATTGGAACACTGTTCTATCAAATTCCTTTCGCGGGTTCCTTGCTGCTATTTTATGGCTGTATGGTGATTTATGGCTTATCTCTGGTGGGTTTCGGTTTGCTGATTTCTGCTGTCTGTTCCACCCAACAACAAGCGTTTATTGGTGTATTTGTGTTTATGATGCCCGCTATTTTGCTTTCTGGTTATATCTCTCCGGTCGAGAATATGCCCGTTTGGTTACAAAACATCACCTGGATTAATCCAATCCGGCATTTTACCGACATCACCAAGCAGATTTATTTGAAAGGGGCGGATTTATCCGTTATTTGGCCTAATTTATGGCCTTTATTGGTAATTACTGCAACAACTGGCGGGATCGCTTATCGGCTATTTCGGAATAAGATTGCCTGATAAATTTAACGCTGTGAAAAACCACCTAATTGAATTGCCTGTCATTAAACGTAGGATAATTCTCTATTATATTTTTTAATGAAAATAGCAATATCGCTTATTATATCCTTACTAGTTGTTACTTTACTTTTTTTCTAATGAGTGTTAGTTTTTTTAGAAAACCATAAAAAATCATAAGAAAATCAAATTATATATTTTAGATAGTTCAAATTGAAATAATTATAAAACTATATTTAAATTGTAATAATACCTGAGAATAAAATATGACGGAGCGTAATTATTTATCAAATCAAGCACTGACTGATAATGTTGAAGTGATTGGTTGTATTCCTCGTGATAATGGATGTTATTCCACTTGGTTGAAGTCTACAATATTTCATCCTCAAGGAGGGGGACAACCCAGCGATATAGGCTGGCTTAATGAAGTTGAAGTAGTTCACGTGAATGTGGAAGATGGTGACATTGTCCACTTAACGACAAAACCTGTGGCTTTGGGAAATGCTTTTGCTCGTGTTGATATTGAACGACGCCAATTATATTCGCGGCTGCATTCTGCTGGGCATCTTATTGGGCATGTAGTTGAGCTTATGATGTGGCATCCGATTAAAGCTCATCATTGGCCGGGTGAAGGAAGAATAGTATTTAAGCCGGGTGTGAATGCTCAAAGTGTATCGGAAAAGCATATTCAAACGATATGTGAAAATTATATTAGACAGGATCTACCATGCAAAGTAGTTCAACGAAATGATGGATTTCGAGAAGTTAGTTTTGGTCATTTTACGCCTTACCTTTGTGGTGGTACCCACGTAACATCTCTAGGACAACTAGGAAATATTAAAGTGCAGGAGGTTAAAATAAAGAAGGGCAATTTAATAGTACATTATGATGTAGCCTGACAATTTAATATATTGTTTCTAAAAATCACCAGTAAATAAAATAAAAGGATATTATGATTATAGAAGTTGATTGCCTTGATGCGACATGTCTGAAAAAGCTTGCAGATAAGGAAATTTTAGTTATACGTGTAAAACAATTTGTACCTAATTTGTTAGCTGAGATGCATTTTAGATGAGTTTTGGCCTGCTGGTGCCCAAATTGAAAACACTTTATGGTAAGAAAATGTATGTGGGATTATCGAGGGTAGTCATACCTGGGGTCACTTTTCTTGCACACCATGACATTTTTGCTAAGGATGCCCCTGATAGCTTTAAGGCTAAAAGTCTTCAAGCTCAGTTTGCAGCTAATGTTTATCTTTCTATGCCCAGTGAAGGTGGAGCCTTACAAATTTGGAAGGATGAACTCTCTACAGAAGAATTTGATGCTATGCGTGGTGATAGTTATGGGATTGAGCCTTATTTGCTTGGTGAACCAGCACTAGAGATTCGACCAGAGATAGGTGATCTTTTGATCTTTAATTCTCGATGTATGCACTCTGTGACTGCTGGTGTCGATGATCTACGTTTGAGTCTGTCTTGTTTTATAGGCTATTGTGGAACAGAAAATCTATTGTCATTCTGGAGTTGATATGTTGTCTAACTATTGGGGGGAATTTCTGGGGCTGGCTGTGATTCATTTCCTGGCAGTAGTTGCTCCAGGTCCAGATTTTGCGGTAACTATACGGCAGAGTGTAAGATTTGGATGTTGGGCAGGGATATGTACGGCAGTAGGTATTGGAGCGGGAATATCAATACATGTTATCTATACACTAGTGGGAGTTAGTGCATTAATGCATGCCACTCCGTGGTTGATGGAAGTGGCAAAACTCGTTGGTGCAATTTATATCGCGTGGCTTGGTATCAAATTTATCAGAAGTAAACCTGCTAATTTGGATACCTTAGAGGGTGAAGGAATTAGTTTGGCCTCACAGAGTAGATGGAAAGCATTTCTGATGGGGTTTATGACCAATGCCCTTAATCCTAAGGCGACATTGTTCTTTTTGGCCGTTTTCACAACCGTAGTGAGTAGTAATACACCTATTCTGATACAAGTCTTCTATGGTCTTTGGATGTGTGTAGTCAATGCTGTCTGGTTTGTGTTGGTGAGTATCATTTTCTCAAATGCATTGATTCGTAATAAATTCATACAGAAAGGTTATTGGTTTGAACGAGTAATGGGAATAGTATTGATTGGGTTTGCTGTCCGGTTGTTATTTCTGTCTATATGATTTTCCCCAAGACCAATATTGATTATGAACTTATCATTGTTTGATTCGATAAAGGTGAAATAACTATTAAAAAAACCCTGACAAAACAGGGTTTTTATATCAAAAAATCATTTAATCTATCAGTGACTATCGGCGATCACCCAAAATACGTAACAGCATTAAGAACAGGTTAATGAAGTCCAGATATAGAGTCAATGCACCAGTAATTGAATACTTGCGCAGGGTTTCTTTATCGTTAACATCCAATTGTTCACCCATTTCTTTCAGTTTTTGGGTATCGTATGCCGTCAAGCCAGCAAAAATCACAACACCGATATAGGTGATTGCCCACATCAATGCCGAGCTTTTCAGCCAGATATTTAGCAACGAAGCCAGAACAATGCCAATTAGCCCCATAAACAGGAAGCTACCCAGACCACTCAGGCTACGCTTAGTGGTATAACCATAAACGCTCAATGCACCGAACATACCCGCTGAAACGACAAATGTGCTGGCAATAGAACTGGCGGTGTAAGCCACAAAGATACTGGAAAGTGTTAACCCCGTTAGCATGGAGTACAACATAAACAACCCTGTCGCCAGTGCCCCACTCATTTTATGAACCAAACCAGACAGCACAAATACTAGCGCAAGCTGTGCGATGATTAAGCCATAGAAAACAATAGAGCTACTGAAAACGGCGTATAGAATTTCAGGGGTATTTGCCACATACCATGCAACAAATGCGGTTAACAGCAAGCCACAAGTCATCCAACCATAGACTTGTGCCATGTAAGTTTGTATACCAGAACCAGTTTTCTGGACAATCGAACCATTAGAACGTTGATATCGGTCCATGACGATTACCTTTTCATGACAATGTTTAAGGATTAAGAATGTTTAAAAATAAACAATCTATTCAAAAGTTATACATTAGCATAGAACATTAATAAAACCATCCGCCAATTAATGGCAATTTCAGTGACATATTATTTATTTGTCCAGTTTTCGTGATAATCCGCAGAATGAACCAACAAATGCTGTTTTACCAGCGGCTTACCGCATCCTGATCACTCTGCCTTGCCTCTACCCAACGCTCTCCCTCTACAAGCGATTCTTTTTTCCAGAATGGTGCCTTAGTTTTCAGATAATCCATGATAAATTCAGCCGCCATAAAAGCCATATTGCGGTGAGAACCGGTGACACCAACCAATACGATCTCATCCCCTGGGCACAATTCGCCAATACGATGAATAATGCTGACTCGTTGCAATGACCAACGTTGGCGAGCTTCGGCCACAATGCCCTGCAACATTTTTTCTGTCATGCCAGCATAATGCTCCAATGTCAGTGCCTTAACGGTGTCTCCCAAGTTATGGTTACGAACTTTTCCGGTAAAAGTCACAACAGCACCATCTTCATCACCTTGCGAGAGCCATTGATATTCTTCACCAACATCAAATGCCTCCTGTTGGACACTGATCCGCGTATTTTCCATTTTTATCCCCCCGTAACAGGTGGAAAAAAAGCCACTTCATCACCATCATTCAGGGTATGTTCAGCGTGGACAAAAGATTGATTGACGGCAGACAACACTTTGCCTTCTTCCAATGCCAATGCCCATCGTTCTCCCTTTTCAGTCAGTGCATGACGAAGATGCGCTACCGTTGAGTAGTCATGAGGCAGTTCTAGTGAATCTGTTCCCACCAGCTCGCGGACTTGCGCAAAAAACAGTACCTTTATCATGCCTCCACCCTAAAATTTCCTGATTTGCCACCCCTTTTTTCTAACAGACGCACAGGCCCGATGACCATATCTTTTTGTACCGCTTTGCACATGTCATAAATGGTCAAAGCGGCCACAGATACCGCTGTCAAAGCTTCCATTTCCACACCTGTTTTCCCCGCCAGGCGGCAACAGGATTCGATTCTGACACGATTATGTTCTGTTTGGGCTTCCAGCCGGACTTCTACTTTACTCAGCAACAGCGGATGGCACAGCGGGATCAATTCCCACGTCCGTTTCGCCGCCTGAATACCTGCGATACGGGCAGTGGCAAAAACATCCCCTTTATGGTGATCACCCGCGATAATCATGGCTAAGGTTTCAGCCTGCATTTCAATAAAGGCTTCTGCCCGTGCTTCACGCACAGTTTCTGATTTGGCAGAAATATCCACCATATGCGCTTCACCCGAAGTCGTGATATGGGTCAATTGAGACATTCTTTGCTCCTGAAAATAAATTTTGCAATCAAGCTAGCCGCCAATAAAAGAAAGGTTCGGGGTGATCCCGCTGTCCCCTTGATATAAAAAGTGAGTTTCACGTTTATAACGCAATCCACCTTGAATACGGAGTTTCAGAGCATCCAATGATGCATCATCAGACAATAAATCACGCAATGGAATACCCTGTTCACCAAATAAGCACAAATGAAGATTGCCAATAGCGGATACCCTCAGACGGTTGCAGCTTTGGCAAAAATCTTTTTCATACGGCATGATAAGGCCAATTTCTCCCTGATAATCGGGATGACGAAAAACTTTAGCCGGCCCATCACTTCGCGCACGTTGCTGTTGTTGCCACCCCTGTTGTAGCAGTTGGCGGCGGATCACTTCTCCAGAAAGATGATGACGATGAAAAATGGCACGACCTTCCCCCGTTTCCATCAATTCAATAAAACGCAACTGGATATGACGATGTTTAATCCAATCAAGGAAGGCAGGCAGGTGGGTATCATTCACATTCTTCATCAACACGACATTGATTTTCACTGTGTTGAAGCCTGCCTCAAAAGCCGTGTCAATACCACGCATAATCTGGAAAAATTTATCTTGTCCGGTAATGGCGTAAAATTGGCGAGGATCCAAACTATCAACACTCACGTTAATCGCTGTCAGGCCAGCCGATTTCCATTGGGAAACATCCCGCTCCATACGGTAACCATTCGTTGTGACAGCAATTTTTTTGATTTGCGGATTTTCATGAACCGCAGCGATGATATCGCAGAAATCGCGGCGCATGGTGGGTTCTCCCCCCGTTAAACGAATTTTTTCTGTGCCAAGTTCAGCAAATGCCCTGCTAACACGACGAATTTCTGGCAGGGAAAGGAATGATTTATGGCCATGAGGCCGGTATCCATCAGGCAGGCAATACGTGCAACGGAAGTTACACACATCGGTAATAGACAATCTCAAATAATAGAATTTGCGCGAGAATGCATCTACAAGTTGTTCCACAATAACACCTTCCAAGTACGGGAGATGCTGGCATTTCTACCTTGCATCCTGGTGACTCAGGAGCCACGGCCAGAGCATCATATCAATGTGATACAGCGACTTAGATACAGAGGCTAGGAGTTAATATCAGTTAAATTTTTATATGAATCATTGCGCGAGTGGCGGCATGCCCGCCGAAGATTCTAACCGTTAAGATAACAAAAAGCTAATATCAGATCCGATATATATCTTATTACACAACGAGTTAGCTGATCGCGATAATATCAAATTCCCTGCGATGTTTTTAAGCTGCCATGCGCAAAGATCGCATAAAATCACATCAATTTCTGAATGCATCATATTTTATGATAAATTACACGAGATTTACTAAAGCCCCTACGTTTAGCCAGTAACAGGAATCCTATGCGAAATCGCACATTAGCTGATTTAGATCGCGTTGTCGCCCTCGGCGGTGGTCATGGACTTGGACGCGTTATGTCTTCCCTTTCCTCCCTCGGAGCACGTCTGACAGGAATTGTCACGACAACGGACAATGGTGGTTCAACCGGTAGAATACGACGTTCGGAAGGCGGGATTGCCTGGGGAGATATGCGCAATTGCCTCAATCAGTTAATCACGGAACCGACCATTGCTTCTGCCATGTTTGAATATCGGTTCAGTGGCAATGGCGAATTGGCCGGACATAATTTAGGCAATTTGATGTTGAAAGCGCTGGATCATTTAAGTGTCCGTCCTCTTGAGGCCATTAACCTGATCCGCAATCTACTGAAAGTTAATGCACAATTGATTCCTATGTCCGAGCAATCAGTTGATTTAATGGCAGTCGATGATCAAGGTAATACCGTATATGGTGAAGTGAATATCGATCAGCTCAATTGTGTACCACAGGAACTCTCGCTTTACCCTCATGTCAATGCCACTAAAGAGGCACTGGATGCTATTGAGCAAGCCGATTTGATTTTGATCGGCCCTGGCAGCTTTTTCACCAGCCTAATGCCATTGTTGCTATTGGAAGATTTAACCCAATCCTTACGACGCAGTAATGCGAACATGATTTATATCGGTAACTTAGGGAAAGAACTCAGCCACGCTGCGGCCAATCTATCATTAAAAGATAAACTTGCCATCATGGAGAACAAGATTGGCCGCAAGATGATTCATGCGCTGATTGTCGGCCCGCGTACCGATATCAGCCCTTTCAATGACCGCGTTGTGACACAACGGGTTTTGGAAGCACAGGATATCCCTTACCGTCACGACCGTGAATTGTTGCGTCAGGCAATTGAGCATACTCTGCAAAAGTTGGGTTAGCATTTCAGTCCACTGACAAGCTCTATTTAAAATAATGGAGTTTGTCTTTTTTATGATAAACACTGTCATCCATCATTAATTATGATAAATTTATGGTTCCGAAATACGATTAATAGCCAACCGATAAACTTCATTCCGTTCACGTTTACCAACGGCAACAACAGCAATAATTAATTTATCATCAATTACCTGATAAACAAGCCTAAAACCAGAAGCACGTAATTTTACTTTATAACAATTGGGCATTCCACTGAGTTTAAGAGAAGGAATATGTGGATTTTCACATAACTTCTTTAGTTTCTTAGCAAATTGTCGCTGAATAGTGCTATCCAGTCTAGCCCACTCTTTTGCAGCATCTTCCCTAAATTTGACCGCATAAATCATCAATATTGATCCAAATCTACATCGACTAGAGGCTGATTTTCACGCTCCTGCACTATCTTGACTAATTCCCGATCATCCAAGGCATCCAACATTTTTTCATACAGTTCCGCGGGAACACAATAAAATGCAGGTTTATTTCTATTCAATATAGCCACTGGAGAGCCCCCTCCAGCACTGACAGTCGCCATAGGGTTGCGTTTTAACTCACTAACACTGGCACTCATGTCACTCAAAATAATAGCAGCCATAACCCCTCCCAAAAGACCTGTTAATCGGTCTGATAATATTCCATAAAAGACCAGTTAACAAGTCACGATGGATCACATAGACACGGATATAAATTTTCAGGAATTGGTAATAAATTGTGCCCGCAATGCCTGAACCTGGTCACGAATATTGGCTGCTTGCTCAAATTCAAGATCCCGTGCATGTTGGTACATTTTCTCTTCCAGTTCACGGATTTTTCTCTCCAGCTCTTTCGCCGGCAGGTTGCGGTAATCATCTGTACCCAGGGTAACTTTATTTTTTCCTTTGGCCTTCCCTTTGCCATTAACCGGCTGACCAATTTTCAGGATATCACCAATTTTTTTCTTCAAACCCTGTGGTACGATGCCGTGCTCTTGGTTAAACGCCTGCTGTTTGGCGCGACGGCGTTCGGTTTCTTCAATAGCCCTTGCCATCGAATCCGTAATTTTGTCACCATATAAAATGGCTTTACCATGCAGGTTACGCGCTGCACGACCGATGGTTTGGATCAGGGAGCGTTCTGAACGAAGAAAACCCTCTTTATCTGCGTCCAAAATTGCCACAAGGGAAACTTCTGGCATATCCAAACCTTCGCGCAATAAGTTAATGCCAACCAAAACATCAAATTCACCGAGACGAAGATCACGGATAATTTCCACTCGCTCTACGGTATCAATGTCAGAATGGAGATAACGTACCCGCTCACCATGCTCTTCCAGATACTCAGTCAAGTCTTCCGCCATGCGTTTGGTTAAGGTTGTGACCAACACTCGTTCATTGTTTGCCGCACGGATACGGATTTCAGACAGCAGATCATCGACCTGAGTTGCCACCGGTCGAACTTCAACTTCAGGGTCAATTAGCCCCGTTGGGCGCACAACTTGTTCAACAACTTCGTGGCCTGATTTTTCTGATTCATAATTGCCGGGAGTGGCTGAAACATAAATGGTTTGTGGTGCCAATGCCTCAAACTCCTCAAACCGCAATGGACGGTTATCCAGCGCTGATGGCAAACGGAAACCATATTCCACCAATGTTTCCTTGCGGGAGCGATCCCCTCGGTACATTCCACCAATCTGTGGGATAGTAACGTGGGATTCATCCACCACCAGCAAACCCTCTGCCGGCAGGTAATCAAACAGCGTTGGAGGTGGTTCACCAGCAGAACGTCCAGACAAATAACGAGAATAGTTTTCAATACCAGAGCAATAGCCCAATTCATTCATCATTTCGAGATCGAATTGGGTTCGCTGGGTGACACGCTGTTCTTCCAACAACTTGTCTGACGCCAACAGAATCTGACGCCGTTGTTCCAGCTCAATCTTGATCTCCTCCATCGCCTGAAGGATGCGTTCACGTGGTGTCACATAGTGGGTCTTGGGATAGATGGTATAACGCGGGACATGGTACTCTACCTGTCCCGTCAGCGGATCAAACAGGGAAAGGCGTTCGACTTCATCATCAAACAATTCTACGCGCAAAGCACGTTCATCCGATTCTGCGGGGAAAATATCGATGACTTCACCACGAACCCGAAATGTTCCGCGCTGGAATGCCTGATCATTGCGGGTATATTGCAGTTCCGCTAACCGACGCAAGATAGCGCGCTGGTCAATTAACATGCCCTCAGTTAAATGAAGCATCATTTTCAAATAGCTATCAGGATCACCTAAACCGTAAATCGCGGAGACAGAAGCCACCACGACGACATCACGGCGTTCCAGCAAGGCTTTCGTTGCAGACAGTCGCATCTGTTCGATATGTTCATTCACTGACGCATCTTTTTCGATAAAGGTATCGGAACTGGGGACATAAGCTTCTGGTTGGTAATAATCGTAATAGGAAACAAAATACTCCACGGCATTCTCAGGGAAAAACGCTTTCATTTCGCTATAGAGCTGTGCTGCCAGGGTTTTATTGGGAGCAAGGATCATGGTGGGGCGATTTAAGTTTGCGATAACATTGGCAATCGTGAAAGTTTTACCCGATCCCGTGACTCCCAGAAGGGTTTGATGAGCCAGTCCATCTTCAAGCCCTTCCTGTAACTGTCTGATAGCCGATGGCTGATCACCTGCCGGTTTAAAATCAGAGTGCAACTTAAATATTTTATTCGTTTCTTTGCTCATTTCCCCACGCCATCCATACACTGACAAAATTATTTTTATCATACTGGATAAAAAACCAGCTTCAAGTAAGTTGGCAAAATAATGTTGTTGTCCGGATGTTATTAACCTTTGCTTAACATCAAAGGTAACTATTTTTATCCCCAGATAATGATCTTGCTTTTTTCTATTTTTGTATTATTGGCTGAAATGATGGGGCACTGAATAGCAAAGAGATGCAAAAAGGAATTGCTTTTATTTAACGCATTGATTTTGACTATAAAAAAATCCAAGTAGAGAATAACAGCAAATCTGCCGCAGGCCGCGTATTACCTTGCACGAGGATACTTTTCTAAAACTAATACACAAGGTTATCCACAGGAATAGTGGATAACTCAGCAAAACCTATTAAGCATGGGCGGTTGCAGAGTTATCCCCACTGATACATTTTTTCAATAGTGGAATATTTTTATGCTGCTTTGGGATTGATTCACGCTATTTGTTGATCAAAAATAGTTCAATCGTTGTTGAAATAAAACATCTTCTACGTAAGAACATCGATTAAATCACAACCCTAAGCATCAATTTTAACTAGCCCAAAGTAAACAATTAGTTAACCAAAGAATCAATAGTAATATATTTTCCTATATTATTTTTATCGCATGATTCACTCAGATAAGGAATAATTCCCAATAAAGGTGCGGGGATCAGGCGCTCCAGTGTCTCCAGATAGGCAGCCTGATGTTTGCCGGCCGGTTCAATTTCATTGGCAACCCAGCCAGCTAACTTTAGCCCAGCATACTGAATTGCCTTTGCGGTTAATACAGCATGGTTGATGCAGCCCAATTTGACACCCACTGTCAAAATTACCGCTAAATTCTCCTGGATCACCCAATCGGCAAAAGTCGTATTTTCCGATAATGGCGTATACCATCCTCCTGCGCCTTCAACCAAAATCCAGTCAGATTTTTTTACCAGTACTGCCAAACCTTCCGACAAAACGGAAAAATCTATTGGTTGATTAAGTTCCGCACTTACAATATGCGGCGATGTCGGCTCCATAAATACCAGCGGATTCACTTCCCGATAAGTGAGTGACACCGAACTATTACGCTGCAAGGCCAATGCATCACCATTACGTATTCCTTCTGACGTCATTTCACTTCCTGATGCCACAGGTTTATAACCGGCAGTCAAATATCCCTTCTTATTAGCCGCTTGCAGCAAGGCACAACTCACCACTGTTTTACCTACATCAGTATCCGTTCCTGTCAGAAAATATTTACTTGTCACAATAAATAACTCCAAAAACAATTTGATAGCTTAATGGATAATCCCCATTGTTTCGTGGGTAGGCTTCTGCAAGGGCGTTTAGACGTTTTCTCGTCATTAATCCTTGCTGGCGGCCATGATGAAGGTGTGTTGCACCGATCCCTTTTAGGGAATTCAATAAAGGCAACAATTGTGGATAGCGCTGGTAATATTTTCGGCTAATGATTTTATGTCGATAGGGTTGGCATGCCTGGATAATTGTTCGCAATGGCAGGAATTGATTAACATGCTGATAATCATCCACGTGCGCCCAAGCGGTTGCCAATTCATTCAGCGAACCCTGTGCAAGCGTGGAAAATACGATAAGGCCACCGCTACGGGTAACACGGTAAAATTCGCGTAAAGCGCATGATAAATCATTGCACCATTGTACCGCCAGATTGCTGAAACAGATGTCGACGCTGTTATCTGCTAACCCCAAATGTTCGATATCTCCTTGCAAATAATAATCAGCAACTTGCTGCCCTTTTGCATAGCTCAACATACCGGAAGCCAGATCCAGTGCGATAACTTGTTTACCCTGCTGTTTCCAACGAGCACTAAAAAAACCGCTTCCGCACCCTGCATCCAATACCTGCATACCGATATCTTCCGCTTGTGCCAACCCCATCAAATACTCACCGGTTTGCTGTTGTAACTTAGCCACCGTGTCATATTTGGCAGCCGCACGGTCAAAAGCACCGGCAATCGCCTGCTTGTCAACGGATTTAACAGCCAGAACCATGCAACGCCTCCAGTAATGCATCAATGTCCTGTCGGGTATGGTTTGCTGTCAATGTAATACGCAATCGTGCGCTGTCAGGGGGAACCGTGGGTGGAAGTATTGCTTTAACCCACACTTTTTTTTGCTTAAGTACATGAGACAGTGCGGTACAACGCTCATTATCACCAACGATTAATGGCTGGATAGCCGTTTCTGAATTCAGCAATGCAAAAGGCAGATGCTGTGCTTCGCGACGAAAATAACGGATGTTGTTTTGCAACCGCTGACGCAATTCATCCCCAGCCCTGATTTGTCGTACTGCTTCGGAAAGTGCCAGTGCCTGCGCAGGTGGCATTGAGGTGCTGTAAATCAGATGTCTGGCATATTGGAGCAGGTATTCTGCGGTTTGTTCATCACATAAAATTGCGGCTCCGCTTAATCCAAATGCCTTGCCGAAGGTGACGACCAGAATCTCCGGTTTAACATTTTGCATCCAGCAACTGCCGCGCCCTTCATCACCATGAATGCCGATACCGTGGGCATCATCCACCATCAACCAACTTGCCGTCGATTTCGCTTGCTGTGCAATAACATCAAGTGGCGCATAATCCCCATCCATGCTAAAAACACCTTCCGTGACCACCAGCGTTTTACCGATACACGTTTTTGCCAAATGTTGCTGCAAAGATCCCATATCATTATGCAGAAAACGCCGAAGTTGTGCGGGAGAGTGCATTGCTGCTTCGAGTAACGACGCATGGCTCAGGCGATCAGCAATAATGCGATCTTTCCCTTCCATCAAGGCCGCAATCACCCCTTGATTAGCGGCATAACCGGAAATGAAAAGTAAAGCACGAGAATATCCCAACCACTCCGCGAGTTGTTGTTCCAGCGTGTGATGTGCAGCAGTGTAACCCGTAACATGCCCTGAGCCGCCACTGCCCACACCATATTGCTGGGCACCTTGTTGCCAGGCAGTAATAATCTGGGGATGTTGACTCAAGCCAAGGTAATCATTACTGGAAAAATTAAGATATTGGCCGTCCGAAGTGGATAATAAACGCCCATCAGCGCCGTGATGGATTTGCCTGTTACGCCATAGCGGGGTGCCCCGACGTTCGGCCAAACGCAGGGAGAGAAAGTCTGACCAGCTCATCATATTGCCGCATTATAAAATTGTTCGTTATCAGCATGATGAATCATAGCTTCAGTCAAATTCTGCTGTTGCTGATTGTCACCAAATGCCGTTTTTGTTTGTTGAGGGTTAATTCCCAAGCGGCGGAACAGTTGCAGATCTTTATCTTCATTCGGGTTTGGTGTAGTCAGCAATTTACAACCGTAGAAAATGGAATTAGCCCCTGCCATAAAGCACAGTGCCTGAGTTTGCTCATTCATCTGTTCACGTCCTGCGGATAAACGGACGTGAGATTTTGGCATCATGATCCGTGCCACAGCGATGGTACGAATAAAGTCAAAAGGATCGACATCTTCATTGTCTTCCAGTGGTGTTCCTTTGACTTTTACCAGCATATTGATCGGTACACTTTCCGGCGGCTTAGGCAGGTTTGCCAATTGCACCAATAATGCTGCCCGATCACGAATTTGCTCACCCAAACCAACGATACCGCCGGAGCAGACTTTAATACCTGCATTTCGGACATTGCCTAAAGTATCCAGCCTGTCCTGATAACTGCGAGTGGTGATGATATTGCCGTAAAATTCTGGCGAGGTATCCAGATTATGGTTGTAATAGTCCAGACCGGCCTGTGCCAAACGCTGTGCCTGCGATTGGTTTAACATGCCTAACGTCATGCAGGTTTCCATCCCTAGTGATTTGACTTCTTTGACCATTTTTTCCAAATACGGCATATCACGCTCATGTGGGTTTTTCCAGGCTGCCCCCATGCAGAAACGGGTTGAACCCGCATTTTTCGCTTTGCGCGCTGATTCAATGACTTTTTCCACTTCCATCAACCGTTCTTTTTCCAAACCGGTTTTATAGCGGGAACTTTGTGGGCAATATTTGCAATCCTCTGGACAAGCGCCCGTTTTTATCGAAAGCAGTGTACTGACCTGTACTTGTTGTGGATCAAAATGTTCGCGGTGTACTTGTTGTGCCTGAAATAATAATTCAAAAAAAGGTTTATCAAACAACGTCTGCGTTTGTCTGATTGTCCATTGTTGACGCTCGCTCACAATAACATCTCCGATGTAAAAAATGTTGTCAGTTTAAATAACACCGTTATCATGTCAACCAAAATGAACTTTAAAAGGTTTACAACAAAGTTATTATGACTCCTTCAGATCTTAAATTTGACCAGCGCCATATTTGGCATCCGTATACCTCAATGACGAATCCACTTCCCACCTATCCTGTCGTATCAGCCACTGGTGTGGAACTGGTTTTATCAGATGGACGTACATTGATTGATGGTATGTCTTCATGGTGGGCAGCTATCCACGGTTATAATCATCCTGTTCTCAATGAGGCAGCAAAGTCACAAATCGATAAGATGTCCCATGTTATGTTCGGCGGCATAACCCACCCCCCGGCGGTTGAACTGTGCAAGCAATTGGTGGCAATGACACCAGATCCTTTGGAGTGTGTTTTTTTGGCAGATTCTGGCTCTGTCGCCGTAGAAGTCGCCCTGAAAATGGCAGTGCAATATTGGCAAGCCAAAGGGAAAAAACGCCATCGTTTCCTGAGCCTGCGTCATGGTTATCATGGTGACACTTTTGGAGCCATGTCTGTCTGCGATCCAGACAACTCTATGCATAATCTGTACAAAGGCTATCTCCCCAATCATCTGTTTGCCAATGCGCCGCAATGCCAGTTTGGTGATGAATGGCAAGCCGAAGATATCGATTCTTTTAAACGATTATTGCTGCAATATCATGATGAAATCGCTGCTGTGGTTTTAGAACCTATTGTTCAGGGTGCTGGCGGAATGCGGATTTATCATCCTGAATATCTGCGCCAGATTCGTCAGCTTTGTGATGAATATCAGATTTTGTTAATTGCAGATGAGATTGCGACCGGATTTGGACGGACTGGCAAGCTATTCGCTTGTGAACATGCGCAGATCGAACCGGATATATTGTGCTTAGGCAAAGCATTGACGGGGGGGTATATGACATTGTCCGCAACACTGACTACCCGCCACGTTGCTGAAACTATCAGCCAAGGTGAAGCAGGCTGTTTTATGCATGGCCCAACTTTTATGGGAAATCCTCTGGCTTGTGCCGTCGCCTGTGCCAGTCTGAAATTGCTCGCTGATAGCCCGTGGCCACAACGTATTCAATCAATAGAAACTCAATTAAAAGCAGAACTATTTCCCCTCAAATCACACAGTTTGGTCAAAGATGTTCGGGTGTTAGGCGCGATAGGTGTGGTTGAAATGAAACAGCCCGTCAATGTCGCTTCATTGCAACGCCATTTTGTTCAAAATGGTGTATGGATCAGGCCATTTGGTCGGTTAATTTACCTGATGCCACCTTATATTATTCAACCAGAACAGCTAGCAAGGCTGACAAATGCCATTGCGGGTACATTGACATCCTCACCGCTCAAATGAAGGTGTCCAACCACCTGAGATATAGATAATTTTGGCGGTATTTTTACCAGAAGATGAACATGATCTATTTGAACAGTCAATTCTACAATTTCTATCTCGAGTTGCTCACATGAAATCCGTATCTGCTTATAAACCTCCCTTCTTACATTATTTTTCAGTATTCTAAATCGGCATTTTGGCATTCAGACAATATGATATTGACCACCTCCGTAGGAGGTGGTATTCAGTTATGAATAAAAAATATAAATATAAATATATTTATACCCACTTTTATCTTATTATTTTCTTGACTGATATTAATATCAGTAGGAAAATACTTCCGAATTATAAGTATCTTTAAAATTATTAATGGGAGTTCATTATGATCGAATCTATTCTAAATGATGCGGTAAGACACTCCAGGGAAATGTTAAAAGCAAAATCAGGTAATAAGTATTATTTTGACAACGCTCCCCTTAAGGAAAAAGGAACATATAAGGAATTTTTATATGGAAATGAAATGCAAAAACATAAATATAATGAATTTAATAAAATGAGAAACTTTATAGATGTATTCAGAAAAAAAGAACATAATATTGAAAAAAATGACAAATTTAAAAATGACAAATTTAAAAATGACATTTATAGAAGTATGTATGAGAATATTATGCATGGTAGTGAAATTAATGAACAAAGCATAAAAAAAAGAAATGAAATAAAATCTAAACTTCATGAACAAGAAAAACACGAGAGGTTATATAAACGTAATGAAATAGAAAGAGAAGCTGATACTTATAAGGCGCTATATAATTATACATTGAAAAATAAAGATAATTTTCTATCCGGAAATTGCCCTGATTACTGCAATTGTGCGTTTCATTATTTAATACATAATTGTCTTGATAATATTCTGAAGTTTTTTAATTCTGGTTTAGAAAACCCTGATCATGTCTATATTCAAATAGTGGGGGCTGTAGGAGTACATGATCATGTATTTATAACAATAGGCTCTTTTAATCATAATATGTTTAAACCTATACTGGGGAGGTTATATCACAATCTACCAAAGGAATTATGGGTATGCGATCCTTGGGCAAATATTGTTTGCCCTGCTGAAAAATATAATGACCTGTGGAAAAGCAAAATGGATAAATGGCATTACATGGGTAAATGTATTGTGTTAGCAGAAGAAGATCCTATTCCTAATAGGAAAGTAATCCCCCCTTCTGCTAAATGCCACTCTCCTTTAAAGAAAAATACATATCTTACAATTCAAAACAGTATGAAAAAAGTATTTAATCTAGCAGTTATATCACCTGACAAGAACGTAAAAATAATGGCTTTATAACGAGATGGAAAGTATAGGGTATATCTTAATTAATTGAAATAAATAAAAACATACATTTTCGGTCATGTATTCAATCCGTTGATTTGCCTTAAATATAGTATTCTTTTTCGATAAAAGTACCGATAACTTTTTCATTCATTTCGGGGGATTTTGAGTAGCTGAGTGTTTTACGATTCAAGCGGTTAATTCTGTTATAACGTGTGAGCAATAATACACTTTGGAATCATGACCAGAAAAAATGGTGATTATACATAACTATCAATAGGTTGAATAGGTGACCCATTTATTATATTTCTAATAAAAAACAAAGCATATTAAATGCATTTCCAAACGTCAATCACTGACAAATATTAATGACAAAAACAGAGGCTATTACATCACCTAAAAACAAATTATTTGATATATTCATGATGAAACCACGCTTATTTAAACAAAGAGGAAAATATCATGAATACAGAAAATTTGTTTACATCTTCCAATAATGAAATACAAGATGTCTTTGAACTATCTCAAAATAGGTATGAGCAAGAAATTTCGCATTACGAAACTCTGGTAATAGAAAAACCTGAATTAGCCCATCTGTTTGTTGAAAATATTCAACCAGATTCATTAACCAGTCCAACCCAGAACCAAACCGAATTTGTCAGTGGGTATTTTAACATTAACACATATTATCAATATGGCGGCTTACCTTTTACCCAAATATCTTCTAACTCCACTACCATTGGGCACGAACCTAATATAGGGAAAAAGGCCAATTTCAATGGCTATATTAATGGTGTATATAACACACCAATATTGAACTTTAATAATATTCATCTTGGAGGTGTAGTCAAATATCCTTACTCCATTATCAATACACCATTAAACATTCAACTTTATATTTACCCAAGAAATATAATCTTACGACTTTTAAAAGGAAATGTTTATTTAGGCGATTTATATTCCGTACAACAGAATCACATATTAATCACCTATCCTATTGTTTTACCAGGTGTCGGAACGTTTAATTTAATTTAACATCAATTAATTACATTAATTTTTTATCTTGTTTGTAGCAAATAAATTTTCGCCAGTCACATAGCCAAGCTATATGGCTGGCGTGATCACGACTTACCTTCGCCGATATTACTTTTGCCAATATTGCTATGCCACTATTGCCAATATCGTCACCCACATCGGGCCTTTGCCAACCGGATAGCGCGCCAGTTGAGTTAATTCCCCTGAATATTTGTCAATACGCGATACTGAAATATGATCCGATTTCTGCCCTGATGCAATCAGAAAATGACCGCTGTGATCAATAGCAAAACCACGCGGTTGACTCTCTGTCGGATAATGTCCGGCTAATGTCAGGCGATAACCATCTTCTGAAACGCGGAAATGGCTGATCAGGCTCTCTGAACGCTCACTGGTATAGAGGTGCCGACCATCCGGTGTCATGTGAATATCAGCCGACCAACGAACGTTGGAAAAATCTGCTGGCAACGAATCAATTGATTGCACAATACGATATTTTTCCCATTGACGCAGAACATCAACGGTTGAATCCAATTCATTAATGCAATAGATGGCCTGTTTTTCCGGATGGAATGCCATATGACGTGGGCCTGCACCTGTTGCTGTCGTAATTTCATCTGTCCGACTTTCTGTCAGATAGCCCTGCTCATTCAAATTGAAAATACGAATATGATCTTCTTTCAGACAGGGAACCAGCAGTTGACGATTTTCCCGATCAATATTAGCAGAGTGTGGCGCTTGCAGACCTTCTACAATTTGGTCTGGAGCTTTAACGATCCCATTTTCATCAATAGGATGAACACTTAAGTTATTGAAGCTGTAAGAAGCAGAGAATAAAAAACGCCCTGCTCTGTCAGTGGATATATGGGTCGGGCTACCCGGCAAGGGGGCAATGGCTCGCTGTTCAAGGCATCCATCTACCCCAATGGCATAAGTTACGATACTAAATTGCGGACGAATTCCCACATATAAGTGTTTACCATCTGGATTGACAACCATTGGCTGCACTTCACCTGGTACATTTACGGTCTGGAGAAGCGCAAGTTCCCCCGCCACATTAAGCGACCATACGTGAATTTGTCGGCTATTTGGGCTGGCTGTATAAACCACCTGTTTCATGTTATCTCCTTAATGCGTATTGCCATTTTATTGATCTATAACGATTCTTAAAAAATTTTAACGGCTAAACTGCCTATATGACGGTTTAACTATATTCAACTAACGTATAATATTTTGTTTATATCATAGACAACTTAGAGGCCAATCCATGTCGTATCGCGTTATCGCTCTGGATCTCGATGGAACACTGCTCGATCCACAAAAACGTATTCTGCCAGAATCACTGGCAGCCCTAAATGAAGCCCGCCAGTCAGGTATCAAAGTTTTGATTGTAACCGGACGCCATCATGTCGCCATCCATCCTTTCTATCAAGCACTGCAACTTGATACGCCTGCCATCTGTTGCAATGGAACTTATTCGTATGATTATCATGCAAAGAAAGTTTTGGCCTCTGACCCACTCTCCATCCATGAAGCCTCTCAAGCACTTGCCTATCTGCAAGATACAGAAATTCAGCATCTGATGTATGTTGATGATGCCATTTTATATCAATTTCCTCACACTGTAGCCCGAACCCTTGCATGGTCGGATTCTCTGCCTGAGTACCAGCGTCCGAATCTCCAGCAAACAGGGAATTTTCAAGACGCGATCCACGAGGTTAGTGCGATTTGGAAATTTGCCACCAGCTCACCCAATTTAGTGAAATTACGTGAGATTAGTGAACAAATTGAGGAAAATATTGGCCTTGAGTGTGAATGGTCATGGTTTGATCAAGTCGATATTGCCAAAAAAGGCAATAGTAAAGGTATACGGTTGCAACAATGGGTGGAATCGCAAGGCATGAGCATGAAAGATGTGATTGCTTTTGGTGATAATTATAACGATCTCAGTATGCTGGAAAGCGCCGGACTGGGTGTTGCGATGGGGAATGGCGTTGATGCCGTCAAAGAGCGGGCAGATATTGTCACACGGGATAATACCCAACCCGGTATCGCTGAAGTTTTAAGAAAATATGTACTGTAATTACCTTTGATGTCCATTCACTGGGAGCAAATCAGCTCCCAACTTCCGACATATTTATCAGTGACGATTCAACGAAATACTCTTTATCTGTGCATAGAGCCATTGCCCTACTCGCAGATTAAGCTCTTCCCGCGCCCAAGGCGTAATTCTCGCCCACAGTGTATGTTCACTCAGCGCCAATTTGACATCAACCTGACCATTATCCTCAAACAACTCAATGACTTTGACTTGCAAAGTGTTACGAATGCTGCTGGTTTTCGGCGGTTCCAAAACTAAGGAAACATCTGATGCATCAACGCGGATATGCAGATCAGTTCCTGGAACAGCATTAACTTGTGGCAACCAAAGGAGCTTGTCAGCCACTGCGACTGCGGTCATTTGATAACGTTGATGGTGTTCCATAACAGACACTTTTAGTATGCTGCCCAAACTCTCTTTTTGCAGCCACGGACGCAGTGCACTGCTCGACCAGACCTCTTCTAAGGTTCCTGTTGCCCTGATTTTTCCCTTATCCATCACAATGACATTCTCTGCCAGCCGTAAGATTTCATCCAAACTGTGACTGACATAGAGGATCGGGATTTTGACGTCTTCGGACAACTTTTCAAGATAAGGCAATAACTCACGCTTACGGGGTAAATCTAATGATGCCAGTGGTTCATCCATCAGCAGGATTTCTGGGGCGGTCAGTAATGCACGGCCAATGGCTACCCGCTGTTTTTCTCCGCCAGATAATGTGATGGGGAAACGTGACAATAAATGTTCAATTCCCAATAGGCCAATAATACCGTCAAACTGCGATTTCATCTCAGGTGCCATGCCGTATTGCAAGTTTCCTTTCACACGATAATGCGGAAAAAGGCGTGCATCCTGAAAAACATAACCAATCCGGCGCTTTTCTGGTGGCACAAAGATCTTTTGTTCGGTATCCACCAACGTGGAGCCGTTTAAAACAATGCGACCTTGTTGTGGGTGGCTCAATCCCGCAATCATATTGATCAGTGAGGTTTTCCCTGCCCCTGAAAGCCCAAATATGGCAGTAATGCTTTCTGTTGGTAAAGTGGTGTTAACCTGCATGTGCAGCTCACCCAATCGCTGCTCAAAATCCAGCTCTAACATGCTGCCCCCAAACGTTTCCTGCCCCAGCGTGTCAGCCACTCGGAAAGCATTAATGAAATCAGCGCCAATACGATAGCAATGATGCACAAACGGGCTGCGGCGGTTTCAGCGCCTGGTGTTTCTATCAATGTATACATGGCAAGAGGAATGGTTCGCGTCTCCGCCGGAATATTGGCAACAAAGGTAATAGTGGCACCAAATTCCCCCAATGAACGGGCGAACGCCAATACTGCACCAACAATGATGCCGGGTAATGATAATGGCAGGGTAATGGTGAAAAAGACTTTAAACGAACCTGCCCCTAAAGTATGGGCAGCCTGTTCCAGTCGCCGATCGATACTCTCCAATGACAAACGAATAGCCCTGACCATCAGCGGAAAAGCCACCACAGCCGAAGCCAATGCCGCCCCTGTCCAACTAAATGCAAAACTGATACCGAACCAATCATAAAGGTATTCACCAATGACCCCGCGCCGTCCCATGCTGATGAGCAACAGATATCCCACTACCACTGGCGGTAATACCAGTGGCAGATGAATAATGCTGTCAAGCAAGGATTTACCAACAAACTGGCAACGAGCCAGCATCCATGCCATTAAGATCCCAAATGGCAAACTGAATAGCACAGCAATCGCTGAGATTTTTAAGCTCAGTAAAATTGCCTGCCACTCATATTCACTTAACATCTCCAAAAGATCAGTTCCTACAGTGGACTAAAGCCGTAACGTTTAAAAATGGCAGCGGCTTCAGAGGTTTTAAGGTAATCATAAAAATCGCGAACGGCCTGTCTTTCATGATCTTTGATTATTGCCATCGGATATTCCACCCGTTTATGGCTTTCAGAGGGGAAAACCCCCACAACTTTCACCTTATTGCTGGCAACGGCATCAGAGCCATAAACAATGCCCAGCGGAGCTTCGGCTCGTTCTACCAGTGCCATACCGCTACGCACATTATTAGTACGAGCCATCAGCGGATTAACCGTATCCCATGCATTCAAATAGTGCAGCGATTCTTTAGCATAAATACCAACGGGTACATGATCAGGATCGCCAACCGCTAATCGCCCTCCTGCCAGCAAAGATTTCCATTTGGTTTCTCGGTTGATCTCCACTTGATTCAAGTTACTCTCTTTAGGCGCAATCAGGACGATCCGGTTCCCCAACAAGGTATGACGGGTATTCTCGGCAATTAATTGTTTATCAGTAGCATAATTCATCCACTGCTGATCGGCAGAAATAAAAATATCGGCCGGAGCTCCTTGCTCTATCTGGCGCGCCAATGTCGACGATGAAGCGTAGGAAGCCACGATATTGCCCTGTTTCTCTTTTTTATATTGTGTTGCAATCTCATCCAACGCATTAGTTAATGAAGCCGCCGCAAACACAGTAACTTTATCTGCCGCCCAACCATTTCCGGCAAGCGCAAAAGTGACCACGGCTCCTGCCAACAACTGATAAATTTTATTTTTCATTTTACACTCACCTGAGATAATCAATATGGTGCGTTGTATATAACAAGATACAACGTTAAATGAAAACGCTATTTTGTGATTAATCGGCAAGTTGTGAGTTAGTTTTAGCTTTTATATTGATCTCAATGCAACAATTACATATGAAAAGTTATATATGAAGAGGAAGGCAGGAGTTGATGATTACCCGGATAACCGGGTAATAAAAATGGTAAAGCTCAAGACTATCGACTGGTGTTTTCTGTTTTGGAGATCAGATTGAATAATCCCCCAAGCACGTAAATCAACGCCAAAATAGCCGCCATCACCACGGGAACCATGATCAGCGCAAATCCCATACTTTTAAGCAATTCAAACATGCTAACCTCATATCCTGAGTGACTAACAAATTAACTGAATCATATCTGAAAATGACATAACACAGACATTAATTCCGTTATTCTAGACAATAAAACAGTAACAGTAACCGACGAAACGTGCGATTCTTATGGTTCTGTTGTAAAAATTCTCAAATAGTTGCCCTAAATAAATCACTATGCAAGCCCAAATATTATTAATACTGAAATTGCAACAACGCCTGTTCGCTGATCCTCGGCGAATTACATTGCTTAAGCAAATTAAAGTCACGGGTTCTATTAGCCAAGGTGCAAAGCAGGCTGGGATCAGTTACAAAAGTGCCTGGGATGCCATCAATGAAATGAACCAACTCGCCGATGAGATTTTAGTGGAACGTGCCACGGGTGGAAAAGGCGGCGGCGGTGCCCAACTGAGCCATTATGGTGAACGTCTGTTGCAACTTTATGATTTATTGGAAAAAATTCAACAAAAAGCGTTTGATGTCCTGAAAGAGGATTCTCTGCCCTTAGACAGCTTGCTCGCGGCTATATCTCGTTTTTCGTTACAAACCAGCGCCCGCAATCAATTTTTCGGTACGATCACTGAACGTAGCCACGCCAATATTCAACAACATGTTCGGGTTTTGCTGGCAGATGGTAAAACATCAATCTATGCGGCTGTAACGGAACAAAGTGCCAATCGGCTGAATTTAGTCACCGGAAAAGAAGTGTTGGTATTGATTAAAGCGCCGTGGATAACTTTAACCAAAGATCAGGCTCCTGCTGTTTCATGCGAAAATATCCTATCCAGCCAGGTTAGCCATATTGAAACAGGAACAGAATACAGTGAAATTATTCTGACACTTGATGGCGGTGAATCCCTTTGTGTTACGTTATCTAACCAAGACGTGGCGCATTTACAGCTCCAGCCCCACGATTCTGTTACCGCACTTTTCAATGCCGATAAAGTGATGATTGCCACCCTATGTTAATCGATTACAAAAATGATTAATCCTCAATGAATAACAAACAGCTACACATTGACATTAAACATTATTCCGCTTATTTCTGGTGATCCTTTAGTTGATGTTGCTTAAATAAGGAAGAGGAATGTCTGAATTGCAAATAACGCAAGCTAGTTTCCGTTTAAGTGACACCCGTACCCTACGGTTACCGTCACTGAAAATTATTTCTGGGGAAAGCTGGGCTTTTGTTGGGGCAAATGGCAGTGAAAAATCTTCACTGGCTCGTGCATTGTCGGATGAATTAATCCAACTGACAGGTGACCGCCATTGTTCGTTTCGCATACCAATACGTCTGTCTTTCGAACAATTGCAAAAACTGATTGATGAAGAGTGGCAACGCAACAATACAGATTTGATTAGTGACGGAGAAGAGGATACTGGGCGTACTGCCGCAGATATTATTCAACTTCACCATAAAGACAATGAATTGTGCCTTGAATTAAGCGAATATTTTGGTATTAAAGATTTACTCTCGCGACGATTCAAATACCTCTCAACCGGGGAAGTCCGTAAGGTTCTGCTATGTCAGGCAATAATGGCAAATCCTGACCTGCTTATTCTTGATGAACCTTTTGATGGGTTAGATAATTATGCCCGCAATCAACTTTCCCAATTATTGAGTTCTCTGGCTGCAAAAGGCATTACTTTAGTTTTGATCTTAACCCGATTCCATGAAATTCCTGATTTTGTCGAACAAGTTGGCGTATTGGCGGATTGCCACCTGATGCTGGCCGGAAAGAAAGAGAGCATTCTGGCACAATCTCTCGTGGCACAGTTAGCACACAGTGAAGGACTGAAAAATATTCATCTGCCCGAAACCGATGAATACCGGACTGATGGACAACTTCCACTTGACCAACCCTTGGTATCAATGCGTGATGTTATTGTTCAATACAATGACAAACCCATTTTGCACGGCTTGAGCTGGCAAGTGAATCCGAATGAACACTGGCAAATCATCGGTGAAAATGGTGCCGGAAAATCGACACTACTTAACCTGATTACAGGCGATCACCCCCAAGGTTACAGCAATGAGTTAGTCTTATTTGGCCGTCAACGGGGAAGCGGGGAAACGATTTGGGACATCAAACGTCACATTGGTTATGTCAGTAACAGTATTCATCTGGAGTATCGTGTCAGTACCAGCGTTCGAAACGTTATTCTATCGGGTTTCTTCGATTCAATAGGAATTTATCAGGCTGTTTCAGATCGACAGCAACAGTTAGCCGATGAGTGGCTGGACTTATTAGGGTTATCGGGATCAACGGCAACTAGCCCCTTTCATAGTCTGTCATGGGGGCAACAGCGGCTGGTTTTAATTGCCCGTGCTCTGGTGAAACATCCCGCTTTATTGATCTTAGATGAGCCGTTGCAAGGGCTTGATCCGCTAAACCGCCAGTTAATCCTGCGCTTCATTGACATCATGATTGCTAATGGTGATACGCAGCTTCTGTTTGTTTCTCACCATCAAGAAGATGCACCACAGTGCATTACCCATCGCCTGCGATTTATTCCTGACGGTGATATTTATCGGTATGAAACCGAGAGTATTTCCGTAGAATCGCTGTGATCTTCTTTCTTCGTTCAGCATATTAATTATCCCTCTCTATCAAGAGAGGGATTCCTATTACCGTTCTATGTAATCACTCTTTAATAAAATCAAGTCATATTTTTTTGATATTTTTTATTATTATTTTTGAATTTTTTAACCATTACTATAAAATCACCGTCCATTTTTAGACTATTTCATTGGTTTTTTTAAAGATAATAGGGAATTATATGGCTTGGGCATTACTTGCCATTGCATTGGCTCTTTTAGAGAGTCGCCAGAAAATTGCTTTTTTCGTCGCGCTCTTCGCTATCATTGCTGGGATCAGCACTAACGTACTTACCTATCCTGCTATAATCACGCTGACAGTGATAACTCTTTTAGGTATGGCATATATTTATTGCCAAAAAAACAGCGAAAAACATTTTATCCCCAGGATCGTCATCGAGCTGTTATTGCTTATCGGTGGTATTTTACTGTTTGTACATTACATCCCAGGATTCCATAATCTCAAGTACTTGGATAAAGTACAGGTAGGCTCGCTCAGCGCACCTTTTTCAATGTACTTCAACTTTGACAAGGCGCTGCTGCCATTTATCCTAATATTCTGTATGCCAACTCTGTTTATCAGAAAACCTTTGGTTAATGCACCGGCTCATGGATGGGCGTTATTGATCGCAGCCATTCCAGCATTATTAGGGCTTGCAACCGTATTAGGTGGATTGTCCGTTGAACTCCATTTACCTAATTGGTTCCCTGCCTTTGTTATTGCTAATCTTTTCTTTGTCTCTTTGGCTGAAGAAGCGCTGTTTCGTGGCTATATTCAGCAGAAGCTCAGTCAATGGATGAATCCTTACTTAGCTCTGGTCATCACCTCTCTACTGTTTGGCGCCGCCCATTTTGCCGGCGGTGGTTTGCTGGTGATTTTTGCTACGCTGGCAGGGTTAATTTATGGCCTGACCTGGCTGTGGAGTGGTCGTTTATGGGTGGCTGTTGCTTTCCATTTTTCACTCAATCTGATGCATCTGCTATTTTTCACCTACCCAATAAAATCAGTAGTCATGCACTAAACTGAATTATATTTGAGCTGAATTGTCTCCTATTCGGGGACAGTTCAGATCATAAACTCCCCGCTATCCCCTCCCTTGCCAGATATATAATCGCCGTAATTATCACCAAACATGATTTAAAACAGGAGATACGAGACTATTGTTTGCCGTTTTGGCCTGTCGCGCCATATAATGCCCGCAGCGATCTTTTTCATTTTGTATTAAAAAGTACTGATAGGAGTTTAAGCTATGGCTGTAACTAAACTGGTTCTTGTAAGGCACGGAGAAAGCGAGTGGAACAAAGAGAACCGTTTTACTGGCTGGACTGACGTTGAATTGTCCGATAAAGGCCGCTCTGAAGCACAACAAGCTGGTCAACTATTGAAAGAAGAAGGTTTCACTTTTGATTTCGCCTACACTTCCGTTCTAAAACGTGCTATTCACACTTTGTGGAACATTCTGGATCAGGTTGATCAGCAATGGCTGCCCGTTGAGAAAAGCTGGAAACTGAATGAACGTCACTACGGCGCATTACAAGGTCTGGATAAAGCAGAAACCGCAGCCAAATACGGCGATGATCAAGTTAAATTGTGGCGTCGTGGCTTCGCTATTACTCCTCCTGATTTGACCAAAGATGATGAACGCTACCCAGGCCACGATCCTCGTTACGCAAGCCTGAAACCAGAAGAACTCCCAGTCACTGAAAGCCTTGCTACTACTATCGAACGTGTTATTCCTTATTGGGAAGAAGTTATCAAGCCACGCGTAGAAAAAGGCGAAAAAGTCATTATCGCTGCTCACGGTAACTCCCTGCGGGCATTGGTGAAGTATCTGGATAATATGAGTGAAGAAGAAATTCTTGAACTGAATATTCCAACTGCTGTACCACTGGTTTATGAGTTTGATGAAAACATGAAGCCTATCAAACACTACTATCTGGGCAACGCTGATGAAATCGCGGCAAAAGCGGCAGCAGTTGCAAATCAGGGTAAAGCGAAGTAATCCTCACATCGCATAAAAAGAATGTTAAAAGCCGGAAATTAATCCGGCTTTTTTATGGCATTTTTACAATAAATTAGCTTCTGCGGTTCTGAACGGCCTGAGACAACTGACGCAGTAACGTTTCGGTATCTTCCCAGCCAATACAACCATCGGTCACACTTTGACCATAAACAAAAGGCTTGCCACTCTCCAGGTTTTGGTTTCCTTCAACCAGATGGCTTTCAACCATAACACCAATGATCGCATTTTCACCACCCGCAATCTGACCGCAAACATCAGCTCCGACATTCATTTGTCTTTTGAACTGCTTCGCGCTATTGGCATGGCTGAAATCAATCATCACGCGGGGAGCCAAACCGGCTTTTTGTAGTCCTTCTTTAACGGCACTGACATGTTCGGCACTATAATTAGGTTCTTTGCCACCACGCAGAATAATGTGGCAATCTTGGTTGCCTACTGTATTAACAATCGCGGAGTGACCCCATTTTGTGACAGACAAGAAACAGTGCGATGAGCTAGCTGAATTAATCGCATCAATAGCAACTTTAATTGTTCCATCCGTGCCATTTTTGAAACCAACCGGACAGGATAACCCCGATGCCAATTCGCGATGAATTTGGGACTCCGTTGTACGTGCCCCTATTGCGCCCCAGCTCATGAGATCTGCCAAATACTGAGGAGTAATCATATCCAGAAATTCACCTGCCGCAGGTAACCCCATATTATTAATATCGAGCAATAACTTACGGGCAGTACGTAATCCGCCATTAATATTAAAACTACAATCCATGCTTGGATCGTTAATCAATCCTTTCCAGCCGATAGTTGTGCGGGGCTTTTCAAAGTAAACCCGCATGATAATTTCCAAATCGGTTTTCAATTCTTCACGTAATTTATTCAAACGCTCTGCATATTCTAACGCCGCTTGTGGATCATGAATTGAACACGGGCCAATCACTACCAATAGACGATCATCTTCACCAATTAAAATATTATGAATAGATTCACGTGCTTTGTGAACAGTAATAGCACTCTCTTCTGTTGCCGGAAATTTTTCGAGCAATGCAACTGGTGGCAATAATTCTGTTATTTTTCTTATTCTTATATCGTCATTCTGGTAATTCATTATCCTTTCACCTAATACGTTTACAGTTATCCGAAATCATTTTGTGATCTCAATCTAACTGTTAGGCGTAGTTCTGTAAATAATCTTTGTGAGTAAAAATAGGATACTTTTTTATGAAAAATACCATTGGAAGTAAAAATGATGTTAATTCAAATAAATGGCTTAATAGAAGAGAATATAGGAAAATATCAAACAACAGGCCATAGAAATTTCTATGGCCGATGATCAACGCTAATTTACATTTTCTTGTGGTTGTTCTTCATTATGTTTCGCTGCCTTGATCCACAGGCGAGCGCCATTAACTGCAATACCGGTCAGGATAATATATTGCAGCGACATGGCTAAAACACCTTGATAATAATAAATCACGACACTGATAACATCGATGATCACCCAAATCAGCCAGTTTTCCACATGCTTACGCGTCATCAGTATCATTGCCACAATGGATAAGACTGTCATCACTGAATCCCAGAATGGGAAAGCATCAGGCTGCAAATCAGGCATGATGATATTAAAACCCATTTCCTGTAGGGCGAGCACCACCACTTTTGCCATATAACCAAATATTTGATCGATATTAAATGTCATGATCAATATGGCAAAGATGGAAACCGCGGCAACAACAGCCATCTGTTTAGGGTTGAGCCACCGGATTTTAAGCTCTATTTGTTTTTGCTCATTTACTCGACTCCATGCATACCAACCATAGATATTGGCCGCGAAGAAAAAGATTTGCAAAATGAGGCTGGCGTAGAGTTGAATTTGAAAAAAGATGACAGCAAAGAGTGAGACATTAATTAATCCAAATAGATAATTAATGATTTTTTCCTGACTAGCAAGCCATATACATAACAAACCTGCTATCGTGCCAATCGCTTCAATATATGAAAGATTATAGCCACCCGTTCCCAGTGGGATATGTACCAATATGTTATTAATGTTGAAAAAATCCATACTTTTTTATCCTTACCATAAACAATGTTTAGTATATCAATACAAAAATATGAAATTACGAGATAAACAGGCTATTTTGCTCCTTTATGTTTTACATACTAAACAAGATAGCTAATTTAAGAAAAAAAGTCTTTAATTATTTCGAAGATTTAAAAACGATCAGGGAAAAATGTAAAGTCAGTAATTAAATTATTAAGTAATCTGTCGTAACCAATCGATTAAAAGTCAATTGCACTACCGACTGAGCTGACGATCTATCTAAAGAATGTTTGAGATGAGAATTTAGATGGTGGGTCGTGCAGGATTCGAACCTGCGACCAATTGATTAAAAGTCAACTGCTCTACCGACTGAGCTAACGACCCATCTAGGGAATGCTTGATAGTGAGAGTTTAGATGGTGGGTCGTGCAGGATTCGAACCTGCGACCAATTGATTAAAAGTCAACTGCTCTACCGACTGAGCTAACGACCCATCTAAATCTGCTTGGCAGTTATCCCTGCCAACGGCGGCATATATTACTGATTTCTCAGCGTGGCGCAACGTTTATTTTAAAAAACGGGTTTAAATGCTTATTAAGCGGTCAATCACCCCCAAAAAGACCGATTTCTGACCTTTTGGGGATAATTATTACATTCCGGAAAGCTTTTTTTCAGCCATTTTTGCTGCATTCGTGCCAGGATATTGCTTAATCACCTGCTGATAAACCGCTTTTGCTTTATCCTTTTGTCCTTTTTCCTGCATGATTAAACCAACTTTGTACAGGGAATCACTACTTTTTTGTGATTTGGGATAGTCTTTCACGACAGTGGCAAAATAATAAGCTGCATCGTCTTTCTTGCCTTTGTTGTAATTCAACTGACCTAACCAATAATTGGCATTCACCAGGTACTTAGACTTGGGATAGGTTTTGGCAAAGTTTTGAAATGCTACAATCGCTTTATCATATTCCTTGGTGTTGATAGCCAAAGAGACAGCGGCATCGTAATCACCTTTTTCACTGCCTGTACTCGCCGACCCAGCAGGTTGTTTATTCCCAACTTGTGCCGAAGACGCCGCATCACGATTTCCTGATTCAGAACCCTCTGCACTTGATGGATTGGTGATTTTATCCAATTGCAGATAAAGATCTTTTTGCCGCTCAATGATCTGATTTAACTGATACTGGTTTTCCTGAATTTGACCGCGGAGTGTATCGATATCACGCTGAGAGTCAGAAAGCTGTTGCTGAAGCTGGGTTAATAATTGACTGTGAGCGTCAGAAATACGCTCTAATTGGGAGAGGCGCTCATCGGTGGAGCCTGAGCCGACATTACTGATTGGCGCTTGGGCGGTAGCGGCCCAAGGAGCCGCTACGCCAACCAATAACGACAGACCCAACATATAACGTCTGAAGTTACTGTTCATGCATTACTCTTAGTATACGATCACAGCGCGACGGTTTTTCGCATATGCTGCTTCGTCATGGCCAAGTACAGCCGGTTTTTCTTTACCGTAAGAAACGATAGCAAGCTGATCAGCGGAAACGCCTTTGCCTTGCAGATACATTTTCACTGCGTTCGCACGACGCTCACCCAGAGCAATGTTGTACTCAGGAGTACCGCGCTCGTCTGCATGACCTTCGATAGTCACTTTAACAGATGGGTTAGTACGCAGGAAAGCAGCGTGTGCATCCAACATTTGAGCAAATTCGCCGTTGATGTCGTACTTATCGAAACCGAAGTATACGATGTTGTTGTTTTGCAGCTCTTGCATCTGCTGACGTGCTAATTCTTCAGCAGACAGAGTCTTAGAAGAATTATCAACGGTGCTTACACCCGACTGATCATTATTGCCAGTTTTGTTAGAACTACACGCTGCTACGGCCATGATTGGTAAAGCTAACATCAGCCCTTTTAGCACTTTGTTCAGTTGCATCTCTTTGATCCTTTTATAGTTTGCCATACATATTATTATGCATCACAGATACGGCGACCAGGCAGGAGATTTTACCTGTCCATCGGTAGCCGGAAGACGCGCTTTGAAACGCCCATCAGTCGAAACTAGCTGCAATACAGTTCCCCACCCTTGAGTGGAGCTATAAATCACCATAGTGCCATTAGGTGCGATGCTCGGCGTTTCATCTAGAAACGTATCTGTCAAGACTTGGACAGATCCCGTTGCCAGATCCTGTTTGGCGATATGCTGACTGCCACTCGCTGAGCTAACCATCACAATAAAACTACCGTCAGGGCTAACATCTGCATCTTGGTTCTGTGATCCTTCCCAAGTTAGGCGTTGTGGAGCACCGCCATTAATATCGATTTTATACAATTGTGGACGCCCACCCTGATCTGAGGTATAGACCAGTGTCTGGTTATCTGGCATCCAGCTTGGCTCAGTATTATTACTGCGGCCATCAGTGATCGGGCGAATTTGGCCAGAAGCTAAATCCATCACGTAAAGATTCAAACTACCGGTTTTAGATAATGCAAAGGCAAGCTTAGTTCCATCCGGAGAAAATGCAGGTGCTCCGTTATGGCGAGGGAACGAAGCGACCTGACGAATAGCACCTGTTGCCAGTGTTTGAATAATCAACGCAGAACGGCCACCTTCAAATGTAACATAAGCAAGTTTGGAAGCATCTGGCGACCAGGCTGGCGACATCAGTGGTTCTGGCGAGCTATGTACGGTAGATTGATTATAACCATCATAATCAGAAACACGTAGCTCATATGGATACTTACCTGCACTGTTATTTTTGACGACATAAGCTATACGGGTAGTAAATGCACCGCGAATACCTGTCAGTTTTTCAAAAACCTGATTGCTGACTGTGTGTGCAGCGAAGCGCAACCATTTTTTTTCAATTGTAAATTGCTCTTGTGCCAATACTGTTCCTGGTGCACCGGCAACATCAACAAGCTGATAAGAAACTAAAAACTTACCATCCGCACTAGGCTGAATATGTCCAACAACAACTGAATCTATCCCCAACGCAGTCCATGCGGCAGGCGTTACCTCTGATGCGGTAGTTGGTTGTTGTGGCATACGAGTAGGATCAATCGGATTAAATTTCCCACTGTTTCTCAAATCCGCAGCAATAATTGAACCAATATTTTCAGGGGATTCGCCTTCCCCAGTCCATTTAAATGGAACAACCCCAATAGGGCGGGCAGAATCAACACCCTGTGTAATTTCAATACGAACCTCTGCATGAGCAAGTGCTGCCCATAGCATCAGAAAGCCCAGTATGACTTTAAACATCTGTTTAAAAGTTTGCTTCATCATCTCTCCCATATCGCGATCTTTTACCTGCCGCAATAATTCGCCGGATTCTAACAAACGCCAACAAACAAAACTAGATACCTAAATAAAATCTAATAATTTTGTTTGTACATATAAATTATTCGAAAGTTTACCTAGAACATAACGATTATCTGCCAAACATTTAACTTAATGCGGCTTAAATTCTAGTGTGAAACTCTTAAAATATTCATAAACCTCTTTGCTTGGTGGAGGTGGCATTTTTTTTGCCAAATTAGCGGCGGTAATTGCTGCTCGACATAACGCCGGATCACCCGCACCCGCTTTGATATCAATCAATAATCCATCTGGCGCCAGTTTTATATTTAAATCACAAGTACGACCGATATACAGATTCGAATCGTAAAATTTACTCTCTATGGCAGCCTGAACTTTTCCCAGATAACTATTAATATCTTGCTGAGAAAGACCACTTTTCTTACCGCCACCTTTTCCTGCCGTAGCCGCTCCACCCTGCTTAGGTGTGTTAGACGTTAATCCACCTAACAGATCATTAACTGTTTGAGCTTGCTTTGCCGCTTCTGCCTTAGATTTTGCGGCTGCTTTTGCTTTAGCCTCTGCTTCTGCCTTGGCTTTCTCTTCTGCTGTTGCCTTAGCCTTCGCTTCGGCTTCCGCTTTAGCTTTTGCCTCAGCCGCCGCTTTACGTTTTGTCACCTCTTCCGCTTCTTTCTTCGCCTGGGCTTCCGCTTTCTGTCGGGCTTCAGCTTGCTCTTTTAGAATTCGTTCTTTTTCTGCCAGTGCTTTTGCAGCCGCTTCTTCTGCCTGTTTTTGATCTTCACGCGCTTTAGCAGCGGCGGCATCAGCCTGTTCCTGCTCTTCACGTGCCTTAGCGGCAGCAACCGCAGACTGTTTTTTCTGCGCTTCAGCTTCCTGTAGTGCCTTAATTCGCTCTTCTTCCGCCACTTTCAAGCGTTCCTGTTCTTCCGCCTGCTTTGCCCGCAATTCAGCCGCCTGTTGCTCAGCTTTTTTCTTCCGTTGCTGTTCAGCTAACTTTGCATTAGCCTGTTGCTGTTGTTGTTGGTTATATTGCTGAACGACCGCATTCGGATCAACCATAACAGCATCAATGACAGTCCCATCTTGTCCACCGCCCCCCATTTCTGTTTTTTGCACCAAAGAACCCCAAATCAGAAACCCGATCAGGATAATGTGCAATATTACCGAAATGATAATGGCGCGATTCAGCCTATTATTTTGCTCGCTTGTTCTTCCCACGCTCGACATCCAGAAACTTTAAGTAACTACCGCCGTCAGGCACCAATAGGTTGGGTCATTAAACCCACCGATTTTACACCTGCCTGACGAAGCATATTCAACGCCTTGATAATTTCATCATAAGGAACTTCCTTAGAACCACCAATCAGGAAAACCGTTTTCGGATTGGCTTTCATCACGGTTTGAGCTTCTGCAACGATTTGCTGTTCAGGTAATAATTCCAAGCGTTCCTGATTAACAATCATGCTGTACTGCCCTACCCCAGAAACTTCCACAATGACCGGCGGATTATCAGTGCTGGAAACTGTCTTTGAATCCACCGAATCAGGTAAGTCGACTTCTACGCTTTGCGTGATAATCGGTGCTGTTGCCATAAAAATAAGCAGTAATACCAGCAACACGTCCAGCAAGGGGACGATATTGATCTCGGATTTTAGCTCACGTCTGCGACTACGAGTGCGCGCCATTCGCTGATTTCCCCTTACGATTTATTACGACTTATTGGTATTGGAAGCAAAAGCCTGACGATGCAGGATAGCCAGAAACTCTTCCATAAAATTATCGTAAACTTGTTCCAGTTTGTTAACGCGCTGGTTCAGGCGGTTATAGGCCATCACCGCAGGAATTGCGGCAAACAGACCAATAGCTGTTGCAATTAAAGCTTCAGCAATACCAGGAGCAACCATTTGCAAAGTGGCTTGTTTGACCGCCCCCAAGGCAATAAAGGCATGCATGATCCCCCAGACCGTACCAAATAAACCAATATAAGGGCTGATGGAGCCTACCGTCCCCAGAAATGGAATGTGATTTTCCAATACTTCCAATTCACGGTTTAGTGAAATACGCATGGCACGGGAAGCCCCTGTAATAACAGCTTCTGGGGCATGGTTATTTGCCTGATGTAAACGAGAAAATTCTTTAAACCCAGAATGGAAGATTTGCTCAGTGCCACTTAGTGAATCACGGCGTGACTGACTTTCTTTGTAAAGGCGAGATAATTCAATACCAGACCAAAACTTATCTTCAAATGCATCTGCCTCACGGCTTGCGGCATTAAGAATTTTTGTCCGTTGAATAATGATTGCCCAAGAGACGATAGAGAAGCCAATCAAAATCAACATGATTAGCTGCACTAAGAAACCTGCCTTAAGAAATAAATCAAGGATGTTCATGTCAGTCACTGCTTAAACTCCGCGACAATAGACTTTGGAAGCGCAATCGGCTTCATTTGAGATGAATTCACGTAGACAACCAGGCATTCCGCGCTGCCGACAACTACGCCATTGCAATCAACAATTCGTTGAATAAATGTCAGAGAAGCGCCACGAATATTCGTAACTTCGCTTTCAACAATCAGTTGGTCATCCAGTTTTGCTGGTTTCCGGTAGTCAATCGTCATACGACTAACAACAAAGCCAACCTGCTCATCCAGCATAGACTGTTGGTTGAAGCCTTTTTCCCGCAACATTTCTGTACGAGCTCTTTCGTAAAACCCCAAATACCGAGCGTGATAAACCACACCACTAGCATCTGTGTCTTCGTAGTAAACACGGATAGGCCAACGGAATAACATATTACTCACATAATCCTAATTAGGTGAATTGACGCTGTCACTATACTTAAGACAATAGCGCTTTGGAATGACTTGTCAGTAAAAAAAATTTATAGGCCGTCAGCCTATAAAATTACAATTAGTTTACTTAAAGAAATGATATAAGCCAAAAAGAAGAATGAAAAATGCGGGTAACGGATGAAAAAACAATCGCCAGATAATACGGTTAGGGTGAAAACCGACACCAAAAGTAACGCCAGAACAAACTGCCCAGATCAATAAAATACCTTGCCATATTTGTAGTGAACTGGTGTTGGCAGCAAAACGCGCAGGCTCCCAAAACACACATATAGCAAGTGCTAAAGCGATGATGAGGATAAGCGCCCTCAATGGGCGCTTATCCATAAGTTGGTAACATTTATCAACCAACATTATTTTTTGTCACTCTCTGGGGTTTTTGGTGATTCGCTATGCTCAAGTGCCAAGGCAGCAATGACAGCGAAACTACAGGCCAAAAGCGTTCCGAGAATCCAAGCAAAATACCACATGCCTATGCTCCTTAGTACAGTGAGTGTTTGTTGTTATCAATATAGTTCTTATCCAAACGCCCGAATGTCTTGTAATAACACCAAATGGTGTAAGACAGCACAATAGGAACGAAGATAAGTGCAACAACAAACATAATTTGCAACGTCCACTGACTGGATGTCGCATCCCACATAGTCAGACTGACATTCGGGTCAATGCTTGATGGCATCACAAACGGGAACATAGCAATCCCTGAAGTCAGGATAATGCAAGTTACTGTCAGTGATGAGAACAAAAATGCCCAAGCCCCCTTATCCATCCAAGTGGTCAGCATAGTCAGCAGAGGAAGCAATACGCCCAATACAGGTATCGCCCACAGCGCCGGATAGTTATTGAAGTTAGTCAGCCATGCACCTGCCTGCTGAACTACTTCTTTATGTAACGGATTAGATGCTGCATTGACATCCAATCCTCCCGTTACAACATAGCCATCAATGCCATAAATCAGCCATATCCCTGCCAACAAGAATGCAATTGCCGTTATCGCTGCACAAACATGAGTTGCGGTACGGGAACGCAGATGCAGTTCGCCAGTTGTACGCATTTGCAGATAAGTTGCACCTTGCGTCACAATCATCATCAGGCTAATCACCCCTGCCAGCAACCCATAAGGGTTCAGCAAGCCAAAGAATGAACCCTCATAGGAGACACGCAGGTAAGAATCTACCGCTAACGGTACACCTTGCAGCAAGTTACCAAATGCCACCCCGATAACCAATGCAGGTACGAAGCTACCGATAACCAGCCCCCAGTCCCACATATTGCGCCATTTTCTGTTTTCCAGTTTTGAGCGGTAATCGAAGCCAACCGGACGGAAAAACAGTGCAGCCAAGACCAAAATCATTGCCACATAGAAACCAGAGAAAGCGGCTGCATATACCATCGGCCATGCGGCAAACAGAGCTCCACCCGCGGTAATTAACCAAACTTGGTTACCATCCCAATGCGGGGCAACTGAGTTAATCATGATGCGGCGTTCGGTATCATTTTTACCAATGATCCGCAGCAGGATACCAACTCCCATGTCGAAACCATCAGTCACCGTGAAACCGATCAGTAACACACCAATCAGCAGCCACCATATAAATCGTAATACATCATAATCAAGCATAAGTGGACTCCTGCTTACTCAATATTATTCGCTGAAGAAGCGGTTTTTTGTTCAAAATGGTAACGTCCAGTTTTGAGGCTGCTTGGGCCAAGACGGGCAAATTTGAACATCAAGAACATCTCTGCGATCAAGAACAAAGTGTACAGACCACAAATCAGCCCCATTGAGAAAATCAGATCGCCTACACTGCGGGTTGAAGACGCGACAGCAGTTGGCAATACTTCACCAATCGCCCATGGCTGACGGCCATATTCTGCGACAAACCAACCTGCTTCAACGGCAATCCATGGCAATGGAATGCTGAACAATGCAGCACGCAGCAACCATTTATGTTGACCGATACGGTTACGCAAAACACTCAGGAACGACAGACCGATAACCAACAGCATAATAAAGCCAGCAGCAACCATGATGCGGAAGGCAAAGTAGAGTGGTGCTACGCGTGGAATAGAATCTTTCGCGGCGGCTTTAATTTGCTCTTCTGTCGCATCAGTTACGTTTTGGGTATAACGCTTCACGAGCATGCCATAGCCAAGATCTTTCTTACTTTCATTGAATGCACTGCGGACACTTGGATCAACATTACCGGCACGCAGTTCTTCTAGTAATTCATAGGCTTTAATACCGTTACGAATACGCTGCTCATGCTGGCTCATCAAATCACGCAAACCAACAACCGGTGTATCTGTGGAGCGGGTAGCAATCAAACCTAAAACGTAAGGAATTTGGATGGAATATTTATTTTCCATTTTGTCCTGATCAGGAAGACCAATCAGCGTGAATGAAGCTGGAGGCGGCTGAGTTTCCCATTCTGCTTCGATTGCTGCCAATTTGGTTTTCTGCACGTCCCCCATTTCATATCCGGATTCATCACCCAGAACGATGACAGACAGTACCGCAGCCATACCAAAACTTGCTGCAATCGCAAAAGAACGTTTGGCAAACGCCAAATCACGCCCTTTCAGCAGATAGTAAGAGCTGATACCCAATACAAAAATGGCACCAGTAACATAACCGGCTGCAACAGTGTGGACAAATTTCACCTGTGCAACGGGGTTAAGTACCAGTTCGCTGAAACTCACCATTTCCATTCGCATGGTTTCGAAGTTAAAGTCAGACGCAATCGGGTTTTGCATCCAACCATTCGCAATCAGGATCCACAATGCAGAGAAGTTAGAGCCTAATGCAACCAGCCAGGTAACCGCCAGGTGTTGTTTTTTGCTCAGTCGATCCCATCCGAAGAAAAACAGGCCAACGAATGTGGATTCGAGGAAAAATGCCATCAAACCTTCGATGGCCAGAGGCGCACCAAAAATATCACCAACATAATGTGAGAAATATGACCAGTTGGTTCCGAACTGGAATTCCATGGTCAAGCCCGTTGCGACACCCAGAGCAAAGTTGATACCAAATAACTTACCCCAGAATTTTGTCATATCTTTATAGATTTGTTTGCCAGAAAGGACATATACCGTTTCCATGATCGCAAGCAAAAATGCCATACCGAGCGTCAATGGTACGAACAGAAAATGGTACATGGCAGTTAAAGCAAACTGTAATCGTGACAGTTCGACAATATCAAACATCTTGACTCCTTGCTCCTAGCAGGAAGACACCGACTTGCGGCAACCCGACTTCGTAAAACGAAAGTCTCGTAACTACCAGCAATAAATGCCTCAAACACAACAATGAATTACAAAATCAAAAATTCAATAGATACCACAATAATATTACGCTTATATTCACATACAATAAATAGCTTTTACGTGACTCAGCTTAGAATTCTGAATATAGGTCAACAACACCATACATTCTCAGTCTAATATCTATATATACTAGATCAATTTAATCAAGTTTAGCGAATACAATCCAGAGTAATAAATTGATTTTAGTCAATTTTTTCCTTTTTTTGTTAATCTTTACAGTTATTATTTCATTATAGTTTACTTCATGTTAATAAGTTGTTATTTGCGATGATTTGTAATTTATTTTTTGCTGTAAAATTCGTTAGAAAATTAACTTTTCGTTTTCATTCTTTAAAAAATATATTTTTCCGATATTTCCAATTTAATTAATCAAATAAATAGGTTTTCCTAAAATCCAGCTCAATTAAATTGAGAAATAACTTATCTTATAAATGAACTAACTTACTGTTAATATTATAAATAAAAACAAAAGGCCACCCTGAGGCAGCCTTTTTCTATAAAAATAGTTTATTTTGTGACTCTTATACCAATAACGCTTTTACAGCATCGCCAATGTCTGCAAGGCTACGGACAGTCTTCACACCCGCAGCTTCCAGTGCAGCAAATTTCTCATCTGCTGTCCCTTTACCACCTGCGATAATCGCTCCGGCATGACCCATGCGCTTACCTTTAGGTGCAGTCACACCAGCAATATAAGCAACAACTGGTTTAGTGACATGTTCTTTGATATAGGCCGCAGCTTCTTCTTCGGCTGTACCACCAATTTCACCAATCATGACAATCGCTTCTGTCTGCGGATCTTCCTGGAACAGTTGCAGAATATCAATGAAGTTTGAGCCTGGGATCGGGTCACCACCAATACCAACACAGGTAGATTGCCCTAATCCAGCATCTGTGGTCTGTTTAACTGCTTCATAAGTCAACGTGCCTGAACGGGAAACAATGCCCACTTTACCTGACTTGTGAATATGGCCAGGCATAATACCGATCTTACATTCAGCCGGTGTAATTACTCCCGGACAGTTAGGGCCAATCATACGAACACCGGCTTGATCCAGTTTTTTCTTAACTGTCAACATATCGAGTGTTGGAATACCTTCTGTAATCGTAATGATCAGTTTAATGCCTGCATCAATCGCTTCCAGAATGGAATCTTTACAGAATGGCGCCGGAACGTAGATGACAGAAGCGGTTGCCCCCGTTGCTTCAACGGCTTCACGTACGGTGTTGAACACCGGTAATCCTAAATGCTCAGTGCCACCTTTACCCGGTGTTACGCCACCCACCATTTGAGTACCGTAAGCTATCGCTTGTTCAGAGTGAAAAGTACCCTGGCTGCCAGTAAAACCCTGACAAATCACTTTGGTGTTTTTATCGATTAAAATAGACATTATTTATTCCCCGCTGCTGCTACTGCCTGTTTAGCTGCGTCTGTCAAACTGGTAGCTGCAATGATGTTCAAACCACTATCCGCCAGTTTTTTAGCGCCCAGTTCAGCATTGTTTCCTTCCAGACGAACGACTACCGGTACGTTCACACCCACTTCTTCCACCGCACCAATAATGCCGTCAGCAATCAAGTCACAGCGGACGATACCACCAAAGATATTAACCAAAACAGCTTTAACATTTTCATCTGATAAGATGATCTTAAATGCTTCAGTAACACGTTCTTTTGTTGCACCACCACCTACATCAAGGAAGTTTGCCGGCGCGCCACCATGCAGTTTGACAATGTCCATCGTTCCCATTGCCAGACCTGCGCCATTCACCATACAACCAATGTTGCCATCCAGCGCAACATAGTTCAGTTCCCATTGTGCAGCCTGAGCTTCACGCGGATCTTCCTGTGAAGGGTCGTGCATTTCACGCAGTTCAGCCTGACGGAACATCGCATTACCATCAGCGCTCAATTTTCCATCCAAGCAAACCAGATCACCCTGCGTTGTGATCACTAAAGGGTTGATTTCGACTAATGCCAAATCACGCTCTAAGAACAGGTTCGCCAACCCCAAGAAAATCTTGGTGAATTGACCAACTTGTTTACCAGTCAAGCCAAGTTTGAACGCCAATTCACGGCCTTGATACGGCATAGGGCCAGACAGTGGGTCGATAATGGCTTTATGAATGAGTTCAGGCGTCTCTTCCGCCACTTTTTCTATTTCGACACCACCTTCAGTAGAGGCCATGAACACTACACGACGTGTACCGCGGTCAACAACAGCACCAAGATACAGCTCCTTGGCAATATCAGTTGCCCCTTCCACCAGGATCTGATGGACAGGTTGCCCCTGCGCATCTGTCTGGTAAGTTACCAGTCGTTTACCCAGCCATTGTTCAGCAAAAGTGCGGATATCTTCCTTACTGTTGACGACTTTCACACCACCAGCCTTACCGCGGCCACCTGCATGAACCTGACATTTAACGACCCAAGGGCCTGAACCAATCTTGGATGCTGCTTCTTCTGCTTCGCGCGGTGTGGTACAAGCATAGCCAGCAGGTGCTGGTAAACCATACCGTGCAAAAAGTTGTTTTGCCTGATACTCGTGTAAATTCATGATGTTCTATCCATAATTTAATTTAAGAAAGGTAAATTACCTTCTATTTTGTTGCTCTGGATATGGCCAGCCCCAAGAGGCTGGCCTGCATATATTTTTACATCAACGTCGTACTACTTCAGACTGACGGAGTTAACACCCTCCGCCGATAGTGATGCTATACATCCAGCAACAAACGTGTTGGATCTTCCAGCATTTCTTTGATGGTCACCAGGAAGCCGACTGACTCACGACCGTCAATCAGACGGTGGTCATAGGACAGTGCCAGGTACATCATCGGGAGGATCTCAACCTGACCATTTACCGCCATTGGGCGATCTTTAATGGCATGCATACCAAGGATCGCGCTTTGTGGTGGGTTAATGATCGGGGTGGACATCAGGGAACCGAAAACACCGCCGTTAGTAATGGTGAAGTTACCACCGGTGAGTTCTTCAACAGTCAATTTACCGTCGCGGCCTTTGATAGCCAGCTCTTTGATGCTTTTCTCAATATCAGCCATACTCAATGCATCAGCATCACGCAATACCGGTGTAACCAGACCACGTGGTGTAGATACAGCAATACTGATATCAAAATAGTTGTGGTAAACCACATCTGTACCATCAATGGAAGCGTTCACTTCTGGATAGCGTTTTAACGCTTCAACAACCGCTTTCACATAGAAAGACATGAAGCCCAGACGCACACCATGACGTTTCTCAAACGCATCGCCATACTGCTTGCGCAATTCCTGAATTGGCTTCATGTTGACTTCATTGAAAGTTGTCAGCATTGCCGTATTGTTCTTCGCTTCAAGCAAACGTTCTGCAACACGCTTGCGCAGACGCGTCATTGGGACACGTTTTTCACTGCGATGTGGTAATAAGGATGGCTGTTCAGCAGAGGCAGCAGGCTTATTATTCTCTTTTTTATTTGCAGCGATATATTTTTCGATGTCTTCACGGATAATACGGCCACCAACACCACTGCCTTTAATTGCAGCAGGATCTAAATCATGCTCTGCAATCAGACGACGAACAGCAGGGCTTAGTGCATCGTTGTTTTCTTCTTCCAAAGACGCGGTCTGACGCTGTGCTGGTGTGGCCTCTGTTTTTGCTTTTACTTCGGCAGGTATACCCGTGCTGTCACCCAAACGGATACGACCTAACAGTTGTTTGGACAGTACGGTGGCACCCTCTTCTTCCAAAATAGATTCCAACACACCGGCTTCACTTGCTGGTACTTCCAAAACAACTTTATCCGTTTCAATTTCAACCAGTACTTCATCACGCTCTATGGTGTCACCTGGTTTTTTATGCCATGTTGCCACAGTGGCATCTGCAACAGATTCAGGAAGGTCTGGAACCAGAATTTCTACGCTACTCATTTTCTATCCTTAATTTATTCAACGTTCAGTGCGTCATTAACCAGTGCTTGCTGTTGCTGCTGGTGAACAGACGTATATCCCACCGCTGGGGAAGCAGATGCCGGACGACCTGCATAACGTAAAGAAGCCCCAAATGGGATTGCTTCACGGAAATTATGTTGACTGCAATACCAAGCCCCTTGGTTCAGTGGCTCTTCCTGGCACCAGACAAAGTCATGGACATGAGCATACTGCTCAAACTGAGCTTGCAGGTGCTGACGTGGGAATGGATACAACTGTTCAATACGCACAATAGCAACATCGGTCTGTTCATTCTTACGACGCTGCTCCAGCAGATCGTAATAAACTTTACCGGAACAAAGCACTACGCGCTTAACACCTTTTGGATCCAAGGTGTCAATTTCACCAATCACTGGCTCAAATTTGCCATTCGCCAATTCATCCAGAGTAGACACCGCCAGTGGATGACGCAGTAGCGATTTAGGTGACATAACGATGAGCGGACGACGCATACCACGCAGAGCCTGACGACGCAGCATGTGATAAACCTGGGCTGGTGACGATGGTACGCAAACCTGCATGTTTTGTTCAGCACACAGTTGCAGATAACGCTCCAGACGTGCCGACGAGTGCTCTGGTCCCTGCCCTTCATAGCCATGTGGCAGCAGCATAACCAAGCCACACATACGACCCCATTTCTGTTCACCAGAACTGATAAATTGGTCAATCACCACCTGAGCTACGTTGGCAAAGTCACCAAATTGAGCTTCCCAAATTGTCAGGGTACGAGGTTCAGTTGTTGCATAACCGTACTCAAATGCCAGTACAGCTTCTTCTGAAAGGACAGAATCCCATACGTTAAATACACCCTGTCCATTGTGGATATTTGCCAAGGGCACATAAACAGAAGCATTGTTTTGGTTATGGACAACAGCATGACGGTGGAAGAAAGTACCACGTCCTGCATCTTCACCAGAGATACGGACAGGAATACCTTCATCAACCAAGGTCGCGTAAGCCAGTGTTTCCGCAGCACCCCAGTCAAACAATTTATTGCCATTAGCCATTTCTGCACGGTCGCCATAGATTTTCGCAACACGTGAGTGCATGACTACTTCGGCAGGAACGGTGCTGATGCTTTTGCCAAGATCTTGCAGACGTTTCATATCCATCTTATGTGGATACTCTTCATCCCATTCGTGGTTCAGATAGGGTTCCCATGTGAATGAATGCAGCCCCATTGGACGCCATTCATCGACTACACACTCACCATGATCCAGTGCATCACGGTACAGATTCACCATCTCAGTAACGTCGTTGGCTTCCAGCAAGCCTTCTGCTACCAGCTTATCTGCATAGATTTTACGGGCAGTTGGCTGTTTTTTGATTTGCTGGTACATCAATGGCTGAGTTGCACTCGGCTCATCAGCTTCGTTATGACCGTGGCGACGGTAACAAACCAGATCGATCATCACGTCACGTTTGAAGGTGTTACGGAAGTCAAGCGCCAGACGTGTGACGAATGCAACAGCTTCCGGATCATCTGCATTAACGTGGAAAATCGGCGCCTGAACCATTTTCACAATATCAGTACAGTATTGTGTTGAACGCGCATCTTTCGGGTTAGAAGTGGTGAAACCAATCTGGTTATTTACGACGATACGAACAGTACCACCCACTTCATACCCGCGAGCCTGAGACATATTCAGTGTTTCCTGAACAATCCCCTGTCCTGTAACTGCGGCATCGCCGTGGATGGTGACCGGCAGAACCATGTTACTGCGACCTTCATCAAGACGATCACGGCGGGCACGTACAGAGCCGATAACAACAGGGCTGACAATCTCAAGGTGAGAGGGGTTAAAGGCCAGAGCCAAATGCACCAAACCACCTTCGGTTGCAAAATCAGAAGAAAAACCTTGATGATATTTTACGTCACCTGTGCCCAGATGCTCTTTATGTTTACCCGCAAATTCGTCAAACAGATCAATCGGTTTTTTACCCAAAAGATTGACCAGAACGTTGAGACGACCACGATGAGCCATTCCCAATACCACTTCGCGGGTACTTTGTTTACCTGCGTGACGGATCAACTCTTTTAACATAGGGATAAGTGCGTCGCCACCTTCCAGGGAAAAACGTTTCGCCCCTGGGAACTTGGCACCTAAATAACGTTCCAGACCTTCCGCTGATGTTAATTCTTTCAGGAAACGACGCTTTTCTTCTGCACTAAACTGTGAACTTACTGCCACTGACTCTAAACGTTGCTGGAGCCAACGTTTTTCTTCCGTGTTGGTGATGTGCATATATTCCGCGCCAATTGAACCACAATAAATGCGTTTCAGCGCGTCATACAGATCAGCCAATTTCATTGTCTCTTTACCAATGGCAAAAGAGCCTACATTAAACGTTTCTTCAAAATCCGCTTTTGTTAAATTATGGAAAGCAGGATCAAGATCAGATACAGGTTCCTGTTTCCATAATCCCAATGGATCAAGGTTTGCATGTTGGTGTCCGCGGAAGCGGAATGCATTGATGAGCTGCAAAACTTTGACTTGTTTTGCATCCATTGCTGGATCGCTGACTGAAGTGTGGTAACGCGTGGCATCCTTTGCCAGACGACGGAAATAATCGCGTGTCTGTGAGTGAAGTTGTTCGCCGCTAAGTCCTGCATCTGGTAATTGTTGGAAAATTTCTCTCCAACTTGCATCAACAGAATTAGGATCGGTTATATAGTCTTCATAGATTTGCTCTATGTAAGACTGGTTTGCACCAGCCAGAAAGCTTGAGTCCAGCCAGTCCTTCATTGCGCCGTTCTGCATTGTGATCCCTTAAGCTTTAAAAGCTTTAGTTTTCGCCGTGGTTAACAAATACCGCTTAATTAGCGGTGTTGATAAAAGGTTCATTTGGACGTGCTTAATGCATGTTCTTCTATGGGTTTTCCTACCCTTCAAGGAACCTTTAAAAATTGAATATCAATTTTTAAAGGTTCCTTTATTTAGCAACATACTTCGTCTTTAGCAGCAGGCAATTTATCATTTTCCATTCTTTATGCCCTCCACTGATTTGATATTTATTTCAAAATTGTGGAGGGCAACATTATATGCACTATTTACACACTATTTATGTGTTATTTATACACAACTTTTTATTTCGCTATGCACTGTGTTTCAGCAACATAGATTTAATATGACCAATCGCTTTTGTCGGATTTAATCCTTTAGGACATACATTGACGCAATTCATAATTCCGTGGCAACGGAAAACACTGAATGCATCATTGAGATTATCCAATCGTGAACTTGTCTCAGTGTCACGGCTGTCAATCAGAAAACGATATGCCGCTAAAAGACCGGCTGGACCGATAAATTTATCTGGATTCCACCAGAATGATGGGCAAGATGTTGAACAACAAGCACATAAGATACACTCATACAAACCATCCAGCTTTTCACGCTGTACTGGTGATTGCAGGTGCTCACGTGCAGGTGGATTTTTACCATCATTAATCAGATAAGGGCGGATTTTTTCATATTGCGTGTAGAACTGCCCCATATCAACAACCAAATCACGAACCACAGGCAGACCAGGCAATGGGCGAATAACAATTTTCTTATTGCCACGACGCAACGCTGAAATGGGTGTAATACATGCCAACCCGTTTTTACCGTTCATATTCACGCCATCAGAACCACAAACACCCTCACGGCAAGAGCGGCGGAATGATAAGGTTGGATCTTGCTCTTTTAGCTGGATGAGCGCATCCAGCAACATCATGTCGCGCCCTTCCTGTGCTTCCAGTATGTAGTCCTGCATACGAGGAACATCATCGACATCTGGATTATAACGATAAATTGAAAATTCAAGTTTCATAATCTATTTCTCCGCAACTGGAACATCAGCAACGCAATTAGTAAGAACGCACTTTTGGCGGGAAAGCTTCACGCAGCGTTGGCTGCATATTCACTTCACGACGAGCCATGCTCTCAGTTTGCGGTAAATACAGGCTATGGCACAGCCAGTTAGCATCATCACGCTCTGGATAATCAAAGCGGCTATGGGCACCACGGCTTTCTGTACGGAAGTTCGCAGCAACCGCAGTGGAATAAGCGGTTTCCATCAGGTTATCCAATTCCAAACATTCAATGCGTTGGGTATTGAATTCTGATGAAGTGTCATCCAGACGAGCATTTTTCAGGCGTTCACGGATCACTTTCAGTTCTTCCAGCCCTCTTGCCATCGCATCACCTTCACGGAATACCGAAAAATTATGCTGCATGCAAGCTTGCAATGCTTTGCGGATTTCCACTGGATCTTCACCTGAGCGGGTATCATTCCAGCGGTTAAGACGTTGCAGTGCCGCATCGACATCAGATTCGCTGGCATCACGACTAGTGCCTTGTTCCATCAGACACTCTTTCAAATGCAAGCCCGCGGAACGACCAAATACCACCAGGTCAAGCAGTGAGTTACCACCCAAACGGTTTGCGCCGTGAACAGATACGCAAGCGATCTCACCGACAGCAAACAAACCAGGGATCACCACATCTTCGCCTTTTTCATTTACTGTCAACGCCTGACCCGTGATTTTAGTTGGGATACCGCCCATCATATAGTGACAAGTTGGAATAACAGGGATCGGCTCTTTTACCGGATCGACGTGAGCGAAAGTACGGGATAATTCAAGGATACCTGGCAGGCGAGATTCCAAGACTTCTTTACCCAGATGATCCAGTTTCAGTTTCACGTGCGGACCCCATGGACCTTCACAACCACGGCCTTCACGGATTTCGATCATCATAGAACGGGCGACCACATCACGGCCAGCAAGGTCTTTAGCATTTGGTGCATAGCGCTCCATAAAGCGTTCACCGTCTTTATTCAGCAGGTAACCCCCTTCACCACGGCAACCTTCTGTAACCAGAACCCCTGCGCCAGCAATGCCAGTTGGGTGGAATTGCCACATTTCCATATCCTGAACAGGAACTCCTGCACGCAATGCCATTCCCACGCCATCACCGGTATTAATATGTGCATTGGTTGTGGATTGGAAAATACGGCCAGCACCACCCGTTGCCAGAATAGTCGCTTTGGCTTTGAAATAGACCACTTCACCGGTTTCAATACAAATCGCGGTACAACCGACAATGGCACCATCTTGATTCTTAACCAGATCCAACGAATACCATTCGGAGAAAATAGTCGTGTGGTTTTTTAAATTCTGCTGATACAGAGTATGCAATAAAGCGTGACCAGTTCGGTCAGCAGCGGCAGCAGTACGAGCAGCCTGTTCACCACCAAAATTCCTGGATTGCCCACCAAATGGCCGTTGGTAAATACGGCCATTATCCAGACGAGAGAATGGCAATCCCATGTGCTCCAGTTCTAAAATTGCTTCTGGGCCAGTTTTACACATATATTCGATAGCATCCTGATCACCAATATAATCGGAGCCTTTCACCGTATCATACATGTGCCATTCCCAATTATCTTCATGGGAATTGCCCAAAGCGACAGTGATCCCGCCCTGTGCTGATACAGTGTGGGAACGAGTTGGAAACACCTTGGAAATCAAAGCACAGGATAAACCCATTTGTGAAATTTGCAGTGCTGCACGCATACCTGCGCCACCAGCACCAATAACAACAGCGTCAAACTCTCTTACTGGTAGTTTCATTTATGCACCCCACACAACCATTGTTCCGTAAATCAAATAAGTTAACAGCGCTACAATAATCACCAGTTGCAAAACCAGACGCAGTGCGAGCGGCTTGACATAATCTGTCAGTACCTGCCACATGCCAATCCATGCATGGATTAGAATGGAAAACAGTGTCAACACGGTGAATACTTTAGTGAGGGATGAAGAAAAGAAACCACGCCAAACTTCATAGGTAATGTCCGACGTTGTTGCGACAAAACCAACGAGATAAAGAACGTACAAAACAATAATAATTGCGGATGCGCGCAGTAGCAGCCAATCCTGAATACCCGTACGACCCAAAGCGGATGCGTTGCTTACCATAATAATACCCCAGCCAGAATGGACAGAATAACCGCGATTGCTATTGCTACTTTGGCAGATGCACTACCGGTAGCGAGATTTTCTTCCAGAAAACCAAAATCCATCAATACATGGCGAATACCTCCACAGATGTGGTAAGCCAACGCCGTCAATATCCCCCACAGGATAAATTTGGCGAAGAAGCCAGTCATGATTTCAGATGCTTGCAGGAAGCCCTCTTGCGAAGACAATGACATCCCCAATAACCACAGTAGAATTCCAACTGCGATAAAGGTGATGACGCCTGAGATACGGTGCAAGATCGAAGCTATCGCGGAGACGGGTTGGTTAATCGTCCGCAGATCAAGGTTGACAGGTCTTTGTTTTTTCACAATTTTGCCCACAAAGCTTTTTTTATTTTCCATCCTCCGGTCCTGGGCGGGAATCAGACAGCGCTAAAGAGGATACAAAGACACAACATATAACTTAAACAATCCTTACTGTTCATCAAAAGTTGTGATTTGGTTACGCTGGGTGCTCCTACATCAGGATAATCCGGAGACCTCACAGAAGTATAAGTACTTCACATTGTTATTACAATTCCCACACAATATGATTATTAACATTTAGCTTGAACAGTGAGAAAGATCACGCTTCAAACATTATTCATGAAACCCACAATCTTGTTTGACAAAGATTAAACATTTATCTTACATATATATCGCTATATATTATTTTCCATCATTTTATGATGAAAAATTAATCTTAACGAAAGATAAAAGTTATGCAAAAGTATTACATAAGCACAAAATGGTAACATTTTATGTCAATAATACTTTAAACATAACTTCCAGAAACTTTTTAACAACCTGAAAACCATTGTCATCCGTAATGAGATTTCAGCGTTAAATGTGATACCAGCCTGATTTTAAATTCTCTCCGGTAGCACAATGCCTTTGGCACAGTATAAATTGCGCCTATCTGGTTGTTAGGGGTTATAAAAATAAGCGCTAAGGAGATATAAATGGCTGATAAAAAGGCTACGTTGAACATAAATGGTTCAGCTGCTATCGAACTAGACGTACTAACGCCGACCCTAGGTCCTGAAGTGATTGACGTTCGTACCCTCGGCTCAAAAGGCTTCTATACTTATGATCCAGGTTTTACTTCCACTGCCTCCTGTGAGTCGAAAATCACCTATATTGATGGCAATGAAGGCATTTTGCTACACCGTGGTTTTCCCATCGATCAGCTTGCAACGGAATCGACCTATCTGGAAGTCTGTTACATTCTGCTATATGGCGAGCCCCCCACTCCCGAAGAATATAAAAAATTTAAAACTACGGTGACTCGCCATACTATGATCCACGAACAGATCACCCGTCTGTTCCACGGCTTCCGCCGTGATTCCCATCCAATGGCTGTACTTTGTGGTGTTACAGGCGCACTGGCTGCCTTCTATCATGACGCCCTGGATGTCCATAATCCTCGTCACCGTGAAATCACTGCTTACCGCCTGCTGTCCAAAATGCCAACAGTTGCGGCAATGTGTTACAAATATTCCATTGGTCAACCTTTCGTTTATCCACGCAACGATCTGTCTTATGCGGCTAACTTCCTGCACATGATGTTCTCAACACCGTGTGAGGAATATAAGGTTAATCCAGTATTAGAACGCGCTATGGATCGTATTTTCATTCTGCATGCAGATCATGAGCAAAATGCGTCAACTTCAACGGTGCGCACTGCGGGCTCTTCTGGTGCCAACCCATTTGCTTGTATTGCTGCGGGTATTGCATCTCTCTGGGGACCAGCACATGGTGGAGCAAATGAAGCCTGCTTGCGGATGCTGGAGGAGATCCAAACTGTCGAACACATCCCTGAATTCATCGCGCGCGCCAAAGACAAAAATGACTCTTTCCGCCTGATGGGCTTTGGTCACCGTGTTTACAAAAACTATGACCCTCGCGCGACAGTGATGCGTGAAACCTGCCATGAAGTGCTAAATGAGCTCGGTTTGAATGACAGTCTGCTGGAAGTAGCAATGGAATTAGAACGCATTGCCTTGCATGACCCATACTTCATTGAGAAAAAACTGTATCCAAACGTCGACTTCTATTCAGGCATTATCCTGAAAGCCATGGGTATTCCGTCAACCATGTTCACCGTGATTTTCGCCATTGCCCGTACTATTGGCTGGATTGCACATTGGAATGAAATGCACGATGAAGGTTTGAAGATCGCACGTCCACGCCAGCTTTATACTGGTCACACGAAACGCGATTTCAAGAGCCCGTTGAAAAAGTAATTTGATCAATAATACTATTCATATTTTGGTTATATCTTGATCATATTCTGGCACATTTTGAATAGTGTATTTCTGCACCTCTCATACCCGTTTTTATTCTGATATTAGAGGTGCAGTTTTATTTTATCTCTCTGATCCCGCCATATATTCCCTTGGCGGTCTCCCCATGATTTTGCGAAAAAAGGTCACAAATGCACTATCGTTGACAAAACCAAGTTCCTGTGCAACGTAGGATAACGTTTTATTCTGCGCCAACAATTCTATTGCCTTTACCAATCGCCATTGCTGCCGCCACTGTTGATAATTCATTCCTGTTTCACGCTGAAATATTCGGGTAATGGTTTTCTCACTGGCACCAATATCAGTAGCCAGTATGTGCAATGGTGACGGCAGATGATCAAATGACAAATGAGTTAATCGTCGATCAGACGGCAACGACAATAAGGTTGGTTCCCTACGCGCCTCGCGAATTTCATCAAAAAATAGTGCTAACAAATTTGCTCCTTTTCCCTGATGCCAATCAGAGTCAAAAGAAGATATCGCGATACGCTCCAAAAGAGCCTGTAATAATGGTGTGGCTGCCAATACTTCACTTTGCATCGAAAATAATGCCATTTCAGGTGATTTCAGGTAATTAGAATTTAAATAGTTAGAATTTAAATAAATAGAACGGTAGCCTACAGAGCCACGCATTTCTGCCCGATGCCGTGTCTTAGGAGGGATCCATGCCACTCTGGTTGGGGGCAAAACGGAGATCTGGTTTGCCAATGTGATCTTGATACAGCCCCGCTGGGTAAACAGCAATTGCCCCATATCATGTTGATGAAAGCCAGAATCGTGTTGCCCCATTTCTGCTGCAATCCCTATCACAGGTATATTCAAGCTATCAGGATCAAAATAATCACTTTGTTGCAACCATGTCATATTCATTCCTACTGATTTAATGTCCGATAAGGTAAATAAATAGTCTTTATTTTCATAAAAAGACAATAGCCATAATGCTAACCTTTCAAGCCATTACCTACTTATCAGCAAAAGAAAAAAATCATGCAAACTAAACCATCACTTTGGCTTGCTATCGCCTTGATGATGTTCCCGCAGATCGTAGAAACTATCTATAGCCCTGCATTAATCAATATCGCCGTTGGGTTTTCCGTCACCCCAGAGCGAGCAGCCCAAACATTATCACTCTACTTTTTTGCTTTTTCCTTTGGAGTTGTCGTATGGGGGCGTATGTGTGATGTCATTGGCAGGCGCCCAACGATTATTGCTGGCCTATCACTCTATGGCCTCGCTTCTCTGCTGGCATTATTGACACAACAATTTTGGTTATTACTCGTTGCCAGAATGCTATCTGCTTTCGGAGCCGCAGTTGGCTCTATCGGCACACAAACCATGATGCGTGATGCTTATCGTGGGGAAGAGTTAGCACATGTCTTCTCTATCATGGGAATTGCCTTAGCAAGCAGCCCTGCCATTGGTATGCTCAGTGGTTCAACATTGAACTATTTTGCTGGCTATAAGGCAGTCTTTACCGGGTTAATTATTTTGGCGGTTATCCTGACCTGTTGGTCTATTGCCCGATTACCAGAAACTCGCCCAACCAACGTAACAAAAGTGGCTTTATTAAGCACAGGAATTATGATGCTTAAAGATATTTCAATTTGGCGAAATGCGTTTTTGATCGCATTTTTCAATATTTGTTTGTTCAGCTATTACCAATTAGCGCCATTTCGTTTCCAACAATTTGGATTATCCCAGACAGTATTTGGTTATACTGGCCTGTTATTAACTTTTGGCGTTGTATTAGGCTCACTATTAAACAAATATCTATTAAAACAACAATGGATATCAACCCAATTAGTTGTCCTTACTTCATTAATGAGTTTATTCAGTGGGATCGGCGTATACTTGCTCGAAAATAGCTGGCTCTTTATTTTTCCCATGTCAGGAATAGTCATCGCTTATGGACTGGCGATACCGAATATTTTAGCTTCTGCATTAACCCACTATTCAGATAGGCTAGGCACAGCCGGTGCTTTACTTGGGTTATTTTACTATTTGCTGCTGGGAGTTGGTTTGGCACTGGCGGGCTGGAGTCAGGCATTAGGCAGCGTATTAATATGTTGTGGGATCGCAATCACTGTTTTATCTCTCTTGCAAGCTAAAAAGCCCCAAATCCCAAAATGGAAATAAAATCCAGGGGCTATGTAAATTAATTAAAAATCAAGCCGGATTGGGAATATCGATAAAAGTCACATCCAATCTATAATTATTTGCCAGCCATTCACCGAGCGCTTTGATACCATAGCGCTCTGTCGCATGGTGTCCTGCTGCAAAAAAATGGAGTCCCATTTCGCGGGCAACATGGATAGTTTTTTCCGATACTTCTCCCGTCACAAAGGCATCAACACCAAACTCAGCCGCCTGTTCAATAAAACTTTGGCCGCCGCCTGTACACCATGCCAGTGTGCGTATCTCTTCTGGTGCATTATCACCGCAATGCAGTATCTTTCTTTCCAGGCTTTTTTCAAGACGTTCAGTCAATTCTGCTGGTGTAATAGGCTGATCAAAAGCACCATGAGGAAGAAGAGTATCAATTTCGCCGATAACCTTCACCCCCATCTGGCGTGCCAATTGGGTATTGTTACCCAAAGCAGGATGAGCATCTAATGGAAGATGATAACCATACAGGTTGATATCATTGCAAAGTAGTGTTTGCAAACGGCGACGTTTCATGCCACGAATAACAGGAGATTCATTCTTCCAAAAATATCCATGATGAACAATGACAGCATCTGCCTCAAGGCGAACAGCTTCATCCAACAGTGCCTGACAAGCTGTCACACCTGTAATCACTCTCTGGACATGGGAGCGACCTTCCACCTGTAATCCATTGGGAGCGTAATCTTGGAATTCACGGATCTTCAATTCCGTATTAAGCACATACTCCAATTCAACATTGTTCATCACATCCCCCTTGTCACTTAGCATTTTTTTCATCATAAAATACATACCTGCCATGAATTAACTAAATCCAATATAAAACAAAAACACCTTGCCAGCATAAACCGGCAAGGTGCCAAAATATAGCGTTCAATATGTTAATTCAAAATGCCCTGTCAGGCTTAATCATGATGCTATTTTAGTGATTCCGAGTCTCTAAAGTCACTTCTGAACGTTCCAGCCATACTGGCTTATCGCTGGTTTTTAGCCATACTTTATGCAGATAACTATAAAAGCGGGCACGATCACGACGAAATAGCATAACAGGAAGCGCAATGACACCCAGTGATATAGCGCCAATACGCCGCAAAATAATCTGATGCCAAGAGTATGCACGATATATAGACATTGATGCCCCCCACGGGCTTAACCTGTAATATGCACAAAATTTTATCCGATAAAATGAAAACTTACTACTCATCCGACCACTTTTTAGTGGAATAAATCGCTTTTTTTCCATGGTTGCGTAATTCAATTACAAAATTATTCTTAAACAGAAACAAAACAAACAAATCGAAAACAAAAAATTAACTCGACATAGTTTGCTACACTTGCTTTATGATGCTTTGTCGATGAATTCCGCAAATTATTGGTACTTTTTTACGCTTTCGAAAATCCTTTTAATAACTTCTTTGTCTGGTATTTCTATGCTGTAACTGACTATTTCTTAAAGAAATAAGCAAGGAGATACATCACCATGAATACCTTCCTGATCCTTGGCATTTTTCTGGTGACGCTATTACTGGGTTATCTCATTTATGCGTTATTGAATGCGGAGGATTTTTAAATGGCAATAGCCGCTTTTTTCCTGATTGCCAGTTTCCTGCTCATGCTGTTTCTATTGGGTAAACCTCTTGGTATCCTGATTGCCAGGCTCGTCGAAGGCGAACTACCTCGCTGGCTGACTAAAACAGAAGCCATCTTATGGCGCTGTTGTGGCCTGAATAAACCGGGCAGTGATGTCAAAGAAATGAACTGGTGGCAGTATGCTCTCGCTATCATCATATTCAACATAGCCGGACTATTACTACTGTTTATTCTGCTGATAAGCCAAGGCCATCTGCCCCTGAATCCACAACATCTTGTTGGCATGAAATGGGATCTGGCTCTTAATACCGCGATCAGCTTTATCACTAATACCAATTGGCAAGCTTATAGCGGGGAAAATACCCTCAGTTACCTGAGCCAAATGGCCGGATTGACTGTTCAGAATTTTCTGTCTGCGGCAACGGGAATTGCTGTGGCTTTTGCCTTAATGCGGGCGTTTTCCCGTCAAGGCACTAAAACAGTGGGAAATGCGTGGATCGACATCACACGTATTACTGTATATCTTTTGTTGCCGCTTGCAATCATTGTAGCCTTATTCTTTGTCAGTCAAGGCGTTATCCAAAACTTTTCTCCCTATGTCCTCATTCACTCGCTTGAGGGACAACAACAATTGTTGCCTATGGGGCCAGTCGCTTCCCAAGAAGCGATAAAACTTTTGGGCACTAATGGTGGAGGATTTTTTGGCGCAAACTCAGCCCATCCATTTGAAAACCCAACTTCACTGAGTAACTTTGTCCAGATCCTGGCTATTTTCTTGATCCCTTGCGCATTATATTTCGCATTCGGTCTGGTTGTTGGCGACAATCGACAGGGATACGCCTTACTCTGGGCAATCAGCATTATTTTCATTATTGCCGCCAGCGTTGTCATGTATGCCGAAACCGCAGGTAATTCCCATCTCATCCATCCTAATATTGGTAACCACTTTAATATGGAAGGTAAGGAAGCCCGCTTTGGTATCCTTGCTTCTTCTCTCTATAGCGTTGTGACGACAGCCGCTTCTTGTGGTGCCGTAAATGCGATGCATGACTCCTTTACTGCACTGGGTGGCATGATACCGCTCTGGTTGATGCAGATTGGTGAAATTATATTCGGTGGGGCAGGTTCCGGCTTTTATGGCATATTACTGTTCGTTCTGCTTGCCGTATTTATTGCCGGCTTGATGATTGGCCGTGCACCAGAATACTTAGGCAAAAAAATCGATGTTTATGACATGAAAATGGTCGCATTGGCGATTTTAATCACGCCTTCGCTTGTTTTATTAGGCACTGCTCTGGCAATTTCAATCGACGTAGGCCGCAGCGCTATTGCAAATCCTGGCGCTCATGGCTTCACCGAAGTGCTTTATGCTTTCTCATCTGCTGCCAACAACAACGGCAGTGCCTTTGCCGGACTCAATGCCAATAATGTCTTTTACAACCTATTGTTGGGCGTCATCATGTTTCTTGGACGCTTTGGTCTCATTCTGCCTGTTTTGGCAATCGCAGGTTCTATGGTTAACAAAAAACGCCAGCCGATTAGCAACGGCACTTTACCAACTCACGGCTCACTCTTCATTGGGTTATTAATTCTGGTCATCTTACTCATTGGTGCCCTTACGTTTATTCCTTCGCTGGCGCTGGGTCCCATCGCAGAACAGCTACAACTTTGGCCGTGAGAATGTGAGGTGACGAATGAAGAACAAACAACACGTATTATTTGAACCGACTCTAATCCGCCATGCACTTATCGGTGCGTTAAAAAAATGCCATCCGGCTCAACAATGGCGCAATCCGGTCATGTTCGTTGTTTATGTAGTAAGCTGCCTGACCACTGCCTTATGGATCGGCATATTAGTGGGGCAATTAACGGGCAGTGCACTCTTTACCGGTGCTATTGCTCTCTGGCTATGGTTCACCGTACTGTTTGCCAACTTTGCAGAAGCGCTGGCCGAAGGACGTAGCAAAGCTCAAGCATCCAGCCTGAAAGGGGTCAAAAGAACTAATTGGGCGACCAAACTGGCATCATCCAGCCGTGAGGCTGCAAAAGAAAAAGTCACTTCTGACACTTTACGCAAAGGCGATATTGTACTGGTAGAAGCAGGAGAAATTATCCCTTGTGATGGCGAAGTCCTTGAAGGAGGGGCTTCCGTTGATGAAAGCGCGATTACAGGAGAATCTGCCCCCGTTATCCGTGAATCCGGCGGTGATTTTTCTTCTGTCACTGGCGGTACGCGAGTTTTATCAGACTGGTTAATCGTCGAATGTACAGTCAATCCGGGAGAAACGTTTTTAGACAGAATGATCTCAATGGTTGAAGGAGCTAAACGACGTAAAACACCCAATGAAATAGCCCTCACCATTTTACTTACTGCACTGACCATTATTTTCCTGCTGGTCTGTATAAGCCTGCTGCCTTTTTCCTTATTCAGCGTCCAAGCCAACCAATCTGGCGCGCCGATCACACTTACCGTATTAATTGCCTTACTGGTTTGCCTGATCCCCACCACGATTGGCGGATTACTGTCAGCCATTGGGGTTGCAGGTATGAGCCGTATGCTGGAAGCCAATGTCATTGCCACCAGCGGACGAGCCATTGAAGCCGCCGGGGATGTAGATGTTTTACTACTTGATAAAACGGGCACTATCACGCTAGGCAATCGTCAGGCATCCCAATTTTTACCTGCATCGGGTGTAACAGAACAGCAGTTGGCTGATGCCGCTCAACTCTCTTCCCTTGCAGATGAAACACCGGAAGGCCGCAGTATCGTGATCTTAGCGAAACAACGTTTCAATATGCGTGAACGTGATCTTCGGGCATTAAACGCGACATTTGTCCCCTTCTCTGCAATGACGCGCATGAGTGGCGTCAATATTGGTAACCGTATGATCCGCAAAGGGGCGGTCGATGCTATTCGCCGCCATATTGAAGCTAATCATAGCCATTTCCCGGATGTGATTGATAAATTGGTACAACAAGTTGCGCATAAGGGAGGAACTCCCTTGGTTGTGGCTGAGAATCAGCAAGTCTTAGGTGTGGTTGCCTTAAAAGATATTGTGAAAGGTGGCATTAAAGAACGCTTCAGTGAAATGCGCAAAATGGGGATCAAGACTGTCATGATCACGGGTGACAATCATCTCACTGCCGCGGCAATTGCCGCCGAAGCTGGTGTTGATGACTTTCTGGCAGAAGCCACTCCCGAAGCGAAACTCGCCCTTATCCGCCAATATCAATCCGAAGGGCGTCTGGTTGCCATGACGGGTGATGGTACAAACGATGCACCTGCGCTGGCACAAGCAGATGTTGCTGTTGCCATGAATTCAGGTACACAAGCAGCGAAAGAAGCCGGCAATATGGTTGACCTGGATTCCAATCCCACCAAGCTAATCGAGGTTGTACATATCGGCAAACAGATGCTAATGACGCGCGGGGCTTTGACCACATTCAGTATTGCCAATGATATTGCTAAATATTTTGCCATCATTCCCGCTGCTTTTTCGGTCACATATCCACAACTTAATGTGTTGAACATTATGCATCTGCATTCGCCAGAATCTGCGGTACTGTCTGCGGTTATCTTCAATGCGATAATTATCATCTTTTTACTGCCATTAGCCCTAAAAGGTGTCAGTTATCGCCCAATGAATGCATTGTCACTCTTGCGCCGGAATCTATGGGTATATGGCCTTGGTGGCCTGCTGGTGCCTTTTGTGGGTATCAAGCTGATTGACCTATTGCTCACTGCCTTAATGTTTAACTAACGATCTTTTAACTACCGCGTATTTAAAAATCGGGCTTCAAATAAGGTGATGAAAAATGATCTGGTTACGTTCTTCCATTGTTCTGCTGGTATTTCTTAGCCTCATCACGGGGATTGCCTATCCATTACTGGTGACGGGAATAGCCGAATTTTTATTTCCCCATCAAGCCAAAGGATCGCTAATCGAGCAGAATGGCAAATGGGTTGGCTCTGAATTAATTGGCCAACATTTTACCGAAGCTATCTATTTTCATGGGCGACCTTCTATGACGGCCGAAAAACCGTATAACACCCTGTCATCTGGAGGCAGTAATCTCGCTATGACCAACCCTATACTGAACAGTAAAATACACCAAAACATCATCCGAGAACGTTTATTTAATCATCCCGGAAATTATCCGATCCCTGTTGATTTAATCATGGCATCAGGTAGCGGACTCGATCCCCATATATCTCCTGAAGCGGCTGAATTTCAGGCACAACGCGTGGCGATAGCCCGTCATATACCACTTGCAGTCATCCATCAGCTCATTCAGCAACACATTCAATATCCCCTGCTGGAATATATGGGGCAGCCCATAGTCAATGTACTGAAACTGAATCTGGCGTTGGATAACCTGAACCAAAAGGCAGATTAAGACATGGAACAAAATGAACCACAGCGCCCTGATCCTGATGAATTACTGACACTGGCAAACGAAAAACCACGTGGCAAACTCAAAATATTTTTTGGTGCTTGTGCGGGTGTTGGCAAAACTTATGCCATGTTGCAAGAAGCTCAACGGCTGCTGGCACAAGGGTTAGATATCATTGTCGGCGTGGTTGAAACTCATGATCGACAAGAAACCGCAGCCCTACTGAAAGGTTTACCCCAATTACCAGCAAAATATTTCCGCCATAATGAACGCAGGATAGCGGCATTTGATATTGATGCAGCCCTTGCCCGCCATCCGGCCATTATTCTGATGGATGAACTGGCATTCAGTAACCCTAAAGGTTGTCGCCACCCGAAGCGCTGGCAAGATGTTGAAGAATTACTGGAAGCTGGCATTGATGTACTGACGACCATCAATGTGCAACATTTGGAAAGTTTGAATGATGTTGTCGGCGGTATTACCGGTATTCGCGTTCGGGAAACCGTTCCTGACCATATCTTTGATCAGGCCGATGATGTGGTGCTGGTCGATCTTCCGCCTGATGATCTGCGTCAGCGGCTCAACGATGGTAAGGTTTATATTTCAGGTCAGGCAGAGCGTGCTATTGAACATTTTTTTCGCAAAGGGAACCTGATTGCCCTGCGTGAATTGGCTCTGCGTCGTACGGCAGATCGCGTAGATGACCAAATGCGCGCTTTTCGTGATACGAGAGGAAAAGAGCCCGTATGGCATACGCAAGAGAATTTACTGTTGTGTATTGGCTACAACGCCGGCAATGAAAAACTGATTCGGAAAGCCGCTCGCCTGGCAGCAAAGCTCAACTGTACCTGGCATGCCGTTTACGTTGAAACGCCCAAACTACATCGACTGCCAGAAGGCAAACGACGTACCATTTTGCAAGCCTTAAAGCTGGCACAAGATCTGGGCGCTGAAACCGCAACACTTTCCGATTCTGATGAAAAAAAAGCCATCCTGCGCTACGCCAGAGAGCATAATCTGGGTAAGATCCTGATTGGTCGCTATTACAATTCACAGGTAAATTTTTTCGACTTTAAATGGTATCGTGACTTTTCAGAGCGGCTGGGAAAACTCGGCCCTGATTTGGATTTGATTATTGTCGCGTTGGAAGACAAAAAACACGGAGACAAAGAGCCAAAAGATAACCGAACATTCAATGATAAATGGCGAGTCCCGATCCAGGGTTTTTTGATGGCGATTGTACTTTGTGCCCTGATTACCCTCTTTTCCCGAACCTTCTTGCTGACCCTGGATAAAGCCAATCTGGTGGCACTCTACCTGCTCGGTGTTGTCATTATCGCTCTGTTTTATGGTCGCTGGCCATCTGTCTTTGCTGCTTTTGTCAATGTCATCAGTTTTGATCTTTTCTTTGTCCAACCACGTTGGTCATTGGAAGTCAAAAACATACAATATCTGCTCACACTGGCTGTAATGCTGATTGTCGGGGCAGTTGTTGGAAATCTCACTTCTGGTATACGCTATCAAGCCAGAGTCGCCCGTTATCGCGAACAACGAACACGGCATCTATACGAAATAACTCGTACATTGAGCAAAGCTCTGAACGAAGAAGACGTAGCCCGTATCAGCTATCACTTTCTATCCAACAGCTTTCAGGCAAAAACAGGGCTGCTGCTGCCCGATAGCAACCAACATTTATATCAAGTGAAAGCCAATAATGGTGGTCAGATGCAGATCGACGAAGCGATCGCCAAATGGTGTTTTGAGAAAAAACAACCTGCTGGCGCGGGTACTGATACATTACCGGCAGTTCCTTATCAATTACTGCCTATCGCTACGCCCTCGCAGGTCTTTGCCGTTCTCGCTATTGAATCCCCTAACCAACGTCAACTACTGGTGCCGGAGCAGCAAAGGTTATTACAAATCTTCACGGGACTCATTGCCAATGCACTGGAACGCTTGCACCTTACCCGCAGTGCAGAATCTGCCAAGTTAGAAACTGAGCGGGAGCAATTACGTAATTCATTACTGGCAGCACTCTCTCACGACTTACTTACCCCGTTGACCGTACTATTTGGGCAGGCTGAAATACTGATGTTGGATTTATCCACCGAAAACTCTCCCCGTATCCAACAAGTTAATCAAATCCGCCAGCAAATTCTCAGCCTTTCTCGACTAGTTAATAACCTGCTTGATATGGCACGACTACAATCAGGAGGCATTCAGCTTAATCTTGCATGGCATCCACTGGAAGACATTGTCGGCAATGCTTTGCGCTCTCTGGAACATACCCTCAATCACTATATTGTAGAACTTTCTTTACCTGACAATTTATTATTGCACTGTGATGCCACCTTGTTGGAACGTGTTTTTATCAACCTGCTGGAAAATGCCATTAAATACACCAATGAACAAACACCCTTAGGCATACGAGCCACAATAGAAAAAAAATATGAAAAAAAACAGTTGCATATTGAAGTTTGGAATACAGTCACAGAAATTCCACAAGGACAAGAAAAACTTATCTTTGATCAGTTTTCACGCACCAGCAAAGAATCGGCTATACCTGGTGTCGGATTAGGTTTGGCAATCTGCCGCTCCATTATTGAAATCCACGGTGGAAAAATATGGGCGGCGAACAATAGAAAAGGCGGTGCTAGTTTTCATTTTCGTCTGCCGTTGGAAGAGCCACCAAAAATTGAAAATAATCTCAAGGAGATGTAAATAAAAATGAGCCCGCCCCCAAACTCAATATATTCAAACAATGCGCCTGTCAAACAATATGCCTGATTTCATTATTTCCTGCGAACAGGCAAACCGGTTCCACGAATTCCTTCTTGTGGCAGAACTAACACGGCTGCCGACCATGCGGGCATAATTACCTCACCATTTTTTGTTATCTGTATTCCCGCAGCCAAAGACGCTTCACCTAATTCACGTTGAATATCATTTAATTTCAGCCCCTCGACATTAAGATCGTTGACAATCACAGACCAAGGTGCAGCATTAATGACGACGACCAAACCATCAAACCGCCAATCACGATCATCCGACGTCATATTGCCATCATCAATCGTCATGACCAGTAAACCAAGTTGCTGATGAGAACCAACATTAACGAAATCAACACGTTGCCTGACAGCAGCACCATCGCCAAGTGTCATCAGTGGTGAAAATTGACGTAAACGCAATAGCTCCTGATAAAACGCCATCATCTGTAATAATTCATTTTGGTCTGGTTTTTCCACCTGATTTTTCACCCGACTAATCAGTGGATAATTTTTGCCGTCATTACCCCGTTCAGGTAATCCCACGTCATAATTATTGTCTTTATAGTCATAGCTAACACGATTAAACCAATCGCCAGCCTCATAAGAATCACGGGTAAATGATTTTGAACGCAATAGCTCTGACCCTTGTTGATCAAAAGCCAGACCTTGTCCAAGGAATACCGTCGCAAGAGAGAGTGCCTGCATACGAACCCTCGTCATCAAATCCGCTTCTTGGGCAGCTTTATAGCTAATAATGTCCCACAATGTTTGATTGTCATGCTTAGATACATAATTCAGTACTTCAGTGGGATCGAGTGCATAACCCGCAGCAGTGCCCTTATAATTAATTTCCTTGCCTGCTTTTACCTCGCCATCTTTATCGATCATGACGAAATCCGCCAAATTACCCGCCATGCCAAGACGAACCAGATCCCATAAATGACGAACTTGATCTGCCTCTAAGTTAGAAATTTCGTTCGGTAATATTTCGGCACCATTACCAACGCCCTGATGACTGCGAATACTATCGGCAACATCAAAAGGCCCGCCACCACGTACCGCATCTCGCAACCGATCAGAGAAGGTTCCAATGCCACTCCCTTTAAGATTAACTTGTGAGGCAGTTTCAAATCGATCATCCTGCCCAGAATTCCAGCCCTCGCCGAAAAAGTAGATCGATGGGTTAATCGCCCGTACTTTTTCTAGTGCCGATATAATTTGCGTTTTGGGGTGATAGCCCATTAAGTCGAACCGGAATGCATCTATTTTATAATCTTTAACCCAGGTCACCAGTGAGTCTTCAATCAGTTTGGCAAACATGCGGCGTTCAGGCGCAGTGTCAGCACAACAGGTATTACTTTCAACATTACCTGTTATCTCATCTAAGCGGTGGTAATACCAAGGCACGATCTTATCCAACACTGACGTCCGGGACGTAAAACCTGCTGCATCGGTATGGTTGTAGACAACATCCATAATCACATTCATGCCCAGTTGCTGCTTGATAGTCTGGATCATAGAGCGAAACTCTTTTATACGACCGGAACCTTCTGGATCAGTGGCATAAGAGCCTTCCGGCACTGAATAGTGAAACGGATCGTAGCCCCAGTTATAGGAATCCGTCTTTGCCACCATCGTATTTAATTCTTGTACCTGTGGATTGTTGATATTGTCATCACGCCGCAATTGCTGCAAAACCTCCCGTATAGTCAATGAACTATGGCAATAACTGGCAAAACGGCTATTTTTCACCATTGGATTGACCTGACATAGACGTTTAAAAGGGTGATCAAGATCAGCCACCTGATGGCTAAATTCATTAATGGAAGCGATATCAAACACAGGCAATAACTCCATATGCGTCATTCCCGCCTGACTTAACGCTTTAAGATGCTTGAACATATCGCTGTTCTTGTCAGTCAGTGCCAGATATTTACCACGCCAGTCTGCTGGTATCGTGCTGTCGGCAACAGAAAGATCGCGAATATGCGCTTCATAGATAGCCATGCGGGCAATATCCGTTGCTGTATCTTGTGCGTGCGGCGTCAACAGGTTATCCCAGTTTTGCGGTTTTAAAGATGCATCATCCAAATTAACAATCTGGCTATATTCTGAATTAGTAGACAGGCTATAAGAATAGGGATCGGTAACTTCATAACGTTCCACATTACGGGAAGATGGATGATAAACGTTTAAGGCATAACGATAGTAAGCACCAATCAATTTCTCATCGCCTTGCCATGACCAGGAGCCACTTGCAGCATCGCGTTCCATTGTATAATTGGCGATAACCTGCTTATCCTGATTATAAATAACCAGGCCAACTTCTTGGGCAATTGGTGCCCATAAACGGAAAATCACTCCCTTATCGTTTATCCGTGCCCCATATTCCAGCTTATCAGCAGCATCAGCAAAACGATCATCCAATACACCCGCCGTTTGTATCTGAGTTGCTGATATTAGCAAACCTTGCTCATTAGCCGCCAATACGACCAAATCTCCGGTCAGAAGGAGATCGATATCTGTTCCTTCTGGTAGACGGAATGCTGCCCATTTTGCCAGATGAGGAAATCGGCTTGCTGTCTCTTGATGTAAGTTCGTTGGTGTTAGCGTCAGATAGTTATCGGTAAAATAACCTTGGTTATTAGGCTCTACCTTATTGTTGAGATTGTAATATAAGCGAACAATAGGCTGGCCTGCTCCACCTGACCATAATAATGTTTGTCGATCAACCCAATGTGCGGAAGCTTGAGAAATGTCTGACTCAGAATGACAACGATAGATTTGTTCACTACCCGATATTTGTTTCAAACTAGGTGCCATCAGTTCCTCCTGGGAGTTGAGCGAATGATTTTTATTTTGTATACAGTTATCTTGTACGCAACTTGTCAGTGATAAAATGAATAAGCTGCCGAATACAATAAGATAAACCTTTCTCCAAAAGTCAGATTTCATAGTCAAACCTTTTTAATAGAAAGATCACATCAATTATTTTATTTTTAATAAAATGAAAATAATGATTAAACATTGTATTAGATAAGTTCACCTCCTCCTTTATTAATAAATATCAGGAGGAGAATAAAGGCTGAGTTACCTTTTGTGATGCTCATCATAAAAGGCGTTTTGTAAGAAAATTGGATCTGATTTTTTGCATGAATTAATTTAAACTCTCTGGACAACCTTTAATTAATGGTACTTTCATATAATTAACGTTCACATAATCAAAAATTGCAGAAATTCAAAAATTAAAGCACATAAAATTTTTCTGCATTTTAGTGGAGTTCTATATATTCAGATCAACAAAATTAGCCTATTATTCACTCCTCTGAGACAACACGTTAATATCAAACACAGGATTAATTGAATATGAGTACATGGCTGATTTATGCCTTACTCTCCGCGCTAACGGCAGCGCTGGTTGCTATCTTTGGAAAGATTGGGTTACAAAATTTGGATGCCAATACAGCAACCGCTATTCGTGCTGTCATTATGGCACTGTTTCTGGTAGGCGTTGTCGTTGTGCAGGGCAAATTGAATCTTATCAGTGAAATTCTTGCCAATCGTAAAGCGCTACTGTTTATCCTATTAAGTGGTATTGCCGGAGCTCTCTCTTGGCTCTTCTATTTTTTGGCGATCAAACATGGTCACGTTTCTCAGGTTGCTCCTATCGATAAATTGAGCGTGGTATTTGCGGTCGTTCTGGCGGTAATTCTATTTGGCGAGAAAATATCTCTGGTGACTTCCGCCGGCGTCGGATTGATTGCCATAGGCGCTTTGATGGTTGCTTTGGGATAAAAACACCAGCCGTAGCAGTTGCTACGGCTGGTGTTTTTCCGGCCAAAAATAGAAAACAATCAACCCGCAGCAAATACCTGATTGACGATTTCCTGTGCCTCTTGTTCAATTTTTTCACGATGCTCCGCACCAAGGAAGCTTTCGCAATAGATTTTATAGGCCTCTTCCGTACCAGAAGGACGGGCGGCAAACCAACCATTGTCACTCATCACTTTCAAGCCACCAATGGAAGCGCCATTACCCGATGCAGTGGTCAAACGGGCAGTAATCGGGTCACCTGCCAATATATCGGCCTTAACCATTTCCGGTGACAATTTGGACAGCAGTGCTTTTTGCTGATGAGTCGCTGGAGCCTGAATACGGCTATAGCTTGGTGTGCCAAATCTGGCCGCCAGTTTGTCGTAGCGTTGCTGTGGATTCTCACCCGTCATTGCGGTCATTTCAGCCGCCAACAAGCAGAGGATAATGCCATCTTTATCGGTTGACCACGGAGTGCCATCAAAACGCAGGAAAGATGCGCCGGCACTTTCTTCTCCCCCAAAGCCCAGCTTGCCTTTATGCAACCCGTCCACAAACCATTTAAAACCGACGGGAACTTCGATTAATTCACGTCCCAGATCGGCGACAACACGATCAATCATGGCGCTGGAAACCAATGTCTTACCCACTGCGATATTTTTCGGCCATTGTGGACGATGACGAAATAGATAATCGACAGCCGTTGCTAAGTAATGGTTAGGATTCATCAAACCTGCCGGCGTAATAATCCCATGACGGTCATAATCAGGATCATTGGCGAAGGCTAAATCAAATTTACCACGCAGCTCCAGTAACCCCGCCATCGCCCAACGGGATGAACAATCCATACGGATCACGCCATCATGATCCAAAGTCATAAAACGGAATGTCTGATCGACCTTATCATTAACCAATGTCAGATCGAGATTGTAATATTCCCCAATCCGTTGCCAGTAGGCAATCCCTGAGCCGCCCAGTGGATCAATACCAATCTTTAAGCCTGCCTGTTGGATCGCTGCCATATCCACCACGTCACCCAGTGCAGTCACATAAGGATCGATCAAATCTTGGGCATGCAGATATTCACTTTTTAATGCCTGTTCATAAGGCAGACGTTTGATCCCATTGAAACCAATGGCCAATAATGCATTTGCACGTTGTTCAATGATTGCCGTCAAATCGGTATCGGCTGGCCCGCCGTTAGGCGGATTATATTTAATACCACCATCTTCTGGCGGGTTATGGGATGGTGTAATCACAATACCATCAGCCAAACTTTTTCCCTGACGGTTATGGCATAAGATAGCGTGGGAAATGGCCGGAGTCGGTGTAAACCCATTATTTTCCTGCACAATTACATCTACACCATTCGCCGTTAATACTTCCAATACGGAGATAAATGCCGCTTCTGAAAGTGCATGGGTATCTTTACCCACATAACATGGTCCAGTAATCCCATGTTGCGAACGCACTTCCACAATCGCCTGCGAAATAGCCAGAATATGCGCTTCGTTAAAACTATTGCGTCCAGCACTGCCGCGATGGCCGGAAGTCCCAAATTTGACCTTATGTGCTGGATTTTCAGGATGTGGTTGTAAGGTGTAGTACTGTGAAGTGAGCTGAGCAATATTGATTAAATCATGCTGCTGGGCGAGCTGCCCTGCTCTTGGATGAATTGCCACTTTATTATTTCTCCTGGGAAACTGCACTGACTTATCGCCAGCGCAGTACTAATAAACTAAGCGATTGTATTCATAGTAGGGCAACTAACTCATTGAATTAAATAGTGCCACACACTTTTTCAATCAAATTTGCCGGAAACTTCATATCCTGCATAATATGTTCAATCATGCTGCGTTTACGGTCAGTATTGGTATTAGTGATCACCCAAAAAGGGGTACCGGAAACGTGACGTGGCTTAGTTTGCTTACCGTTAGCCAATAAAGTGTATTCATCACCGGCGAAATAGGTACGGGTGCGACCACGCATCGCTTCCGTTGCTTTAGAAAAACTCTCGCTGTTCAGGCTATACAATACCGACAAAATCAGCATAAAGCGCTCAACAGATTTTTTCTTTTCAGCATATTCATCAGAAAGCAATAATTCACGAATAACGCGGACAGCATCACGAGAACGGACAATCGGGGTTTTAACAACAGGTGCAGGGTTGTTGGCAGGCTCTGTAATTTGTACTGGCTGCCCGACGTCTAACTTCAATATGCGCCGTAAAATATCAGATGCACTTTCACCGATATGCAGAGTTTGGCTTGCAATAAAGCGGTAAAGTTCTTCATCAACTTCTATCGTTTTCATTTCTATCCAGTACTGTTCTTAATGAAAAAATTATTCTGGGATTATAAGATATAATGCCACAAAACAAAACAATTAAACTTTCAATAACTTAAAGCGCTTCCTTTTAAAATTGAGAATCTTTAGGAAAGCGACTTTCCTTTAAAATAAATCAATTAGTTACAACTATTTCATCTCATGGAGTTTGTCACAATTCACGTGCCATGATATTAATCATGGCAATATTAAACATTGTATAAATGGTATTAAATTCAGGCAAATTATGAAGTCAAATCGTCAATTAAATTATCATCTTCACACTGTAGAAAATCCGCAATCGTCAACGCCCATTGTCTTGATTCATGGGCTGTTTGGAGATTTAAACAATTTGGGCGTATTGGGACGTGATTTGCAGCAACATTATTCAGTGATCCAAATCGATGTACGTAACCACGGTCTCTCACCACGTCTGGAAAATATGGATTATCGCGATATGGCGCAGGATGTCCTGACACTGCTTGATGAGCTAATTGTGCCCAAAGCCACTATTATTGGGCATTCAATGGGTGGCAAAATCGCCATGACCATGACCGCTATTGCGCCAGAACGGATTGAAAAAATCGTGGTGATTGATATGGCGCCCATTGCTTACCCGGTTCGCCGCCATGACAGCATTTTCGCAGCACTGACCAAAGTCACGGCAGCCGGTGTACAGACCCGACAAGCAGCAGCAGACATTATGCGCCAGGATATTCGGGAAGAGGGTGTTATTCAATTTTTACTGAAATCATTCCGTCAAGGAGAATGGAAATTCAATTTGTCCGTTTTGCAAAAAGAATACGAAAAAATTATCGGTTGGGAAACTATTTCTGCATGGCATGAACCCGCCCTGTTTATCCGTGGTGGAAATTCAGATTACGTTACTGAAGAATATCGGGAAGATATTATCAACCAATTTCCACAAGCAACGGCATGGGTTGTCGCGGGTTGTGGGCATTGGGTGCATGCAGAAAAACCTGAAGCTGTACTCAGGGCAATTCATCGTTTTTTAGGCACAAAATAATAGCGGACATCAACCCATATTACGATGGGTTGATAAAATAAAGAATCAATATAAAAATGCCATCACTAAGGCAGTGATGAAAATGTAATTTTATTACGGGGGATGACTTTACTATTAATGCTATTTCTAAAACAGTAAATATTAGAACAACATATCGTTATGATATCAACTTTCATTACGCAAATAATATAAATTACTGCCATCATTTATAATGGGGTTTTCATCAAACACTAATGAGTTTTTTATTATATTACTTAATGTCACAACGTGGCCTTCTCGTAAAAACAATCTTACTTATTACTCTCCAATTAATAATAATTATGATAACAATATACTTTCATATAAGATTTTTTGTGATTGCAAAATGAACAAATTCCAGATTAATAATGTAAATGCAATAATAAAGTATTTTTATATTTTTTTAATTTTAATTTAAAATTATAAATGAGATCGATATGAACATATTAAATAATAACACAGCAATTTCTAACTACACATCAGCAGCTTTACATTTACTTAATCAAACAATGGGATATACCTATCAAGCGGCACTTCGTGCTGCCACGGTTCTCGGTGTAGCCGATCATTTGAGCAGTGGGCCAAAAACAGTGCATGAACTCGCCAAAACTGTCGGAGCCCAAGAGCAACAGCTACACCGCGTTCTGCGGTTACTTGCCACACGGAATATCTTTCATGAAACCGAAGAAAAATCGTTTTCACTCACCCCAGCCGCAGAATTTCTGCGCAAAGATACACACCATTCCCTCCGCGCCGCAGTTTTGATGTTGACTGACCGGACATGCTGGCAATCTCTTGGTGAGATTGTAGAAAGTGTCCGTGGTAATCCAGCCTTCAAACACCTCTACGGACTTTCTTTCTTTGATTATTGGGCACAGACGGACACGCAATCTGATGATTTTCACGTCGGTATGTCCTCAATGTCTAAAGTGGAAAATTTGTTTCTCGTGCACAGTTATGACTTCCCGAAAAACGCAACAGTTGTCGATATAGCGGGCGGATTTGGTGGCTTGTTATTAGAAGTATTACAGGCTAATACCACTCTGCGAGGGATACTTTTCGACCAATCACATGTACTGGCCAGACATGAACTTGGCGCACTAGGTGACGATACGCGGTGGGATATTGCTTCTGGTGACTTTTTCGAGTCATGTCCTCAGGGCGATATATATCTGCTCAAGTACATTATGCACGACTGGTCTGATGAACAATGTATCCGCATTCTACGTAACTGCCGACAAGCGATGTCCCCTGATGGACGCGTATTGGTAATGGATCCGGTGATCCCTAATGGCAACGTTTCCCATGCAGGTAAGGAAATGGATCTTCTCTGTATGGGGATCTACGAAGAAGGGCGTGAACGCACAGAGGATGAATTCCGACAATTATTGGCTAACGCAGGCTTGAAACTCAATCGTGTCATTAATACAGGCTGTCATATTTCGATTATTGAAGCCATTGCCGAATGAGTTCCTGAGCATTAAGTCAGCCAGGTAAAAACTTCCTTATTTTCACAATATATTGAGGAAATAGTGATGTCTTTTCACAAAAGAAGTCTTGCCATTGTCGGAGGCGGGGCTGCTGGGGTGGCGACATTCATCGCAGCAGTGCAACAGCGTGCGGCACAAATTATTTATATTATAGAACCTGGGCCTGTTGGCCCAGGAATGGCTTTTTTCAATTTGGATGGCGATGTATTGTGTAATACCTCGGTCGATACCATGTCAGTCGTGGCAGATAACCCTCTGGATTTTCTGGATTATTTGCATAAACACGGGCATAGCGTTACACCAGAATCTTTCGTACCGCGGCAGTGGGTAGGCAACTATCTGAATGAAAGATTTCTGGAATTTAGTACTCTCGCTCTTAAGGCTGGTATTGAGGTTTTCCATGTACCTGACTGGTTTAGGGGATTGAAGGTCAATTCACATCGCTATTATACGATCTGGTACGGTAATAGCCTGACACCTCAATCGCTGGAAGTGACCGAGGTCATTTTCTGTACAGGATTAGGTGCTTCTCGGCTCCCTGAGGTGTTGAAACCCTACTTGACTCGCCCAACCTTTATGCACAGCCCCTATCCAGAGAAGGATATGTTAGCCAGAATCCCCCCGCAATCACGGGTATTGGTTATCGGCAGTAAACTTTCAGCAATCGATGCGGCTATTCTTCTCTGTCGTGAAGGCCATAACGTCACCATGACATCGCCGTCAGGAGATATTCCCGCAGTCCGTTCACGGTTTATACGAAGCCCTGGAACCTTCTTTGAGCATGAAAATATAATGTCGATAATGACCCGTAAGGGGAATCAAATGACAAGTATTTTTCCTGATTCATTGAAGCATGCGTATCTGAAATATTTCTGCCGCGCACTCAACAAATACACAGAAATACCGTGGCGAGAGCAATTTTCTAATGCCAATAGTTATCGGGAACGTCTGCGTGAAGAAATCGCTATTGCCGAGCAAGGAAAAAGTCAATGGCAAGATATGATAGCCAATTTCATGCACGTCATTAACGAAGTGCATTTAAATGATAACGCCTATTTCGGCGGTTCATTTCATCCCAACGTCGAAAAAATGCTTCATCGCTATATCACCGCCATTGCTTTACCCAATGCACGAAAACTTCTGCACTATATGGATAGTGGTTCTCTGATCATTCAGAAAGGAGAAATGCTAAATGTTGCTATAGAGAAAGGAGAAACAGATACCTGGTTAGTCAACTTAGGACGGGATTATCAACCATTTGATGCTATTGTCGCTGCGGTGGGTTATCACCGACCTGACTTTATCATTGACGAGGATGGGATACTTGAGATTGATACTCACGGCCAGCGTTCAGAACGCGCCATATCGATCTCGCCAGAAATGGCCGCTATTCTCCCTGACTTTAAGGAAAAAGAGAGTATTTGGTTTGTTGGCACGCCTGCGCATAAGCGGTTATGGGTGCCCAATGCCCTTGTCGTGGTCACGAATATAGCAAATCGGGTTATTAAAAATATGCTGAAATCCGATGTTCAGGTCACATCAACTATCAGTAATACTGAAAAAGAGCTGGAAATGAGCACATAATTTTAACCGCTTCACCCAACATGGATTTTTCTTCAAGCTATGACAGCAAAAGAGGAAGATCCATGGCAAGCAATCATAGAGGGATAAAATCAATCCCGATAACACGTCAATTGAAAAATGGCTCATATTTATGAGCCATTTTGTTAATCAAATTTATTTAATAAAACGATTAGACTAGTTTGGATTTTCCATTAATGGTATCCGACCAAGCCGTCACAATGGTTGATTTCGATTTACTATCAAGCGAATCAATAAAGCCGCTGTCTCCCATATTCGGCGCGAATCCACTCATGGCCTGCACCAGAGAATCCACCGCATTGGCAGACAGTGCCGTATATTCACGCTCGCCCTGTGCATCTTTATCCCCCATTTGGGTGATGATATCCGCACGGTTACCATTGAAGTAATTGTCGAAAGTCACAGAACCCATTGCTTCAAACTGCCCCTGTGCGGAAGTATCTTTGATATTACGCTGGGTCAATAGCACCAAATCGTAACCGCTGCGTTGGAACCACAGGTTTTGCCAGTTGATATCGTTGAAAATAATCTTGTCACCTTGCTTGATATCTTCAACCACGTTATCGATGGCATCACCGCTGACTACAAAGCTATTCACACCTGTGCCGCCCTTAAAGCGGTTTTGGTATCCGCCCAGTATCAGCAGATCATCACCATCACCGCCGTTAAGCTGGCTGAACTTCGATACCACATCGGCGATCAAATGATCGTCACCTGTGCCACCGTTGATGACAGCGTGATAACCCATCAATTTAATGGAATTGTTGCCCGTGTTACCATCGATCCAGTTGTAGTTGCCGAATACCGTGGCAAAATCGTTGCCTTCTCCCAAATCCACCTGATTGTTATTGCCGATGGTCACAACGTAATCCTGATCTTCTCCGGCATCAATGAGATTGAAGTCACCAGAAGCCACGATGTAGTCACGTCCTTTATCGCCGTTGATCACCCCGCCTTCACCAAAGGCAAAGACCTGATCATCACCGTCTCCCATGTAGGCGTAGTTAATCCGTCCAGCCAATACCGCAACATCGTTGCCTGCACCACCAAACATCATGTTTTCACGCCCCATCATCACGCCCGTATCATTGCCTTCGCCACCTGTAAAGATATTCGAGGTGCCTACGGAATAGAAGACGTCATCATCACGACCGCCCCAGAAGTTGTTATTTTCTCCCAGATAAGCACCGAGATCTTTACCGTCACCGCCCCAGTTAAAGTTGTAGTTACCAAGAGAAATGTTGATATCACCATCACCTTGCAGATGGCCGCTCTTTTGCAGGAAATCGAAGGTTTTATCCTGCATATTCAGCAAGTCGGCTGTCAGGTTCTGTTTCAGATTAGTGACCAGCGATTTCATTTCGACCTGTTTGTCCTGATGGAACAGGGTAGCAAACAGATTTGGCAGATTCAGGGAAGTCAACCCAAAATCACGATCGGCCTGAGAGTTGGCTGTTTCTGGTACTACATCACCCTCTTTAGTAATGGTTACAAGTTCGTCTTGCTTTTCATCAGGTGCTTTTGCTTTTAGACCGTGGCTTTCCGCAAAAGATTTCACACCATCAGCCCCCATATTCAAACTGGCTTTCAGACTGTTGATAAATTTTTCCGAATCAGTGAAGGCTTGCAGTTGATCACCACTGAATTCACCGATGATTTCCAGCATTTCGCGCAGAATGGCAACGCCGTCAACAGATTGACCTGAGCGGGAAACAATACCGCATTGCGGGGTATAATCCACGCCAAAGATATCCGCCAGCGTGGTATCCGCTCTGACGCCTGCCAGGTTCCCCAGCAATTTGTTTTTGATCTGACGTGGCAAGTCTGTCGGGCTAAAGGTAAACGTATTTTTCGCCATGCCCGTTGGGGTATATCCCTGCGTCATCAAACCAAACAGCGATCCCATGTTGGTATCCAGAATCGACTGGATATTGTCACCGAACATAAAGTTCCAGTTACCGGTCGTGACCTGAATATCAGCCCCCTGCCCGCCAACAGCAAAGTTAAAGGCCAGTTTTTCATTCGCTTGACGGAATTTATCTGCCCGACTGATTTTGCTCATTTCAGGCGTATTGCCATTTCTACCCAGCCACTGGTTGTATTGCTTGTTCAGGGTGCTTTCGAGATCACTTTTCAGGCCACGGCTGCTACGTTCATTTTGCGAACCGAGATCTGTCAAGGTTTGATAGTCCACACCGCTGGTCAAATCGAGACCGGACAGATCACTGACATATTTTTTCGCACTTGCCAATGTCCATTGCTGGTCTTGCGTCTCCAGCCAATCTGGTGAGTTAAACGATCCGGCAATGTTTTGCAATACACCAGAAATACGCGCTGCACCACCAAATGGGTTAACCAGTGGCGGTGTTGGAATAGATTTATCCAACATAACGATCAGATCGTTACTGCGTCCCATATTAAAACTGATGTTACGGTTGCCTACGAACAGTTGTGCCCCTTCTAATGCCTGATAACCGGCAATATCAACACTGTGTTTGCTGTTACCATCACCAATGTGAACCATCACATTGTTATCCCCAAAGGCCAGAAACTTAAAGCCGCCTGTACCGACCTTGATCCCGACATTGGTGGTTCCCCAGTTAATGGCTGTAAACTCACCATCACCAATCTGTACCTGAATATTGCCGGAATAACTCAGTTGCTTGTTTGATGATTCCGCTGGAATGACCGATTTATTGTCATCTTTTACATGATCGATTTTGGGTGCATGGAATGTTTCGGTATTGCCCGCAATAGCACCTTGTGCTTTTGCATCAATATCGGTCTGACCTACGCGGGACAGGCTGATGTTATTTTCAGAAATACCGCGACGGATTCGATCCGTGTGGCTTTCCACTTCCCCTTGATCATTCCACCCCAACAGGATCTTATTGTCCGTGAGTTTGTGCACCCATTGTGCCTGCGTATCTTTGGTGTATTTGCGGCCGACGCTGTCTACCGCAACTTCACTGCTGCGCGCCGATACGGTGGTACGAATACCCTGCTTATCCAGTGCCGAAATAAAGCGGTGAGCGAAACCATTGCGGTTGTCATCGCCTATCAAAGAACAACCCACGAGGCTGATATGGTCTGGTGTGCCTGCCAGTTTGAAATCCGCGCGCAACTGTTTCAGTCTCAGCGCCAGTTCATCCGCACTGTAACCGCTCATGCGCGTATGATTCTGCACTGACTCTTCACGCCCATGCCCAACAACTTGCCAGCGTAATTTGCCGGACTGTAATTTATCGGACAAGACAGCCGGATCACCATACACCACGCGATATTGACCGTTGGCATCAAGTTGAACGATCACGCTGGAATCTGGATGCTTACCTGCCAGGTTCGCGGCGGCTTGCGCAACCACCGGATCATTTTCTGTCTGGATAATAATTTGACCAGCAAAACGGCTCTCGCTACTTTCAGGCTGTGGTTTGACATCAACATTGCCCCAAGAATCAACATCTTGGTTATTCACATGAATATGGCTTTCCGGTGAGTTATTACCCAATGGTTTTTTCACCTCGTCAGCACCATCAATCTCTACACCCGCTTTTATGCTGCCGTTTTCACGCCGAGGGGCGGAAAGCGCTGAGACAATCTGATCGGCATATTGGTGCATCAACCGATTGCTGGCTTCATGACCATAGAAGGTTTGTTCACCCGACACCGGATAACCCGCCACAACCAGTTTGGCACGCAGTTTTTCGCCTTCGTTGCCCAATCCTTCGTTATCGGTCAACAGCATGATCGGTGTCTGCTTCGAGATACCATGCAGATTTTTCTCAACCGAAAACTGGCCATTAACCGCCTTCGCCAACACCCCGATGATACCCGCTGGATTTGGTACTTCATGGGCGGTAATGGCTTTAGTCATGCTTGGCATTGGTCTGTCAAGCAATAAACCGGAAACCGCCTGTCCGTTGCGCTCTGTATAACGGGCAAGATCTGCCGCGACTGCCCCACCCATAGAATAGCCATGAATAATGATATTTTCGGGCTTAATACCGCGATCATTAACCAGATAGTTGAACATGGTACGGGCATCCTGATACAGCCCTTTTTCGTTTGGATGACCATCGCTGGCGCCATAGCCCCGCATGTTCACCGCCAGCATATCAACACCCTGTTTTTGATAGTGGCTTTGGATAGCACTCGCCTGCTCTTCCGCAGATGAGCCGGAACCATGAATGAAAAGCACCACTTTTTTCGCCGGACTATTTTCCGCTAAGTTATGTTCACCCTGATCTTTTTGATCACCATTATGGTAATAACCTGTCAGACGTCCCGCTTCACCCTGTAGCGTGATTTTATCCGCTGTACCTTTGCTGACAGCTTCATTCAATATAAGTTGAGTGTCATCATCGACATTGCGGCGATTTTCTCTGGCGCCGTAAAGTTCATCGTTAAGGAAGCGAGTTACTGGATTGAATGGCTCCCTGTCACGCGGTGGTGTGCCGTCATTATCAATGGCAATTTTTTCCAGCACTTCATCTTTTTTACCAGAATGACCCAGTGCTTCCAGCTCTTCGCCTGCAACCTGCTTCGGCTTATGCAGGTTTGTTTCAATCTGTGCTTCCTGCAATGCCTGCGCAAAATTGAACAACTCGGTTGGTGTCCAGATACCCAATTTTGGCCGCCACGCATGACCAATCACTTTATCGGCACCACCAGCCTTAAGTACTCTGGCAACAATGCTGGAACAGTTGTCGGTCAGGAGTTGATAACGGGCATCAGGGTTTTGGCTGATTTTCTGCCATTCCACCTGCATTGCTGCCGCGTCCAATCCCGCCAGATTAATCCGGAATACACGCCCTTGGTCGCCCTCACTGGCTTTGAAGTCCTGAATATTGCTCAACTCTCGTTCGGCAAACTGGCGGATAACGTTGGTGATGCGTTTTTCTGTCAGCTCAGGTGATTGGCTGGCAGCCCTGCGCAGAGCCTCAGCAAAATCTTTGCCCACTTCAAACATATCAACGCCACCATCTTCCCACTGTTTGATAAACGGTCGGGAAATCGCTTCCGGTACACCAGCAGATTGTAATAGATGAGGATTTGCCAATGCAGCTATAGCAAAACTTTCACTGATATCCTTGAATTTTGCATCAATGCCGTTGGCTATCTGGAGTTTTTCAATAAATTTCTCCAGCTTGAGCTCCCCATCCTGCATACCAAAGTTATCTTGCTCTTCAGATGCGACATCGTGTTCCAGCGTATTATTCTGGGACGCGGGTTGACTCAGGTCATACCAACGTATCCTCAAGTCAGGGTATTGCTCAGAAGAAACATTGAGAATATCGCTGAAATTGGAGGATTTGCTGCCTTTTGGCCACCAACTGACGTAGTTTTTCTCATTAAATTCACCCGCCTCTTCTGCATTGATCTGAACACGCCCTTGCCCGATTTGCAGGGCAGCATGTCCCAGGCGGCTGTGATCACTCGGTTTCCAGACAAACAGGGTTGCACTGACCGGAGACAATTGTTGTTCAATCGCCTGATGTACCTTTCTTAAGCCGGAGATATCGATCCCCTTGCCATCTTTCGATAACTCAGAGGCAGGCAAGTTTGAAAAGACCGTGTCAGCCACTGATTGACCATATTCTTTAGTGACAGCCGCCTTGACCTGTTCAATGGCTTTTTCTGCACTTTCCGCTTTCATGGCAATCTGGATATTGGATTTACCGCGGGTAACAAAATTCCCCTGTTCATCCATATAAAGATGTTTGGAATCTTTGAGGTTGGCATTGCCCAGTTTGTTATATAACTCACTGAAACTATCTTTGCCTGCGTTCACCGTCGAATCAGCAAGTACCAGCGATTCTTCCATGCGTACAGTGATCTGTGACAACACGTTTTTCAACGCGGGTGTACGTGCTGAGTCCGGATGTCCTAACAAATAGCCTTCAACCTGTTGACGCAAATGAGTCAGTTTTTCTACCGCCTCAAGGTCATAATCTCTGCGGTTTTGCAGGCTGTTTTCATAACTTTTGAGCGCGTCCAGAATATTACGATAACTGTCACCCAGGATTTTGCCCTTAACGTAAGCGGCTTCCTGCAACTCGCTGACAGACATCAGGTTAATTTCCGGCTTATATTTCCAGCTACCCTCTACTTTTTCAGCAATAATGCGGGTACGCCCGTGATCGAGGGAAATAATTTGCTTTTCGGACAGACACAATGACTCAGGCAGTTGGTCGTAACTTTCATAGTTGGCAAGGATAAAACGTTCAGCGGCTTTGATCTGCGCTGGGTCATTTGGATCTTCCACAATGATAGTCTTGGCGGCGTCACTGTTATTGCCCGGCCACGGACGGATGTCAAAGCTGCCATCATCGGATTCACGCACCAACAAATTACGTTCTGTACGCAAAGCATAGAATGGCAATGCTTGATTCAGTAGGCTATCGATAGCACTGGTTTTGATATCCAGATCAACTAATGTATCCGGCTTATATTTGTCGGGTTCTAATGCCAGCAGTCGTTCCTGCTCAACAAGACTAAGTGAATCAAAACGGGCTTTTACAGCAACCCCCGCTTCTGTCAATCTGCGTCCAATGGATTCAGGTGACATTCCTTGATATTCTTTGGCCGCTTTATCCAGCAGGCGAATTTCGCCTACCAAGCCTTCACGCTGCAATTGACGCAATACCGGCAATTCAACATTCCAGAAATAGTTGCCAAGACGTAATCCGCCTTCCGCAATGACATAGACATCATCACGTGATCCGGTTGCATAGAGAGAACTCCAGAATCCGGTATTGCTGTATGCTGAAGCGTTAATAACCGATTGCAAGGCTTTCTGTTCCGCAATGTCAGAATCGAGGAATATACCGCCCCAACGCAGCAGCGTCTTGTTCAACTCAATAGCAAAAGAGTTACCTTTTACATCAATATCGTAAACTACCTTCTTGCCATCAGTCTGTACTGCATCAAGAATGTCACGGTATTGCTTGAAGTTTCTGCCAGACCAAAATGAAACGATACTCTTGTCGCCATGTACAGGTTCGAAGCTATAGCCATAGCTTTCCAGTCTTGAGACGAATTCGACGCGCTTATCCCAGTTGTAATCAATTGTGGCATCAACAAATAGTTTCGCCAGAGAAGTGATCTGGTCTTTCGGTACGCTATTTTCTGTAGCATTCAGGTAGCCTTCAACAAAGGTCACCATTTTCTGTCTGAGATCAGCCGGAATATCTGCATCAACACGGTTAAAGCCAGGGACAGGAATGTAGCTATCTGTCGTGGCACCATTGTCACTATCCAGCCAATGATAAACATCTGCCACTTTTTGTGCCCTTTCTGCCGTCGCAGACACTTTTGACGTATCAATGGATTCTGGCTGAGCCAGAGCTTCACCCAGTGCTTGCAAGCCACTGAGATCCAAGCCTGAAATTTTCGCGGTGTCTCTTACCCATTCAGCTACAGTATGAGTGGACTGGCTAACAGGCGGATTGGCCGATGTTTCTCCCTGCATTGATGTCAAGATAGAACCACCAGACGCTTTTTTAGCACGTATTCCCGCATTGATCTGTAAACGGTTCAATGCCTCTTTGGCACCGCTCAATTGTTCATCCAGATCTTCATCCAGATCGTATAATTCTTCACTGAACCCGCCATCAGCCTGAACAATCGACTCAGGATTGATGTGACTCTTGGTGCTCTCTAATTTTTCAATATTTTCAGCATCGTGAGCTTTATCCGCGGTCACTGACAGTCCACTACCTGCTGTACCTGCGCGAGTCGGCTTATAATTGCCATCCAGTTTCGAACCTTTAGCATCATGTTGTACTTGCGCAGTTTTACTGTCTGCTACGGTGACTTCATGCCGAGCACGCTGTTTTGCTTGCTGCACGGCGGCTGTGCCATCGTGTTCTGCCTGTTCAGCCCGTTGCTTATGGCTGATGGCTTCTGTTTCCCTGTATTCAGCCTGATTACGAGCCTGTTCAACATCCAGATTGGCACTCTGATGATTATGTTCGGCCTTGAGTGTTCCCACTTCTGATTTGGCAACAGCATCCTTGATATCACCCAGCCGTCTTACCGCCGCTTTTTGTGAATTATCCAGTTGGTTTTGCGCAATTTCGTCAGCTTTGTTCAATTCGGTCTGAATACGCTGCTGCAAACCAACGGCAAACTGATCACGCCATTGCTGACCGGATCTCCCATGATATTCCGCATAGCTATCCAATGCTTCCAGACCTTTGGCTTTCGCCATCAGTTCCGCTGTCACCGCTTGAGCTTCGTCTCTGATCGCATCACGCTGCGCCTGACCATTAGCGTTCAGGGCATCCAGATCGGTAGCCTCAAGTTGTGCCTGAGTACCCGCAATCGCGGCCAGTTGTTGATCTCTTTCCTGCTCTAAACGCTGACGATCCGCTTGTGCCTTTTCTTTATCCTGCAAGGCGTTATGGGCAGCCTTGTCCTGCTGCACATGGTCAGTAATAGCATTGTCTGACAGATAAGAGGATGAAGTGGCCGAAACGTTATCCAGAACGTAGCCCAAGCCATCATCCAAGCCGATTCCAGAAAATCCCAGTAGGTTTTTGCCCGCCTTGGCGGTTAAGGTCAGTGTCTGGTTTTGCCACTCGCTTTTACCATTGGCAGCCGCATAAACAACCTTACCATTCCACCACACTTCCAGCCCGTTATCAGCAGAGCTGCCAACACGCCTTGCAAAATCGAATTTGACGGTAATTTCTTCGCCTTCTGTCAAATTCTGGATATTCTGACAGATATGCGTGTTACCCTTGACATCAAGCTCACTGACACGATTGCCATGCCCTTCTGTACTCAGGCCGTATGACTTCGCTGAATGACTAGCTTCAATGCCATTGGTGTATGTCCATCCTTTGTCGCCTTGCTCAAAATCACCATTGACAATCAAGTTGCGTGACTGATTTTTGGGATTCAGGCGTGTTTCGTTGCCGAGTGTTTGCTCGATATTCCCCATATCCGGCGTATCAACACCCGTCACAGAACCTTTCAAGCTGTCCTTCAAATCAGAAGTGATTTTATCCATTTCTGTCAGCTTAAAGCCATTCAGAGAAGAGACTTCCGGCAGCTCAATAGCACCACGGCCTTTATGGGTTCCTGATGTATTGGCTTCATCCCCATTCACCAGATAATTGATGCCCTGACTGCCCGCGCTGCCAAGCACTGTCTGCTTGATATTATCGAAAAACGCATCCAGCTTATTGCTCTGGGTATTGCTTTCCGCCACCGCAAAACTATAGAAATCACCGTTACCCACCTGAATGGCTACGTTGTTACGAGCATAAGAGGCATTGATGTTCAAGCCATCACCCACATGGATATTGGCATTGCCCTTGCCTTTCATGACTGAAACATTCAGGCCGTCACCCACATGGGTATTAACGTTGAATTTGCCCCAAGCCACATTGACGGAAACACCATCACCGACTTTGGTATTGATATTCAGGTCGCCATGAGCAGCCGTCACGCTAAGCCCCTCACCCGCGGTAGTCGTGATATTGCCTTTACCTTTGGCGGCCGTGACCTGTATGCCATCACCCACTTTGGTGACAACATTGCCCTGGCTCCATAATGCGTTGAAACTATCGCCATCACCAATCTGAGTCACGATGTTAGCTTGCCCTTGAACAACGGTAACTTCCTGACCATCGCCGACTTTGGTAATGATATTTGCATCACCTTTGGCGAGGTTATAGCGATCACCCTCACCAACATGGGTGATGATATTGGCTTTGCCCCAGGCAGCATTGATGCCCAATCCATCACCGACTTTGGTGATGATGTTAGCTTCACCTTTTGCAAACCCGACCGTCGTGCCGTCACCAACATGGGTCATGATATTGCCGACTTTAGAAATCAACAGGCCGACCGCGGTTCCATCACCCGCTTTCGTCAGAATATTGCCTTTGCCCGCTAACAAGGCCGCCGTAGTGCCATGACCAACATGGGTCACCACATTGGCTTCAGACGCCGCCACAACGCCCATAAAATCATTACCGACTTTCGTCACGATATTGGCTTTGCCTAATGCCAGTACCCCCGTCGAGCCATCACCGATATGAGTCATGATATTGGCTTCGCCGAACATAGCCGCCAGCGTTGTGCCATCACCCACTTTAGTCATAATATTGGCGGTGCCCGCAAACAGGCCGATGCTCGTACTTTCTTCACCCATACGGGTAACATGGGTATAAATATTGGCTTTACCCGCCATCAGCGCGGCAGTCAAACCCGTACCCACTTTGGTGAGTACGTTCGCCCCGCCAATCATGGCAGCAAAAGTGGAACCATTACCAATCTGGGTAAAAATATTGCCTTTGCCAATCATGGCAGACAACGCATCACCATTACCGGCTTTGGTCGCAATATTGCCTTTCGCGATCATCAAGGCAACACTCATGCCATCACCAATGTGGGTGTAGACGTTGCCGAATGCCAGCATCAATGCCAAGGCATCGCCATCGCCGACTTTGGTGAAGATATTGCCGGCACCGCCCATCAATGCCCAGGCATCACCATCACCGACATGGGTGAAAATATTGCCGGCACCGACCATTGCCGCAATGGTTGTACCATGACCCGCTTTGGTGAAGATATTCCCTGCCGCAGCCATAACGCCCAGTGTTTGCCCATTACCTGCGTGAGTCAAAACGTTCCCCAGACCTAACATAATGCCCGTGGTATCGCCATGACCGACTTTAGTCAGGATATTCGCCCCACCCAGCATAACACCGGTAGTTTTGCCATGACCGACATGGGTCAGGACGTTGGTGCCACCGCCCATGACAGACAAGAGATCGCCTTTGCCCTTTTTCGTCAGGACATTAGCGCCGCCCAGTGCGATTACCGCCGTATCTGAGGATTGGCTATTTGCAGCATTGGTCTCGGAAGTATCAGCGCTGATATGGCTAATAATATTAGCACCGCCAAACATCGCTGATTTCAGATCACCTTCACCGATTTTGGTCACAACATTTGCGCCACCCACAAGAATGGAGGAAACGTTACCCTCCCCTACTTGGGTCAGGACATTGGCTCCACCAATACCAGACCACAATGCGTCACCGTTGCCAATCTGGGTATGGGTATTAAAACCGCCACCCATCGCGATTCGGCTATCACCATTACCTTGATGAATGGAGATATTGCCAACAGCCAGAAGGTGAGCAAGATAGCGGCCGTCACCAACGCGAACCAATACGTTTGCCGCACCACCAGCATTAACATTCATTTCACCTTGCTGGCTTTGGTGCAGCAATACGTTGGCAATGCCAGCACCATTGAAATTCAGGTTACCTTCTTTGCCTTTTTTGATGATGACGTTTGCCCCACCACCACCATTGAATTCGGTGTTACCGAACTCAGCGCTATGTTCAATCACATTCGCAATGCCAGCACCTTTAAAGCTGACATTGCCACGGGTGACGTTGGACTTGATGAGGTTACCACCACCCGCACCGGCATAATGAATATCACCGGAACTGTCACCGCTGACCGTTGCCGATTTGAACAGATCAAGTTCACGGTATTCATGCATATCAGGCACACGACTGGATGTTGTGCGCACAGCATTAACGCGGTAATGAATATCACTCAGCGAATAGCTACCGGTTCCCATATCGTGATAACCGTTAGCGTAAGAGATATTTTCGTTCGCCAGATTTGCTGTATGGTGCCCCTCTTTATACCAAGGGCGGGCGAAGTATTGCAGCGTTCCGGTTTTGGGATCGTTTCTCAGCTCAACCACCACAATCTTGGTATATTCACCAAGTTGCTTACAATAAACATAGGTGTTTGGCATCCGGTTGGATTTGACGGCTTTGACATCAACGGTGGTTCCATCGCGGTAAATGGCATAACCGCCCATTTTAGCGTCAGACAAGGTGATATCTGCCGCGTCAATCTGGACACCATTACCATAATTCACCCATTCGTTTTCGGTCAGTTTTTTCTCAACTGCATTAAACGTTACCTGTTTCCGTCGTTCAACAGTCAGGTTTGACAATGTATATGCGCCGTCAGTATTAACAGAATTAAAGCCACCTTGAGCAGAGATATCTTGTTTTTCCAGCCCCTTGAGATGCTTCCCTTCTTTATACCAGGCGGTCGATAAGTATCTTAGTTTGCCAGTTACCGGATCATTACTGAGCTGAACTTTGTTGATTTTAGTGTGAACACCATCCTCAAAGGCAAACAGGTAAGTATTCGGCTCCCGTGTGAATTTAAGCCCCATAACCTGATGAGAATCACCAACCCATGTACCGCTCATAGTGGCATTGGTCAGCACAATTTCTTCGGCCTTGGCATACTCCATCCCTTCGCTGCCGAAGTCATTGGCGGTGCCCTTGCGGGTAATTTCGTTATAGCCCCCCGCCCCCGTGAAAGAGATATTACCGTGCGCAACATCGGAGTAGAGGCTGTTATAACCGCCAGCACCTTCAAACCGGATATCACCGCTGGTTTCAGAATATATATCATCTACCTGACGAGTACGTTCAATACGGTTAGACGCGCCCGCACCACGTAATATGACGTCGCCCATTTTACCTTGACGAACAATACTGTTGGCCGCTCCCACTCCCTCAAAATCGATGTTGCCACTTTCAACTCTGGAGCTAATAATATTTGCCGCTCCGGCACCCTTGAAGGTTAAATTCCCCAGGGAACCTTGATAACGGTTGAACCAGGTACGATCAATCTTGTTTGCACCACCCGCTCCCGCGAAATAGAAATTTCCCTGATTGGTTTCATGCCAGAGTTCGTTGTATACACCTGCACCCTTGAAGCTCACATCACCCTGTAAGCCTTTGCGGGTAATGCTGTTGTATCCGGCTGCGCCAGAATAATCGATGCCACTCTTATCACCGGTATGCTGGATTTTCACGCCACCAGCGGCGCCCTCAAATCTGATTAGCCCACTCTGTGTCTTGTTGATTGCAGTGAAACCGGAGCCTCCTTTCACTGTCAGATTGCCACTCGTGTCATTGACTTTCAGATAGCCCGTCGCGCCCGAAATAGTGTCGTCACCCCAGGTGGTATTGACTGTCACATTAATAGAACCGACAACTATGTTGTCATTTCCGCCATAAGCATTAATGACACCATTAACGCCGACGCCGAAGGCATGTATTGCGTTGCCATCATCATCATCTTCGTATCTCTCAGTAAAGAAGTATTCTGCACTGCGGCTAGATGATTTTCCCATAAAATAATCCTGATGTTGGGCAGAAATTAAACAATAAACCACTGTACCCGACGGATACAGCGGTTATTTGGAACATCCAGAGTTCCCCTGACTGTACAGGCTTTTTGCCCTTTCCAGGCGGCAAAGACACGCCGACGCAGATCGCAGGCAATATCCCGCGCATGTCCAAAGGGCGCGATCATCTCTGGAAAAAAGATATGCTGACCGGAACGCCAGTCTTCCCGCGAAATTTCCCGTTCTCCGGCAAGAATCGCATCCCGACTCCGGTCAGACAAAAAAGCCCAATTACAAAAAGCAACTGGGCGTTGATGTTCATCTTCGTAATAGCAAAACTGATTAAGCTGAAATGCAGGCAAGATACGTTGTTGCCATTCAGCAACTAAATAACGCCGGTGCAAGGGGGAATGCTGACAAAGCAACATCACCCCACCAATCATTGCCTGTATTTCATTCGCGCTCAGTGTTGCCGGTTGATGTGTAATCATCATAGATTAGCAACTGCCTGATAGAATTTGGCTGATGTTATTTTGATGTTGCAGAATGACGTGGTGAACGTTTTTTGGGTTCCGTCGATTCTGAAATAGCCACTTCTGTTTCAGCCGGTTTTTCGCTTTCATTAATTTCAGGCACCGGCAAAAAGCCTGCGGCAATCAGCTTATTGATTTCGGCTTCCATTCTTGGATCTTCCAGCATACTTTTGACCATAGAAACCATATACATAAAACCAGAAGCTGGCATATGAATAACTTGTTTTAACTGTAATTCCTGATCATTTTCCGCCAGCACACCATTGGCCATTCTATTTGGCTCTTGGCCTACAAAATAGAGAGAAAATACGCCTTTGTTATAATTAACGCTTGAGATAGTTTGAACAAATTTTTCAGACATAGCATTACCCATTAAATAAATATTAATTTAATGTTAAAACAATATTAAATTAAAATGATTAAATCATAAATAAATCCATATACATGATGGGTTCATTTATGATTTAACCTGCTTGCTACAACGTTCTGAGTAAGCTAAATTAAATTATATTTCCCTTATTTTTCAATAGTTATTATCTTGCAGTAACGCTCTTTTTAAAAGAGCTATCCAAAATACAAAATAGCAAGTAAAGTATAAACCAACTTAAGTATGTTCTACGTTCCAGATGGTATATTGATAATGAGTTACCAATCAGGGTTTACCGATAACGTTGGATAAAGATATATCTATTTATTGGCTAAGATCAACATATAAATAGTAAAATGTCTGGTTAGGCTCGACATTTTGTTCCAATCACCGACATCCATAGGCTTTTTGATAGCAGATAATATCTTTTAAGAGATTTTGTTAAGATTATTTAATAAATATAATGCCTTATTTTTTTCAGGTTATCTCTTTACATCAAAAATGTAATTTTTTATTTAAAATAGATTTAATTTAATGAATGAAATAGAAAAAACAATAATATCATTAATTAATTTAATAGTAATGATATCTAATAAGGATCATACAGCCCCATCAAATAAAAACTTAAATGATGGTGATGATTATATTTCTACTCTAAACAAGCTGCAAAAAGAATGTAATATTAGCATTAAAAATAAGCACTCTAAAAATAAGAAGTTAGGCACCCTATCACTGCCTGCCATTTTGTTTAGCCATGATGGACAACCCTTTATTCTGGCAAAATATGATGATCAACGGGTATTAATCCAAAAACCCCATCAAGAAACATCTGAGATATTAAGTAAAGAAGAATTTATCAATCTATGGAATGGCAAGTGGATAAAAATAAAACAAAAAAGCAACCAATTTAATATTCGCTGGTTTATTCCTGAATTTATCAGGCAAAAGAAGAACCTTACGGAGATCCTCCTGTTCTCCTTCGTTCTGCAAATTCTGGCACTTATTTCCCCACTGGTTGTGCAAGTTGTTATGGACAAAGTTCTCGTACATCAGGCATTTTCCACCTTGGATGTGCTGATTTTTGGGCTGGTGGCGGCTGGATTGGTTGAGATTATTTTGCGGGGATTACGTGAATACCAGTATGCCCACACCGCCAACCGGATTGATATAAAACTTGGCCTGAAACTGGTTAAGCACTTGTTTGGCCTGCCGTTGCTGTTTTTTAAATCCCGCCAGGTGGGCGCGATTGTGACACGAGTACGGGAGCTGGAAACGGTTCGGGAATTTTTAACCGGTTCCATGTTCACCTTATGTATCGACGTTTTGTTCATGTTCGTATTTATTTATGTCATGAGCCTGTTGTCCGCTATGTTGACCCTGATTTTCCTGCTTACCCTACCCTGTTATGCCCTGCTGGCCTGGTGGGTGACACCGAAAATGGAAAAAGCGGTGGAAAAACAGTTCACTCATGCGGCAATGAACACCTCTTTCCTGACCGAAACCGTTGCCGGTGCTGAGACACTAAAAAGCCTCGCCGCTGAACCTCGCTTTATTCGCCGTTGGGATAGCCAGACGGAAAAGATGGTCAGCACCAGTTATGATGTACAGCAATGGGATAATCGTTCCGGTCATCTGGTAACGGTACTACAAAAAGTCACCAGTGCGGTCATTATCTGGCTGGGCGCTTCGCAAGTGCTTTCCCTACATATGACCATTGGTCAATTGATTGCCTTCAATATGATGGTAAGCCACACCCAGCAGCCTCTGGCTAAGTTGGTGCAGCTCTGGGGGCAATTTATCCGTTCACGCATTGCCATCGATAAGCTGGGAGATATGCTGAACCTGCCAACAGAGCAGCAATCAGGCAACGAACGGGTTGCCTTGCACGGGGCTATCTCATTTTCTGATATCGTCTTTCGCTATCAACCCGATCTCCCCCCCACCATCAACCATTTCACTCTGAATATTCGGGCGGGGGAAACTGTAGGCGTCGTCGGAACCTCTGGCTCAGGAAAAAGTACCCTTGCACGTTTGCTGTTACGGCTTTATACCCCAGAAAGTGGGACTATCACGCTGGATGGCATTCCCTTGCAAAACTTCAATATTGGATCCATCAGGCAGCAGATTGGCATCGTTCTGCAAGAAAACTTTCTATTTAATAAAACGGTGTATGAGAATTTGTCCCAATCCTGCCCTGACGCCCCGTTATCCGCTGTCATTGAAGCCGCAAAGCTGGCAGGCGCACACGGTTTTATTCTCAGATTGCCGATGGGGTATGACACGGTGATCGCCGAAGGCGGGCAATCGCTATCAGGCGGGCAGCGACAGCGTCTTGTCATTGCCAGAACGCTGTTATCCGAGCCCAAAATCTTGATCCTTGATGAAGCCACCAGTGCACTGGATGATGAATCGCAAGCCGTTATTCAATCCAACATGGCTGCTATTGCTCAAGGCAGAACAGTCATTACCATTGCACACCGGCTCTCCACAGTACGCCAATGTGACCGCATCATTGTGTTACATCAAGGCCAAATCATCGAACAAGGTAGCCATGAACAGCTTCTGCAACAAGGCAAACACTATCGGAAACTTTGGCAGTTACAACAAGAACTAAAACAGGAAACAACACAGGAGGAGCCTGCCCATGTTTAAGGCTATCTTGCGCAGAGGGATCAAACAGTTACGTACTGCCAACCCGCATTATGATTTTTTACCGACCCACTTGGCTTTGTCACAACGCCCACCTTCCCCGTTCGCCCGTTATACCGCAATAACCCTGAGCATTAGCGTTCTGGTTGCTCTGCTATGGGCTTGTCTGGGGAAACTGGATGTGCAGGCAACTGCAACCGGACGCCTGATCGCTTCTGGCCGTTCCCAAATCATTCAGGCTTATGAGCAGAGCCGCTTGATCGCCATTCATGTCACCAATGGTCAGCATGTTGAGAAAGGAGCGCCATTGCTGACACTCAATACGCTCGGCGTCAATCAAGATATTGCCCGTTTGATCGAGCAACGCGATTACCTGACGGAAGAGGAAATTCGTTATCAAGCGCTGCTTGAAAAACACGACCCCAAATCTCTGCTGCTTTTCCAGCAGCAATCCGCCGCTAAGCAGGAAAGCATTCTGGCACATTATGCCCACGAAAAGCAGGAATTCGACTCAATTATGACCACTATTCATGCGGAAATGACAGAGAACCTGACTTCCCAAAAAGCGCGGAATAGCGATATACGGTCATTAACCCATCTGCACGAAAATATCAGCCAGCGTTTGCAGGCACGAAAAACATTGAGCCAGAAGCAGGTTATCAGCAAGGTGGAATACCTCGAACAAGAAAAGGAACTTCTGGAAACAGAAAGGGTGATCGCGCAACAAAAATCGGAACTCAATATTCTGATGGCGAAATACAAGAGCCAGGAGGAGCAATTAAAGAGCGTCAAAATCAAAAAAGAGCGGGAATGGTTTGAGAAAAGAAAACAGGCAAAAATACAGCTAGTAGTAACACAACAAGAAATTTCTAAAATGCAAGAGCGGGAAGAACTTGAGGTCGTGCGCTCTCCCGTCACTGGCACGGTTCAACAATTGAGCGTCCACACCCTCGGCGCTGTTTTGCAACCTGCGCAGAATTTGATGGTGATTGTTCCTGACGAGCATGTACAACTGGCTGAAATCCAGATCCTGAACAAAGATGTCGGTTTTGTCCGGCCTGGTCAGCCTGTCACCGTAAAAGTCGATGCGTTTCCTTATACCCGCTATGGCACGATTGAAGGAGAGTTATTGAGTATTTCGCGGGACTCCACCACCGATGAACGGTTAGGTCTGGTTTTTCCCGCGCAAATCAGCCTCAGACAGAACAACATTATGGTAGATGGGAAACCGGTTGAAATTACAGCAGGTATGTCTATCGTTGCGGAAATCAAAACAGATCAGCGAAGAGTCATTGATTACCTGCTCAGCCCAATCCAGGAATATCAATCTGAAGCGTTGAGAGAGAAATAATCATGGCTGATACTTTTTCCTTCACCTGTAGTACAGATACAGACCCAAAAACCGACCACACAATCGGCGCAAATAGTGATATCAATGCAAACAATTATGCCCTGGATTGTATCGCCCACTTAGGCAAACAGTTCCACAAAGTGGCCTCTGTCGGGCAATTGCATCATATTCTGGGTGTAGACTCTCTTGCACTGACAGATCCACAGCTACGTGAAGCCGCAGATGCCATTGGGCTACACAGCAAGTTTGAACGCCTGACACCGGATACCGCCACTACATTACCTTTACCTGCATTGATTAAACTGGATAAGCGCTGGTGGGTATTGTCAGAAATCCATCCTGACACATTTAAGGTGTTCGATCCTATTACCGGAAAATATGAAGTACGTGCACTGGCTCCTCCAATGCGTGGCGAACAGGATCATAGTGGATACGAATACAAGGTGCTGCTAATAGCGGATAAATCCCTGACCAAGCAGCAGGTTAAATTTGGTCTAAGCTGGTTTTATCCCTCCATTTTCAGGCAAAAAAGCCAGTTACGGGATATTTTTCTGTATGCCATTATGTTGCAGCTTTTAGCATTAGCAGCGCCTTTGTTATTTGAAAATGTCATAGATAAGGTGCTGGTTGGACGGAGTATTTCCAGCCTGCATGTTTTAGGTATGGCGATGCTGGCACTGGCATTGGCAGAACCCCTGTATGGCTTCCTGCGCAATACCGTGTTTGGGCATATGGCCAGCCAAATCAATGCGGAACTCTCCGGCAAACTGTATCGCCATCTCGTAGGTTTGCCCCTGCCCTATTTCAAACAGCGGCAGACCGGACAAATTATCGCCAGAGTCAGGGAGATGGCACAGATCCGCCAATTTTTGACCGGATCGACCCTAATGTTGTTGCTTGACCTGATTTTCATCATTCTGTTTCTGGGTGTGATGTTCCATTACTCCTCCCTGCTGACATGGCTTGTAATCAGTTCACTGGTTCTCTATTTTTTACTCTGGATCGCCGTCGGGCCCATTATTCGTCGCAAGGTAGAAAAAGAGTATGAAGCCGATGCCAATGCCACCAGCTTCCTGACAGAAGCCGTCACGGGAATTGAAACCATCAAAACCACGGCGACAGAAAAGCGTTTTTTGTACCAATGGCAAAAAGTATTGAGCGAGCAATTAATCCAGCGTTTTACAGCCCAAAAAAGCGGACTGGCTGCGGGACAAGGGATTGAGCTGATCCAAAAAGTGGTTGCTGCTCTGCTTTTATGGTGGGGAGTTCGGGGCGTGCTTGATGGAGAGTTGTCCCCTGGTGAATTAATTGCTTTTAATATGCTGGCGGGGCATGTTACCCAACCCATCCTAAGATTGGCACAAGTCTGGCAAGACTTTCAGCATACCCTGATTGCCCTGCGACGGGTGGGTGATATTCTTGATGAACCGATGGAAAGCAGTAAACAAGGGCTGGCATCAGCACCTGAACTGGCAGGCCAGATTGAATTCCGCAATATACGTTTCCGCTATCATGCCGATACGCCAGAAGTGCTGGCAAATTTGTCACTGGAAATTAAGGCCGGAGAATTTATTGGCATTACGGGGCCATCAGGTTCCGGCAAAAGTACATTAACCCGCCTGTTACAGCGCCTCTATGTGCCACAACACGGTCAGGTTTTGGTGGATGGCATGGATTTAGCAATTGCCGACCCAGTGTCACTGCGCCGTAATATGAGCGTGGTCTTGCAGGAGAGCATCCTGTTTTCCGGCAGCATTGCGGACAATATCCGCCTGTGTAAGCCCAATGCCAGCGATGAGGAAGTCTATCGGGCTGCCACCTTAGCGGGTGCGGTTGATTTCATCAATACATTTCCACATAAATTTGCCCATCCTGTTGGCGAAAAAGGAGGCAACCTTTCTGGCGGACAACGGCAGCGCATCGCATTGGCAAGGGCATTGCTCAATGATCCCAAAATTCTGATCCTTGATGAAGCGACCTCCGCACTGGATTATGAATCCGAAGCTGCCATCATGAGTAATATGGCTGAAATATGCCGAAACCGAACTGTGATCAGCATTGCTCATCGGCTGAATACTATTCGCCACGCTGATAAGATTTTCGTTTTAGATTTGGGCAAAATCGCTGAATCAGGTTCACATGATGCCCTGATACAACAAGATGGTTTATATGCACAACTTTGGTATCAACAAACGAAGTGATGACTGAAAAAGAAATTTATTGAAGATATGAGACTTGTTTTGTCACTCCGAAGCGGGTATTCCGTGACCGCCTAAGCGGTCACATTCAATTCACTAATTGGCTTGAACAAACGAGGATCCTAACTGATTCATTCTTTATGTCATAGACTAAAACATAATGACGATGAATAACCAGCTCACGTGTACCAACAATACGTCCGCGACGTCAGTCCAAAGCTGCTACCGGATTATCTAGTGAAATATATTCACGAATTTTTTTTCTGTCAGTACTGGCTGATAACGTCCATACAATTTTCATTTCTTAGCCAGTTTCTCTCGGATTTCCGTGCGCCATGCATTTGCGTCAGCTTCAACTTCTTCCGCTGACATCAAATTTCCGATATTGGCATCATCAATACCTATTTGAACCTGTTCGCGAAACCAAGCATCGTAATCCGCCGCTTCTTGCTGTTTGCGAACAAAATCACGCATAAATTCGCGCAAAAGCTGTGCACCAGTACGATCAAGTGCTTTTGCTGCCGTTGAAAAATCGCTTTTCAGTGTATCATCGACCCTAAATGTAAATGTCGTTTCACTCATAGCTATACCTCAATAGTTACCTATATAGCATGTGTTACATTGTAATACATGCTAACTCTAGAGAGAAAAACTCGCAAGGTAAGAGTTCAAATTTCACTCAAAACATACTCATAACATTTGAACCATCCCAACAATCTCTCCCATCAACTAGTAGCGACACACGTCCAGCTAAGGTATTATTGCCCGCTATATTATTGGTACACGCCCATTATCAATTGAATTTATGGCAAAAGAACAAACTGATCGCACCACACTGGATTTGTTCGCAGATGAACGCAGGCCTGGGCGACCTAAAACAAACCCGCTGTCCAGGGATGAACAGCTTAGAATCAATAAGCGCAATCAGTTGCGACGAGATAAAGTCAAAGGACTACGTCGAGTGGAACTCAAACTCAATGAAGATGCCGTCGACGCACTAAACCATCTGGCAAAACAGCGCAACATTAGCCGCAGTGAATTGATTGAACAAATGTTATTAGCTCAACTGACAGAAAAAAATCACCTTGCCGATTAACGGCTTTTATTAAACACAATGAAGCGGTATCACCACACAAATCTGACAGATTTGTCATGGATGTTTGGTCAAAATAACGCTTTTCATGTTACTGAAACTGACATTTTTCTAGCTGATTTCAGCGTGATGTGTATAGATTTAATACACAAATAAAACAAGAGGTTAACCCATTTTATGGCAATAATAGGTATATTCTTCGGTAGCGATACAGGCAACACAGAAAACATCGCCAAAATGATCCAAGAAAAATTGGGTGGTGCTGATGTTGCTGAAGTCCACGATATTGCCAAAAGCAGCAAAGAAGACATTGAAGCCTTCGATATCCTGCTGCTTGGCATCCCAACCTGGTATTACGGCGAAGCCCAGTGTGACTGGGATGATTTCTTCCCAACACTGGAAGAGATCAACTTCGAAGGGAAACTGGTTGCTTTGTTCGGCTGTGGTGACCAGGAAGATTATGCAGAGTACTTCTGTGATGCTATGGGCACCATTCGCGATATTATTGAGCCTCGTGGCGCCATTATTGTAGGTCACTGGCCAACCGAAGGATATCATTTCGAAGCCTCTAAGGGCATGGCCGACGATAACCATTTTATTGGTTTGGCCATTGATGAAGATCGTCAACCAGAATTGACGGATGAGCGCGTTGAAGCCTGGGTACAACAGATCAAGGCTGAAGTGAGCCTATCAGAAATTCTAATTGCTTAATAAGAAGATAAAAGCCCTTTCAGGCAGGATTATTCTTGCATAATGTGTCATGATATCTGAATAGGCATGGTTTTCATTTTTAATATCCATGCCTATAATCAGCAACGTGAAACAGAATCATGATTCCCTCACGATACCCAAGTATCACAAGTTCACTTAACTCAAGTTACAGGACTGAATCCGCATGACCGACAACAATAAAGCATTGAAAAATGCTGGACTTAAAGTAACACTTCCACGACTGAAAATTCTGGAAGTGCTACAGGACCCAGAATGCCATCATGTCAGTGCGGAAGATCTCTACAAGAAACTGATTGATATCGGTGAAGAGATTGGCCTCGCCACTGTCTATCGCGTGTTGAACCAGTTCGATGATGCCGGCATTGTCACACGCCACAATTTTGAAGGCGGTAAATCGGTTTTTGAACTCACCCAACAACATCACCATGACCACCTGATTTGTCTCGACTGCGGTAAGGTCATTGAATTTAGTGATGAGTTTATTGAAGAGCGCCAGAAAAATATTGCTGAGCGTTATGGCATTAAGCTCTCAAACCACAGTCTTTATTTATATGGTCACTGTGCTGCTGGTGATTGCCGCAAAGATAACGCGCTGCATGATGAAAAAGCATGATAGATAGATAAACAAGCACCGAATAAGGCAACTGAAATAATCCACTTCTGGTGTTTGTTCGTCTGAATAAGCTACTGCCGATTAGAATTCCAACTAATCGGCAGGTTACTTTATCAATCTTCTGCTCTGGTTTCCCCTCATTGCTCAAAAGCAGCCGTTAGAATTTAACTTCATCGATACGGCTAAAGCGTTTTCCATCAGTACTGACAGAACGAATTTTCACCTTGCCGCTGACATGAGGTCGCTGCCTGTCATTGTAATCCTGCCATGTTTTTCCATTATCCAATGAGTATTGGATAACCACCCCTGGCAATGCGATATTGGCTTCCAGTGTTTCAGAAACAATTCTGCCACCCGGCACTGGCAAACGATATGAAATTTGGGCGTTATCCAGCTTCGCTAGCTCACGCTGTCCGATCAGATTGGCAAAGCGTTCCCAATTTTGTTGCAGAAGAACCGTATCAACATAGTGCGTTATTCCACCTTTATACTCCCTGCCTTGCTGATAATTCTGCTCCCACTCTGCCTGGTGCCATGCCCGTTCTGCCAGCGGCAGTAAACGTGGATAAATCATATACTCCATTTGATCATCGGTGCGCACGGTTTCACTCCATAATTGCCCCGACATACCATAAGCCCCTGGCCAGCGTTTATTGCTATGAGTACTAAAGTAATTGCCATCACGATCCAGCGAGGTTTCAGCATTTTGTGGCATATTATTCGGAGCAAAGCTGAAAATTTTTGCCTCATCATTAAAGCGAGTTGCCCAATAGTAGCCCCGCTCTTTCGGATGGACTTCGTATGGCATATCCAGATAGACGTAATCAGGACTGGAAACAACAACCCGATAGCCCTTATTTGCCCAGTCATTGGCAGAATCATAACCTCCCCAATACAGGGTATCCCAAAAGTTCACCGCAACATGTTTAGTGGCGAAATCTTTTGCCGATTTAGCCTGTTTCAGGCCATCCTGCCACGCCTGCATGGTGCTGATACCGTGAGCATTGACGATTTTGCTGACTTCAATGGCAAAATAACTGGCAAGTTCATCAACATCTTTAATGACACCTTGCGCTATCATCTTCTGACAAGCCTGAGATTTTGCCCACGGTTTGTCTTCGATTTTCTGGTTGATAATGCCCTTATCTGGCACACTCGGTTCGTCTTTATCCTGGTATCCCGCGCCTAAACGAATATTTTTCGCCTCATCCCCACCAAAATGCCATGTATTCAACGGCAAACCGGCCTCTTGGTGCATGGCAACAACTTCGCTAATAACTTTATCGATAAACCGTTTTGAAGAGTCCATACACGGGTTAAGATAACTGTGGCGATCATAGAATTGCACGGAGGTGGTATTCGAGGTATCTGTCGGATCAAGCAGACGATATTCGTTGGCTTCCTGCTCTTTGCCCTGCGCCATAAGCCGCTTATAACGCGCTTCCATCGACATCACTGCGGCACGAGCATGGGCGGGTATATCAATTTCTGGGATCACTTCTATCTGGCGGGCTTTGGCATAGTTCAGAATATCAATGTAATCCTGACGGCTAAAATAGCCACTTCCCATATTGTTATTCTCTGGCCCTGATCCCAATTGCGGCAATAAGCACTGAGTCTCACTCAAATCATGGCAACGTTGACTGCCGATTTCAGTCAATTCCGGTAAATCAGGGATTTCTAAACGCCAACCTTCATCATCACTCAAATGGAAATGAAACTTGTTCAATTTATAGCGGGACATTTGATCAAGCAGACGCAAGACAGCTTCTTTACTATGAAAATTTCGCCCAACATCAAGAAACACACCACGATATTCAAACCGTGGAGCATCTTTTGCCGTCAGTGTCGCAATCTTTGGCATACCATTGGCAGGAAGTAAGGAAAATAGCGATTGTAGGCCATAGAATACACCAGATTGATCAAATGCGATGATTTGTGCCCCTTTGGTGGTAATCTCCAATAAATACGCACCTTTTATTCGCCAAGGCTTGGTAAATTGGTTTGCGTTGATTTGAGTCGCTATTCGGTAACCATTATCCGTTAAATGAATATCACGAGCTTTGAAACGCTCCCTGATCACGTTAATAGATTCACCGCTCAACCCACCTAACTCTAATTTCACGCCACGGGATAAATCCACATCCTGAGAATGAACGGAAAGCGCTTTCGGTGTCGGAATAATCTGCCCTCGCAGTTTATCTTCACTGATCGTTGCCACTTGTTGGTTTTTTGCAAAGCGGTTTTCAGGCGTCATCAGGGTATTGTTATCCGTTGTGGTTCGTTGCCACTGTTCACCTTTCAGATCAGATAAAAATTCGCTGATGTTTTCTGTATTAGTATTTGCCAAAATTTTGGGCGTCGCATCACCGGAAGTTGCATACCAACGCGGCATAAAATCTGTACTGTAAATCTGCCAATATTCACCAATAATGGGTAGCACGATCTTTTCATTGGCTTTGATGGCCGTAAATTGTTTCGTTGGCTCCAGTTTATGTAAGTCACCGGTAATATGGGTGATTTTGTATTGATCATTATCCAATTTCAGGATTTGGCGAATACTGTGAAAATAGAGCGCCCAATCGGAAGAGTTGATTGCCTGATCACCATTGCTCAAGATAATGTTGACCCGATTACAGGCCGCCGAATCAGCGCCAAGAATGGCACAATCTGTACCATGTGAACCCGCCTGATTATCAATGACTTTGAAAGTGACTTTTAACTGACTGAGTAAATCCACGATCTGTTGTGATGACATTGGATTTTGCGGCGACATTGCCGATGTCATTTCTGTATGAGCGCTGCCTATAAATCCAACTGCCGTGATAAATGCTGCCAAGGTACGTAATTTAATGGGTTTCATAAATTACCTCGTCCGAACTTATTATTTTTTCGATGGGTAAGCTTTGGGTAAATAATATACAAGTCTGGCCAGGAAATAACCCTATATAATATGTGACTATAAGGCAATTTTTAATCTTAGATGAAGGGGTTAATTTTCATTACGGGGCTATCAAGCACAAAAAAGCGTGAAAATAATCACGCTTTTTTGTGGAAAGGATCACATTATCTTAGTGAGGTTATGACTCTTGTGAGATTTTTGCCCAAGTATCGCGCAAGCCAACCGTTCGGTTAAAGACCAGATGTTCAGCGCTTGACAGACGGCTATCAGCACAGAAATAACCTTCACGCTCAAACTGATAGGTTGTTTCTGGCAATGCATTTGCCAACCCTGGTTCGACAAATCCTTTACGGATCACCAGCGAATTCTGATTGATAGTAGACAAGAAGTCATCTTCTGCCCCTGGATTTGCCACGCTGAACAGTCGGTCATACAGATAGAATTCTGCCGGTACACCGTGTGCTGCGCTTACCCAATGAATGACCCCCTTAACCTTGCGACCATCGGCTGGATCTTTGTTCAGGGTTTGCTCGTCATACTGGCAATAAATTGTCGTGATATTGCCTTCCGCGTCTTTCTCAACTCGCTCTGCTTTAATCACGTAAGCATTGCGCAGACGGACTTCTTTACCCAGAACCAGACGCTTATATTGACGGTTTGCTTCTTCACGGAAATCTGCACGGTCAATGTACAATTCACGGCTGAATGGCACTTCACGGCTGCCCATTTCTGGTTTGTTCGGGTGGTTAGGCATCGTCAGAATAACTTCACCTTCTGGCATGTTCTCAATCACCAGTTTCACCGGATCAAGAACCGCCATTGCGCGCGGTGCATTTTCGTTCAGATCATCACGAATGCAGGATTCCAATGCCGCCATTTCAACGTTGTTATCCTGTTTCGTCACACCAATACGGCGACAGAACTCACGGATAGCTGCCGCAGTATAACCACGACGGCGTAACCCAGAAATAGTTAGCATACGTGGGTCATCCCAACCATTAACGATGTTTTCTGTCACCAACTGGTTAAGCTTACGCTTGGACATCACCGTATATTCCAGGTTCAGGCGCGAGAATTCGTACTGACGTGGATGGCAATCAATCGTAATGTTATCCAATACCCAATCGTACAAACGGCGGTTATCCTGGAATTCCAGTGTACAGATGGAATGGGTGATCCCTTCCAGCGCATCGGAAATACAGTGCGTGAAATCATACATCGGATAGATGCACCATTTATTGCCTGACTGGTGATGCTCTGCAAATTTGATGCGGTAGATTACCGGATCACGCATAACAATAAACGAGGATGCCATATCAATTTTGGCACGCAAACACGCCTTGCCTTCAGCAAATTCACCGGCACGCATTTTTTCAAACAGCGCCAGGTTTTCTTCTACGCTGCGATCACGATATGGACTGTTTTTGCCTGGCTCTTTTAACGTACCGCGATATTCACGGATCTCTTCAGGACTCAGTTCATCGACATACGCCAGGCCTTTATTGATTAATTCAATAGCGTATTGATACAGGATATCGAAGTAGTCGGAAGAGTAGCGAATATCCCCACTCCACTGGAATCCCAACCACTGAACGTCAGTTTTAATCGATTCAACGTACTCGATATCTTCCTTGACGGGGTTTGTATCGTCAAAACGTAGGTTGCATTGTCCCTGATAGTCTTGAGCGATGCCGAAATTCAGGCAGATCGATTTGGCATGGCCGATATGCAGATAACCGTTGGGTTCAGGTGGGAAACGGGTATGTACGGATGTATGTTTACCAGTTGCCAGATCTTCGTCAATAATCTGACGAATAAAGTTTGTCGGGCGGGCATCTGCCTCACTCATCGTTTTTTTCCTCAATGCAAAAAGCGCTTCAACATAACCTTCTATAATCTAATAAGCTGAACCGAGAAACAATACTTTGTTCGTGGGAAATGGTTTATTTATTGTATCGGCTCAACTTTTTTTAACTCGTTATGACATAAAATGTTATGTGCATTAACTTATTGCATTACTTGAAATAAATCTGACTTATTAGCGATTACATTTCCCTTAGTAAGAATTTTCACACCAACATAATCATCAATATTGCTGATAATCACAGGACTGACCATTGATTTTGCATGTGCATTTAAATAATCCAGATCTAACTTCAATAGAGGATGCCCTATTTTCACTTTCTCCCCTTCTTCCACCAAACGCTCAAATCCTGTGCCATTCAGTGAGACTGTATCTATGCCGATATGAATAATGATCTCAATACCACTATCCGTTTCAATACATACCGCATGGTTGGTATCAAATATCTTCACGACCGTACCCGCAACAGGAGCAAAAATGATATTCGATGTGGGTCTTATGGCAATCCCATCACCGACTAATTTGCTGGAAAAGGCTTCATCAGGAACATCTTCCAATTTGACCAATTCACCCGTTACAGGAGCAATTAAAGTCAAAATGGGTTTACCTGCTGGCTCATCCTCTTTTTCCACCAAAACATCAGCCTCAGACTTGAGGGTTACTTTTGCCGCTGCAACATAACCTGTTTTCAGAATTTCTTTCATCATATTGGATATCAATTCTGCACGTGTACCAACAATAATCTGGACACTCTGCTTATTCAGGCGGATAACACCCGAAGCACCAAGATGTTTTACTAATTGTTCATTGACCAGGCTGGAATCGTTCACAGATAAACGTAAGCGAGTAATACAAGAGTCAACATTCGTCAAGTTGTCTGAACCTCCAACAGCAGCAATGTATTGATGGGCCTTTTCCTGAATGGAACCCGCTGAATTGCTCTCTTTTTTCGCCATATCAATATCATAACCATCAGTTTCATTTGTGGCTGACAACTCACGTCCGGGGGTCATCAAATTGAATTTTTTGATGGTGAAACGGAAGACAACATAATAAAGGCAGAAGAATACCAAACCCTGCGGAATCAACATGTACCAATGAACAGCCAGCGGGTTACGTGAAGAAAGTAACATATCGACAAATCCGGCACTAAAGCCAAAACCGGCAATCCAATGCATGGCAGCCGCAATATAAACCGAAATCCCAGTCATGATGGCATGCAGAACATAAAGCACTGGTGCAACAAACATGAAAGAAAATTCAAGCGGTTCTGTTACTCCTGTAAAGAAAGCCGCAAATGCCCCTGCCATCATAATACCAGCAACCTTCGCTCTATTTTCCGGACGAGCGCAGTGGTAAATCGCTAATGCAGCTCCCGGCAAGCCAAACATCATAATCGGGAAGAAACCAGCCTGATAACGGCCAGTGATACCCATAACCGCAGTTCCTGCTTCAATGGATTTCTGTCCACCAAGAAAGTTAGGAATGTCATTGATACCAGCAACATCAAACCAAAATACTGAGTTCAGTGCATGATGCAAACCAATGAGTATCAGCAGACGATTGAAGAAGGCATACAAACCCGCGCCAACGGAACCAAGATTGGTGATACTCTCACCGAATGCTACCAGCCAGTCATAAACTATTGGCCAAACAAACATCAAGATAAAAGACACAACAATCATCAAGAAAGAGTTCAAGATAGGAACTAAACGACGGCCACTAAAGAAAGACAGTGCTTGAGGTAGCTCTACACTACTGTAGCGGTTATACAGTTCAGCGGAAAATACCCCCACCAAGATCCCAACAAATTGGTTATTAATCTTGCTAAATGCTTTGGGAATTTCCTCAATCGGAATACCCTTAATCATTGCCACCGCTGCCGGAGAACATAGTTTCATGACAACAATAAATCCGATAAGTCCTGCCAGTGCAGCAGCTCCATCTTTATCTTTCGACATTCCATAGGCAATCCCAATCGCAAACAACATACCCATGTTATCAAGAATGGCATTGCCTGATGTGATAAGCAGTGCCGCCAACTCATTATCGGCCCCCCATCCCGTTGGATCAATCCAATAACCTACACCAACCAATATTGCCGCTGCCGGCAATGTTGCCACAGGCACCATTAATGCCCGACCAATCCGTTGTAAGTAGTTCAGAATGTTCACGTATGCCCCCTTGAAGCTCCGTTAATGGAATCTTTTAGTTAATCAATGTGTGGTGCCATCATTTATGTATTTATTGTTAATACGTTTTTAGTCTAAAAAAAATATTTTGTAACGCAAATTAAATCCATCTAACGCGTGATTAAAATCACCATATTTGATAATTTTTTAATCAAAAATCTAGCTAGTACGCAAAACTTATTTTATTATTAAAAATATCTATATTACATTGAATGCGACAAGACCCCACTTAGAACAAGTACGATGTGTAGTTTTGTCACACAGCTATCACGCCCCGCATTGATATCTCAAAATCATGTGTATCGTGCATAGTTCTCGTCATTAATTTATTGAATGTTTTTTAAGAGGTAATCATGAGGCTGATCCCCCTAACGACGGCAAGTGATGTTGGCCGATGGTCTGCTCACTATATTGCAAGCAGAATCAATGAATTCAATCCAACGGCTGAACACCCTTTCGTGCTTGGGCTTCCCACAGGCAGCACACCACTGGCAACCTACAAGGAACTTATTTCCCTGTATCAAGCTGGAAAAGTGAGCTTCAAGCATGTTGTGACATTTAATATGGACGAATATGTTGGACTATCGGAAGATCATCCCCAAAGCTACCACTCATTCATGTACCACAATTTCTTTAATCACATTGATATTCCAAAAGAGAACATCAATTTGTTAAATGGAAATGCGAAAGATATTGATATTGAGTGCCAGCGTTACGAAAATAAGATCAAGGCTTATGGCAAGATACATTTATTTATGGGTGGTGTTGGTAATGATGGGCATATTGCCTTTAATGAACCCGCATCTTCTCTCTCTTCACGCACCCGCATTAAAACATTGACCATTGAAACGCGGACTGCCAATTCCCGTTTTTTTAATAATGATGTGGAGCAAGTTCCCAAATATGCATTAACTGTTGGTGTGGGTACGTTAATGGATGCTGAAGAAGTTATGATTTTGGCAACTGGAATGAATAAAGCACAAGCTCTGCTTGCCGCAGTAGAAGGGAATATCAACCATATGTGGACAATCAGTTGTCTCCAGATGCATCCAAAATCACTTATTGCTTGCGATGAACCCGCCACTTTGGAACTGAAAGTAAAGACAGTGAAGTATTTTCACCAGTTAGAGGCCGATATCATTAATGAGTTCGCCAGCTAAACTGATCCAGGAGTTAAGATATCAATGTACGCGTTAACCAATGGCATTATTTATACCGGATATGACAGGCTCGATAACCATGCAGTCATTATTGCAGATGGTTTGATTAAACACGTCTGTCCGGTCAACGAGTTGCCAGAAGAGATTGAAAAACATGATTTACATGGCGCAAATCTCGCACCAGGATTTATTGATCTACAACTGAATGGTTGTGGGGGAGTCCAGTTTAATGAACAGTTGGAAGATATTTCAGAAGAGACTCTGCATACCATGCAGAAAACCAACCAGCGCTACGGTTGTACCAGTTTCCTGCCTACCCTCATCACCAGCCCCGATGAATTAATGATAAAAGCCATTGAAGTAATGCGCGCTTATTTGCAAAAAAATCCTAATCAGGCATTAGGGCTGCATCTGGAAGGACCTTATATCAATCCAATAAAAAAAGGAACTCATAATACAGCTTATATCCGCAAACCCACCGCTGAAATGGTTAATTACCTGTGCCTGAATGCGGATGTTATTACCAAAATCACCCTTGCTCCGGAAATAGTAGAAAGCAAATATATTCGACAATTGGCCGAAGCGGGTATTACGGTTTCTGCGGGTCATTCCAATGCCACCTATGAAGAAGCTCGTTATGGCTTCCAACATGGCATTACTTTCTCTACCCATTTATATAATGCCATGCCTGCGATTTCTGGCCGTCAGCCTGGGCTGGTGAGTGCCATTTATGACTCCCCTGAAGTCTATGCCGGCATTATCTGTGATGGAATGCATGTATCATGGCCAAATGTCCGCAATTCCAAGAGATTAAAAAATGAAAAACTTATTTTGGTAACAGATGCCATCCTTCCTGCCGGACTTGCCCCCGATGCCATAGAACAATTTACCTTTGCCAATAAAACAATATATTATCGAAATGGCTTATGTGTTGATGAAAATGGAACACTGAGCGGCTCATCAATCACAATGATTGATTGTGTTAAAAATAGTGTGGAGCATGTTGGTATTGCTTTGGATGAAACGTTGCGAATGGTGACGCTTTACCCAGCCCGCGCAATCGGTATTGATAAACACCTCGGTACGATTGAATCTGGCAAGGTAGCGAATCTGACCGCATTTACTCACGATTTCAAAATCTGCAAAACCATTGTTAACGGAAATGAAATCAAACTACCGTGAGTATAAAGATTGATGAGTAATGAGAACGCACAGAAGCAAATTGGTAATATTGATCTCGTCAAACAGCTAAATAGTGCGGTGGTCTATCGGCTGATTGATCAGCATGGGCCAATATCACGTATCCAGATTGCAGAAGAGAGCCAGCTTGCCCCTGCTAGCGTAACCAAAATTACTCGTCAATTATTGGAGCGGGGCCTGATAAAAGAAGTCGAACATCAGGCTTCCACTGGCGGAAGACGCGCAATCTCTATTATTACTGAAACACGCCATTTCCATACTATTGGAGTCCGGCTTGGGCGCCATGATGCGACCGTGGCGCTGTTCGATATGAGCGGCAAGACGTTAGTGGAAGCACACTATCCTGTGCGGGAAAATAGTCAGCATGAAGTCGAAAAACGAATTATTTACGCCATTGAAAGTTTCATCGACAAAAACCAGCGCCGGATCCGTGAATTGATCGCAATTTCCGTTATTCTGCCCGGACTGGTTGACCCTGACCAAGGTATTATCCGCTATATGCCACACATTAAAGTAGATAACTGGCCTCTGGTTAAGATCCTCAAAGAACATTTCAATATTTTCTGTTTTATTGGTCATGATATTCGCAGCCTTGCATTAGCAGAAAATTATTTCGGGGCAACACGCGATTGTGAAGATTCCATTCTGGTGCGCATCCATCGCGGCACAGGGGCTGGTGTCATTGTTAACAACAATATTTTACGCAATAAACGCGGCAATCTGGGTGAGATAGGCCATATCCAAATCGATCCTCTGGGTCAACGTTGCCATTGTGGTAATTTTGGTTGTCTGGAGACCATTGCGTCCAATTCAGCAATAGAAGCTAAAGTACAGCAACAATTACGCCAAGGGTTTCCAAGTCAGCTTGCCTTGAATAATTGCAATATCCATGCAATTTGCCTTGCCGCCAATGCGGGTGATCTGCTTGCAACAGAAGTCATCAGACAAGTAGGACTCTATCTCGGCAAGGCTATCTCAATCGCCATTAACCTATTTAACCCTCAGAAGGTGGTGATTGCCGGAGAAATTACTGAAGCAGAACAGGTATTACTGCCGATTATCAAAAGCAGCATCAATACCCAAGTATTAGAAGCATTCCGTGAAAACCTCCCCGTGGTGGTTTCTGAGCTAAATCACTGTTCAGCAATTGGAGCATTCGCCCTAACGAAACGTGCAATGCTTAATGGTGTACTGTTACAACATCTTCTTGGCGGATAATTTCAACCGTTTTAGCCGACTTTGTCGACAAAGCGCTTATAAGACAAACAAACAAACGATTTTGTGCATATTTCTTTAAAAAAGCAGTTGACGCATCTGTCTGATATACGCATAATTCGCCCCGCACCGCCGATGAAGGCAAAGCGAGAAAGATGGCTACGTAGCTCAGCTGGTTAGAGCACAGCACTCATAATGCTGGGGTCACAGGTTCGATTCCCGTCGTAGCCACCATCTTTGCGGGAGTGGCGAAATTGGTAGACGCACCAGATTTAGGTTCTGGCGCCGCAAGGTGTGCGAGTTCAAGTCTCGCCTCCCGCACCATTTTCTTCATCGGGTTGTACTTACGATGTGTTTTAGTAACGATTTTAAGTTTTAGTCTGTAGTTTCAGGTGGGGTATCGCCAAGCGGTAAGGCACCAGGTTTTGATCCTGGCATGCCCTGGTTCGAATCCAGGTACCCCAGCCATTTAACTGAAACAGAAAGTTAAAACGAGCTAGAATTAACTAGGCACTCTGGGAATAACAAAGGCTGCATTGATAATACTCAGATGGGGTATCGCCAAGCGGTAAGGCACCAGGTTTTGATCCTGGCATACCCTGGTTCGAATCCAGGTACCCCAGCCATATTAATGAGATTTATCAAAAAAATTACGTTTAACGTAAATGGCTACGTAGCTCAGCTGGTTAGAGCACAGCACTCATAATGCTGGGGTCACAGGTTCGATTCCCGTCGTAGCCACCATTTAAAAATTCAGTTGGGGTATCGCCAAGCGGTAAGGCACCGGATTCTGATTCCGGCATTCCCAGGTTCGAATCCTGGTACCCCAGCCAGTATTTTCAATGAGTTACATTATTTAACAAGTTGAAAAAGAATATACAGGTAAAATATTCTTTGATGTGCAAGCCGCCTTTTAGGTGGTTTTTTCTATTTATGAGCCACAAAAACCACCTCATTTATTCCTCAATAGATAAAAAATCTCATCATTTTCGACTGAAAACTTTTGCCCATTACGCCACAAATCACCCACCTCCCCTATCTCAAATTACACACGAATCTGCCGGCATCTGGAAACGAACGGAAATAAATCGACCAACAGGGATATAGCTAAATCATATCAATATGACATAATATCTAAACCTAAGATGACAAGGCATAAAATGAGATGGGCTACAGCTTAGATTTTCGAAAAAGAGTATTGGCATACAAAGACAAGCATTCGTTGACTTTTGAACAAAACTAGCCCCATAAGGGGCTAATAGGAGGTAATATTCATCCCAGTCCCAATGCGTATTTCAGCGCCAGATTTTTCATGACGCCTGAACGCTGCGCTGCCATTAATGCCAGATTTCGTACCGTTTTTAACCCTGGCAAATCATGACTGAATGCGGTATGGAAAAAATCCATTCCCGCCTGCATCACCAAATTATCCGGCATTCTGCGACGCTGATAACGCATCAAGACAGCCAAAGAATCCCACTCTTCCAATAATTCCTTAGCACCAGTCAGCACCTTGAGTAATACATCAACATCCCGATAGCCTAAATTCACTCCCTGCCCTGCCAACGGGTTGATGGTATGAGCCGCATCCCCCAGCAAAACCAATCCTTCTTGTACGTAATGGTTGGCATGATGACGAGTCAGTGGAAATGAACCCGCAGCAATCGGGGTGACGTTACCCAAACGAGTGGGAAATGCCTGAAAAATTTCTCGCTCAAGTTGTGCCATCGTCATTGACTGCAATTGACGAATACGAGCAGGAGAATCGTACCAAACTAACGAAGCCCATTGATCAAACAACGGCAGAAAAGCCCTGGGACCAGAAGGAAAAAATTGTTGCCATGTTATATCTTGTTGAGGCTGGTTGGTCTTGACGGTTATCAACATACATGACTGCCGATATTGCCACCCGTTACTGCCAATACCCGCCAATTGACGGACTTGAGAACGGGCACCATCTGCGCCAATAATCAAGCGTGTGTTAATTTCCATGCCATCTGCCAATGTCATCAGCCACGTTTTATTCTTATGCTGGCGCTGCATAGATTGCAAAACAGTGGGGCAAATCAATGTCAGGTTTGGATAACGTTCAAATTCCTGCCACAATGCCAGTTGCAAGACACGATTCTCAACCATATACCCCAACTCTGGCAGCCCCAAACTTTCAGCGTCGAAAACGACGTTCGAATCATTTTGCTCCCATGTTTCCAGCTTTCGATAAGGGGCACTACGCATTCGTAGTACGTTTTCCCATGCTCCCAATTGATTCAATAAATCCACTGAAGCACAACTAATCGCAGATATACGAACATCAGGTTCACTATCTGCATCATAAGACGCGGGAGGCTGGTGCTCCAATAATGCAACACGCCAACCTTCCTGCGCCAATCCCAATGCTGTCGCAGCGCCAATCATACCTGCGCCGACGACAACGATATCGAATTTTTGTTGTGGATTATTCATATTCATCACGTCATTAACTTATTGATTAAAATAGTCTACCGGAATTTTCCCTTTCCGGCTGTGAATATCCGCTGTTACAGTCTGGTCACTGGTGCCTCAAATGACTACAATAACCAACAATATTATGCTAAATACACTAAGTGCAATATATTGCACTTTTCAGTGTTGAAGCATCATTCCACTGGAAACACCGGATACAACACAAAATGTCGACGATAAAAAAACTGTATATCAAAACCTGGGGCTGTCAGATGAACGAATACGATTCATCCAAGATGGCCGATTTGCTGGAAACCACTCACGGTTATCAGTTAACCGATGTCGCCGAAGAAGCAGATATCTTACTCCTGAATACTTGTTCAATCCGTGAAAAGGCGCAGGAAAAAGTCTTTCACCAACTTGGCCGCTGGAAAGGCCTGAAAGATAAAAACCCTGAAATCATTATCGGTGTGGGTGGTTGTGTGGCTTCCCAGGAAGGGGATTACATTCGCCAGCGCTCTCCTAGCGTCGATATTATTTTCGGACCACAAACCCTGCACCGCCTGCCCGAAATGATTAATCATGTCAAAGGCAGCCGCAGCCCGATTGTTGACATCAGTTTCCCTGAAATTGAAAAGTTTGACCGCCTGCCTGAGCCTCGTGCAGACGGCCCAACTGCATTCGTTTCCATCATGGAAGGCTGCAATAAGTACTGCACATTCTGTGTTGTACCTTACACCCGCGGAGAAGAAGTCAGCCGTCCTTGTGATGATATTTTATTCGAAATTGCACAACTTGCTGCGCAAGGTGTACGTGAAGTTAATCTGCTCGGTCAAAACGTTAATGCTTATCGTGGCGCTACGTTTGATGGGGGCATCTGTACATTTGCAGAACTGCTGCGTCTGGTAGCGGCTATTGATGGTATCGACCGTATTCGCTTCACCACTAGCCACCCAATTGAGTTTACTGACGATATTATCGCCGTCTACGAAGATACTCCTGAGTTAGTGAGCTTCCTGCATCTGCCAGTCCAGAGTGGTTCTGATCGTATCCTTACCCTGATGAAGCGCGCCCATACTGCACTAGAATATAAAGGTATTATTCGCCGTTTGCGTAAAGCACGTCCTGACATCCTGATCAGTTCTGACTTCATCATTGGTTTCCCAGGTGAAACACAGGATGATTTTGAAAAAACCATGAAACTGATTGCCGATGTTAACTTCGATATGAGTTTCAGCTTCATCTATTCAGCGCGTCCAGGAACACCCGCCGCCGATTTGCCAGATGACGTAAGTGAAGAAGAGAAGAAACAGCGCTTGTACCTGCTCCAGCAGCGCATTAACCAACAAGCGATGAGCTTCAGCCGTGCAATGCTTGGCACTACACAGCGCATTCTGGTTGAGGGTCCGTCACGCAAAAATATCATGGAACTCTCTGGCCGTACCGAAAATAACCGTGTGGTTAACTTTGAGGGAACGCCTGACATGATTGGTAAATTTGTTGATGTTGAAATTGTTGACGTATACGCTAACTCCTTGCGTGGTAAAGTGATCCGTACTGAAGATGAGATGGATCTGCGCATCCATGAGTCACCTGAATCAGTCATTGCCCGTACTCGCAAAGAAGATGAACTCGGCGTTGGCCTTTACCAGCCTTAATAGGCTCTAACATAGAGATAATCAGTGACACAAATACACTCACAAGTAGCAACCCAAGAAATCTTTCTGGAACCCGCAGACAATCAACGTCTGATGAGCCTGTGTGGACCACTTGATGATAATCTGAAACAACTTGAGCGCCGTTTGGGTATTGAAATCAATCGCCGCGATAACCGTTTCAAACTGGCAGGTAAACCATTGTGTGTTAGTGCAGCCGCGGGGATCCTGCGTCACCTTTATGTTGAAACCGCGCCTATACGCGGCATGATACCGGATCTTGAGCCTGAACAGGTTCATCTCGCGATTACCGAAAGCCGAGTGCTGGAACAAGCAGCAGAAAGCGTTCCTGAATACGGCAAGGCCGTCAATATCAAAACCAAACGGGGTGTTGTAAAGCCCCGCACGCCCAATCAGGCGCAATACATTGCTAACATCCTTGATCACGATATCACATTCGGAGTGGGGCCTGCGGGTACAGGGAAAACGTATTTGGCTGTCGCTGCGGCGGTTGATGCACTGGAACGTCAGGAAATCCGCCGTATCCTGCTAACCCGTCCTGCGGTTGAAGCCGGCGAAAAACTGGGCTTCTTGCCTGGTGATCTCAGCCAGAAAGTCGACCCTTATCTGCGCCCGCTTTACGATGCCCTGTTTGAGATGATGGGATTTGAAAAAGTTGAGAAGCTGATCGAAAGAAACGTTATTGAAGTAGCACCACTGGCTTATATGCGTGGACGTACCCTCAATGATGCCTTTATTATTCTCGACGAAAGCCAGAATACGACCATTGAACAGATGAAAATGTTCCTGACTCGTATTGGTTTTAATTCTAAGGCAGTCATTACTGGTGACGTCACCCAGATTGACCTGCCAAGAGGCCAAAAATCAGGACTGAGTCATGCAATTGAAGTTTTATCTGATGTTGATGAACTGAGTTTTAACTTCTTACATAGTGAGGACGTTGTTCGCCATCCGGTGGTTGCAAAAGTTGTAATCGCCTATGAAGCATGGGAAGCGGCGGAACAGGAACGTAAAAAATTGCTCGCAGAGAAACGCCGACAGGAAACACAATGAGTTCAGTTATACTAGATTTGCAAATTGCATGTGAAAACCCCGCAGGGCTTCCCGAAGAAGTCCTTTTCCAGCGCTGGCTGGAAGGTGTTTTACCGCAATTTCAGGCCGAAAGTGAAGTGACTATCCGCTTGGTTGATGAGGCAGAAAGCCACGATTTAAACCTCACTTATCGCGGGAAAGATAAACCAACGAATGTGTTATCCTTCCCATTTGAAGCGCCACCTGAAGTTGAATTACCCTTACTCGGTGATTTAATCATCTGTCGCCAGGTTGTTGAAAAAGAGGCAGATGAGCAACAAAAAACGGCCGAAGAACACTGGGCGCATATGGTGGTTCACGGCTGTCTTCATCTTCTGGGATATGATCATATTGAAGACGATGAAGCGGAGGAAATGGAAGCTCTGGAAACAGAGATCCTAAAAAAAATGGGTTATGCTGATCCCTATCTCGCGGAAAAAGAATAACCCTTGTCAACATTTTTATGTTAAACATAATAGTCTACGATTTTATATGGGGAATTTTCATTAAAACGCCATGAGCGACGACCATCCTTCATCAAGTAACGATAACCCTGACCCTAAGAAAGGCTTTTTTGCACTTCTTAATCAGCTTTTTCACGGTGAACCGAAAAACCGTGATGATTTGGTTGAACTGATCCGTGATTCTGAGCAGAACGACCTAATCGATCCCGATACCCGCGAGATGCTCGAAGGTGTTATGGATATTGCTGATCAACGCGTGCGTGACATTATGATCCCACGCTCACAGATCGTTACCTTAAAACGCAACCAATCTCTGGACGAATGTCTGGATGTTATTATTGACTCAGCCCACTCACGCTTTCCCGTGATCAGCGAAGATAAAGATCACATCGAAGGCATATTAATGGCGAAAGATCTGCTACCCTTCATGCGTACAAATGCAGAACCTTTCAGCATTGATAAAGTACTTCGTCAGGCTGTTGTCGTGCCGGAAAGTAAACGTGTTGACCGCCTGCTGAAAGAATTTCGCTCCCAACGCTACCATATGGCGATTGTGATCGATGAATTTGGCGGCGTTTCGGGGCTGGTCACAATTGAGGATATTCTTGAACTGATTGTAGGTGAAATAGAGGATGAATACGATGATGATGAAGATAACGATATTCGTGCTTTAAACCGCCACTCCTATTCAGTGCGGGCATTGACTCAAATTGAGGATTTTAATGACGTTTTTGGCACCAATTTCAGCGATGAAGAAGTTGATACTATTGGTGGGCTAGTCATGCAGGCATTTGGGCATCTGCCTTCACGTGGGGAATCCATCACCATTGATGGCTACCTGTTCAAAGTGACAATGTCTGATAGCCGTAAAATCATTCAGGTTCATGTAAAAATACCGGATGATGCTGACGTTCCTGGCCTTGATAAACAATAAATAGGATCTGGATGAACAAAGCCTCATTAATAAGTTGCCAGCGGCTACGTGCTGCGCTGGCACTTTTTTTCGGAGCCAGTGGAACACTGGCTTTTTCACCTTTTGATTTCTGGCCTGCCGCACTTGTTTCCCTTTTTGGCCTGCAAATCCTTTCCTTGAACAGAACAACCCGTCAAGCTTGCTTTATTGGCTTATGCTGGGGTTTGGGCTTATTTGGTAGTGGCGCAAACTGGGTTTATGTCAGTATCGCCGACTTTGGTGGTATGCCAACCGCTATCAATCTCTTTTTGGTGATCCTGCTATCTGCCTACCTTGCTCTTTATCCTGCTCTGTTTGCTGGTTTATTGAACCGCTTTTTCCCGGTTTCTAATAGCATCAGGCTGGTTATCGCCAGCCCAGCGCTGTGGCAGTTGACAGAATTCTTGCGTGGCTGGGTGTTATCTGGGTTTCCGTGGTTACAATTTGGTTATAGCCAAATTGATGGCCCGATGAAAGCCATCGCGCCTATTCTGGGAGTAGAAGGTATTACTTTCTTGCTGATGATGATCAGCGGGCTACTGGTTTTTGCCATCACCCAGAAAAAAATTTCCGCGGCTATTTTCGCCACTATACTGCTACTGTTACCGTGGACAATGAAGCACTACCCGTGGTACACCCTACAACCAGAAAAAACCACTGATATTGCTTTGGTTCAGGGTAATATTCCTCAGGCCATAAAGTGGAACCCCGCTGTTCTTGGAAAAACGCTGGATATTTATTTGGATAACAGCCGTCCTTTCATTGGTCAAGTGCCAATTATCATTTGGCCAGAATCAGCCATTCCTGATTATGAATATAACCAAAGTGATTTCCTGACTAAATTGGATACCGTATTGAGGGAACACAATACTAGCTTAATCACTGGCGTTGTGGATGCCCGACAAACATTGGAAGGTTATAAATTCTATAACAGCATTATCGTTTTAGGGGACAAGATACCTTACCAATACCCCGCGCTAACCCGCTACGACAAACATCACCTAGTACCATTTGGTGAGTTTGTGCCATTGGCATCAATACTGCGACCACTAGCCCCGTTATTCAATTTGCCAATGTCTTCTTTTAGCCAAGGTAATTACATTCAGCCTCAACTTTCTGTTGCCGGGCACAATATTACTGCGGCTATCTGCTATGAAATTATTTTAGGTGAACAAGTACGTGATAATTTCAAACCTGACACAGAGTTCCTTCTAACCGTTTCTAATGATGCCTGGTTTGGACGTTCCATTGGCCCCTGGCAGCATTTCCAAATGGCACGGATGCGTGCCCTTGAACTAGGACGTCCTCTGCTAAGAGGAACGAATAATGGTGTTACAGCCGTAATCAACCCTGATGGCTCCATTCAGGCTGAACTTCCACAATTTACCCGACAGGTATTGGAAGCCAAAGTAACGCCAGCCACAGGAATAACACCTTATTTTCGCTTCGGAAATTTACCAATATGGGGTGCAAGCGTCCTGTTTTTCATCTTTGCTTTTATAAAAAAACGTCGCAAAACTTAATTTTCTATTTTCTTTTAATGAAACGTTAATCATGGTCAGGGCATATTAGTTATGTCCTGATTTCACTTACCCCTCGATTTAATCACTGATATAATAAAAATCCATCACACACATCACCATAAAATACCCGCAAAAACAGAATAATACTCCAAATAGCGCAAAGTGTGAACACTATTCAATATTATTCGCTTTTTAACCACACATAAATGAAATTGTTTATTTATAGTGCGATGTAGGTCGCGAAATAGAAACATTATGGTTTCAAAAAAGTAACACTTTGAATTATTTTTTTACAGCACACAAACAAAACAACCCAAAAAAATCGTTTCAACAGTCTTAATTTATGTAGAAACATGCAGAAACACAGTTATCTGTAAAAAATCCAATTTCACAAAAAATAGCCAGATAAAGGAGCTGTATATGCGTAATTTGATGTTAACCATGATGTTACTTAGCGCAGTTGGGTCTGCCCATGCTGAGGAATTGACAGGAACACTGAAAAAAATCAAGGATAATGGCATTATCGTTGTTGGACATCGAGAATCTTCTGTTCCATTCTCTTACTACGATAATCGACAAAACGTCGTTGGTTATTCCCAGGATTATTCCAACCTCATTGTTGATGCCGTCAAGAAAAAGCTGGATGTGCCTAATTTGCAAGTTAAGCTTATCCCAATTACCTCCCAGAATCGCATTCCCCTGCTGCAAAACGGTACTTTCGATTTTGAATGTGGCTCTACTACCAATAACCTGGAACGACAGAAACAAGCGGCATTCTCCAACACTATCTTTTCCGTCGGTACTCGTTTGCTGACCAAAAAAGATTCAGGCATTAAGGGATTTGATGATCTGGCAGGAAAAAATGTCGTTGTGACTTCCGGCACAACGTCTGAAATCTTGCTGAATAAGCTCAATGATGAGAAGCAAATGAAAATGCGTATCATCAGTGCCAAAGACCACGGTGATTCATTCCGCACCCTGGAATCAGGCCGTGCTGTCGCCTTTATGATGGACGATGCCTTGCTCGCTGGTGAACGCGCGAAAGCCAAAAAACCCGATCAATGGATCATTGTTGGCAAACCACAATCGGAAGAAGCATACGGCTGTATGCTGCGCAAAAATGATCCTCAATTTAAGCAATTAATTGATAACGTTATTGCCAAAACACAAACCTCCGGTGAAGCAGAAAAAATGTTTGATCGCTGGTTCAAAGAACCTATTCCACCTAAAAACCTGAATTTAAACTTCTCTATGTCAGATGAAATGCGAGCTTTGTTTAAATCACCAAATGATAAGGCATTGAATTAAATAACTAAAATTACGACTTAATTGGCAAAACGGATATGAGGTAGTCGTTCCCTGCCTCATTTTTTCCAGATTTCAATTCGATGAATGACAGCTAACCCCATATCAGGGAGTTCGATTATGTCCGCTAATTGGGATTGGGGCATCTTTTTACAAGCTGCCCCTTTTGGTAATACCACCTATCTGGGGTGGCTTATTTCTGGTTTTCAGGTGACGGTGGCACTTTCCGCCTGTGCCTGGATCATTGCATTCGTTGTCGGCTCATTATTTGGTATTCTCCGTACAGTTCCGAATAAATTCCTTGCCGGACTTGGAACTTGTTATGTGGAGTTATTTCGCAATGTTCCTCTCATTGTCCAATTTTTTACCTGGTATTTGGTCGTTCCTGAGCTTCTGCCCAAAAACCTAAGCGACTGGTTCAAAATGGAGCTGGACCCCAATATTCAATTTTTTATCTCCTCAGTCATTTGCTTAGGATTATTCACTGCTGCCCGTGTATGCGAGCAAGTTCGCGCGGCAATTCAGTCACTCCCAAGAGGACAAAAAGCCGCCGGTCTGGCAATGGGCTTAACCTTGCCACAAACCTACCGTTACGTTCTGCTACCAAACGCTTATCGAGTAATTATTCCTCCAATGACCTCGGAAATGCTCAATTTGGTGAAAAATTCAGCCATTGCTTCCACAATCGGCTTAGTCGATATGGCTGCCCAAGCAGGTAAATTACTGGATTATTCCGCACACGCCTATGAATCGTTCACAGCGATCACATTGGCTTATGTGGCTATCAACCTGGTGATTATGCTTGCCATGAGCATACTGGAGAAAAAAGTACGTTTACCCGGTAATATGGGAGGGCGATAAGAAATGTATCAGTTTGACTGGAGTTCGATTGTACCAAGTTTGCCCTTTCTTCTGGATGGATTGTTGATAACGGCAAAAATTACCGTGACAGCCGTTATCATAGGCATTGTCTGGGGAACCATTCTGGCGATGCTGCGTCTCTCATCCATCAAGGCATTGAGCTGGTTTGCAGCCCTATATGTTAACCTTTTCCGCTCGGTTCCACTGGTGATGGTATTACTGTGGTTTTATCTCATTGTGCCTAACTTATTACAAAATATTCTAGGTATATCACCAAAAACCGATATCCGTTTAATTTCTGCAATGGTAGCTTTCTCGCTCTTTGAAGCCGCTTACTACTCCGAAATAATTCGGGCAGGTATCCAGAGCATTTCTCGCGGGCAATCCTCTGCTGCGCTGGCGCTGGGGATGACTCAATTGCAAAGCATGCGGCTGGTCATACTGCCACAAGCATTTCGGGCAATGATCCCATTGCTGCTAACACAAGGCATTGTATTATTCCAGGATACTTCTCTGGTATATGTATTGAGTCTGGCGGATTTTTTCCGTACAGCAACGAATATTGGTGAGCGCGATGGAACCCAGATTGAAATGGTTCTGTTTGCCGGCTTTGTTTATTTTGTGATTAGTTTTTCCGCTTCTATGCTGGTTAACTATTTGAAGAAAAGGACTGTTTGATGATTTCCCTGAAAAATGTATCCAAGTGGTATGGCCAATTTCAGGTTCTTACTGACTGCTCAACTGAAGTTAAAAAAGGCGAAGTAGTCGTGGTCTGCGGGCCTTCTGGTTCCGGTAAATCCACACTGATAAAAACGGTTAATGGCCTTGAACCTGTCCAGCAAGGTGAAATTCGAGTAAACGATACCAAAGTCAATGACAAGAACACCAATCTGGCACAATTGCGCTCCAAGGTGGGAATGGTATTTCAGCACTTTGAACTTTTTCCTCATCTATCGATCATTGAAAACCTGACACTGGCTCAAGTTAAAGTGCTAAAGCGCGACAAGAAAGAAGCGACTGAAAAAGGCTTAAAACTGCTGGAGCGAGTTGGGTTAACCAGCCATGCAGATAAATTCCCAGCCCAACTCTCCGGTGGTCAGCAACAACGTGTTGCCATTGCCAGAGCACTCTGCATGGACCCGATTGCTATGCTGTTTGATGAGCCAACTTCTGCCCTTGATCCTGAAATGATTAATGAAGTCCTGGATGTCATGGTGGAATTGGCGAACGAAGGCATGACCATGATGGTGGTAACCCATGAGATGGGATTTGCCAAGAAAGTGGCACATCGTGTTATTTTTATGGATGAAGGCAAAATTGTCGAAGACAGTAAGAAAGAAGATTTCTTTGCCAACCCAAAATCAGAACGTGCCCGCGATTTTCTGGCGAAAATTCTGCACTGATTTTTCCTCATCGGCGGAAGGCAAAACTGCCGCCGATCTTAAATTTTCCCTAAAAATAAGTAATTTTCCGCATTCCACCTTTAACAAGAGTTGTTGCTTCTATCCCTTATCAGCTATGCTATGGAATCTTTGATTTCATAAACAAACCAAACACGCTCAAGGCGTAGCTTTATTATTCACCATAGGATTATCGGTGCCATGCAAGAACAATATCGTCCAGAAGACATAGAACAACAAGTCCAGCTTCATTGGCAAGAGAAGCAAACGTTCAAAGTGACAGAAGACAGCAGCAAAGAAAAATACTACTGCCTGTCCATGCTACCTTATCCTTCTGGCCGACTACATATGGGCCATGTCCGTAACTACACCATTGGTGATGTAATTTCCCGTTACCAGCGCATGCTGGGCAAAAACGTACTGCAACCTATCGGTTGGGATGCCTTTGGCTTGCCAGCAGAAGGTGCTGCGGTCAAGAATAATACCGCCCCTGCCCCGTGGACTTATTCCAACATTGACTATATGAAAAACCAGTTAAAAAAACTGGGTTTTGGTTATGATTGGGATCGTGAAGTCACCACCTGTACACCAGAGTACTATCGCTGGGAACAGTGGTTTTTCACTAAATTGTACGAAAGAGATCTGGTATACAAAAAAACTTCCGCAGTTAACTGGTGCCCGCATGACCTGACGGTTCTCGCAAATGAACAGGTTATTGATGGTTGCTGCTGGCGTTGTGATACCCAGGTTGAGCGTAAAGAGATCCCACAATGGTTCATCAAGATCACCGATTATGCAGAAGAGCTGCTAAACGATCTGGATAAACTGGAAGATTGGCCGGAACAGGTCAAGACCATGCAGCGTAACTGGATTGGCCGTTCTGAAGGTGTCGAAATCACGTTCAATGTTGCTGACAGCCAGGAAAAACTCACCGTTTATACCACACGCCCGGATACCTTCATGGGGGCAACCTATGTCGCTGTGGCGGCGGGTCATCCTCTGGCCAAACAGGCTGCGGAAAATAATCCTGAACTAGAGAAATTTATCGACGAATGCCGTAATACCAAAGTTGCCGAAGCTGATATGGCAACAATGGAGAAAAAAGGTATGCCAACAGGCATGTTTGTCATTCACCCATTAACCAACGAAAAACTCGCTATCTGGGTTGCCAACTTTGTCCTGATGGAATACGGCACAGGTGCGGTGATGGCTGTTCCAGGACACGATCAACGTGACTGGGAATTTGCCACTAAGTACAACCTGCCAATAAAAGCCGTTATTCTTGACAATGATGGCAATGTACCAAACGTTCAGGAAGCGGCTGTTACTGACAAAAATGCACTGGTCAACTCCGGCGAATTCAGTGGTTTGAGCCATGAAGAAGGCTTCAATGCTATCGCAGACAAACTGGTTGTAATGGGTGTCGGACAACGTAAAGTCAATTACCGCCTGCGCGACTGGGGCGTTTCTCGTCAACGTTATTGGGGTGCGCCAATACCAATGGCAACACTGGAAGATGGCACTGTTATTCCTGTTCCAGAAGATCAATTACCGGTAGTTTTGCCAGAAGATGTTGTAATGGATGGGATCACCAGCCCAATCAAAGCGGATCCTGAATGGGCAAAAACAACCATCAACGGCCAGCCAGCACGGCTTGAAACCGATACCTTTGATACCTTTATGGAATCCTCATGGTATTACGCACGCTATACCTGCCCAGATTATGATAAAGGGATGTTGGATCCGGCTGCGGCCAACTATTGGTTGCCAGTGGATCAATACATCGGTGGTATTGAACACGCTATCATGCACCTGATGTACTTCCGTTTCTTCCACAAATTGATGCGCGATGCGGGTATGGTCAACTCTGATGAGCCTGCCAAGCGCCTGTTGTGCCAAGGCATGGTTCTGGCTGATGCCTTCTACTACACTGGCAACAGCGGCGAGAAAGTCTGGGTATCTCCGGCTGATGCCATTGTTGAGCGCGACGAGAAAGGCCGTATTGTAAAAGCAATGGATAAAGATGGTCATGAACTGGTTTATACCGGCATGAGCAAAATGTCGAAATCCAAGAACAACGGCATCGATCCACAAATTATGGTTGATAAATACGGTGCTGACACCGTTCGCCTGTTCATGATGTTCGCTGCACCACCGGAACTGACTCTGGAATGGCAAGAATCTGGTGTGGAAGGGGCTAACCGCTTCCTGAAACGTGTTTGGCGTCTGGTTCATGAACACAGCAATAAAGGAACCACCCAGCCTCTGGATGTCAGCAACCTGACTACAGAGCAAAAAGATCTGCGCCGTGATTTACACAAAACCATTGCGAAAGTCACTGACGATATTGGTCGCCGTCAAGCGTTCAACACCGCCATTGCGGCCATTATGGAGCTGATGAATAGACTAACTCGCGCGCCACAAGAAACAGAGCAAGATCGTGCTCTGATGCAAGAAGCAGTCACTGCGGTTGTACGGATGCTTTCACCGATTACACCACACGCTTGCTTTGTCATGTGGAAAGCACTTGGTAATGAGGATGACATAGACACCGCTGCATGGCCACAAGCTGATGAGCAGGCAATGGTAGACGATACTAAACTGGTCATTATCCAAATTAACGGTAAGGTTCGTGGTCGCATCACAGTACCGGCAGATGCAACAAAAGAGTATGTCCAAGAGATGGCAATGCAAGAATACGGTGTGAAGAAATACCTTGAAGGCGTCAGTATCCGCAAAGTCATCTATGTTCCAGGTAAGTTACTGAATCTGGTTGTAGGCTGATAACAGGAGACCCTATTTGTGGTAGAAAATAATCTACGACATCATATTTACACCTTGTTGCTCGGGTTAGCGGTGCTAGTCACCGCTGGCTGCGGTTTTCATCTTCAGGGTACAACACAAGTACCAAAAGAACTGCAAACATTGCAATTAAGTTCTGGTGACCCTTATGGGCCTTTGGCACTGGCAGTACGCCAGCAACTACGGCTAAACGATGTCAAACTTATTGAAAATGGTGATGCTTCAGTCCCTATCCTGAAACTGGTTGGCTCTAATGAGAACAAAGAGACAGTTTCTATCTTTCAGGATGGTAAAGCGGCTGAACGCCTGTTGGTATTGAATGTTGATGCACAAGTTCTGATGCCAGATGGTAGCATCTATCCATTGCGGGCAAAGATTGATCGTTCATTTTTCGATAACCCTTTGGAAGCACTGGCAAAAGATGCAGAAGATGAACTGGTTAAACAGGAAATGCGCGAACAGGCTGCCCGTCAGCTTATACGCCAATTGCTGACCGTCCATAGTGCAGAACTCCTGAAAGCCGAGGCAACCCAAAAAGCTGCGGCTACACAGAAGCAATGATCCGACTGTATCCTGAACAACTTCTTTCGCAGCTCAATGAAGAGCTGCGAGGCAGCTACCTGTTATGGGGCAATGAGCCATTACTATTACAGGAAAGTCAAGACAGCATCCGCAAGGTGGCTGAACAACATGGCCTTATGGAGCATTTCACCTTTACATTGGATAACCATACCGATTGGGATGAAATCTTTAGCCTGTGCCAGTCACTTAGCTTGTTTGCCAGTCGCCAGTCACTCAACCTGCTGCTGCCAGAAAATGGCCCAAATGCTGCAATGGCAGAGCGGTTAACCAAACTGTCAGGGTTGCTGCATTCAGATATCCTGCTGATATTGCGTGGACACAAACTAACCAAAGCACAGGAAAATAGCCCGTGGTTCAAAGCGATTGGGCAAAATGGGGTATATGTCAGTTGTTTAACACCTGAGCAAAATCGCCTGCCACAATGGGTGGCACAGCGTGCCAAAAACATGGGGCTATTACTGGAAAATGAAGCCAATCAATTACTCTGCTATTGTTATGAAGGAAACCTATTGGCAATGGCTCAGGCTCTGGAACGCCTTTCCCTGCTCTACCCTGATAATCGACTGACACTTCCTCGCGTTGAAGAAGCGGTCAACGATGCGGCTCACTTTTCGCCCTATCATTGGGTTGATGCTTTGCTGACAGGAAAAATAAAACGGGCATGGCATATACTGAAACAACTGCGGCAAGAAGATACCGAGACGATTATTTTACTCCGTACTATACAGCGGGAGTTAATGCTGCTTCTGGTACTTAAACGTCAATATACGACCGTCCCTTTGAAGACTTTGTTTGATCAACACAAGATTTGGCAAAATCGCAGAACATTGCTGTCAACCGCACTACAGCGCCTGTCACAGCGAGAACTGCAATCTGCCATACATTTGTTGACCCAAATGGAACTGTGCGTCAAACAGGATTATAGCCAATCCATTTGGGCTGACCTGGAAACGCTTTCCATGTTGTTATGCGGAAAACCATTACCAGAGAGCTTCCTGAATGCTTGAATCTACTGATCCAATCAATATCAATCAAGATATTGATTCAACAACTATTGCCCTAAACAATGCCACTGATTCTGCAACCAATGGGAATTCTCCGGTTATTCAGGCTTTATTCGGTGGTACATTCGATCCTATCCATTATGGTCATTTGCGTCCTGTGGAAGCATTGGCGCAATTAGCAGGACTCAAGCAGGTCATCTTATTGCCGAATCATGTTCCCCCGCACCGCCCTCAACCGGAGGCGACCTCCCAACAACGACTGGAAATGGTTCGTCTGGTGGTACAGGATAACCCTCTGTTTACCGTGGATACCCGTGAGCTAGAGCGGCAAACGCCCTCTTACACAGTAGAAACCCTGAAATCCTTCCGTCAGGAAATCGGTGAACACCATCCATTGGCATTCATCATTGGTCAGGATTCATTACAAACTATTCATACCTGGTATAAGTGGGAGGAATTGCTCGACATTTGTCATTTGTTGGTCTGCTCCCGTCCGGGTTATCAAAGTCAACTTTCGGCTCCAGGAATGCAATCGTGGCTTGAAAAGCACCAAATTGCTTCTCCACTCCTTCTGAGCCAAAAACCACACGGCTATATTTACCTGGCTGCCACTCCGTTGTTAAACATTTCCGCAACGGATATTCGCCAGCGTCACCAGCAAGGAATGAGCTGTGATGATTTACTTCCCCCATCAATACAAAATTATATCGATTCACAGGGGTTATATAAGAAATAACGAAATCATGCGGTGATTTGCAGCTAACTCGCTTACTTTTATAGAGATTGGCATGCTATTATTCTGCGTTACTCAACCAATTTTATGAAATAAAGGTGATCCTTTTGCAAGGCACAGAACTACAACAATTTGTTATTGATAAACTTGAAGATTCCAAAGCACAAGATATTGTTTCTATAGACGTTCGTGGGAAATCCAGTATTACTGACTGCATGGTTATCTGCACCGGAACATCCAATCGCCATCTGATGTCTGTGGCAGATAATCTGGTGGATGACTGTCGCCAAGCCGGCATTATGCCTTTAGGTGTTGAAGGGCAAGGCATTTCAGACTGGATAGTCGTCGATCTCGGCGAAATCATGATCCATGTCATGCAAGAAGACAGCCGCCGTATGTACGAACTGGAAAAACTCTGGAGCTGAGTTTGAAGTTACAACTGGTCGCTGTAGGAACAAAAATGCCGGACTGGGTACAGACCGGCTTTATGGATTATTTGAATCGTTTCCCCAAGGATATGCCTTTTGAGCTTATTGAAATTCCTGCGGGGAAACGGGGCAAAAATGCTGACATCAAACGCATTCTGGAAAAAGAAGGTGAACAGATGCTGGCTGCCGTTGGTAAAGGTAATCGTATTGTGACTCTGGATATTCCTGGTTCTCGTTGGGATACCCCGCAATTGGCACAACAGCTTGAACGCTGGAAGCTGGATGGCAGAAATGTCAGCCTGTTAATTGGCGGCCCTGAAGGTTTGGCTCCTGCCTGCAAAGCAGCCGCGGAACAAAGCTGGTCACTTTCTCCTTTAACCATGCCGCATCCCCTTGTACGAGTTCTGGTTGCGGAGAGCCTTTATCGGGCGTGGAGCATCACGACTAACCACCCTTATCATCGGGAATAAATTGGGTAATCTGACACCGTGAATTCTGGCAATGGGATGAAGAATCAACGAACCTCTTTTCGCGATCATTCGGCTGAATCAGCCCTATTCATACGCCGCGCATTCGTGGCGTTTATAGGTATTATTATTTTAACAGGCATCCTGTTTGCCAATCTTTATCATCTCCAGATTACGCGCCACGAAGATTACCAGACCCGATCGAATGGAAATCGTATTAAACTCGTTCCCATAGCCCCAAGCAGGGGCATCATTTATGACCGTAATGGCACCCCGCTGGCGGCTAACCGAACTATTTATCAGTTAGAAATCGTGCCACAAAAAGTCGCTGACCTTGAGAAAACATTAAATGAACTGCGCTCCGTCGTTGGCCTGACTGATGAAGATATTGAAACCTTCAAAAAAGAGCGTCAGCGCGCACGCCGTTTTACCTCTATTCCGCTAAAAACATCATTGACCCCAGTTCAGGTTGCTCGATTCTCCGTCAATCAATATCGCTTTACGGGACTGGAGATCAAAGGCTACCAACGCCGCTATTACCCTTACGGTTCCGCACTCACCCATGTGATCGGCTACGTCGCTAAAATCAACGATAAAGATGTAGAACGACTAGAAAAAGAGGGTATTCTGGCGGACTACGCAGCTACCCACGATATCGGAAAACTGGGCATTGAACGTTATTATGAATCTGTCCTGCATGGCAAACCGGGTTATGAGGAAGTCGAAGTCAACAACCGCGGTAAAGTGATCCGCCAGCTACATGAACAACCGCCACAGGCTGGCAAAGATATTTACCTGTCAATCGACTTAGAGTTACAAACCTATATTGTAGGGATACTAACGACCAGCCGCGCAGGTGTTGTTGTTACCGATCCGCGTACAGGGGAGGTTTTGGCTATGGTGTCCAACCCAAGCTATGATCCGAATCTGTTTGTCGATGGTATTTCGAGTCAGGACTATAAATCTCTGCTCAATGACCCCAATCGCCCCTTAATTAACCGAGCCACCCAAGGTGCTTATCCACCAGCATCAACAGTGAAGCCTTTTATTGCCGTTGCAGCCCTCAGTAGTGATGTCATCACCAAGAACACCACAATCAATGATCCTGGTTGGTGGCAACTGCCAGGCTCAGAAAAGCGTTACCGTGACTGGAAACGCTGGGGACATGGCAAACTGAATGTGCATAAATCGATTGTTGAATCGGCAGATACTTTTTTCTATCAAGTCGCCTATGATATGGGTATCGATAAACTGTCTGAATGGATGACAAAATTCGGCTATGGTCAATTCACGGGTATCGATCTGAAAGAAGAAAACCCTGGCAATATGCCTACCCGTGAATGGAAACTCAAACGCTATAAAAAACCGTGGTATCAAGGCGATACGATTTCCGTTGGTATCGGTCAAGGATACTGGACTGCAACGCCTATGCAGATGGTAAAAGCCTTAATGATTTTGATTAACGATGGCGTAGTGAAAACACCCCATTTCTTGATGAATACTCGTGTAAATGGCGAAATGCAACCTTACCAGTCGCCAGCCAGCGAACCGATTGGGGATATTCATTCAGGATATTGGGAAATTGCTAAAGATGGCATGTACGGTGTTGCCAATGCCCCAAATGGTACAGCGCGCAGAGCCTTTGCCGGTACACCATATAAAGCGGCCGTTAAATCAGGTACTGCTCAGGTTTTCAGTTATGAAACCTACAATGCGAGTAAACTTGCTGAACATCTGCGTGACCATAAACTGATGATTGCCTTTGCGCCTTATGACAACCCGACAGTTGCCATTTCCATCATTCTTGAAAATGGTGGTTCCGGGCCACCTGTTGGCACTATTGTTCGTCAAATTCTGGATCATATTTTACTCAGGGATAACAAAAACCGCTCTCCTGTCAACGCCTCTGCGCAGACAGGAGTAAATCAAGCGACCCAGAACAGAAACTAATTAATTGAGTAACACCATGACAGACTCATCAAACAAGGTTCCTTTCTGGACCCGACTACATATCGATATTCCATTACTGCTATGTGTTTTGGTATTACTGGTCTACAGCCTTTTCATTATGTGGAGCGCCAGTGGGCAAGACATTGATATGATGGAGCGAAAAATAGGACAGGTCATCATGGGTCTGATAGTGATGCTTGTCTTGGCTCAGGTTCCTCCACGTGTATACGAAAATTGGGCGCCTTATCTCTATATTGTCTGCGTTGTTCTGCTTATCTTTGTTGATGTTTTTGGCCAGATTAGTAAGGGGGCACAGCGTTGGCTGGATCTGGGCATTGTACGTTTCCAGCCGTCAGAAATTGCCAAAATCGCCGTACCTTTAATGGTGGCTCGCTTTATGAATCGAGACCTCTGTCCACCTTCGCTGAAAAATACGGCTATTGCGCTGGTCTTGATCTTTGTCCCTACTCTGCTGGTAGCAGCACAACCCGATTTAGGCACTTCTATTCTGATTGCCGCTTCTGGGATATTCATCCTATTTCTGGCGGGGATGAATTGGAAACTCATTGGCGTTGCCGTCTTACTGCTGGCTTGTTTCATCCCAATTTTGTGGTTCTTCCTGATGCATGATTACCAACGCGCTCGCGTTATGATGCTATTAGATCCAGAAAGTGATCCATTGGGCAAAGGCTACCATATCATTCAGTCCAAAATTGCTATTGGCTCCGGAGGAATGTTTGGAAAAGGCTGGTTGCAAGGCACTCAATCGCAATTAGAATTCCTACCAGAGCGACATACCGACTTTATTTTCGCCGTTCTGTCGGAAGAGCTGGGGTTAATTGGCGTCCTGGTTTTGCTGGTACTCTACTTGCTGGTTATTATGCGTGGATTGTTTATTGCAACCAAAGCACAGAATACTTTTGGCCGAGTTATGGTCGGAGGATTGGTACTGATTTTCTTTGTCTATGTTTTTGTCAATATCGGCATGGTAAGCGGTATCCTGCCGGTAGTCGGTGTTCCCCTGCCGTTGATTAGTTATGGGGGATCAGCATTAATTGTCTTAATGGCGGGGTTCGGCATTATCATGTCGATACACACGCATCGTAAATTATTGTCCAAAAGTTTATGAGGAAGAAGTTTCATGCGTCAACAGTGGCTTATACTTAGCATCGTAGCTGTACTGATATCAGGTTGTACAATAACCGATAACCATCGGACATCTTCTCTTCCCCCTGTTCCAACTCGTGATGTTTTGGGCGCAGAGCCTCAATATGAGCCTTACCATCCAAGTGCCAACCAAGATTATCAGCGGGATGGGCAAACCTATCACATAGTGCAAGATCCCGCTCACTTTACCCAGACAGGCTATGCCAGTTGGTTCGGTGAAGAATCCAATGGAAAACTGACAGCAATTGGTGAACGAGCAAGCTCCTATGCTTTAGCGGCAGCACACCCGACACTGCCTATTCCAAGTTATGTTCGTGTCACCAATTTAAGCAATGGACGCATGATGATTGTTAGAATCAATGATCGAGGTCCTTACAATAAGCCAGGGAAAATCATTGAATTATCTCATGCAGCAGCAGAGCGGCTCAATTTGATGCCACAAAGCAAAGTGAAATTGGATGGTATCCTCGTTTCACCTGATGGCTCACTTTCCGGTTTGGGAACCGAAGGAGCAACGATTGTTAAAAAGAGCTTTGCCTTACCTGAAAGACCTAATCTTCTTTCTCAATCACAATCATCAACGCCTCCTGCTGTAATAAGCAGTTCTGCTGACGAAAATACAGTCAAGCAACCACCAGATGAACCAAGTTCGGCTAAAAATACGACGAATCAGCCTGTTACGCCATCTTCCACTACATTTTCCACTACATCACCTGCGCCTGCACCAACAAGCGGTTATATGGTGCAAGTAGGCGCAATCAGCGCTGAACAAAAAGCCAAAGAATGGCAACAGTCATTGAGCCAGCGCTTTAATGTTCAAGGGCGTATTATCCAATTTGGTAACGTCTATCGCGTCCAACTGGGGCCATTCAATAGCCGCCAGCAAGCGATGGAATTACAAAAAAAATTGACAGATGAGATGCATCAATCCTCGTTTATTGTTGCTCCCTGATTTATGCACCACAGTCACGATAACGCGAGATAAATAGCATCACCGCCTGCTGATCTTTTCCTGTCAGCAGGCAGATAAATCGGCTGTACTCAGTTTTGTTTAATGTCAGCTTTTTTTTCATTTGTTATTATGTCACTTATTATCAATCCCTCTCTCACGGATGTTATCTAATCAACCATGAAATATATAGTTACTTCCCGTTTTATTAAAAGAGCCACGTTAGGTGTTGTTCTGGCTGCCAGCGTTTCCGCATCTGCCTACGCGGATGATAATTTCAAGACCATGATCCCCGGTGTACCAGAACTGGATTCAGAAGCCTATATTCTGATTGATTACGATTCAGGAAAGGTATTAGCCGAAAAGAATGCAGATATCCGCCGCGATCCCGCAAGTTTGACCAAAATGATGACCAGCTACGTCATTGGTCAGGCCATCAAATCAGGAAAAATCAAACCGGACGATATTGTTACTGTCGGTAAAGATGCCTGGGCAACGGGTAATCCGGTATTTAAAGGCTCGTCCCTGATGTTTTTAAAACCGGGCGATCAAGTTTCTGTCGCTATGCTTTCTCGCGGTATCAATTTGCAATCTGGCAATGATGCCTGTGTTGCTATGGCAGATTATGTCGCAGGCAGCCAAGATGCATTTGTCAGTTTGATGAATCAATATGTACAAAATCTGGGGTTAAAAAACACCCATTTTCAAACCGTTCATGGTTTGGATGCTAACGGTCAATACAGCTCTGCCCATGATATGGCGTTGATTGGTCGGGCACTAATTCGCGATGTGCCAGATGAATACGCTATCTATAAAGAAAAAGACTTTACTTACAACAACATTCATCAGCCTAATCGTAATGGTTTGCTATGGGATAAGAGCCTGAATGTCGATGGCATCAAAACAGGCCATACCAACGGTGCAGGATATAACCTTGTTGCTTCTGCTACCGAAGGCAATATGCGCCTGATTTCTGCGGTGATGGGTAGCCCAACCGCCAAAGGACGTGAAACCGACAGCAAAAAATTACTGACCTGGGGCTTCCGTTTCTTCGAAACGGTTTCACCACTGCAAGTCGGTAAAGAATTTGCCTCAGAGCCAATTTGGTTCGGTGATACTGATAAGGTTCAACTGGGCGTTGACAAAAATGTTTACCTGACTATTCCCCGTGGCCGTTTGAAAGACCTGAAAGCCAGCTATGTATTGAACAATACCGAGCTGCATGCACCGCTTGCTAAAAATCAAGTTGTTGGAACGATCAACTTCCAGCTTGATGGTAAAACCATTGAACAACGTCCATTGGTTGTGATGCAGGAAGTGAAAGAAGGTGGCTTTTTCAGCCGCATGATCGACTATATTCGACTGATGTTTCATCACTGGTTCGGCTGATCTCTTGAAAGCCAGATATTGAGCCTATATTAAATTAGATATCGTTAAAAAATTATCACGCCACGGCAAATCAACCATTATGCACTATTGCCGTGGCAAATATATTTTAGGAGCACCCATGAAAACGAATTTAAATGAACTGCTTGAGTTCCCCTGCTCATTCACTTACAAAGTGATGGGTTTGGCTCAACCAGAGCTGGTGGATCAAGTGATTGAAGTGGTTCAATGCCATGCCCCAGGTGATTATTCTCCAGTCGTGAAACCTAGCAGCAAAGGCAACTACCATTCCGTCTCCATTACTATCAATGCGACACATATTGAGCAAGTGGAAACGCTGTATGAAGAATTAGGTAAGCTGGAGTTGGTTCGCGTTGTGCTGTAATGGTGTAATCACCATTTACTGAAAAACAATGCGCTGACACAGAAATCAGCGCATTGTTAATAAAAAAACAGTTAGTCAGATTCAGGAATGATTATCTCTTGGAGACTTAGCCCAATACGCCATAAAATTAATTAATGTCCGATCCAAATGACGTTCTTGCAGCAAATAACGGCGTAGATTTTTTACAACAGTGGATTCCGCTGCAACCCAACCATAAAAATGGTTGGCCTCATCTCCGCTTTCAGCCTTTTCCCATATTGTGCCATCTGGTGAAACTGTTTCAGTCAGGGGCTGTTTTTCAATCAACGCAGACGTCGGCAAAGTGATATGTTCACGTACTGCCTCAAGCAGACGTTCACCATATCTATATCTTTCTTTAGCTTCACGAGGCAACCAAAATACATTGGCGAATTTAAATTGCGCTATATTAATGCAGTCCCCTGGCTTGGGAACTTCAAAAAATGCCTGTACATCAGGGGGATTCTCATTTAGTGATAATTCCTCAAGGATACCCAATGCCGCGGGTAAAGCCGTCTCATCAGCAATCAGCAACACCTGACGGATCTGTGCTGGTGGCTTCCACTCGCAACCATCAGCCCCATTTATTGAGCCGGCATTGGAATCCACTTTCGGGGCGACAATCTGTAAAGGAGCGCCTGGATTAGCCTGCTTCAACCAATTGGATACCGGCGTATTTTTACCATGTAAAACAAACTCTACATCCATCTCATTATCTTCGATGCGTAGCGCCCTTAATGTGTATGTTCTCATTACAGGACGTTCTTCTTTAGGGATAGACAGGTAGTTATTGTACCAATCTTTCCCCTCTTTTATCTGTAGTGAAGGATTGCTTGCCTGGGGAAATAATAGCTTAATACGTTGATCGGGGGCATGCTGCCGCATTTTATGCACTTCAGAACCTGCGAAAATACAACGCAAAATAGAGGGTGATACCGTGATACGTTCTTTCAAGAATAAGTTAAAAATAGAATAAGTTGAAGACATAATATTATATTAACAAACAGGTTTGTTATTCCCTTGATTGATAAAATATTATACAACTTAGATCAGGCAGTAATTCAAATCAATATAATAATGATAATTATTTTCATAAAGACCATACGGAATGTTCCAAAACGACTGTCAATATTTTCAAATCAGAAACCCCAAAAATGATAATGGGAGAAATTGCCACTCAAAAACGCCAAAATGCTTTTGAACATAAAATCAGTATTGGGTAAATTTCCAATCTTCCCAACAACATAGCTGCACACATCATCCATTTCGCTATAGGATCAAGATCACCAAAACCTTGCGCCGTCGCACCATATCCTATCCCCATGTTATTAATACAAGCAGCCGCAGTGGCAAATGAAGTCATCAAATCATAGCCAAGTAAGTTCAATGCCCAGATAAAGAAACAACTAAAAAAGACATAGAGAAAGAAGAACCCCCAAACAGAGCGCAGAACTCTTTCCTGAACCACAGATTTGCCAATTTTAATCGTCGAAATGGCATTTGGATGAATGAGCTGGTTAACCTCACTCACACTCTGTTTTGCCAGGATCATAAAACGGAGGGCTTTAATGCCTCCACACGTTGAACCCACACAGCCACCAAAAAAACTCACTGCCAGCAACAGCAATATCGTATGGGGAGGCCATTGAGCGTAATCAGAAGTCGCCAAACCATTATCCGTCATCATGGAGCTGGTCATGAAAAAACCGTGAACAAAGGCTTCTGTCACGCCATACATGCCTGAACGGTATAATTCTAACCAGATAATGATCACTATCGCCGCCAGTACCAGCAAGAAAAATTGCAGTTCGGTATTTTTTAGCAACGGTTTTAAGCTTCTGCGCGTCAGGGCAACAAAATAGAGTGTAAAGTTGACTGCTGACAGAACTGAAAAAATGCCTCCTACCATTTCAATGGCTGCACTGTCATAATAGCCAAGACTCTCATTGCGGGTGGAAAATCCCCCCAAAGAAACCGTTGAGATACCATGACAGATAGCATCAAACCATGACATTCCCGCGCCCCAGAAACTGGCCGAACAAAGCCCACCCAGCAACAAATAAACTACCCACAAACTCTTGGCACTGTCCGCAAGCCGTGGAGTCAACCGCTCTTCTTTGAAAGGGCCCGGCATTTCTGATTGATACAATTTGGCACCACCAATACCCAATAAAGGCAAGATGGCAACAGCAAGGACAATGACACCCAAGCCACCAATAAAATTGAGCTGAGCGCGATAATAAAGTACGGACTTAGGCAGGGCTGAGACATCATTCAATACCGTAGCTCCGGTGGTTGTAATGCCAGATATCCCTTCAAACATTGCATCTACCAGATTAATGTTTAAACTTTTATCGAGTACAAAAGGCAACGCACTGAGCAATGAGAATAACAACCAGAAAAGTACGATGATAAGAAATCCATCTTGCGTACTCGGCTGCGCCTTGATTTTACGGGTAAAGTACCAGCCTATTCCACCTGTAACCAAGCCAATGACAAATGTCTCAAAAAAAGCAAAAGCACTTTTCTCTTTATAAAACAGAGCCACAAAAGTCGGTATCAGCATTGAGAGGCTATAAAGGAGCACCAGAAAACTACAAAGATGCCCAACAATCAGAAATTGGTTTTTTTTGACCATTTGTTAGCTCAAAAGGGGATTAAAAGGGAAATCATCAAAACATATAACTATGATAATATAAAATAAAAATATATTCGTCTAATTAACAATATTATTGTATTACGGCATTCTCAAACTGGTGGGAATCATCTTACAGCGTTATACTGGCGGGCACTTTTTGTTAATGAATGATGAAATTTCCATTGCAACATAACACCGTTATTTTACGCCAGCTAGGCATTCAGCCCTACGAGCCGGTTTCTGATGCCATGCACCAGTTCACCGAACAACGTACAGCGGAAACACCTGATGAAATCTGGCTTGTCCAACACGAAAAAGTATTTACGCAAGGTCAGGCTGGCAAAGCTGAGCATATACTTGCACCGGGTGATATCCCTGTCGTCCAGTCAGATAGGGGGGGACAGATCACTTATCATGGCCCCGGACAGCAGGTCATGTATGTTTTGATTGATTTGAAACGGTCAAAAATTGGGGTGCGTCAATTGGTCACTGCAATCGAAAATACCGTAATCGAAACGTTAGCTCATTTTGGCGTGGAATCCTCTGCCCGCCCAGATGCCCCTGGAGTTTATGTCGCAGGTAACAAAATATGTTCCCTTGGATTGCGTATCCGAAAAGGTTGCTCTTTCCATGGTCTGGCACTGAATATTGCAATGGACTTGCAACCATTTTTACGCATAAATCCTTGTGGTTACGCAGGAATGCAAATGATACAACTCAGTGATTTCGTCACCGGAGTGACCGTTGAAGATGTACAACCCGTTCTGGTGGAGAAATTCTGTCAGATCTTGGGATTCCAACTCATCGATGAAAGATGATATAATTTTTTAACATTTTTCAAAAAAATTTGAATGGATTTATTTGCCTCGATATTTTTCTCATCACCATCAGGCAGTAAATCAAAATCTGAAGAATATAACTGGAACCAGCACGATTATGAGTAAACCAATTCAGATGGAACGTGGTGTTAAATACCGCGACGCAGACAAGATGGCTTTGATCCCTGTGAAGACAATCGCCACAGAACGTGAAGTACTCTTGCGTAAACCTGAGTGGATGAAAATCAAACTTCCTGCGGATTCCAGCCGCATTCAGGGTATCAAAGCGGCAATGCGCAAAAATGGGTTGCATTCTGTCTGTGAAGAAGCTTCCTGCCCTAACCTCGCTGAGTGTTTTAACCACGGAACCGCCACTTTTATGATCCTTGGCGCCATCTGTACTCGTCGCTGTCCATTCTGTGACGTAGCCCATGGTCGCCCAAATGCACCTGATGCCAATGAACCTATCAAGCTCGCACAGACTATCCAGGATATGGGGCTGCGCTATGTCGTTATTACATCTGTTGACCGTGACGATTTGCGTGATGGTGGTGCACAACATTTTGCTGACTGTATCACGGCTATTCGTGAAAAAAGTCCATCAATTAGGATTGAAACTTTAGTACCAGATTTCCGCGGTCGTATGGATCGTGCGCTGGAAATTCTGACGGCAACTCCTCCTGATGTGTTCAATCACAATTTGGAAAACGTGCCACGGGTTTATCGTCAGGTTCGTCCCGGTGCCAACTATGACTGGTCATTGAAATTGCTGGAAAAATTCAAAGAAGCACATCCAGATATCCCGACTAAATCAGGCTTAATGGTGGGATTAGGTGAAACCAACGAAGAAATTTTAGAAGTCATGCGTGATTTGCGTAGCCACGGTGTCACCATGCTGACATTAGGGCAATATTTACAACCGAGCCGCCATCACCTGCCAGTGCAGCGTTATGTCAGCCCCGCTGAATTCGATGAAATGAAAGAAGCCGCGTTAGAAATGGGCTTTACCCATGCTGCCTGTGGCCCGTTTGTTCGCTCTTCGTACCATGCTGACTTGCAGGCCAAAGGCATAGAAATCAAATAATCTGTCGCCACCATCATGATGAATATCATATTTGCTGTATTTATTGGTGGTGGCCTGGGTAGCGTATTACGCTGGGTCATCAGCCTCCGCTTGAACACGCCTTCTTCCCCGATTGCCGTTGGTACGCTGACGGCTAATTGTGTTGGTGCATTTATCATTGGAGTGGGTTTGGCCTATTTTAACAAAGCCACACATCTCGATCCGGTTTGGAAGCTAATGCTAACGACGGGGTTTTGCGGTGGGCTAACGACCTTTTCTACCTTTTCTGCTGAAGTGGTTTATTTATTGCAAGCAGGAAAAATAAGTTGGGCACTGTTCAGCATTTTGGCGAATGTGATCGCTTCATTGTTGATGACAGCATTTGCTTTTGCGGTAATAAACAAAAATCTTATAACTATCTAAAAGCTAATAAGATAAAAAAACCCGTTATCAAAACGGGTTTTCAGAATACGGGATTCGAAATTAGATTGCGACAACGTTTGCAGCAGATGGACCTTTCGCACCCTCAGTAATTTCAAACTCTACTTTTTGGCCTTCAGCCAGAGTTTTGAATCCGCCAGACTGAATGGCGGAAAAGTGTACAAAAACATCTTTACTACCATCTTCTGGAGTGATAAAACCAAATCCTTTGGATTCATTAAACCACTTAACGTTACCTTTAATTTTTGACATTAAAACTTACCTTTAATAAAAAAGACACGGACTCTGTGTCACGTACAGTACAACAAATAATATAGTCCACTGTCTGCAACATAGATCACGAAACATATAACCGAATGCAAAAAAACACACTTTTTGCTTAATTACATTGATTGATTTTATACGCCAATGGTGATTTCACAAATAAATTAGCGTTTTATTTTAATTCTGTTTACTTTTCACCTTTCTATTCTTTTCATGATCAAGTAGCCACTTTTTGATATCCAGCCCACCGGTATAGCCCACCAATTTACCATCATGCCCAATCACCCGATGGCAAGGCACAATTAATGACAGAGGGTTGCGTGAATTCGCCATACCGACTGCACGACAATAATTTACCGATCCCAATGTTAGTGCCAATTGTTTATAACTCCACATTTCGCCATAAGGAATTTTACAAAGTTGCTGCCAAACACGCTGTTGGAATTCAGTTCCCTGCATACTTAAAGGAACGGTAAACGTTAGTCGTTTCCCTTTAAAATATTCCTGCAACTCTTTCGCGCACTGCTTGGTTATCACACTCTTCGATTCTAATGCTTTCTTTTCATTGACGAAATAGATACTGGTTACTCCTTCATCGTCCGCAGTGATATACACATAAGGCTTGGGAAATCCTTCTGGAGTATTCAGGTAATGATGATACATAAACTACCTCCATTTAATTTATTATTAAAAATTTCAGTACTAGCCTAAATCTCTCATTCATCAATTTGCAATGATGAATTCGGTTACACATCTGACAATTTGATAAAGAAATCATCGCGCCCTCTGACAATTAAAATTATGGCTCTGCCAATAAGTTATGACATTTTATTTTTAATGCCACCGATTTAAAAAAGAACAAAATACCACATATAGATAAAACAATTAAATTAAACTCTACATATAGTATAACTTTCATAATTAAATTATCTCAATATAATACAGATATATTATTTTTTATTATTATTAAATAATATAGCATCCAGAAATTTTACTAGAAGTATTACCATTTATGGCAAACACAGTGACATGTCATTGACCGATTCCAAGTTAGAAAACGGCAATCGAGAACGAGTTCACCTAAAAGCCAATTCACCTAAAAGAGATACACTACACTGTTGCCAATCAACTCAATGGTGAGAAAAAGCCAGTTATACCCAAGTATTAACCGCGTTCACTCACAAACGGTGTGAAGATCATCTTCGAGTCACCCAACCCTCTGGTTCTTTTTTGCAATGAATGACTATTTCCTATCCCCGGAGGGGTGAAATAATGAATCAGGCACAATGGATTTAAATTCCATATCTATTAGCATGCTGTTTAATATAAAAACTCATTAACAAATAATCTGCACATATTCAAAGCATAGAAAATATATAAAATAAATATCGCATACTGAATTTCAATTCCACACCATGCGGTTAATCAATGATAAAAAACAATAAATATACATGAAACATGCTATTGTTATAGCAATATTTATACATCGCAAAACTCGATTTCAAACCTGCAAAATAGGCTTATATTTACTAATCAAAAAAATATATTGTGATGGCAATTTAAACCCATCAATTTTTCATGAGCTTTTCCATGATTAGAATATGCGTCATCAGGCACTTCAAAAACAAGCATAAAAAACCAAAAAAGTTATAAAAATCAATAAAAAACCAGAAAAAAATTAAATCCCCCCATGATGATGACTTTTTTGTTTTCTGAAAAAATCATTTACCCAGTTGAATTTCATTAAATTAATGCTCAGAAATTTACTTTACCACCCCAATATTATGTCATGGTAAAACATAACCTTTTATTAATGATGTTAAATAAAGGGTTGTCAGTACATTTTAATATGTTAGGGTATATGTTGGTAAAAATATCAGCGGAGTAATTAAACGCAATATATCATCAACAACAGGAAAATATTATTCCATGACTGTTAAACTTGAAGTTAAGAATCTCTATAAAATATTTGGCAATAATCCTGAGCTGGCATTTAAGTTATTAGCGTCTGGTCTCAGCAAAGAACAAATACTTGAAAAAACAGGTCTCACCGTCGGTGTTCAAGATGTCAATCTGGCCATTGAAGAAGGCGAAATATTTGTGATTATGGGATTATCTGGTTCAGGTAAATCCACACTAGTACGTCTTCTCAATCGTCTGATAGAGCCTACCAAAGGCCATGTACTTATTGACGGCAAAGATATTTCCATCATCACAGAAACTCAGCTACGGAATGTTCGCCGCAGCAAGATCAGCATGGTCTTCCAGTCATTTGCACTCATGCCACATTTGAACATTTTGGAGAATACGGCGTTTGGTATGGAGCTTGCTGGCGTCCCCAAAGAAGAGCGTCATCAAAAAGCGCTTGAAACGCTACAACAAGTCAATCTCGAAAGCTATGCTCTATCCTATCCCGATGAACTTTCCGGCGGTATGCAGCAACGTATTGGGTTAGCCAGGGCTTTAGCCAACAATCCCGATATTCTGTTAATGGATGAAGCCTTCTCAGCCCTCGATCCTTTGATCCGTGCCGAAATGCAAGATGAATTACTGCGCTTACAAGGGGAGCATCAACGTACTGTTGTTTTTATTTCCCACGATTTAGATGAAGCCATGCGTGTCGGTGATCGCATTGCCATCATGCAGGACGGTATTGTTGTTCAGGTCGGCACGCCTGATGAGATTATGAATAGCCCTGCTAATGATTATGTCAAAACATTCTTTCGTGGCGTGGATGTTGGACATGTCTTCTCAGCCAAAGACATTGCCCGCCGTCGGCCAGAAACATTGCTGCATACCGCGGCAGGTTTTGGTCCCCGCTCTGCATTGAAAGTGCTGGATAATGAAGACAGAAACTATGGCTATTTAATCGAAAAAGGCCAAAAGTTTATTGGCGTGGTATCTGTTAATTCCCTGCAACGGGCATTGGCAGAAAAAAAACCCATTGAACATGCCATATTGGAAAAACCAACCGCCGTTTCAGCAGATATTCCGCTGAACGAATTGATATCCACTGTCGCGCAATCTCCCTGCGCTGTTCCTGTCACAGATGACAATAGTCGTTATTTAGGTGTCATTTCCAAAGGAATATTGCTACAGGCCTTAGATAAGGAGGCGCCCAATGGACAATAACTCTCCACAGATAGTCACGGATCCCAGCAACAGCAGTGATCCCTGGATGGACAGTGGCACCGCTGTTCCTTCATCAAACCACGATTGGCTGAATACTTCTGCAACCAATATTCCTCCAGAGCACTTTAATTTCATGTCACCTTTTCAGCATAAGCTCATTCCGTTTGACTCATGGGTGACCAATATTATTGATTGGGTTGTCGTTCACTTCCGGCCTGTTTTTCAAGTCATCCGCGTTCCAATCGATTTTGTCCTTAGTGGTTTTGAACAGTTTCTGATGACATTGCCCCCTCCTATCACCATTTTGTTTTTTGCATTAGTGGCCTGGCAAGTTGCGGGGGCAGGAATAGGCGTGATTTCTTTAATTTCGCTGATCATGATCGGTGCAATTGGGGTATGGTCAGAAGCTATGATAACCTTGGCTCTGGTGCTAACTGCCCTCCTGTTCTGCCTTATCATTGGGCTTCCTCTTGGGATCGGATTGGCTCGCAATGAACGGTTAGCCAAAATTGTTCGCCCCTTACTGGATGCCATGCAAACCACCCCAGCTTTCGTTTATCTCGTTCCCATCGTAATGCTGTTTGGCATAGGTAATGTACCCGGCGTCATCGTCACCATCATTTTTGCGTTACCTCCCATTATCCGCCTGACCATTTTGGGAATAAAACAAGTGCCATCAGATTTAATTGAGGCCGCCAGATCATTTGGGGCGAGCCCACGGCAGATGCTGTTCAAAGTCCAACTGCCGTTGGCGATGCCTACAATCATGGCGGGGGTAAATCAAACATTGATGTTAGCACTTTCTATGGTCGTTATCGCTTCCATGATTGCGGTTGGCGGCTTGGGGCTGATGGTATTGCGCGGTATTGGCCGTCTTGATATAGGATTAGCAGCCATTGGCGGGACAGGAATTGTCATTCTTGCCATTATCCTTGATCGCCTGACTCAATCCTTGGGCAAAAATCATCGAACCAGAGGGGGGCACTGGTATCACTCTGGGCCAATAGGATTACTGCGCCTGCTTTTTCTCTCAATTCGCTCAATTAAGAAAAAAACCGCTCATCAAAATCATGCCGGTCAAAATAATACAGCCAAAACAATATCCGACCTGGCAACAAAAGGAGGAAACAGCCATGCGCATAATCACCGTATGCAAAGAGATCATGAATAAGAGGATAATTTTCGCAGCACTTCTCATGATATTTATGAGTCTTTTATTATCCTCAATAGCATCTGCCACTGACCTTCCCGGCAAAGGTATCAGTGTACAACCGCTACAAAGTACAATCAGTGAAGAAACATTTCAGACTTTGATTGTCTGCAAGGCCTTGGAAAAACTTGGCTATGACGTCAAACCGATCAAAGAAGTGGATTATAACGTCGCTTACACTTCGATTGCTTCTGGTGATGCCACATTTATGGCCGTCAATTGGGTACCGCTCCATGATGCCCCATACAAAGCTGCCGGAGGAGATAACATCTTCTATCGCAAGGGAAGTTATGTTGTCAATGCGGCTCAAGGGTATCTTATTGATAAAAAAACCGCAGAAAAATATCACATCACCAATATCGCTCAATTAGAAGATTCTCAACTTGCCAAACTGTTTGATAGTAATGGAAATGGAAAAGCAGATTTGACAGGCTGTAACCCTGGATGGGGGTGTGAAAGAGCGATCAATCACCACATAACTGCTTATGGATTGAAAAATACCGTGGAGCAAAACCAAGGCAATTATGCGGCTATGATGGCTGACACTATTGCCCGTTATCGGGCAGGTAAACCTATCCTCTATTATACCTGGACACCTTACTGGGTGAGTGATGTACTGAAACCCGGAAAAGATGTCATCTGGCTTCAAGTCCCCTTCTCTGCTATCGGTGAGGGAGAAACCCTCAATACCCAGTTGCCTAATGGCCGTAACTATGGCTTCCCACCCAGTACCATGCATATCGTGGCAAACAAAGCGTGGGCAGAAAAGAACCCTGCGGCGGCGAAACTTTTTGCTGTTATGACCTTACCTATTGCTGACATCAGTGCTCAAAATCAGCTCATGCATAACACTAAAATTTCCGAGGCTGATATTGAACGTCAGGCTGAAGAGTGGATCAAAACACATCGGAAAACGGTAGATGGTTGGCTAAAAGCAGCCAGAAAAGCCGCTCACAAAGCATAAATTAACCTTCCTTCATTCTGCACCTGGATAGCCGTGAAGACATTAATAAAACTCACGACTATCCAGCACACACTCTTCTATCATTATCAACTCCTTTATTCCCAATGATATTATTTAAATAATTTATATATTTTATATTTTCACTTTCATCATATTTTGTTAATGTTGTTTTATCTGTTAACAAAAAAATAAAATACTCCATGTCAATGTCTGATAAGTCTGTACCTGATATACCAATATCTGATACATCAGAATCTGAGAATCCTCTGCCAAGCAAGGCTTCTTCATTTAAAGACGGTATTTGGGATAGTCTCCCAATCGCCATTGGCTATATTCCCGTCTCTTTTGCATTTGGCTTAAGCGCGACTAAACTAGGGTTTACCCCCGTAGAAGCCATATTTTTTTCCTGTGTCATTTATGCGGGCGCCAGCCAGTTTGTCATCACGGCTTTGCTCAGTGCAGGAATGTCATTGTGGTTTTCTGCGCTAACTGTCATGGCAATGGATATCCGCCATATTTTGTATGGCCCTGCCTTACGTTATCGCATCAAACAAAAATTATCGGAAAAGAAAACTGTGATTTGGGCATTTGGCCTGACTGATGAAGTTTTTGCCGCAGCAACAACCAAATTAATTAAAGACCAACGGAGTTGGAGTGAAAACTGGATGGTTGCCATTGCAATATGTTCCTGGCTCTCTTGGGTGCTGGGTACTGTAGCTGGGGCCATATTGGGTAATGGTTATTTAAGTTCTTATCCAGCTATTGAAGCTGCCATGATATTTATGCTGCCGGCGCTATTCTTAAGTTTTTTGTTAGCATCTTTCAAAAAACAAAATACCTACTGTGTTATCGCTGCTTTATTAGGTGCATTAATGGGAATCACATTTTTTTCAATTCCTATCGCCATTCTTGCGGGGATCGTGAGTGGATGTTTAGCCGCACTTCTGCAAACTAAAAATGCATGATTAGAACCTTACATAATTAACTCATTATATGATTGATAATAAAATACTTCTTATCGGATTCATTGTAGGCGCTGCCAACTTTTTATTCCGCTATCTTCCTCTGCGGCTGGGTGTCAATCGCTCACCGACAGAAAAAAAAGGAAAAATGGGCGTCATACTCGACAGCATTGGTATTGCATCAATTTGCTCACTCCTTATCGTCTCAAGTATTCCTGACGTCATGAAGGAACACAGCAAATTTTTTCCGACTTTAATTGGCTACCTAACTATTTGTCTGTTTTTCTATAAAACTCGAAGCATCATTATTTCAACACTGTCTGGTGCCGTAGTTTTTGGAATAATATTCAAAGTATTTATGAATTAGGTATCAATATTAAAAGAAATATGATGATAATAAATAACTATAATTGCTAAATTTAACTTTTAATATAGTATTTGTATGGTTTTTAACAAAAGTTACTTTACCGGTTGAAACTAATAAGGTATCTAAACAATGGAAAGTTCATTCACTCCCACAGAAGAGTTACTTAATTGCCGTGTAGCACAGCAAAAAAGTTTACCCTATCAAGAGATATTACTAACTCGCTTATCCATGCATGTCCAAAGTAGACTTCTGGAAAATCGCAACAACATGCTGAAAGCACAAGGAATCAATGAAACCTTGTTTATGGCTCTGATGATTCTGGATACCAAAGAAAGCCGTAGCATTCAGCCATCAGAACTTAGTGCTGCATTGGGTTCTTCCCGTACAAATGCAACCCGAATTGCAGATGAATTAGAAAAGCAGGGCTGGATAGAGAGAAAGGAGAGCCATAATGATCGTCGTTGCCTCCATCTTCATCTCACAGAAAAAGGTTCGATTTTCTTGAACAGTTTACTTCCACCACAGCATGAATGCCTGGTTAAGCTTTGGTCTATCCTGGACTCAGAGGAGAAAAAGCAGTTAGAAAAATTGATGAGAAAAATTTTGGGGCAACTAGATAGTGTGGGAGATTGTTTAAGTCAGTGATTGCCCTTCTTCTGGATGGTTTTGAACCAAGAAAACATGTTATAGCAACATGATCTAAAAAAACTTTTCTACTAGCCTGTATCATCAGATACTTCGTATGGCTAATTATTATCTTCAGATAATACTTAAATCCATATCGTTCGTCTCTTCCAGTAGTGTAAGCGCACACTACTGGAAACGTGTTTCGTCCTGTCGGGGCCACACATTAATAATAAGTCAAAAACAAATATGGGGACTCTCCATGAGTATTAGTGAGAAAACATCACTTCCTTCTACCGAAAAACCCTCTCCTGAAAAGGTGAAAACAAAAAATAGTGCTAAAAAACAGAAACGCCGCCGTATCATTACGTTATTGACGTTTTTTTTCCTTCTGCTTGGGGCTGGCTATACTGTTTACTGGTTTCTCACTTTACGTCACCACCAAGAAACTGATAATGCCTATGTTACAGGTAATCAGATACAAATCATGTCTCAAATTGCGGGTAGTGTTGTGACGGTCAATTTTGATAATACTGATTTTGTGCAAAGTGGTCAGCCTCTCATCCAGCTCGATCCCCGTGATGCCGAATTAGCTTTAGAAAGAGCTAAAAATGAATTAGCCAATACTGTCCGAATCACCCATCAACACCTGATCGACAGTAAAAGATATCAAGCCATCATTGAGCTGAAAAAAATTGCGCTTAGAAAAGCCCAACATGATCTTAAGCGACGAGAAATATTGGGAACTCAGGATTTAATTGGCAAAGAAGAATTGCAACATATGCGCGAAGCTGTCTCTGCTGCCCAAGCTGATCTGGATGTCGCAATCGCTCAATATAAAAGTAATCAGGCCATTATTCTGGATACTCCGCTGGAAAAACAGCCAGCTATCGAAAAAGCAGCCTCTGGCGTCCGTGATGCCTGGCTCACCTTACAGAGAACCAATATTGTCAGCCCTGTTGATGGTTATGTCGCTCGTCGTAGCGTTCAGGTCGGTTCCCGTATTAATTCAGGAACACCTTTGATGGCAATTGTGCCTGCCAACAATATGTGGATTGAGGCCAATTTCAAAGAAACCCAACTGGCAAATATGCGGATTGGTCAGCCAGCAACAATCATCAGCGATTTCTATGGTGACGATATTGTCTATACCGGCAAGGTTACCGGTATCGATATGGGAACTGGTAGCGCCTTTTCCCTATTACCAGCGCAAAATGCCAGCGGAAACTGGATTAAAGTCGTACAACGCTTGCCTGTCCGTATTGAACTTGATCCTGAACAATTAAAACAACATCCCTTGCGGATTGGGTTATCAACAAAAGTTACCGTGGATACAGCGAACACCGATGGAACTGTACTGGCAACCACCGAACGTACTCTTCCGGCCTATCAGACCAATGCCTTGACGATAGATATGGCTCCTGCAAACAAAATAGTTACTGACATTATTAATAGTAATGCAGGCAATCAAATTTAAGGGGGGTTCATGGTGACAAGAGAACCGCTTACAGGTGCAAAACTCGCCCTTTTGACCATGACTCTTTCAATGGCGACGTTCATGCTTGTTCTCGACTCTACTATTGCCAACGTCGCCATACCGACGATTGCTGGTAATCTGGGTGCGTCAAGCTCACAGGGAACATGGGTGATTACCTCCTTCGGTGTCGCAAACGCAATTTCCATTCCAATTACCGGTTGGCTAGCGAAACGCTTTGGTGAAGTCAAATTGTTCCTCTGGTCTACCGCAATTTTTACTCTTTCATCTTGGCTGTGTGGTCTTTCCAACAGCCTTGGCATGTTAATTTTCTTCCGTGTTATGCAAGGAGTGGCCGCGGGTCCCGTACTTCCTCTTTGTCAAAGTTTGTTGCTAAATAACTACCCACCAGCGAAACGAAACATGGCATTGGCGCTATGGTCGATAATGATTGTTGTTGCCCCCATTTGTGGGCCTATTCTTGGTGGCTATATCAGTGATAACTACCACTGGGGATGGATCTTTTACATCAATATCCCCCTTGGCATTGCCATTATCTTTATCATCATGCAACTATTGCGTGACCGAGAAACAAAAACAGAAATCCGCCCCATCGATATTATTGGGCTGTTTTTGTTGGTGATTGGTATAGGCAGTTTGCAAATTATGCTTGACCAGGGCAAGGAACTTGATTGGTTTAATTCCACCGAGATTATTATTCTTACTATTACTGCTATTATCGCGCTTATTTTTTTGATCATATGGGAATTAACTGATGATCATCCGATAATCGATCTCTCCCTGTTCAAGCTACGCAACTTTTCTATTGGTACGCTGAGTATTAGTCTCGGCTTCATGATGTATTTCGGTTCAATTGTTTTATTGCCACAGCTATTGCAAGAAGTTTACGGCTATACTGCAACTTGGGCGGGCTTTGCGGCCGCACCGATAGGATTGCTTCCACTGTTATTGTCCCCCGTTATTGGCAAGTTTGGTCATAAGATAGATATGCGCTATATCGTGACATTTAGTTTCATCACTTATGCTATTTGCTTCTATTGGCGGGCATATACCTTTGAACCGGACATGGATTTTGCTGCTACAGCATGGCCACAGTTTGTTCAGGGGCTTGCCATGGCATGTTTCTTTATGCCGTTGACAACCATTACATTATCAGGCCTAGCGCCAGAACGAATGGCTTCAGCTTCCAGCTTGTCAAATTTTACCCGTATATTGTCTGGTTCAATCGGGACATCCCTCACAACCACAATATGGACACAACGTGAGTCGATGCACCACTCGAACCTTACGGAATACATCAACCCATATAACCCTAATTATCAGCAAATACATCAGCAATTAACTCAATTAGGCATGAATGATGAACAAATCTCCGCTTATCTGGCAAAACAGATCACTCATCAAGGATTAATTATCTCTGCCAATGAGATCTTTTGGCTTTCAGCAAGTATATTCCTTGTTTTGACATTATTGATCTGGCTGGCAAAACCGCCTTTTTCTGCCGGAGGTAAAGACCACGGAGGAGCGCATTAAACTTGTTACATTGAACCTGGTGAGCTTAACTTAATAGATAAAGGAATAAGGCTCTGACTATTTAGTCAGAGCCTTATTAACAATGAAAAATTAAACCTTATTCTGACGCCACCATTCCGCCAGCATAATACCTGTTGCAACAGAAACATTCAGGCTTTCTACTCGACCCGTTCCACCAATAGAAAGACGAATGTCACCATCTTCCCAAATGCTGTCACTTAATCCGTCACTTTCCTGTCCCAATACCAAAACCATTTTTTCTGGTAATGTTGCTTGTGTCAGTGTTGTACTACTTTTATGACTTGATGTGGTCACAATTGTGTAACCTTGGTTGCGAAATTTATTCAGCGTAGCCGTGAATCCATCCGCATCAATGCCTTTGATGTGTTCAGCGCCCCCTTCTGCTGTACGAACAGCCGCACCGGATTCCAGCATCGCTGTATCCTGTAAAATCATACCTTGCACGCCAAAATGCGCACAACTACGCATAATTGCACCAAGATTATGTGGATTACCTACATTTTCCAATGCCAGCACACAATCTTTTGCTGGTGCCTGCTGCAAATAGGTTTCCGCATCCAAGCCATTACGCTTCTTAATCAAAAAACATACGCCACCGTGGTGTTCTGTACCTGATGCTTTGGAAAGTTCTTCGTCGTCAACGACATGATAAGCTTTGCGATTTGCCGCCATCCATTTCAATGCATTGCGAAAACGCGGCGTGACCGATTGAACAAACCAGGCCCGAACAATCGCATCGGGACGGTTCTGGAACATTGCCTGACAAGCATTTTCCCCATAGATGCGGGTTTCTTCCAAACGCTGACGACGAAGCTGTTCAGGATCAATGTTGCTTTTACCGCTAATACCTTGATGCTCTGGCTCAAGAAATTCACTCTCTGGACGGGAGACCGTTCTCCACGGAGAACGATCACCTAAGCGCTCTGGGCGTTCACTGCCACGACGGCGGTCACCCTGATCACGCCCTTTACCAAACGGACGGTTATCACTCTTACGACTGTCACTGTTTTTACGGCGATCTCCGCCTTTACGGTTATCGTTACTGTCCTCATTATTGCGGACATACATTACTTTGACTTTGCCGTTCTTACCACTATAGGAATCGTTCATTTATTTCTCCAACTGCGTTATGGCGCGAAGATTACCCGATGTACGCGCCCGAAGCTACCTCTGGTAACGACAATCCATTAAAATATCCGCTAATTTTTTACTGATTTTATCCACGAACATGTTTGAGTTCTTAAATGAGAAATAACAACGCCGTTTATCAGCTTCGCCAACGTCGGCTTGCCCGCTCTACTCGCCCTTTTCTGGCAAGGGGATGCCGAGTGCAGCGTTGCCTGCATTGTTTATTACCCCAAAAAAAATGTCTGTGTGAAATGATTTCATCTGCAAATGCAGAAAGCCGCTTCTGTCTCATCATGTTCGATACTGAACCTATGAAACCCAGTAATACGGGAAAGTTGATTGCAGATATTCTGCCCGATACGATGGCTTTTCTCTGGTCTAGAACAGAGCCTGATCAACAACTGCTTAAAGTATTACGTGATCCAACCCGACAACCCTATCTGATCTTCCCAGACAGTTATGCTATGCCTCCTCGTACGGTATATCAGAAACTCCCTGCTAACCAAAAACCACCGCTGTTCATTATATTGGATGGCACGTGGCCAGAAGCAAGAAAAATGTTTCGCAAAAGCCCATATTTGGATGATATTCCCCTATTGTCTATTAATAATATTGCCAAAATGGACTATTTACTTCGGATACCCTCCAGAACAGAACAACATTGTACTGCCGAAGTCGCGGCTGCGGCACTAGAATTGGCAGGAGATATTAAAGCGTCACAGTCATTATTGAACCATTTCAATCATTTTCGTGAACAATATCTGGCAGGAAAGTCTAACCATCTGTAGGGATAATTCACAGTAATGCTTGACAATCCGCGCTAAAGTGACTGATGGTGGCTAAAGTTATTCATAGTAATTGTTTAATCAACAGTGATTGTTATTGATGTGATAACTGATAAGGAACTCCAGAAATGAGCCAGCGCGGACTTGAAGCATTGTTACGCCCTAAATCCATCGCCGTTATTGGTGCTTCTGAAAAGCCAGAAAAAGCCAGTTCAGTGTTGATGCGAAATTTGTTAATGGGTGGATTTACAGGGCCTATTCTCCCCGTAACACCAAACAAAAACGCCGTTCTGGGTGTGTTAGCCTACCCTTCTATCGATAAATTACCACTCTCTCCTGATTTGGCTGTGATCTGTACTCATCACAGTCGCAATTTGTCTTTACTAGAGCAACTGGCTCAACACGGATGCAAAACCGTCATCATTTTATCCTCCCCGCCATCACAATTTACTGAATTGAAACAGTGCAGCCAAAAACATCATCTTCGAATTCTGGGACCAAATAGTCTTGGCATCTTAGCTCCCTGGAGCGGGCTAAATGCCAGTTTTTCCCCAATCCCTATCCTTAAAGGTAAACTGGCTTTTATTTCACAATCAGCAGCAATATCTAACACAATTTTGGACTGGGCCAATCACCGTAGTATTGGTTTTTCGTATTTTATTGCTTTAGGTGACAGTGTTGATATTGATATTGATGACTTACTCGACTTTTTAGCCAGAGACAGTAAAACCAGCGCCATTTTGTTGCATCTCGAACATATTAGTGATGCACGCCGTTTTCTTTCTGCTTCCCGCAGTGCTTCACGCAATAAACCTATTCTAATCGTGAAAAGTGGCCGTACCCGACAAGTTCAGAAATTACTAGGAGAACAACAAAATTTCGATGCTGCTTATGATGCAGCCATTCAACGTGCCGGATTACTGCGTGTACAAGATACACATGAAATGTTCTCCGCAGTGGAAACATTAAGTTTTATGCGGCCATTGCGCGGAGAACGTTTATTAATCGTCAGTAATGGTGCAGCACCAGCAGCAATGGCGTTGGATGAACTAGTCAGGAGAACTGGCAAGCTCGCTATATTAGGTAAGGAAACGATCAATGGATTGTCTGGTATACTTCCAGACACACTGCTTTTACGTAATCCATTGGATATCGGTGATGACTCCTCCACCGAACGATATATTGCTACGCTCAAGTTACTTTTGGATAATCATGATCATGATGCCTTATTGTTAATCCACTCTCCTAGTGCCATATCCCACAGCCAAACTACAGCGGTACGGGTTATACAAACCATTAAAGAGCATCCCCGTGGAAAATGGCTCACTATTTTCACTAATTGGTGCGGAGAATATTCTTCGTTGGCAGCACGACGCCTGTTCAGTGAGGCAGGTATTCCGACTTATCGGACGCCAGAAGGTGCCATTACCGCCTTTATGCATATGGTGGAATACCAACGAAACCAAAAACAATTAAAAGAAACCCCCTCCTTACCTATTGGCATCACATCGAATACGGCTAGAGCCCATGAATGTATACAGAAAGCGCTTAATAACGGGAATATCCAACTGGATACCCATGAAGTACAACCTATTCTCGATGCTTATGGTTTAAATACTTTACCGACTTGGATCGCCCATACCAGTGATGATGCGGTCAATATTGCAGAAAAAATTGGCTATCCAGTGGCATTAAAACTCCGCTCCCCTGATATTCCACATAAATCAGAAGTTCAGGGCGTGATGCTTTATTTGCGCAATGCTGATGAAGTTAAGGCCGCCACACAAGCGATTATTGAACGTGTTAAACAAAACTTTCCGCAAGCCAGGATCCATGGATTATTAGTACAAAGTATGGCTAATCGGGCTGGTACACAAGAGCTGAGAATTGCTATTGAACAAGACGAAATATTTGGTCCTTTAATCATGCTAGGCGAGGGAGATATCGATTGGATACATGAAACTCAGGCGGCTGTCGCTCTTCCTCCCCTTAATATGGCATTAGCCCGTTATCTGGTTATTCAGGCAATTAAGAGCGGCAAAATAAAATCGGGTGGTTCACTTTTGCCGCTAGATATTCTTGCTCTCAGCCAGTTATTGGTCAGAGTCTCTAATCTTCTGATCGATTGCCCTCAAATTATTCGTCTGAATATCCATCCACTGCTTGCATCAGGCGATGAGTTTACTCTGTTGGATGTAACAATGGAGTTAGTGCCAGTAACAGGTGATCCCCGTAATCGATTGGCTATCCGACCTTATCCTAATGAACTGGAAGAAACCATCTATACCAAAGATGATTTTGAATGCTTGCTACGACCAATCTTGCCAGAAGATGAACCTTTACTGAAAGCATTTATCGACCAGGTAACAAAGGAAGATCTTTATTACCGCTATTTCAGTGAAATTAACGAGTTTACCCATGATGATCTCGCCAATATGACCCAAATTGACTACGACCGAGAAATGGCATTTGTGGCAGTCCGCCACCCGACAACAACACCTGAAATTATTGGTGTCGCTCGTGCTATGGCTGATCCCGATAATATCGAAGCTGAATTTGCGATATTAGTTCGATCAGATATGAAGGGGGTTACGTTAGGTTATCAGCTTATGACTAAACTGATTAACTATACAAGAGAACATGGTATTCAGGCATTAACAGCCATCACTATGCCTGAAAATCGTAATATGATCCAACTTGCGAAAAAACTTGGGTTTACCATTGATCTACAGTTAGAAGACGGTATTGTTAATCTTATGTTGAAACTCTAGCAAAAAAATCAATTCAATATGCATCTCGTGATGAGTGATAAAAAATGCTCACTCCGTGATAGATCGCACAGTCTTAAAGCAATCAGCTCAAGAGAGTTAATTCATACTCACAATAGACCAAACTAATGGTATCATCGCCAGATCATTTTGATTCATACACCTTATGATGGATTAATTCCATCTAGACTAAGAGAAAAACGCACTGTGATGTTGTCCAAATTTAAACAAGCAAAACACCAACAACACCTTGCACAACTGCCTAAGCTACCGCAATCAGTTGCTGACATTGAGACACTTTATGAATCTAAAGTATTTCGCAGCACCTTATTAGGACATATAAAAAATGCCCAAAAGCATATTTATATCGCCGCATTATATTTAGAAAACGATGATGCAGGGCGAGATATTCTGACTGCATTATATGAAGCCAAACAAAAACGCCCTGCGCTGGATATAAAAATTCTAGTCGATTGGCATCGTGCCCAGCGTGGCCGTATTGGTGCGGAAGCTGCGGCAACAAATGCAGATTGGTACTGTTCTATAGCTGAAAGCTACCCTGATGTCAATATTTCCATTCTGGGTGTTCCAGTGAATACACGTGAAGCACTGGGGGTTTTACATCTGAAAGGCTTTATCTTCGATGATACGGTTATTTACAGCGGAGCCAGTATTAATGATGTCTATCTGCACCGCCATGAAAAATATCGTTACGATCGTTATCATTTGCTGCACAATGCAAAACTTGCCTCGGTCATGAAGCAATTTATCGATGACAGTATTATTAGTGCAGAAGCCGTAAAAGATCTCGCTTGCTACAATCGCCCTCGTAGCCTTGAAATTAAAAATTTGATCCGCCAATTTCGTGCTTCATTAAGAAATGCCGAATACCACGTTGAAAATCAGGCATCAAATGAAGAATTGGCAGTAACCCCCCTGGTAGGATTAGGCAAAAAGAATCTGCTAAACAAAACAATTTGTCATCTTATGTCTTGCACTGAAAACAAGCTGGTTATCTGTACACCTTATTTCAATTTACCCGCAGTGTTGGTACGTGCAATATCTCGCCTGCTCCGCCAAGGCAAGCAAGTTGAGATTATCATTGGAGACAAAACAGCCAATGATTTTTATATTCCACCAGAGGAACCATTTAAGATCATTGGTGCATTGCCTTATCTGTACGAAATTAACCTGCGTAGATTTACTAGTCGGCTGCAAAAGTTTATCGATAGCCAGCAATTGACTATCCGGTTATGGGAAGATCAAAATAATACTTATCACTTAAAAGGGATCTGGGTTGATAATAAATGGCAATTAATTACTGGTAATAACCTTAATCCTCGCGCATGGGGATTAGATCTGGAAAATGCCATTCTTATTCACGATCCCCACCAAGAGATGAATGAGCAACGTGCAATGGAATTGGATTGCATTCGCACTCATACAAAGGTTATTCACAGTTATCAGGAATTAGAAAGTATTCAGCTCTATCCTGTTAAGGTACGCAAGCTGATACGACGCTTGCGTCGTATTCGAGTGGACCGATTAATCAGTAGAATACTGTAGAATAGATAAATAATTATCGTTTTTTTGAATCCCCTCTCGCTATTGCCTGAGGGGTTTTTTTATCTTATTTATCAAACGGCTATGATTTAAAAAATAAATCATGGCATGAATTACGATGAAAAAAACATCATCACTCTGATACGAAATATATTAATAATTTTTCCTATCCTATTGAACACTTCTTGTTCCAAGATACGTCAGGTAAATGACAACTGGAAAGGAAAAGATAAAATACAACATTTTTTATTTTCTGCAATTGTAGCTGCCGCGGGTAGCCCAAACGCAAAAAAGCCATCCGGTGACGGATGGCTTCTCTGACTGATTGAATGTCTGGCAGTTCCCTACTCTCGCATGGGGAGACCCCACACTACCATCGGCGCTACGGCGTTTCACTGCTGAGTTCGGCATGGGGTCAGGTGGGACCACCGCGCTCTTGCCGCCAGACAAATCCTGTTTTCAATCCCGAACAAGCTGTTTTCTCTCTCTGAAACTTT
>NZ_MKGQ01000003.1:246092-249249 GCF_001908105.1 Xenorhabdus eapokensis
CTGAGTTCGGCATGGGGTCAGGTGGGACCACCGCGCTCTTGCCGCCAGACAAATCCTGTTTTCAATCCCGAACAAGCTGTTTTCTCTCTCTGAAACTTTCTCTTCTCTCATGCCCAAAACACCTTCGGTGTTGTCAGGTTAAGCCGCACGGTTCATTAGTACTGGTTAGCTCAACGTCTCGCAACGCTTACACACCCAGCCTATCTACGTCCTCGTCTCGAACGCTCCTTCAGTACCCTCTAAGGAGTAAGGGAAGACTCATCTTAAGGCAAGTTTCCCGCTTAGATGCTTTCAGCGGTTATCTCTTCCGCACTTAGCTACCGGGCAGTGCCATTGGCATGACAACCCGAACACCAGTGGTGCGTCCACTCCGGTCCTCTCGTACTAGGAGCAGCCCCTTGCAATCTTCCAACGCCCACGGCAGATAGGGACCGAACTGTCTCACGACGTTCTAAACCCAGCTCGCGTACCACTTTAAATGGCGAACAGCCATACCCTTGGGACCTACTTCAGCCCCAGGATGTGATGAGCCGACATCGAGGTGCCAAACACCGCCGTCGATATGAACTCTTGGGCGGTATCAGCCTGTTATCCCCGGAGTACCTTTTATCCGTTGAGCGATGGCCCTTCCATTCAGAACCACCGGATCACTAAGACCTACTTTCGTACCTGCTCGAGCCGTCACTCTCGCAGTCAAGCTAGCTTATGCCTTTGCACTAACCTCACGATGTCCGACCGTGATTAGCTAACCTTCGTGCTCCTCCGTTACTCTTTGGGAGGAGACCGCCCCAGTCAAACTACCCACCAGACACTGTCCGCAACCCGGATAACGGGCCTACGTTAGAACATCAAACATTCAAGGGTGGTATTTCAAGGATGGCTCCATGCAGACTGGCGTCCACACTTCACAGCCTCCCACCTATCCTACACATCAAGGCTCAAGGTTCAGTGTCAAGCTATAGTAAAGGTTCACGGGGTCTTTCCGTCTTGCCGCGGGTACACTGCATCTTCACAGCGAGTTCAATTTCACTGAGTCTCGGGTGGAGACAGCCTGGCCATCATTACGCCATTCGTGCAGGTCGGAACTTACCCGACAAGGAATTTCGCTACCTTAGGACCGTTATAGTTACGGCCGCCGTTTACTGGGGCTTCGATCAAGAGCGTCGCCTTGCGGCTAACCCCATCAATTAACCTTCCAGCACCGGGCAGGCGTCACACCGTATACGTCCACTTTCGTGTTTGCACAGTGCTGTGTTTTTATTAAACAGTTGCAGCCAGCTGGTATCTGCGACTGGCCTCGGCTCCGGGAGCAAGTCCCTTCACCTGACGCCAGCGTGCCTTCTCCCGAAGTTACGGCACCATTTTGCCTAGTTCCTTCACCCGAGTTCTCTCAAGCGCCTGAGTATTCTCTACCTGACCACCTGTGTCGGTTTGGGGTACGATTCAATGTTACCTGAGGCTTAGAGGCTTTTCCTGGAAGCAGGGCATCTGTCACTTCAGCACCGTAGTGCCTCGTCATCACGCCTCAGCCTTAAAGCACCCCGGATTTCCCTGGGATGCCAGCCTACACGCTTAAACCGGGACGACCGTCGCCCGGATGACATAGCCTTCTCCGTCCCCCCTTCGCAGTAACACCGAGTACAGGACTATTAACCTGTTTCCCATCGACTACGCTTTTCAGCCTCGCCTTAGGGGTCGACTCACCCTGCCCCGATTAACGTTGGACAGGAACCCTTGGTCTTCCGGCGAGCGGGTTTTTCACCCGCTTTATCGTTACTTATGTCAGCATTCGCACTTCTGATACCTCCAGCAAACCTCACAGTTCACCTTCGCCGGCTTACAGAACGCTCCCCTACCCAACAACACCTAAATGTCGCTGCCGCAGCTTCGGTGCATGGTTTAGCCCCGTTACATCTTCCGCGCAGGCCGACTCGACCAGTGAGCTATTACGCTTTCTTTAAATGATGGCTGCTTCTAAGCCAACATCCTGGCTGTCTGAGCCTTCCCACTTCGTTTCCCACTTAACCATGACTTGGGGACCTTAGCTGGCGGTCTGGGTTGTTTCCCTCTTCACGACGGACGTTAGCACCCGCCGTGTGTCTCCCGTGATAACATTCTTCGGTATTCGCAGTTTGCATCGGGTTGGTAAGTCGGGATGACCCCCTAGCCGAAACAGTGCTCTACCCCCGAAGATGAATTCACGAGGCGCTACCTAAATAGCTTTCGGGGAGAACCAGCTATCTCCCGGTTTGATTGGCCTTTCACCCCCAGCCACAAGTCATCCGCTAATTTTTCAACATTAGTCGGTTCGGTCCTCCAGTTAGTGTTACCCAACCTTCAACCTGCCCATGGCTAGATCACCGGGTTTCGGGTCTATACCCTGCAACTTAACGCCCAGTTAAGACTCGGTTTCCCTGCGGCTCCCCTATGCGGTTAACCTTGCTACAGAATATAAGTCGCTGACCCATTATACAAAAGGTACGCAGTCACCCTGATAAATCAAGGCTCCCACTGCTTGTACGTACACGGTTTCAGGTTCTTTTTCACTCCCCTCGCCGGGGTTCTTTTCGCCTTTCCCTCACGGTACTGGTTCACTATCGGTCAGTCAGGAGTATTTAGCCTTGGAGGATGGTCCCCCCATATTCAGACAGGATACCACGTGTCCCGCCCTACTCTTCGAGCTCACAATACCAGTGTCTTCGGATACGGGGCTCTCACCCTTTACTGCCGGCCTTTCCAGACCGTTCTCCTGACACTGCTATCGCTGATGGCTCTGGGCTCCTCCCCGTTCGCTCGCCGCTACTGGGGGAATCTCGGTTGATTTCTTTTCCTCGGGGTACTGAGATGTTTCAGTTCCCCCGGTTCGCCTCCTTACCCTATGAATTCAGATAAGGATAGTGCAACGGATTGCACTGGGTTTCCCCATTCGGACATCGCCGGCTGATAACGCTTCATATCAGCTCACCGGCGCTTTTCGCAGATTAGCACGTCCTTCATCGCCTCTGACTGCCTAGGCATCCACCGTGTACGCTTAGTCGCTTAACCTCACAACCCGAAGGTGTCTTCGGACTGGAGTTTTTGAGAGACTCATCAATGTTATCGTTCAACAACATCGATTGTTTCAAATTTTCAGCTTGTTCCAGATTGTTAAAGAGCA
>NZ_MKGQ01000030.1 GCF_001908105.1 Xenorhabdus eapokensis
CTTAACGTACAATAATTTTCGATATCCAAACTGACCCCTAGTATACATACTGGTATGTATACTATCACTCTGCCAATAAGGGGGATTGCGCCCAATAAACATTGGCAAGCAGAAGCAGGAAAAAAATCGGTTTATGGTCAATGTTGAATCAAACATTTGACATGGCTGTTGAGGTTACCATTCTATTTTTTTCATTTTCTTTCTTGAAAGAAGAATATTGCCGTGCGTCTAATATGCGGATATGGTTAATGCAAATCACTCAGGATTCTGAAATTTTATGGAGATTCAATTTACGGACATAAAAAAACCGGCACGAAGGCCGGATTCTTTGGATTAGAATTAACAGGACGCCAATCCTGATATTCGGAAAAAACAAAAGTTAAGCCGAATTTAGTTCTTTCCCAACAGTATTGCAAGTGTTTTTGCGCCTTCGCGCCACGGATTTTTTTGCCTTTTTTAAGGAATAAAAAACGTGACGGACATATTCCAGATTCAAATGCTGCAAGAGGCCATCATTCGGCTGTGTTCTGACATGAAGACGCTTGCACAGGCCAATGATGCCTTCAAGCTGGCCAACGACCTTCTCCTTCTCAGTCAAGGTTCCGACCTGAATCCTGTCAGCGAGGCCATTTATGAAAGCGTTCGGGAAAAACGCAACCAGATTGCCAACGGCACCACGGTTCAGACAACAACAAAACAACCTCCCTACCTTCCAGTGCGGGAAAAAGCGGACAAAAGCCGCAGTGAGGCGGCAAAAGGCAAGCGCAATGTCGAACGCTGGTCGCGCAAGCGCCGCTTGGGCGACATGGCAGCCTTGCCACCTTATGCCCGCGACCAGTTTACCGAAGGCGAACGTGCCGTGCTCTATATTGTTGCGGCCGACATTCGTCAGCATGGCTCCTGCCGCTGTACCAACAAGGAAATCGGGGACAGGGCGGGTGTTTGTCTCACGACGACGCGCAATGCCCTACGCAAGGCGCGGCAGCACGGTTTACTGAACATTCGGCAGCGGCCGCAGTGGCGTGGCAAAAACCTCTCAAATATCATTACAATGGCCTGCAAGCTCTGGCGCAAATGGTTGGACAGATTCCGTCCCAAGCTCGGTTTTAATTTCAGTCTCAAGGGTGTCAAAAAAGCGGTGCCCTTAGAGACTAATAGTAAAAGAAACTTAGAAAAAAAAGAAAATTTTTTAGAAAAAACCTTGTCTATAAAGGAAATAATGCCGATGGATTTTTATAAGCCGCGTTTGGAATAATGGCAAAAGCCAATTTTTTAACAATCCTCATCAATTTAACCCATGCAAAGGCTCCCGAAAAAAGCCTGATAAAGAAACTTGCGCTTTTTTTATTTTAGATAGTCATTTAAAAACAAATACTTAAATTTTAAAACCATTTAATTTCTTTATTTTTTATAAGACAAACGATTTTTAATCGACTAATAATCATTTCAGAATGAATGACGCATCATTCTGGGGCGTAGAATCCCCTCATTCGTGCGGTTGGTACTGGCCGTTACAGTACATACTACTCCTTGACTTTTATGATCGGGGAGCCTGTGGCGTATACAACAGGTTCACCGAGAACTAAAGGCCACAGGGATCGTCACGAACGATATTCTACTTCCCCGATCACCAAGATCAAAGAGTTGCATTCGCGGAGGCGTCCGCAAAGACTCTGGGGTATTTAGGATGACCAACCAATTTTCAAACCATACGTTATATACCATTTCCTATTCCGTCATAGGTGAAGACCATATCGACTATTATACGGATTTTTCCCAAGCCTCACGGGATTTTGATGTTTACAGGCGCGAATTGAATGACCAAAGCCATTACGAGGGTAAACTTGAAAATTTGGTGCTTCATAGGGTGAATGTTGAAATACAAAAAACATTAAGCTTCATAACTGAGGCCAGTTTGATTGATTATATCAACAGTTCCGCATTTTCAGGGAAAATATCCAAGAGCAAGCTGGATTTTGTGTATCAGCAGAAGGTGGCGTATTAGAGGCCAGTTCATTTCCAAGGACTAGCGGGAGCTTCCGCGCTAGTCTAATTTTTTCTGAGACAATCCTTTAAGGCAATAATGAATAATTTAAGGAAACTTAAGGTAATTTTTAATGTTTTTCCTTATGAGGGGTTCTAACCGGTGGGTCTACTCAACCGCTAGTCCATTATTGGCAATGAAAAGTGTATACATCTACAATAACATCTTCTCTTTTTTATATCCTTAACTTGATAAGAAAGATTGAAAAATAGCAGTGGTATGATTAAAAAAATATACCACTGACATAAATAAGATGGTTGGATGAATTAAAATTACTTAAATGTGAAAGTTTTGATTATACAAAAAATCCAACAAAATTTATTGTGTTTTATTTTTGCAACATTCAAATGGCTTCCCTATCTCTAAATCCATTAATTCCTTTATTTTATTGTCATATACATCTTTTTCTACTAAAAATGACACATACTCACGCCATTCTCCAATTATATTAAATGGTTTTCCAAATAAATTTATATCTGTTTCAACCCAATTAAATATATCTATTGGATCAGTAAACTCATCATAAAATTTATATTTAATAAAACCTTTTATATTATATCTATTACTATAAAGAAGCTCTACTTCTATATCTTCCAATCGCCCACAAATAGTTGCGTTTCTAATCGCCCATAACGCATCACCATATATTCCTTTATTTGCTTCAGTAGAAAAATCATAGGTGTTTCTAAAAGTTACTCTCTCACCACTTTCGATTTGTGATTGAAACCTATCACTAATACCGAGATGACCTACCAATCTCCTGATTTCATGCTCTAATCCTATTTCTGATAAGGTCAACGTTTGTTGTGATTTTTCAAAAAAATGGTGAATTAATCTCCAGGCACTGACGTTATGCCTATATTTTTCAACATCGGCTTTATTGATACTATATGTTATTAATATCGTAAGATTATCTTTTATCTTAAAAGGCGTTCCGTCTGCATTCCAGTCTTTTCCAAACCAATTGAATATACTTTGAGGATCTGTGAATTCACAACTAAAATCAATATTAATGTATCCATTCAATAGAAATTTATTCCCACTAGTGGACAACAATGTAGAATTTTTCAATGAACCTATAATCTTGGCGTTACGCATAGTCAATAATGGATCTAGTGCCGATTGAGTATTAATACTAAAATCATAAGTATGATTAAAGCCAAGTACCGCATGCTTTTCAAGATCTAATTGAAATTGTTTAAAAGGTAGGCTCAAGGATATCAAATGCTTAATGTTATCCTTTGTCTCTTTCCCTAGCTGAGACAATGTTAATTCCACGCCAGAATTTTTTTTATAATGATTATATAATCCAAGTGAACTCATGGTATTATCATTAACACGGAGTAAAGCAGTATTGTAATCTATTTTGTAAAGCCGAAAATAAATACTATCTTTTTTATTCCATATGTTGGTAGAAATATTATTGAATATTTCTTTTGTTTTTATTGAGTCACTCCTACAATAGGATTCCACCAAACTTTTGTGAAAATCAAGATGGTCTTTTTTATAAAGATTGTTTCCTTTTAAACATACAGGGCAAACGTTTCTTTCTAATAATTTTAAATAATTAATGATTTCCATTTTATTTTATACTCGTGAATGTTAATTAATCTTGCTTTATCTACATGAGTAGATGTTTATCTTAAATAATAAAAAATTACTTTTGTTATTATTTAATTACGAATTAAATTTCATAGGATTAAATCAATATTCTATATGTTTATTTTCGTATAACTAATATTACATTTTATTTTTAAAATTTTTATTAAAAGTATATGTATGACCAATATCACAACTCCCTAATACATAGTATCAGGACGACATTCGTCTTCATTTTCAGAGGTTGTATTTCTTTTAATGCCGCCATTGTGACCGCTGACACGATTTTTCCGGGAGAATCAATACCACGAACAGATCTGGGGTTTTATGCCGGACAATGGCATTCGGTTAAATCCTTATCGTGTTCGCAATCACTTTTGCCCGGCTGCCATTGGATGGCCTTTCCACGTCGGAAGAATAATGTCTTTTGTGACCATGACGTTAAACTCGTACCCGGGACGGATTTCAAGGGTAGGCTGAATGTTCATATTCCGTTGCGCCATCTGCATGCCAATCTGTCCCATTTGCTGGCCAAGGGAACCCGCGATGATTTGGGAACTGCTATAGTTTTCACCGTGTTTTGCCTGTGGCTGTGACAACTGGATACCGGCCGAAAACAGGGACAGCAGCAATCCGCTTCCAAAAATGCGCAGATAGTGATTGTTCACCTTGTCATAAAAGCCGGCATATCCGCCCTGATCAGCACCCGGCATCCCATCAATGGAAATAGACGAACCGTCAGGGTATATGATGCGGTTCCATGCAACCAAAGCCCGTTGCTGGCCCAATGTCACCCCGCTGTCATAGGTGCCGATCAATCGCGTACCCGGCGGAATGAGAAGATTCAGCCCAGTTGCCGAATCATAGACGCCTTCGCGAACCTGTCCGATAATTTGTCCGGGCAAGTCAGAGTTTAAGCCTGAAATCATGACACCGGGAATAACCGTCCCGGCCTTGACTTCCTGCGAGGGGGTAAGAGCCGCCTCACGCCGCCTTTCCAAATATATGCCGGCTTCCGGCGTTCCGGCAAGAAAGGCGCGTTTTTGGGCTTGACGGTTCTCAGCAACCATGCTGTTGCTCTCCGATACTCCTGTTTCAGTCTCGTCATGGGCGGGATATTGTTGCATCAAATCTGGTGTCTTGGTTTGCTGGACGTTGTTCTTTTTGTTTGTATTGTCATGCTGTGCAAACACTTGCACAATTCCCTCACCATTCAACGCCTCATCCATTCTGGCCAAGCGTTTTTCCTCAATCTGCTCAATCAAACGCAGGCGTTTTTGCATCGCTTCATCTGTGGGAGTTGGCTGGGGCGGGACGCTTTTTTCCGTAGGGATCATCAAGGTTGGCTGGGACGGTGTTTCTGCCTCTCCAACGGCGGAAACGTAGTCGTTATCGGGCGGCCGTATGGGCGGGGTCGCACTCTTTTTTATGGATGGTATCTCTTTTGCTTTTGTCGTGTGATTGGCCGTTTCTTCCCTTGAAAAAAACGTGTAGGTAATACCAAAGACAGCAAGCAGGATCAACACGCCCACGACAAAGAGCGGTAGATGGTTTAAACGGCGCACGCCCGCCCCTCTTTTGGGTCTCACCAAGAAATCTGGAGAGGGTTCTGGTTCATGCACTCTGGGCGAACCGTTATCTTGATCTTGGTTCATGACTGGCCTCTCTGACGGTAAAAGGTGCACCATTCAACAACAGCGTGCCGTCTGTGGCGCGGGGATAAAAGCGCGATGCCTCAATGCCAAGGTATTGCAGGCGCATGATAACGCCACTTTCAAAGGGGGACGCAAGGTAACGTAGCAGCATCGCTTTTCCTGCCACCCTGCCCGTTTTACGATCGGTTATGGTGACACCGTAACCGCGCATACGCAGGGCGGCGAGCAAGGCAGGGGTCAAAACATCTGGCTGCGCATTTGATATGGGAGGATCAAGACTCACCGTTGTACGGGCGGGCGGCAATGGATTTTCCAGATGGGAAACCGCATCGGTGGCCAAGACTTGCGCATCTTTCGCCGTTATTTCTGGTGCCACATAGGACATGGAAGGGCGTGTGGTGACGCAGGCACTCAAGACAAGGGTGGCCAGCAGCGGCAGAACGATGGAAACGCGTGTCATCTTAATTTCCTCCATGTGTGATGATGACCTTGATCTGGCTGCGTCCAACGCCGGTGATCAGGGCTGCACGCGCGAGTACCCTGTCAACCACATAGCGGTCACCAATCACACGGTAGTTAACGATTTTCTCGCTGGGCGACGCAAACACACCTCCATCGTTGCCAAGGGCAACCAGTGCTGGCGCTTCGCCGGCAAAGCGCGCTGTGGGAAACTGGATATAGGTCTTGTTGCCGTCCGAGTAAACACGCACAGGCTTCCAGCCCGGATTGTCCCCGCTCATGCGAAAACGAAAATCAAGGTTCGCCAAGTTTTGCCCGCCCGGCATCGTGTTACTATAAACCTGTCTGGCCTGTTGTTCGCGGTAGGCTTCCCATTGGCGTTCGACATCGTCAGGGTAGTCAAAGGAGAGAACGGGAATCCATTCTTTTTGCGTACTGGCCAGTTTGATTGTGTACAGACGACGATCTGTTGTAATGGTCAGGTTTGTCACCAGACCGGCATCGGTGGGTTTCACGACAATCACTGTCGTTGCGTTTGCGCCACTGCTGATCATGGCCGGTGAAATCTTCCATCTGGCGTTATCTCCTGCGTGAACGTCATTGACGACTTCTCCAGGCTGCAATTCAATGGAGCAGACCTGTAACGGTGTGCAAACCAATGTCGGGAGCGTTGCCCCAAAAAGATATTTTACGCTGCCGTCAGCACCTCGGCGCGGCCGGTTAGGATGGGTCTTCCATTTATTCGCCAGCCACACGCCATAGGCTTCCTTTGCGTCAAGCGGTATACGCTTTGGCGAAATCATTTGGATCGGAGGCAGCGGTTGAGCCTGTGCGGTTTTGAGAGCCGGGACATTATTATGTTGAGCGAAAGCAGGGGTTGCCAATGCCAATAGGTTTAAAACAAGGACGGTCAGTCCCGTCGTTTTTTTCATGGCCGATCTCCTCTCCTGATTGTTTTTGCGTCTTAGTCTACGCGTTGCGTCCAAGAAAACTGTTTGACGTAAATACCCAACGGGTTCTTGGTTATCGTGTCCTCGTCCGTCGGTGTGGCGATGGTCGTGGTGACGGTGGCTCCATAAGTCGTCGGTGTGCCAATCTGTTTTTCGGTGCGTGAGTGAACGGTTTCCGTCCATTCCAGTTGCCATGTATCGCCGCCGATGAGGCTTGCTCCATGCCATGCTACCGTCACCGTTTCTTTCTGCGCCCGTTGATATGGGTTTTGTTGGCGGTGATAGGCGGCGAGCGTCTTATAGGCGGGACTGTCGGGAAGGGTCATGGCATAGGTGGTGTTGATGATTTGCTGTTCTGCGCGTGCATCGGTATAAACCGTGCGTGCGCCCGTAAGCCATTGGCGCAACGCGGCCTTGATCTGTTTTTCGGTTGGGCGTCCCGCCACGTCGGCGCGAACAACGCGGGTAATTTCCCCATACCTGTTTGTTTGAACCAGATAGGGCACCACTTTGTGCTGCACGGACACAAAAACCAATCCAAGAGCCAAAATGAACGCGATGCCGATGCTTCCAAACGCGGCCAACCGCCAGTTGTTTGCCTGCACAATAAAATCGCCGTAGCGTTCATTCCATTCACGCCGGGCGGCCATATAGGGCGTTTCGGTTGATGCCGGTGCCTTGGGTGCCTGAAAAGCCTTTTGTTTTGATCGCATGGTCACTGATCCATCTTGATAGTCTATAGACGATATTTTGATGTTTCATTTATCTGTTCGCAAGACCTAGTTTCTATTTTTTGGTGCCTGTTTTTTCTTTTTTGGCCGGGGCGGGGAAGTGTTTTGTGCCTGTTTTTCCAAGGCGTCCCATATGAGACGCCCGCGTCTGCTCCCAAGCAGTGGTATATGGCTTAGACCACGTCCCGCCCCGATAAAGACCATGAGCAGGGGGGCAAACATCCGGCCGGTCACACACTGAAATTTTTTGATATGCACGGCAATGGCATCAAGACGGTCACCATAGCCCTTGCGGCGCAATCCTTGCCCCAAAGCCCAAAGTCCAATGCCAAGGCTAAACAGAAAGAACAATGGAAGACACAAACGCAGCAGTTCAAAGACGATTGTCATCGCTCATCCTTTTTGGTGTCGGGTGAAACCCCAGTATTGGGTGGTGTGGTCGTCACAGGTGTATCAGATGGGCGAATGATGTTTTGCGGCTCTGATTCCTTCACGTTCCCGTTGCCGTTCGGGCCATCCTGCGTACCGGTGATGGGTTTGGGGGTGCCATCGGCCAAGGACAGGCCGGCGGCACTTTCCATGCCCGGTACGGATATGGCCGAAATGACGCCAGTTCCACGCGTTAGGGTTGAGGCAATGTGGCGCCCTGTGATCGTCTTGCCGCGTGGGGTTCCATCGCTGTTTTTGGCATCTTGGCTTGGCGCCAATGGTGGTGCACTGCCGCCAATTCTTGCTCCGGCTGACTTGGCGGCTGTGCTTCCACCTGTATTGGCGCCAAGACCAGCATTCAGGCCGGCACTGCCCGTCCCTGTTCCCACACCCGAAACGCCTCCGCCCCCGGCAAAGCTGGCATTGATTGCCCCTGCAAGACCGCTGGCCGCATTTCCCCCTGCCGTTGTCCCAAGGGCACCGGCCGCCGCTGGAGCGGCTGTGCCTGCCGAGGCCAGCGTTGCGATTGCCGCCGCTGCCCCTGCGGCACCGGCTGCCGCCATCCCACCAATGGAAGACCCTCCGCCTATCGACGTACCGCTGATCATACCGGCCACCAGTTCTGGGATGGTCTTGGCCAGATAGGCACAAGTCAGCGACAGTCCGACCATCGTCCACATGGACGCATCATTGGAAGAAACCGTATAGACCGCGCTCCATTCTTTGGCGGAATCCACGATCATTCCGACAATCAATGTCAAAATGAAGAGCTTTGCCCCAACGGAAACGGCATAGCGCACAATGGCCAAGGCGTATTCCCGTGTCCATTGGGATGCGCCAAAGCCCATGAAGAGCGCAGAGGCGTTGATGACCACGTAGGATTCGATGATCGTCAAGCCCATGAACGCGGCAATAAAGGCAAAGCTGACCAGCACAACCAAAGCGGACAGGGCGATCATCATGGCCGCAAGAGGATTCCATGTTTCGACGTTGCCGACCGTGTTGGCTAAATCAATGGCTGTTCCGAAAATGTCTCCCGGGCGAATGTCTTTTGTACCAAGTCCGGCGGCATGAGCGCTGGCCTGCCGGAAGCTGTCAACGACTGCTCCCGCCCAATCGGCTGAAAACAGCAGAAGGGCATAGAAAAATCCGGTGATCAGGATGAACCGGATTAATTCGCCCACGATCTCGCCAAAGTCCGCCTGCCGGAACACCAAAGGAAAAAACGCCCAGACGAATTGAATGGTGGCCAGCAGCCAGAACAGGGTCTTGGCATAACCTTTCAGTTTTCCGTCCCATTGGGCGGCGCTGGCCTTCACCATATCCAAAAGACTTGTGAATGTCCCACCCGCATCATTGAGGTTTGTTGCTCTTGCTTCTGTTGCAACAAGCATCAGGACGAGAGCACCAAGGGCAAGGGACAAGATCAAGGACTGGGTTTGCCGTGTCATTTAATACCCCTTATCGCGGCCTGTATTGATAATAACGCCACTATGGCGTTGCTTAAGGAAAGCCTTTTCATGAGATATGAGATCGCAGTCTGCGGATTTTTTTTCCAGTCCTGAGATGTTCAGGACAAGTGTTGTTCCAACACCGCCGATAATGACGGCGACAACCAAAGAGACGATGAAAATCGATAGTTTTATATTGAGCATGTTAATACCCCTTATCGCGGCCTGTATTGATAATAACGCCACCTCTGCGCTGTTGACGTAGGGCATCGTCTGTGGACGCGCGTTCCTGCATCTGCGCCATATAGTTGCCCTGCATGTAGATTTGTGTGGTGACAAGATCGCGCAGCTTTTGAAGCTGCTGGACATTGGAGGCGGCAATCTCATTGCCGGCCTGAATGGCCTGCAACCGCCCGGAGGCCTGCTGCGACCGGTTCAGGATTTTATCCAGTTGCGCGTCTTCGCTGGCGAATGTGCTGGTATTGATTTTCGCAGCCTGCATTGCCGTGCGGGCATTGTCGAGACCTTCAAGCGCCCATTTTTTATAGCGATCCGGCATCATTTGCGCCGCTTGCCCCGTTTCTTTGAGATAAGCGTCATAGCCGGGAAACTGTTCCTTGAAGCGCGATTCCAGATTGGATAGGTCGCGCCCCAATGATTGTGCGTTGTTGTATGTTGCAACCACGCTGCGCAGGTCAGACGTGACGCTATTAAACATGCGGCTTGGCAGAGCCAAGCCCTGTTTGACCATATCTTTGTATTGCTGGATTTGAGTTTGCAGTTGCTTGGCCGTGTTAAGCTGCGTATTGACCTCTTCGGCGTACTGATGCATCTGCTCGGAGAGGGTTGCGCAGTTCGTGCAGACGAAACCGAAAGCGTAGGCGTTCTGGGGCGCGGCCATATAAAGGCCACTGGCGAGAAGGCTTGCCGCCAGAGCGAGCCTATACAGGGAGGGGAGAGAGGTACTGTTCATAGTCAATTCCTTTCTGGTTCAACCAAACCAAAGGCCAATCCTCGCCGTACTCTTGGATGACGTGACGGACGTCTTCCAAATCTTCCTTGCTGGACAGAGCGACAAAGGCCAGAGCCAGTGAACCCAAGCCCAACTCGAATACGCGCCGTCCAAGCGGCGACTTATAGTAATAATGCTTCTTGTACTGTCCGGTTTTCAGGATATGGATCTCTGTCGCATTGAGGCCAAACATGGTGTAGAGATCGGCCGGCCCGGGTGTCTCTTTTGTGCCATGCAAATGGGCTTCCTTATTCGGTAGAAGGATTTTTGTGGGACACTGTTCAAGCAGGACGTCGAGCAAACCGGAGGCGACGGCATCCGACAGGCTTTGTGTCGCCATGATGACAAGGCAGTTTTTCTTGCGCAGTTCCTTCAACCATTCGCGCAGTTTCTCGCGGAAGACGGGATGTCCAAGCACGACCCACGCTTCATCAAGTGAGAGCATGGCGGGCTGCCCGGTCAAAGAGCGTTCGAAACGGTGGAACAGGTAAAGCAGAACGGGAATGGCGTTGGCATCGCCCATTTTCATGAGATCATCGATTTCAAACACCGTATAAGAATTGACGACCAAGGCGTCTTCCTTGCCGTCCAGCAGGTGCCCCATTGATCCGGTGATGGTGTAATGATTGAGCGCGCTGCGGACTTCACCATCCTGCATTGTTGCCACGTAATCGGTCAAAGAGCGACAGTCGCGCGGTGCCTCCCGCAGCAAGGTCATTGCCCGATGGATTTCTGCTTTTTGCTCCGGGGACGGCGGTTTTTGCGTCTGAAGCTCAAAACAGGTGGCAATCCATTCTTCAGCCCACAGTGCATCGGACTCGCCATCAATCTCCATGAGTGGCGTCAGGGCGGGCGTGGCTGCCTCATCATTGCCGATGTCGTAGTGCCTGCCTGCCGTCGCGTTGCACAGCGCATAGAGAGAACGTCCTTTGTCGAACGCTGTGATGGTCGCCGACACGCTTTTTCCATTACGCCTTTGGCGGGAGCGATAGCGGCGAAACTGCGCATGGAGTGTGGCGAGCAGCGTTGACTTGCCCGCCCCGGTCGGTCCGAATATCAATGTGTGTCCGACATCGCTGACATGCAGGTTGAGCCGAAACGGTGTTGCGCCGGTTGTGAGCGTGTGCATAAGCGGCGGTGAACCGGGCGGATATAAATTGCACGGATTTTCACGCAGACCCGGCCATACACTGGTCAGCGGCAACAGGTCGGCAAGGTTGAGCGTATGCACCAGAGGGCGGCGCACGTTCGGATATGTCTGACCCGGCAACGATCCCAGCCACGCTTCGAGCGTGTTGACGGATTCAATACGTGCCGCAAACCCCTTGCGTTCCAGTTCCCGTTTGACGAAACGCGCCTGTTCCTCAAGGAACGCGCGCTCTTCATGCATCAGGACGACGACCGGTGTGTAGTATCCGTAAGCCACCAAACCAGACTTGGCATCGTTAATCGCCACTTCGGTTTGCGCGGTCATGGTGACGGCATCGGTGTTGATCATGCCTTTCTGTGACTTCATGACCTGTGACCAGAACCCCCGGATTTTTTGCTGCCACTTTAACCGATAGCGATGGAGGGCCGCGACCGCCTCATGCTGCTCAAGGAAGATGAAACGGCTTGTCCAGCGATAGGCCATTGGCAGGCCGTCGAGCATGTCGAGAATGCCGGGGAACGAATGACCGGGAAAGCCTTCAATGGCAATACAGGAAATGAATTTTTTGCCCAGCTTTGGCGTGTCCCCCGGCCATAGCTCCGGGTAGCCCAACCATGCGTCGAGATACATCGGACAATCGGGGATACGCAGGGCAATGGACTCATTGGTGAGGGTGAAATGAAGATAATTGACCAGTTCGTCGCTTTCATATGTTTCCCCCTCCGCATTGCCAAGCGGGGTAATGGTGATGGTGCCCATGCGGCGCATGTGGAGGAGATCTCCGAGGCCGTCATGAAGGTCTTCAAGTTTTTTCTTAAAGTCGGCAAGCAGGCGGTCGGCGGGATTCGAGTCCTTGCGGTCATCATCGTCATAGACCAGCTCGCCGAGTTTCGATGTGCGGCGCAGGGGCGGCAGGTATTGCAGGATCAAGGCGTATTCCGTTTCAAAGAGAGCGTCTTGGGTCTCAAACATGGCGCGCCGTTCGGCGTCGATCATGGCCGTGACCGGGTCTGGAAAAAAGGATTGTGTGGCGTCCGTGTAGCCGGGAGATGCCAGACGCGCGGCGTCAATCCATAGCGCCCAGCCGGATCCGAACCGCGACAGGTATTGATTGACCAGTGCCGTCAAATAGTTGCGTTCTGACGTGGTTGCGCAGGCGGCGTCATCGCCCCGGAAGAAAAAGCCTGCCAAAAGGGAACCGTCCTTGCCCAGCACCACACCCTCATCGACCAAGGCTGCGTAATTGAGTAAATCCGGCAGTCCGGCAGCTTTGCTGCGAAAGGGTTTCAATGAAAGCATTCTCCATTCCCTCCATCTCAGTAAATGCGTGACGACTTCGCCACGCGAAAGGGACGTGAAAAAGGCGCGTAATAGTGCCTGTATTTCAGTTGGCGTATGTAGACCTTGGACATTTCAGGGTCGGCCTTCGCCATTTTGCGCAAGCCGTGAACACAGATTAACCAAAGGAGCAAGCCAATCACGGTGGCCACCAGATTGAGTGCCGAGACGATCAGACCGCCCGCAACCAGCATGGAAAACAGCATGAGTTCGCGTTCGCCCCCCATGATCTGTTGCGGCCGGTGAAGGGCGCGGTGAAAGGGGGTCATGCGCCGGGAGTCTAGGGTTTCCATGCGTGCCCTCCCATCCCGGACAGGGACGCCGTGTGCGTTTTCGTGTACGTTTTAAGATCGGCTGGGCTGACTGCCGCGTCGGGCGGCACAACGGCACCGGAAAACAGGGCGCCTGTCAGGAGCGTGTTTGCGAACACGATAAGGCAGACGACCAGAACAACATAGATAATACGGCGGGTGAATTCCGACACCTCGCCGCCCCAAATCAGCGTCGCGCCACAGGCAATGATGCCCAAAAGCGCAATGACAAAGGCCACAGGCCCACTAAAGGACTGCTTGAGTTTGGCCAGCGGACCTTCCCACGGCAGTCCAGCCCCCCCGCCTTCCGTCGCATCGGAGGCATGGGCGGGATGCATGGTGAGCAGAAAAATAAAAACCGCAAGGGCCAACCAAAAATAAGGGTTGCGCAAGACAGCGCGAATGTTCAATGTGAGCAGCGAGATCCTCGTGGGTGCGATCATGGTCATGTCCTTAAATGGGTTGGGTGATGTAATTGACGCCGTCATGTCCCTCTACTTTGACGACCTCTTTGACGCGGCGGCCGCCACCTGTCTTTTCAATTGAAACGATCAGGTCGACCGCCTCTGCGATCAGTGCCTGCATGGGCGCCTGCGTGGCCTCCGCCACAAGCTGCTCCAGACGGATCAGGCCGGCGCGTGCGGAATTGGCGTGATTGGTGGCAATGCCGCCCGGATGGCCGGTGTTCCACGCCTTGAGCAAGGCCAGAGCCGCGCCATCGCGCACCTCTCCAACCAAGATACGGTCTGGACGCAGCCGCATGGTGGCTTTCAAAAGGCGCGTCATGTTGACGTGATCGACACAGCGCATGGTCACGACATTTTTTGCGTTGCATTGCAGTTCGCCCGTATCTTCAAGAATGGCCAAACGATCCTGCGGACAGGCTTTCGCCATGAAATCGATCATGGCGTTGGCGAGTGTCGTTTTGCCGGTGCCCGTCCCCCCGACAATCAAAATGTTGCGGCGGTTGCGTACGGCAGCCTCAATGGCCTCACATTGGATGTCGGTCATGATCCCTGCCTCGACATAGTCGGTGAGGGTGAAAATTTTCATGGCCTTTTTACGGATCGTGAAGGTTGGAGCGGCGACAACGGGGGGAATTAACGCTTCGAAGCGTGACCCGTCCAAGGGCAGTTCGCATTCAAGGATCGGGTTTGCGGCGGTGATGTGTGTGCGCAAGGTTGAGGCGACGGTGGCCATCAGGGATTCGGCCTGCGTTGAGGCGAATGTGCCAATCTGTTGCATCGGCAATCCCAAATGTTCAACCCAGAGCGTGCCGTCTGGATTGAGCATGATTTCAATCACGCTGGGATCGTCCAGCAAGGTGCAAACCTGTGTGCCAAGCTCTCGCTTGAGCTTTTCCCGAATGCGCCGGTCGTGTTCCGTTTTGTTGAGCGCGATGCCGGAAGGCGGTGTGGATACGAAGTCGGCCATGATGATGCCTTCTTTGTAATGGTTTCAGTGTGGCAATGATAGACTGTAGGCTATCAATTATGCAAGTATAATAATATTCTGAAATAAAAAAAAGACCCTATCGGTTGAGAGGGTCTTTTAGGGATGGAAAAAGGAAAAGGGGGTTATTCTGGCAAAAGCAGTTTCCAGAGAGGAACACCCACACATTCGGCAAGAATGGCGGCATTGTCGAGATTGATGGTGCTCCGGCCGGTTTCAACCTCGCTGATCCATGATTGGGCGAAGCCCGTTTTTCTTTTCACGGCGCGTTGGGAAAGTTTGGCCGCCTTCCGGGCATTGCGGAAGTTGCGTGCAAAGATCAGCCGTTCTTGTGGAACTGGCTTTTTTTCAGGATCATCTGTGTTGTGTTGTGTTGTCATAGGTCGCCGGTTCACTGGGTCAACATTTGAATGAATTTTGCCGCCTTAAGGTATGGGGTCAAAACCTTATCTTAGCAGAAAATTCATAACGTTAGCCATGAAGAACGTGAAAAGTCGAAGAGAGCGGTGTCACGATAAGGTCACCAAAAAAGAAAAAACAGGCGTTAAAAACGTTTTTTGGCGGTGTTGGAAAATTAAGGGAATATAGGAATATTTAAGGCAATTTCGGTCAATAAACATCACTCTGAATGCCTTTCTAAACATTTCTTTTTATAGGCCACTGCCATCGTCCCCATCCTTGAAGAGGATGTCAATGCCATGATGCAATGAAAACCTGCCTCCATCCATCCTGTTTGGAGACTCAGGCGTTGGCTGTCCGGGACGTTTTCAGGGCGGCATAAAGGGCGGTCTTGCCAACTTTCAGACGGGCGGCGGCCTCCCGCACGGTCAGTCCGTTGGCAATATACGCGTGCGCCCGCTGCAACCTGTCGGCGGTGACAACCGGCTTGCGTCCCCCTTTTCTTCCCCGTGCTGCGGCCGCCATCAATCCAGCTTTTGTGCGCTCCCGGATGAGGTCGCGTTCGAACTGGCCGAGGGCACCGAAGACGTGAAAGATGAGCCGCCCGCCCGATGTGGTCGTGTCGATGTTTTCCGTCAGCGACCGGAAGCCAACACCGCGGGCTTCCAGCGTTCCTATCGTTTCGATCAGATGCGGCAATGACCGCCCCAGCCGATCCAGTCGCCAGACGGCCAGCACGTCGCCATCGCGCAGATAGGCCAAAGTTGCGTTCAACCCCGGACGATCGGTCTTGGCGCCCGAGACCGTGTCTTGAAAAACCCTGTCGCAGCCCGCCTTGTACAGGGCGTCCGTCTGCAAGGCTGTGTCCTGTTCCGCCGTTGAAACCCGCGCATAGCCGATCAGTGCCATTGTTGCCTCTTTTTGTCCGCCATTCCGTCCGTTTATCTTATTGTCCGCCATCTCGTTCGTCAAGGCGTTTTCGGACAAGTGTCCGGAATGACCGCCTAACGGTCGTTTGACGGACATTTCAATCGTAAAAAATCAAAATATTAAAATTTATAACCGTATAATCGTAAAATTGGTGTCTATTACACACTGAGCAGGAAAAACGGATCATGTTCAGCAAAAGTGAAATCGAAAAACGCCGGCACCATGTCGCCAATGCCGTTGCAAGCAGAAAACGGTGAAAGTATCTATGTTTAAGAGATGGGACGCGGTGTGTAATAGACACCCTCACCGTTCGGTTCAGAAAATAGCCACAAACCTACATTTGTGCTAATGTGGGTTTGTACATTTTTAAAAAGGAGTGAATCATGAGCCGTTTAAGCATCGACATTACCGAGCGGCAGCATCAAAACTTGAAAGCGGCAGCCGCCTTGCAAGGCAAGACGCTCCGGCAATATGCGCTCGAACGCCTATTTCCCGGTCAGGACGAGGACAACGAGGCATGGCTGGAACTCAAAACCATGCTGGAAACACGCATTCACGACGGACTGGACGGCAAGATATCCCAAAAAAGCGTCAACGACATTCTCAATGAAGAACTTTCGAAGGAAAAACGCAGTTGACGGACTATATCCTCACGCAAGCCGCCGAGGCAGATTTACGCGCCGTTATCCGCTATACGCGCCAGCATTGGGGCGAGGCGCAGGTACGCCGCTACATTGAAAAATTGGAGAGCGCAATGACACGGCTCGCCACCGGGCAAGGCATATTCAGGGACATGGGTACGCTCTTTCCGGCATTGCGCATGGCACACTGTGAACATCACTATGTTTTTTGCCTGCCGCGCATCAACGAACCGGCACTGATCGTGGCAATTTTTCACGAACGTATGGATCTGCTCACGCGACTTTCCGGCAGGCTATAGGCAGGAAAAGGCAATTGCAGGGCAATCAATGCAATATTGACTAAGATAAGAAATTTTAGGAAATTAAAAGAGATTTTACGCAATTTTAACACGCAGAGCCGTTGCGTAACCGGAAAAAAGGCACATTTAAAATTTAAAGCAAGCGGCCTTGCGGGTCGCGCCTGAAATCAAACCGCACCTTGGCAACCTTGCGACCAGCTTTGCTGGGATTCCAGTCTATGATCCAGCCGTCCTTTTCCGTCAGTTCCTTGACGGCCGGCTCAATGATTTTGCGGCGGATGTTCGCGAAGTTTCCGCGCTGTTTTTCGGTGGCATCCATTGAAGTGCAAAAGTCATCAATGCTGTATTCCGCCCATCCTGTCGATTCAAAGCGCATCAAAAGTTCCAACAGCTTCCACGAATAGGCCGAGCGCAGGGCACTGGCCTGTTGAAGCTGGTAGGTTGTAAATTGACGTTTCAAGCCTGTTAAGTGTGGCAGCAAGGCTGGCCACCAATGCAACTCTACCCATCCTTCGCCGGCCTGATATTTGGCCGCCCCAATCCAACGCATCTGAACTTTTGTCTTTATCAAAGATTTGCCATTGCGCCGGTAGGCCGGTTCGTAAAAAGTGATAGAGCGGTTATAAAGCGATTTTGCGCTGGCTTGTAACTGGTCGTAGGCCGTATCAAGCGTGACGTCGAAGACTTCCGCATACTCCATTGCGGTAATGCGCGTGACAGGCACATCAAGAGGGCGGCGCGGCTTTTTACTGTCGAGTTTTGACACGCAGCAGGCAACCAGACGTTTTTCTGAAAGTGTGAGGCCATGTCCGGCACGGGTGAGGGCATTGGTCATGCTCACCCAACGCTCCCCCGCCGGCCGCTCAATACTGTCGGCGTTGTAACCATCCGCCTTGTGTGCTGTCGCTGTTTTTGCGTTCATCTGTGCCGTCCTTCCCGTTCCTGTGCCATGATTCATTCTAGGCACATTTTATAAATTATGCCCAGTTTTTTTTAGGCACAGTTTGGAACGGATCTGTGGATAGCACCGGAAAAAAGGCACAATAACCGGAAAAAAGGCACAGTAAACCGGAAAAAGAGCACAATAAACCGGAAAAAAGGCACAATTATCTATTGTAACATACTGATTTATAATATGAATTCATCTATAAACTTTATGAACTTAAAAAACCATAAGAAAAACGCGCGTACCAGTGAACAATTCCATACCAATACCATCATGTGAACACCAAAAATCGTGCTCTCAATCATGCTTGTGAAGCAATCAAAATCAGTGATCAGGAGCGTCTTATACAAAGTCACTTTCTTATATTGGCTGATAATAATAGTAGAAGACGGGCTTTTCGGTATCTATAGAAAAAAGCGCACGTGTAATGACTTGTAACAACGGAAAGACTGAAAGAAAAAGAAAAAAGATCTTTCTTGAGATCCTTTGAGTTAGGTTGTAATCTTTAATCTTGAAAAGAAAAAAAACCACCCCTGCAAGGGTGGCCTTTTTCAAGATTGAACTGTTCTAGCAAAACAGTTCAATCGTGGTAACTAGCTTTTACGAGAAGCCGTCACCGAAAATGTCCTTTTAGTGTAGCCTTAAATGGTCAATCACTTCAAGCAATTCTCTCTGATTTTTTATCAACCTTCTCGTTAAATCTTATTACCAGTGGCTGTTGCCAATGGCGATTTATCGTGTCTGTTGGGGTTGGAATCGTGAGACTAGTTACCTAACAGGCGGCAACGGTCGGACTGAACGGGGGGATCGTGCATACAGTCCAGCTTGGAGCGAACTGCCTAACCGGAACTGAATATCAGGCGTGGAATGAGAAAACGCGGCCAAAACAGCGGAAATGGTATCGGTAAACCGTAGGGCAGGAACAGGAGAGCGCATGAGGGAGCGGATTACTGGAAACGGTAGTCATCTTTAAGTCCTGTCAGGTTTCGTCACCTTTGACTTGAGTGTCTATTTTTTTATGATACTCGTCAGGGGGGCGGAGCCTATGGAAAAACGCCATCTCTTTCCTGTTGTCCAGTCTTTTTTACTCCCATAGATTGTTTTACTTTGATCTACCGTTGATCATTGTACAGTGTGTGTTTTCTATTAAACCTTTTTAATATCATCTTTATGTTTTTTGTTCCATTGAACTGTAAAAGCTCAGGTTGGAGCTTGATATGGCATACCAGAGATAGACGATGCTTGTCCAGCTAAACGCGGCTATCTCTTTAGGCACTGACCGGCCATCGCATCATTAAAAATATGTAGATTTTCTTCTGTAATTGCTCCAAAATTATTCCAATATCATAACTACATGGATGATGTGAACATGAAAAATCCTTACTGTACAGTCGATGAGCTTGGATTTCCAAAATTTGATGCCTTTGACTTTATGCGGTATAAATTTTTACCTGATAATCCTAGGTTCGTAACAGGGGAAAGTTATTTATGGGCCTATAAAGCCGCCTATTTGCAATATAATACAAATTTAATCATAAAATATGCACATGAAGCAAAAATACCAGTACTCCTTCTTGCTGGTGTTGCTGTTGCTGAGGCAGGAGGAAAACCAGATAGAATTAAAGCATATGGTGTTTTACAGGTGAGGCAAATTTTTCACGACACATTTAATGGTGACAATAAAAAATCAAATGCAACATCCGTTGGTGTGTTGGCCATTCAATTAAGAGCCGCTGCTGAAACATTGGGAATAGATCCGTCAACGTTAACAACGAAACAACAACTTCAACTTTCTCATTGCCTCCTAACAGATGACTTTAATATAAGAATATCTGCCTTGCATTTAAGGGATTTAATCCTCCATGACTATCCTGATATCAAAGATACAAGTGTTCTCACTGATGAGCAAATCATATTGGCCGGTTCTCGATATAATAGAGGAATAGAGAGAGATAAAAAGGATTTTATAAAATCCATATATTCACCGAGCAACTTAAAAGAAAGAGATTATAGCTCATATGGAAGAAGGATATTAGAAAAGAAAAAGTCAATACATATGATCTTAGGAGTTAATGGTGAGTAGTAAAATAAAATACATCATTTATTATGTATTTTGTTTGTTCATTATATATTCGTTTTCTTTTTTTGAAGAAGAAATATATATTGATGGAATGGAAATAAAAAATGCGTGTGTCGCTCATCGTACATTTGTCGCTGATGATACACGAGATGTCTCTGCCCCTGTGGCCGCTTTGTTTATACTTCCTCTGCTGTTCAAGACAATGAAGCTTAAGTTTAAGTCATCGAAGATAAACGTCATGTTGATATCATTGATTATGTATTGGACATGGCGTTTTTTTATAAGAATAATATTTTGTTGACCCCTCTAAAACATTCAGAGGGGATATGATATTAATATATCCTGTCTTCCCAAAAACTATATCCAGAAGTACCAGCAATGTGATGTTGCCACGTTATACTCGCATATTGAATAGATAGCATTTCTTCCGGCTGATGATCATCATGATTTATAGAATGAGGGTAATTAACATTCATTCTTTCTATAAATGCTTTTATTAATTTGACGGAGTAATATAGTTCGTTTCCGCCATTCATTGATGTTCTATAAAAGAAAAATTCAATTTCAAGCTCTTCGTTCTCAGATATTGCAACACCGAGTAATGGTGAGGATTTGTCTATTGGCTTTATGAATGAAACAGGGCGGTGATTAACATTGTTCATTCTTGTCATTTCATGTTCAACGGAAAGAACCAACACCTCATCTTCATGCTCTTTTTGATATTTGTTGCCAATGGAATCAACGGTAGAGCAACCCGCAGATATCAAACCTTGTTTCTTCCCTTTTATTGTTGCATATATTAAATTTGCCATACAATCTCCTAGATTAATATAATATGCCCATTATAAGAGAATTAATGATACGAAATTCTTTCACTTTAATGGTATTTAAAAAAAATTAAGTGCCTAATTAAATTTGTTATACTATCTGGCTACTTGACTACTTAAGTTAAGCAATATCTTTTTTGCTTGTTAAGGATTTTGTGAATGAAATTTGTCAAGGCGATCCGGTTTTTCTCATTATTTGAGTAAAACGGTGATCACCGCAACAATTGCGACTACCGCAGAAATCCCTGCTATCATGGCAGAGATCAATGCGCTTTTTTTGGCTGTTTGAACACTATGTGCACTGACCACTGTATCATGACTTGCGGCCTGTGCCTCTCTCATTTTGTGTTTAAGTTCGTCGCTTGCTTCATTGACCGCTTCAAGAATGGCGTTCCTGATCTGCTCACTCACATAGTTTGACGCATCGGTGATGATCTTCCCTGCCGTTGCCTTGGACTGTTCGACCTGCTGTTGCAGATTGACGGTTAAGGCAAGATTGGCAGCCTCATACTGTTTTGTGACATTCTCAATATAACGGTTCAAGACAATGTCATTCACTGTTACGGTTACAAGAATCGGGTCGTCTTTATCCAACAGGACGTTATGTCGGATCGCAACCTCTTTTCGTATTTCGTCAAAGTCGATCATGGCCGGTTCCTGTTTTCTTTAGAGGACAAGTGCAAGTTGATCAAAAATGGCCTTTTTGATCCTTGACAATCTGGATTTGGACATAAGACCGAAATCAGGAGACAGGTTTACTTCATCAAATGTCAATTTGCCATCAAGCATCACTTTTACATCCTCACCGAATGTGCTGGCCGTCTGGCGCATGACACGAACAAGACCCGCTATACGATCCTTATACCTGTCATAGACCTTCATTTGCTCGAAGGTTTTTCCTTCGGCCTCTATGACGCCAAAGAACTCGTTTAACCACACAATCAGCACTGCATGTTCAGGCAGGTATTCAATCAATGAAGCAAGACCGCTCAACGTGTCGCGCAATGCTTGGCCGCCAGTGATGACGGTGTGAATGACAACCTGTTTTCCATGTTCAGCGATGAGATTCATCGCATCGTTTTCGGCGATGTAGTAGGAAAGTGGAATGAAGGAGGCCGCTCCGTTATCAATGACGAAATTGGTATCCTCTTTCACGATTTTCTCGATCAGTTGGTCAAAATTTCGCTCAACCAGTGTTCCCCTTTCCATCAATTCCAAACGTTGCGTGTTAAAAGCTTTATAGCCTGAAAGCGTTGCATTCACAGGGTCAGTGTCAATGGCCGTCACCGCTTCCCCTTTTCCTTGCAAATACTGGATGAGAAGGGAAGCGATAAAAGACTTCCCAACACCACCTTTGCCTTGAAGTGTAAGATGAACCTGTTTCATAGGCACCTTTCCCTTTTTTAGATGAGATCGTCACGGGTATTGGCACTGTTTGGATTGTGTTGAAAGCCGGGAGAGTTGGCTTTCATTGCTTGATCTTCGTTCATGATTTCTTTTTTTTGGTGCCCATTTGGTTTTGTTTTTAATATGTATCGGTTGACATATTTCGTGAATTGGGGATAGCCGATTTGAAGTTTGTCTTTGTGATCGGCATAGATCACCTTCAACGGATATCCCTTTTCAACCAATGTTCGAAAAAGATCAATGTGAGCCAAGAAAGCGACCCGCCCTTGGCCACGATATGTTTTTGTGTTTTTGTCATTCATTGGCTTTTCCTGATTGAGTTTGTATGGTTTTTATACGATGCAATCATTCCAGAACGCAAGGCAATACAGAGAAATTCTAGGCAAGTTAATGAAATATTTTGTGTTATTGCGTTGTATACAGGTAACTTAAAGTAACTATAGGCAACTATAATAAATAAAAACGTTATTTTAAATAATTATTTACAACTAAAATACTATTGCCTATAGTTTAGGCGGAGTGTGATGGCAAGATGTGTGTTGTAGGCCTACGCTCCTGCGTCGCTTCGTCCTTCACCCCCTCCTTACTCGCCTGCGGCTCGACGGTTTTTTGCCCTGCGGGGCTGACAGTCGCTCCCGCGACAAACCCAAACGGAAACGCCTGTTCTGCACTGCAACCGCAACACAAACGTTCAAGGTGGTTTTGATGAACAGAAAGAAAGCACAAAAAAAAGAGGTTTGTCCCCGTCCCCGGCGCGCCGTGCCGCCCATCAAGGTTTGGGTCACGGATGATGAGAAGACGGAAATAACGGCACGGGCGGCACAAGCTGGCCTGTCGTTATCCTCTTATATGAAAGCGGCTGGATTGAATCATCCTGTTCGCTCCCGCGTTGATCTTGTCGCTGTTGCCGATTTGGCCAAGGTCAATGGCGATCTTGGTCGTGTCGCCGGCCTTTTGAAACTGTGGCTGCTCGAAAAACGCGGCCAAGGGGTACGATCCACTGACGTGGAGACGATGATGAAAGACTTTCGCGTCATACAGGCCGAAATGTTGGCGCTTATGACACGGGTCATCCGATGATTGCCAAACGCATACCGCGAAACAAGGGGACATCCAGTCCGGCGCGGCTTATCCGTTATATGGTCGCGGCGCAAGGCGGCCTTGACCCGAAATCATGGCGTCGAACGGCTGACTATATTCTAGACACCAAAACAACAACGACGCGGGGAGAGCGTATCGGGAGCTACCGGGTCACGAATTGTGGCACCGACGATCCGGCCGCCGCCACCGTCCTTATTGAAGCGACGCAGGCTGCAAACACACGCTCGAAAAGCGACAAGACCTATCATCTCGTTTTTTCGTTTCCACCCGGTGAACGGCCATCTTTGGATGTTTTACATGCCATTGAGGACGAGCTTTGTACCTCGATTGGCTATGGTGATCATCATCGTATTTCGGCGGTGCATACAGATACGGACCACCTGCACGTGCATGTGGCCATTAACAAGGTGCATCCCACCGGCCTACAAAACATCGAACCTTATTATGACAAAAAACGGTTAATGGAGGCCTGTGACCGTCTTGAAATTCAATATGGCTTGCAGCGCACCAACCACGGGGAGCAGGGCAGAACAGAACGCGCTAACAGCCTGCGCCGGCAGAGACATGGCCATCGCGTAGATACCGGCGACACGGGAAAAATAAACGCACGGGCGGCCGATATAGAGGCTCAAAGCGGTATTGAAACGTTGACCGGTTATGTCACCCGTGAAGTCGTTCCTGCATTGCGTGAAGCGACAAGCTGGCAGGAGATCCATATCAAAGCCGCAGAATATGGATTGGAGATCCATCGGCGCGGTGCCGGTCTTGTGATTGGGGATCCGGGCTTGCCTCTTTGGACGAAGGCCAGCACGTGCGGCCGTGATCTGTCTTTTACAGCCTTGACAGAACGGCTTGGTGCATTCGAGCCTGCACAGCAAAGACCGCTGCGTCAACAGCGTGTCGCCAAGACCTATGTTCCAAAACCCCGCCAATACCATTCCTCTACCGCCGCTTTGTTTAAACAGTACCAACAGGAACGCCAAAACAATATTATGGCGCGTCGTGACGGTCTGGCGCAGATAAGGCGGGAGAGAGCGGTTTTCAATGCACAGTTGCAGAAATGGCGGCACATACAACTCATGGTGTTGAACGTCTCCGCCAAAGGGGCGGTGCGTAAGGTGATGCAAAGTCTCATAAAGCGGCAGGCTGACGCCTCGCGAACGTCCCATCGCAATGCCATGCGTGAACAGCGACACATAGTGTTTGCACGAACCGCAACGCCTGCTTGGATGGATTGGCTCATCGTGCAGGCAGAGAAAGGTTCTCCAGAGGCTTTGTCCGTTTTGCGCAGCCGGGAGAAAAACGAACGCCGTTGGCATGATGACCTTCTTACAGCGTCCCGCGCCGACAAGGCAAAAACCGTTGTTTTGAAAGCCTTAAATCCACGAGGCCGCAAGGATGGAACGGTAGTTTATCATAGCATTGATGGGGGTATCGTTCTTGACCGGACAACCCACATTCAGGCACAGAAAACGACGACAGGAGGGGCACTGATTATGCTCGAACTGGCTTCAAAGAAATTTGAGGGGCAACCGCTTATTGTAGAAGGGACATCCTCGTTTCAGCATGTTGTCGCCCAGCTTGCCGGCCTGCATGGTCTCAACATTCGTTTCGCCGACCTTGCAATGGATCAGGCGTGCCAAACGGCCGTTGACGTGAAGGCACGGGCAAAGCAGGCAGCAATCATGAATACTGGAAAACAGCCGTCGAAAAGCCAGACAAAATCCGGAAAGGACATCATGTCCTCTGCCAGATCAAATTGTGCGGTTGAAAAATGGATCAAAGACCGTAATAAAATGCGCGACAAGATATCGTCTATAGACTATCATCGGCTTTGGACGCCTAGCGACGTGGGAAAGGTGATTTACCAAGGGCACAGGCGCATGGAGGACGGTACGCAAGTGCTGCTGTTGAAGTGCGGATGTGAAATATTGGTAAAACCGTCCAGTTCATATGTCGTTGTCAAAGCGGCGCAATGGAAACGCGGTCGTTGCGTTCAACTTGACGCACAGGGAAGATTCATTGGCGGGGGGAACGAGGTTGAACTATGAGCGGCACAAACTCATCGATCACCAAATTACGCCTTGTGGGCGGAATTTACCTCATGCTGTTTATTGTTGGACTCAACAGCATATGCACTCAATTTATTGCTAGCCAACTGAGCTATCATCCTGCGCTCGGCCATCCCCTTATTGGAACATTCTATAGCCCGTTTGATTGGTGGCGGTGGCTGTTCCAGTTTTATGATGCTGCACCCACGCTCTACAACTATGCGTTCATTGTTTTTGCGGTTGGAATTCTTGTCGCCCTTGCGGCTTTTGTCCTATGGGTCGGGTTGAAGGCGCGCAGTTCACGCAAGCATGAAGATGTACACGGCACAGCGCATTTTGCGACGTTGGAAGAAATAAAAAAAACAGGGCTTTTACCGCGTGACGGACAACAGGGACAGGGCGTCTATTGCGGAGCCTATGATGACGCTAAGACTGGACGTGTTTACTACCTGCGTCATGACGGCGCGGAGCATATTTGCGCTGTGGCTCCAACACGCTCAGGAAAAGGCGTTGGACTTGTCATTCCAACGCTGTTGAGTTGGCCACACAGCGTTTTCGTATTGGATCGCAAAGGTGAGAACTATGCGATGACTTCCGGTTGGCGAAAACACCATGCCAATAATGTCATTTTGCGTTTTGATCCGGCCAAACCACATACAGGCTGTGCATGGAATCCGTTGGATGAGATCCAGTTCCGTACACGGTTTCAGGTGAGCGATACCCAAAACATTACGTTGATGGTCGTCGATTCCGATGGGAAGGGCATTGAAACCGATCATTTCCGCAGTGCGGCTTTTGAATTGCTCGTTGGGCTTATTCTTCATGCCCTTTACAAAGGTGATCTGGTTGGCCGTGCGCCCTGTCTGCAAGACATTGGCCATATGCTCACGGGGGTTGGTGACTTTGCCGCGCCGGACACAGAAAACAATCTTGTAGACGATATGGATGGTGATCCCAAAGCCCTTTCAGGACTGTTTTATGAAATGCGCAATGTTCGGCTGCAAACCTCCAACCCGGCCGACCGGGAAGCACAGCTTGTCATAACCGGCATTGGTACTCGTATGCTCAACACGCCGGCACGGGAATTGGGAAGCATCATATCGACGGCAAACAACGCGCTTGCGCTCTATCGTGACCCTATCGTTGGTGAAAACACATCGCGCAGCGATTTTAAAATCGCTGATTTAATGGATCACGACAAGCCCGTCTCTCTCTATTTCATTTCAACACCAAAGACATCGAAACGGCTCGTACCGCTTATCCGTCTCCTGCTGACAATGATCGTCTTGACGTTGGCCGATGAGATGGAGTTTGACGATGGTCGTGCCAAGACCATGCATAGGCACCGTTTGCTGTTGATGCTTGACGAGTTTCCAACCTTGGGCAAACTCAATGTGTTTGAGGAGGCGTTGTCCTATATTGCAGGGTATGGCATCAAGGCCTATCTTATTACGCAGGACATCCAACAGCTTTACAAGGCATATACCAACTACGAGAGTATCATTTCCAACTGTCACGTGCGTATTGCCTATGCGCCCAATAAGGTTGAAACCGCTGACTGGATGTCGAAAATGACCGGCATGACAACCATTGTGAAAGAACACGTTTCGACGTCCGGGCAGCGGTTCGGCATGGTTCTTGACCATGTTTCGCGCGATTATCATGAATCGCAGCGGCCTCTCATGACACCGGATGAAATCATGCGCCTGCCCGGACCTGTCAAGGACAGTTCGGGGGAACAAATCACGGCTCCGGGTGAAATGCTTGTTTTTGTTGCCGGGCAGCCCGTCATTCGAGGCCGCCAAATTCTCTATTTTTCTGATCCTGTGTTTTCAAAGCGCTCAAAAATAAGACCTGTGCCCTCCGACATTGTGCGGGGAATGCCGCGTCGGCCAAAGGCAACTGATGGAGGCTTTGTCATTGCATGAAAGGACGAGGTTTCGGAATTGCAGTCTTGGGTGCGGCCATTTTTCTCGCACTGGTATTTGTCATCGGCCATTCTCAGGGTTTTCGTTTGAACTTCACAGACTCCGCCCCACACGGGCTTTGGCGGGTACGGTTGGGGAACATCAAGCGGGGAGTGTTGGTTGATGTCTGTCCGCCCGCATTGCCTATTGTGCGTCTCATGGCTGAACGCGGCTACCTGTCGGCGGGTGATTGTGCCGGATCGGACATTCTGCCTCTCTTAAAGTCTGTGTCGGCCGTTCAGGGCGATATCGTTCATTTGCAAAAAGGCCAGCCTGCCACAGTTAATGGAACGGTTTTGCCAAACACTGCGGCGATGCCCGCCGTTCCGGCATGGCCAGACGGTGATTACGTCGTGAATCCCGGCGAGATATGGGTGTTTTCCAGTTACAGTGCCGGGAGCTTTGACAGTCGTTATTTTGGGGCGGTGGCCTTGGACAGTGTGCGTGGTGTGGCTGTTCCAGTCGCGGTTTGGGGCAACACAGAGGCGATGACGAGGGGTTTGGTGAAACAATGATTGGGGTCGATATGATGATGGCTTGTGCGCCTACCGTTGCGCCGGTCACTTTGGAAAAAATCATTCAAGTGGAAAGCAAATACAATCCGCTGGCCTTACATTTCAATGCCAAATGGATGAATGTACCTGACAAGGCCGGCCAAATGAGGCGCCAAAAAATCACGTTTAAAAGTCCCATTCCCATCCAGACGGTACAGGATGCCGTCACGGTGACTTATATGGCTCTTGAAGCCGGATTTTCCGTTGATATGGGGTATATGCAGGTCAACAGCCGGAACCTTAAGGTGCTGGGCTATACGGTTGAGGATATGTTCAATCCCTGCAAGAACCTTACGGCCGGTGCGCGTGTTCTCAGCGCTTTTTATACCGATGCCCTTTCTCGCTATCCCAACGCGCAAACCGCCTTAAGGGCGGCTTTGTCGGCTTACAATACGGGCAGTTTCAACCAAGGATTCCTCAACGGCTACTTGGCTCGCTATGGGATTCACGATCCTTCCACGCAGGTCAATGTACCTGCACTCAATCCATACATGGCCAGCACAGCCGTATATATTCGTCCCTCTTTATTAAAAAAGGAAAACAGTACCATGAACAGGAAAGATGAAACACAACCCATTGTAACCCAGCGTGTTGATCCCATTGTGAGCCAATCGTCCAAAGATGCCGCAACACCGGGGATTCAGGTTGAATATACTGCCGCCGAAGCCGAGCGCAATGGGGCATTTGAAGAAACGGCCATGAGTGAGGCTGACGCATGGGAGTCAAATTCTGATCTGACTGTCAATGACCAGAACGCAACAGCTATCGTTGTTGGCGGCAAAAGGGTACGTTAAACGTCCAAACATGACACGACCGACTTGAAAAGGTGGGGGCAGCCAATCATTTGAAGCCAACATGACTGTTCATATCCAGTTGAAGGAGGATCACTGACGATGAAACAGGATTATGCCGAAAACGTTACAGCCCGGATCATTGCGCAACTCGAGCAGGGCACAGCGCCGTGGCAAAGGCCGTGGAAGCCGGGTGAACTGCTTTTGCCCTATAACCCGACGACCGGAAAAAAATACCGGGGCATGAATACCCTATGGCTGCATATGCAGGGTTATGGTGATCCGCGCTGGATGACCTATAAGCAAGCCGCAGGCGAGGGGGCACAGGTGCGCAAGGGGGAGAAGGGCACGCACATTGTCTATTGGAAATTCAATGAGGAAAAAAAGGTTGTTGATGAGCACGGCCGTCCGATCCTTGATCCAGAAACCGGAAAGCAAAAGACGATCACTGTCCTGCTCGAGCGACCTCGTTCTTTTACGGCCGTTGTGTTCAACGCCGCACAAATTGATGGACTGCCATCATTTGACGCTCTGCCGGTTAGACCGGAACCGGAACGGCATATGCTCGCTGAAACCATTTTATTGAATTCCGGTGCAAAAATTCAGCATGACCCCGGCGACCGGGCGTTTTACAGGCCTATTTCGGACAGTATTACGCTGCCTGCACGCAATCAGTTTCCCACAGCCGACAATTATTATGCCACGGCTTTGCATGAACTTGGACACTGGACAGGCCATCCGTCACGCCTTGCGCGTGACTTGACGCATCCGTTTGGTTCGGAAGGCTACGCGCGTGAAGAATTGAGAGCCGAAATTGCCTCACTCATGCTGGGTGAACGTCTCAATATCGGACATGATTTTGGCCAGCATGCGGCCTATGTCGGATCATGGATCAAGATACTGAAAGAAGATCCCCGTGAAATCTTTCGGGCGGCGGCAGACGCGGAGCGGATCAGTGATTACATAATGGGCTTTGAACATGAGAAGGCGCAAGAGGTGGCGGTCGAACGGCAGAACGAACCAATGGGTCTTAAGACCGGCCGTGTCCCAGATCAAACCGTCCTACATGAACCCCCGGAGAACCCCATGCCCTCGCGTACTTATCTGGCTGTTCCCTATCTTGAGAAAAACGATGCCAAGGCACGCGGTGCCAAATGGGATAAAGAGGCCAAGGCATGGTACGCGCCGGAAGGTGTGGATGTTGCGCTCTCTGGCCTTGATAAATGGAGTACCGCCCATGCGCATGTCGTTAAGGCGGCTGTGCCGGAACCAGTTGACAGGCAGTTTATCGCGGCTTTAAAAGAGGCGGGTTTGGACATTGATAAAGCCCATGATGGATTTTCCCATCCGGTTGCTGATGGGAAAATCCACCGCGTCCCCACCATAAACGATAAAGCCGGGGCGACGAGCGGTGCCTATGCCTTGCACATGGATGAACAAACACCGGGTGGTTTCATTCAAAATTTCAAAACCGGCGAGATCATCCATTGGAAACCGGAAGGCAAGATTGGCAAATTGAACGCGGAGGAACGCGCCCAGCAGGTAGCCGACGCTGCCCTGCAACGCAAAAAACGCGAGCTACAACGGATGACAGAACAATCTGCGACCGCAATGGCCGCACTCATCTTGTGGAGTGAGTCGACGGATGCCACAGCGGACAATGCCTATTGCAAGATTAAAGGGATTGATGATCCGGCAGGGCTGCGTGTTGTTCCCGACCATATTTCATATCTTGGCGCCTTGCATAACATCAGGATTGCCAAAACCGCACAGGAAGCCAAAGCGTTGCGAGACGCCAACCCTGATTTTCGCGTCTTCAACAAGGGTGACTTGCTGATCCCCGGCTGGGACATACATGGAAAACTCTGGACGTTGCAGAGTGTCAATCCCTCCTTTAAAAGTTTTATGAAAGGTGGACGCAAACATGGCCTGTTTACCGTTGCCGGAACGCATGATCCGCAAAAGGCACTCAATGAACTTGATTCAAAATCCCTTCTGTTCATGGCGGAAGGCTACGCGACAGCGTATACAGTTTCAAAGCTGAATGGAGACGCACCGGTTATCGTTGCCTTTGACAGTGGCAATTTCAATGCTGTGGCCAAAAATTTGCGATGGCGTTTCCCGCATCACTTCCTGCTTATCGCGGCCGATAACGACCACACCGCCTCCAATAAGGGTAATCCCAATGTTGGACTGGTCAAGGCTGAGGAGGTTGCCGCGCAGTATGGAGGCGGTGTGGTCGCTCCAGAATTTACGGTAGGTGACAAAGGATCTGATTGGAATGATCTGGCCAAGATCAAAGACATTGACACTGCCCGTCAGATGTTTGCCCTGCAATTGACCATTGCCAAGGCTACGGCAAAGTACATTGACGACAGCAAAAAGCCCGTTAAAGCCGAACAAGACGTGCGTTTACCAAAGGATGAATCGACGCAACTTAAGACAATGGCCGGCAATCAATCATCGCCACGTCCTAAACGCCGTGGCATGGATGAAAGTCTTTAAATGCTGTTATGGGGGTTTTGGGAGCAATGGAACAGTGAACGCCGTTAAGCAGTCAATTTAAATAGCCAAAAATACAGTGGTCAATTTACATCTATGGTTTGGTGATAACCGTGAAAACTATGCATTTGATATCGTTGAAGCGGTCTCTGTATTAGGGGCAGGATCTATTAATTTTACATTAAATTAATTAAAAGGCGTTTGCGTTAACGCACATTGACGCAAACGCCTTTTAATGTTTTATAAGGCGTTTTAATGTACTATAATGTCTTAAAGTGAATAAAACTAGGAGAGATTATGCCAGTCATTACCGTTGCAAATCCTAAAGGTGGCGCAGGCAAGTCAACGACAGCTTTGGTTTTGGCGACAACATTGGCGGCGGCGGGAGCCAGTGTGACAATTCTCGACTGTGATCCAAACCAACCCATTAAAGGTTGGCGGGAAGGCTTGTCAAGAAATCCCGTTCATGTGGATTTTGAAGTTACCGAAAGTAATATAACAGCCAAGCTTGAGAGGTATCGCAGAGAGCGCCAATTCGTATTCGTTGACCTTGAGGGCACTGCAAGTCGTTTAATGTCCCGCGCTTTTGCCCGTTCCAATCTGGTCTTGATACCCATTCAAGCAAGCCCGCCTGATGCAGAAATGGCCGCTAAGGCGATCCATCTTATTCAAGAAGAAGAACAGGCGTTTGAAAAAGAAATTCCCTATCGCGTCTTGTTTACCCGCACTTCGCCAATCATTACAACGCGGCTGGAAAAAGCGATTGTCAAACAGCTTGTTGAAGGTGGCGTTCCTCAATTCACCACACACCTTAATGAACGCGCCGCTTTTAAATCGTTATTCTTCAATCAGCTTGACTTGACCGAATTGGATGCAAAAGAAGTGAACGGACTTGATCAAGCGCGGGACAATGCGACCCGCGTCGTTGAAGAACTTATTACTTATATCATCAAGCGACAGGAAGAAATAGCATGACTGGAAAAAACCTAGGGTTTAAAGATTTATCTACAATCAAGCCAGACAATACTCCAAGTTCTGAAATATCTGATCATGAGATTGATGTCGTAGGTGATTCCAGAGGATTTGTAAGTCGGGAGGCAGTACAAAAAGTGGTGCGCAGAACACCAGCAGAACCTTCTGCAAATCTTAATATTCGTCCTCCGGTTTCAACTTATAACAGGTTTGTTCTGTGGGCTATAAAAAATCGCATGAGCTATCCAGAAGCCTTAAAAGCCCTTATGGACAAAGCCGGAATTTAATTCAGAATTGACGCATTTGCGTTAACGCACATTGACGTGCTTCATTTTCCGTTTTGTGAGACGACCCCAAAAAGGCTTTTTGGACGATAAAATATGTATTTTTAAAATAAAATTTATAGGGGTCAGTTTGGATATCGAAAATTATTGTACGTTAAGGTTGTTTTTCGAATAGTGTTCGCTATCGCATAAGGGTATATTTCCTCGCTATACGGCATTTGGCACGTATTTTTGGCTAATGAGATAACCTAAATACGATACCGAAAGCGCAAGAACTTAAAAGCGATAGCAGATGACGATAAATCAATTAGTTATCTGTCATTATTGGTTAAATAACGCTCTTAACGTACAATAATTTTCGATATCCAAACTGACCCCTAGTATACATACTGGTATGTATACTATCACTCTGCCAATAAGGGGGATTGCGCCCAATAAA
>NZ_MKGQ01000031.1:0-24722 GCF_001908105.1 Xenorhabdus eapokensis
TGTTAAAGAGCGTTGGCAACCGGACATCTCTTCCGGGTTGCGAGGCTGCGTATCTTACGCTTTTTGCCTCCGGAGTCAAGCGATTATTTTCGCCTTTCTCCGCTGCCGTCGCGGCGTGTCTCAGCACATCGTCGGTCAGTGGTGGCGCATTATAGGGAGTTTTACGATTCTGACAATAGTTTTTTGTAATTTTATTTTCAAGTGAGCGCATTTTGCTCTTTTGAGCATGAAAACCAATCAAACAGACTAAGGTTAATGCAATCAATTCCACTACATGGCGTTTTTTTCTTCAATAACATTCCTATATAATTGTTTATATGATTGCGATCTGCTCTTACTGTTGAGGTTTTTATGCCAACTGTTTTACGCCAATATCTAAATTTCTATCCTCAAATCGGTCAAAAAGTTCTTTTAGACTCTTCTTCTGTTGTAATTGGGGATGTCAGATTGGCAGACGATGTCAGCATCTGGCCCCTTGTAGTTATCAGGGGAGATGTAAATTATGTTTCAATTGGTTCACGTACAAATATTCAAGATGGTTCTGTTTTACATGTAACGCATAAATCACCTGATACTCCGAATGGCTTTCCACTGATAATTGGCGAAGATGTCACCGTAGGTCATAAGTCAATGCTACATGGGTGTAAAATTGGAAATCGAGTCTTAATTGGCATGGGTTCCATTTTACTCGATGGAGTAACTATTGAAGACGATGTTGTGATTGGAGCAGGTAGCCTAATTCCTCCAGGTAAGAAATTAGAAAGCGGTTACTTGTACGTCGGTAGCCCTGCCAAACAAGTAAGAAAACTCAAACCTGAAGAATTAGAAGGGCTAATTTATTCCTCTAATAATTACGTTAGCTGGAAAAATAACTATTTATCCACACAATCTGAAAGCAAAGAGTAACGTCCAAATTGATCATCATGCCCACTCAAAATGACCATTTCAAACTCTTCCTCCAAATCCCAGCGATGTTGACGAAACAAATCGAGTGGGTGATGATCCTTACCATAACGTTTTATTATTTCATCAGAACTAATCATACATTCCACCAGCAAACCATCCACCATTGCTGGAAATATCACCTTATTTTCTACCTCATCCCACTCTTCACGATCAGGAAATTGAATTGATTGGTTCATGCATGTAACTCCCGTCTTAAGGCCACTAAAACAGGTTCTATTTCTGGAAACACTCCATGCCATAATTCAAAAGAATACGCAGCCTGTCCTACCAACATTCCTAAACCATCAGCCAAACGTGAAATACCATTTTGATGAGCAAACGTAAGGAAAGGCGTTAATCCATGCTGGTAATACATGTCGTAACACACACTATTATTTTGAAAAATAAACGGTGAGATAGCCGGAATTTGTCCATCAAGGCCAGAAGCTGTTGCATTAATGATAATATCAAAACCTGGAGTAATAAGGCCAAGAGTACTCATTTCAATGGCCTGGATATCACCTAATAGAGAAAACGTATTTGCTATTATTTGAGCACGTTCAAATGTTCGGTTAGTAATAGTGACTGAACAGCCCAATGATAACAAGGGAGACAATACACCTTTCGCCGCTCCACCAGCTCCTATGATCAGAATCTTCTGTCCTTGAGAGAGGAATTTTAGTCGCTGCAAGTCTACCAATAGTCCCATTCCATCAGTATTATCACCGAGCAGTCGGTTTCCCTCTATGCGTTTTAATGTATTCACTGCTCCACAGATACTCGCCCGCTCAGTCAATTCATCTGAGCATTTATAGGCTCTCTCTTTGAAAGGAACAGTGATATTCGCTCCTAATCCCCCCTGTCCGAAAAAATGAGCTAAGACTTGTTCAAAGTTTTCTACTGGAGCAAGTACTCTCCCATACTGATGTTCTATACCTGTTTGTTCAGCAAACAATCGATGAATATAGGGAGATTTACTATGTGCGATTGGATTACCAAAAACAGCAAATTTATCCATGATTATTCATCCTTGTCGATATAATTTGCCAGTTAACGCATCCCTGATTTCTGATGGATTCTTACGCCCGCCAACTTCTCCTGCTAATATTGGGACACGGTTGCCAAATTGCTGTCGCACTTCTTCTACGCTACGACACGGACCTAATCCGCTTAGATTCGCACTGGTCGAAACAAGAGGTTTTTCATATATAGCGCATAGCTGCTGAACCAAAGGATGATCCGTAACTCGAACAGCCAATGTTGAAAATTTGCCAGTCAACCATTTTGGTGTGGTTATTTTCGCAGGGATTACCCACGTAACAGGGCCAGGCCAAGATGAGAATATGGTTTTTTTCTGTGTATCATTCATCTGTTCATCATCAATATAAGGACATAATCTTTCATACTTATCAGCAATAAGAATTAGCCCTTTCTCCCAAGACCTATTTTTCAAGGCTAATAGCTCTTGCACTGCATTTTCACTATCAGGATCACACCCTAATCCAAAAACGGCTTCAGTTGGATAGGCAATAACTTTTTCTTCTTTTAAGGCCGTGATAACTTCATCAAATACTGGTGAGATTACGTGACTCATTTCATTTCTCAATTTCGTTAACTTGCTGCTTGTTACACAATTTACTGGCGCAAAATAATCTTACGCCTTGGGAAGTGCGCTTTTCTATTAATAATAAATAGTGACAAAACATGCAATTACCTGAGATAGGCTTATGGTTAAGTGCAAACTGACACTCCGGATAGCGACTACAGGAATAAAATGTCTTACCAAAACGAGATTTACGCTGGAGTAATTTTCCTTGCTGGCATTGGGGACAATTAATTGACGTATCATCGGGTTTATTAATTAATTCTGTATATTCACATTCAGGATAATGACCACAGCCAATGAACATACCATAACGCCCTTGACGTAAAACTAAAGTGAACCCACATTTCGGACAGATCTGCCCATCCAGTTCTTTAACAATATGTCCATCTACTTGTGCTTTCAAAGGACGCAAATAATGGCAAAATGGATAACTAGAACACGCATAAAATGGGCCATGAGCGCCATTGCGGATCACTAACTCAGCATCACACTCAGGGCAACGCTCTATTTCTTTTATAGTAAAAGGTACTTTCTTAGACATATCTTACTCGCTGAATATTGGCAGCCACCATAACATGGTCAAAAGCACAAATTAAATCGCTTAATTAGTTCGGACATACCCACCAGCAACAACAGCAACTTTTCCCATGAGTTCCAATTCCAATAATTTGGTCATGACTTCTGTGACAGGCAGGGAAGAGCGCTGGGCAATCACATCAATAGGTGTAACTTCATTACTTACGTTAACCAGCACATCCACAAATGGCAACTCTGTTTGTCCAAATTGTTTATTTTCTTCCTTCTGACCTTTTCCTTCGATGTTAACCCATTGAAAAGACGAACCAATATGCTCCATGATATCCATTACATTTGTTGCCAAATAAGCCCCTTGTTTAATTAACCAATGATTGCCTTCATTTGCGGAAGTTCCCAATGGGCCAGGTAATACAAAAATGTCTCGTCCTTGTTCAAGAGCACAACGAGCTGTAATCAATGAGCCACTATTTTTGTGAGCTTCCACAATCAGGAGGGCCAAACTTAGCCCACTAATAATTCGATTTCTCCTTGGGAAATGTTTAGCTTTAGGTGGCGCATCAGGAAAAAATTCGGAAACTAATGCACCATTTTCTTTAATATTCTCAGCCAAAAATTTATGTCTGCTGGGGTAGATATTTTTAAGACCACTACCAAGCACTGCTACCGTTTTCCCTCCTGCATCTAATGCTGCCTGATGGCAGATACCGTCAATACCAATCGCCAACCCACTAGTTATTACCAGATTATTTTTAGCCAAGTCACTAGCAAATACCTTTCCCCATTTTTCGCCATAAAAAGTCGCCGCCCTACTACCAACCATTGAAATTTGCTTTTGAGATAAGACCGATACATTACCTACAACAAAAAGAATAAGAGGTGGAGAGTGTATTTGCTTTAATAAAGGCGGATATGCGGGATGGGAGAAAGTCAACAAATGATGATCTGGTTGTTCTAACCAATTGAGCGCCGAAATCAACACGGAAGTGTTAGCTTTCATAAATTGCAAGCATTGCGCAGATGATAGGCCACATGCTTTAAGGGAGGATATACTGCAATTTTTCATTTGTAACAGGCGATCCATAATAAGCATGGCCTTCGCTGCTGAAAGATGAGAGACCATTTTTATTCTTAACCACATTTCCATCGCTTCCATATTGTCATCCTGACCTGAGGTTGAGAGCAATCCTCTCATGATTAATTTGTGTTCAATACTGTCAATCTAAATAGGAAATGTCTAGAATAGACACCAATTATCACTCACTTTTTGGATGCAGTTCTAAACATATTATGTCAGTTTTACACGTATTACATTATCCAGACGAGCGACTTCGCACAGTTGCCAAGCCAGTAGAAAAAGTTGATGCAGAAATCCAACGTATCGTTGATGATATGTTTGAAACGATGTATGCAGAGGAAGGTATTGGTTTAGCTGCAACACAAGTCGATATACATCAGAGAATTATTGTCATTGACGTCTCTGAGAATCGTGACCAACGTCTTGTTCTGATTAACCCAGAATTAATTGATGAAACTGGTGAAACAGGGATAGAAGAAGGTTGTTTATCTGTTCCTGAACAGCGTGGGTTTGTGCCTCGTTCTGAGCAAGTAAAAATTAAGGCCTTAGACTATAACGGCCAACCATTTGAATTAAAAGCCGATGGATTACTGGCAATCTGTATTCAACATGAAATGGACCATTTAGTTGGTAAACTCTTTGTTGATTATTTATCACCATTGAAACGCCAACGCATCCGTCAGAAAGTTGAAAAAATTGACCGACTGAGAGCCAAAAACAAATAATTTTTATTATCGCAGGAAATAACAGTGTCTGATTCTTTACGTATTATTTTTGCCGGAACGCCTGATTTCGCGGCTCGCCATTTGGCTGCTTTATTAAACTCTCAATACCAGGTTGTCGGAGTGCTCACTCGACCAGACAAGCCGGCAGGAAGAGGTAAAAAACTGACACCAAGTCCTGTCAAGGTATTGGCTGAAGAACATGATATTCCTGTTTTCCAGCCAAAAACCTTACGTACAGAGGAAAGCCAGCAATGGGTCATGGAGCAGCAAGCTGATATTATGATCGTTGTTGCCTATGGCTTAATTCTTCCTCAAGCTGTTTTAGATATACCACGCCTAGGATGCCTGAATGTCCACGGTTCTTTGCTACCTCGCTGGCGGGGTGCAGCCCCCATTCAACGCTCCATTTGGGCTGGCGACCAAGAAACTGGCGTAACTATCATGCAAATGGATGCAGGGCTTGATACTGGTGATATGCTGCTGAAAGCCATTTACCCAATTTTAAGTGAAGATACCAGTGCTAGCTTATACGAGAAACTTGCCAATATTGGGCCACAAGCCTTACTCAACACCTTAGATCTAATCACATCAGGAACATGTCAGCCTGAAATTCAGGATGACACACTTGCGACCTACGCCGGAAAACTGAGCAAAGAGGAAGCAAAAATAGATTGGAATTTACCTGCAATTCAAATTGAACGTTGTATTCGTGCTTTCAATCCTTGGCCTATGAGTTTCTTCTTCATTGATGATCAACCAATTAAGATCTGGCAAGCAGAAGTCATTGCAAGGCAAGCCGCCCAAGCTCCTGGAACAATTATCAGTGCGGATAAAAAAGGTATTCAAATTGCAACGGCGGATGAGATATTAAATATTACTCAATTGCAACCACCGGGTAAGAAAGCAATGTCGGCCGCCGACCTCTTAAACTCAAAACGTGAGTGGTTTACACCTGGTAGCAAAATCAACTGATACTAACCTAACTTTGCCTGAATGTTTTAGCATCCAGGCTTTCCTATTTACAATGCTGACGAAAGTCAGCTTTTTGACCATACCATGAAAAATACATATAACCTGAGAAGCATCGCTGCAAAAGCAATCACTCAAGTGCTTGAGCAAGGGCAATCCCTCAGCACCGTTATACCTGAACTCCAACAGAAAGTTTCTGATAAAGACAAAGCGTTGCTGCAAGAGATCTGTTTTGGTGTGATGCGAGTATTACCTCAGCTTGAGTGGTTTATCAGTCAACTCATGGCAAAGCCATTGAAAGGAAAACAACGTATTTTCCACTATCTAATCATGGTTGGTATATATCAGCTTATATATACACGTATACCTGCGCACGCTGCACTTGCCGAAACCGTAAATGGTGCAACTAATTTAAAACGACCACAGCTGAAAGGAGTGATTAATGGTGTTCTTCGCCAGTTTCAGCGCCAACAACAAGAATTAATCGAACAGACAAATAATCAACACCTACATCCCAAATGGCTGCTAGAACACATTCAAAATGCATACCCACAAAATTGGCAAACTATAGTGGATGCCAACAACCAAAAACCACCTATGTGGTTGCGAGTTAACCAACTCCATCATACGGCGAAAGAATATCTTGCACTACTAGGAAAAGCTAATATAGCGGCAGAATTAGATATCAACCATCCTAGTGCTATTCGTCTTCTGATTCCCTACCCTGTCAGTGTACTACCCGGATTTAGCCAAGGTTGGGTAACGATTCAGGATCGCTCCGCGCAGGGATGTGCTGAACTCTTAAACCCATGTGATGGTGAATCTATACTGGATCTTTGTGCTGCACCTGGTGGAAAAACCACCCATATCCTCGAAATAGCGCCAAAATCTAAGGTTCTCGCTATCGATATTGATGAACAACGAATTAAGCGAGTAAAAGAGAATTTACAACGACTTAATTTACACGCTGTTGTCAAAACAGGTGATGGACGCTTTCCATACGAGTGGGCTGCTGATGAACAATTTGATCGTATCCTTCTTGATGCACCATGCTCTGCTACAGGGGTTATTCGCCGTCACCCTGACATCAAATGGCTACGCCGGAATGAAGATATAGAGCAATTAGTTACATTGCAATCTGAAATCCTTGATGCTATTTGGCCATATTTAAAGCGAAATGGCACACTGGTTTATGCAACTTGCTCAATTTTACCTCAGGAAAATAGTGAGCAAATAAACGCATTTTTAGCTCGTCACCCTGATGCAGTATTATCAGAGACTGACAATTCGGATGCTCCTGGTACACAAATTATTCCGGAAGCTGCAGGCGGTGACGGTTTCTTTTATGCTCGATTGACTAAGCAATAATGACGCTCTCTCGTTCAGATGGAACGAGAGAATTTTATAGTTTTGCTAAAATATCAAGAATAGAAAATGGCTTCCAATTGAGAAGAGAATGCTATGAAGATAATCATTCTGGGTGCAGGCCAGGTCGGTGGAACATTAGCCGAGAACTTGGTTGATGAAAATAATGATATTACTGTTGTTGACACCGATACAGATCGCCTACGCCAGTTACAGGATAAATTCGATCTCCGAGTTGTCAATGGCCACGGTTCCCATCCCAAGGTATTGAAGGAAGCTGGCGCTGAAGATGCTGATATGTTAATAGCTGTCACAAATTCAGATGAAACCAATATGGTTGCATGTCAAATTGCTTATTCCCTATTTAATACACCTAATAAAGTCGCCAGGATACGTTCGTCAGAATATATTCGAGAATCAGAAAAATTATTTCAACCTGATGATATTCCTATTGATTATCTAATATCTCCTGAACAACTGGTTATTGATTACATCTACAAATTGATTCAATATCCAGGCGCATTACAAGTTGTTAATTTTGCTGAAGGGCGTGTCAGCATTGTCGCAGTTAAAGCCTATTATGGCGGGTCACTGGTAGGTAATGCCTTATCCTCACTCCGAGAGCATATGCCACATATAGATAGCAAAGTTGCTGCAATATTTCGTCAAGATCGTCCCATTAGGCCACAAGGTTCAACAATTATTGAAGCTGGAGATGAAGTTTTCTTCGTTGCAGCATCACAACATATCAGAGCCGTAATGAGCGAATTACAACGCCTTGAAAAACCTTATAAACGCATCATGATTGTTGGTGGTGGTAATGTTGGTGCAGGCTTAGCCTTACGACTTGAAAAAGATTACAGCGTTAAGCTAATTGAGCATAACCAAAAAAGAGCCATTGAATTAGCTGAACTATTGCACGATACCATCGTATTTTATGGTGATGCATCAGACCAAGAACTGCTAACTGAAGAACACATTGAACAAGTTGATGTTTTTATAGCACTAACGAATGATGATGAAGCCAACATTATGTCAGCCATGCTTGCAAAACGAATGGGAGCCAAAAAAGCAATGGTTCTTATCCAACGCAGTGCATATGTCGATTTAGTACAAGGTGGGGTCATTGATATCGCTATTTCACCTCAACAAGCAACGGTATCAGCTCTACTTGGTCATGTTCGTAAAGCAGATATTGTCAGTGTGTTCTCATTAAGAAGAGGCGTTGCTGAAGCTATTGAGGCGATAGCTCATGGTGATGAACATACTTCAAAAGTTGTTGGACGTAAGATAGGTGATATCAAATTACCACCAGGAACAACAATCGGTGCTATTGTCCGCAATGAAGAAGTCATCATTGCTAATGATTACAGTATTATTCAACAAGGCGATCATGTAATCATGTTTATTACTGACAAAAAATTTGTTCCTGAAGTAGAAAAGCTTTTCCAGCCAAGTCCTTTCTTCCTGTAAAGACATCAGTTCGGACAGATTAATAGCATCTACTTAAAAAGTTAGAAGGCCAATGATAACAACTTGAAAAAATTATTATCATTGGCCTCCCAATTGCCTTTTTTACCCTGTTTTTCTTTACGATTATAACTTCCTTTACCTTTTTTATTTTTCTCTACTCTTTGTCTAAACAAAGGATCATGTAATAAGGCTTCTATAGCATTATCTTTGATAATACCTTTTTTATGGCGATATGTTGTCATAATGATCTCTAAAGTAATGATAAAATTGTTTTGTGCTTAAAAACAGCACAATTGTACTCTTAGCACCCGGAACAATAAAGAAAAATTATCTGTTTGTCGCACCTTCTTCCAAAATTTCCAATATAGAACAATATGTACTAACGTGCATACTACCACAACAAGCATCACTCAACATTTTCAAAGAATCACGCATTTTTTGCATTTCTAATAATTTTTCTTCAACTTCTCGCAATCTTGAATCAACAATATGTTTTGACTCTTTGCATGTATGGTGCTCAGGATCAACCCGAATAGATAATAGTTCTACAATTGCTTCCAATGTAAAACCTAATTGTTTTGCATAGCGAATAAAACGTAATCGCTGTAGATCCTGTTCAGTATAGAGTCTATAACCACCTTCGGTTCTTTCTCCATGGAGCATCAATCCTTGTTTTTCATAAAAGCGGATAGTATCAGGTGTTACATCTGCTAATTTAGCCAACTGACCGATGCGATACATAAGATTCCCCTATCAAGTAACAAATAATCACAATACTACCAGAATAGGCTAAGAGATCATCTGCACAGGAAAAATTTGCAGATTAGATGATGAATATAAAACGAAGAGTTAATTAAGGGATTAAAATTAAAAGGCAATAAAAAACCGGGTATTATCCCGGTTTTTTACGCTCCTACAGATTACTCTGCAGATGCTACTTCTGTCTGAGACTCTGCTGCACGGTCAACAAGCTCGATGTATGCCATCGGTGCATTGTCACCAGCACGGAAGCCACACTTCAGAATACGAGTGTAACCACCTGCACGGCTTGCAAAACGCGGGCCCAGTTCATTAAACAGTTTTGCCACGATCTCATTATCACGAGTACGGGCGAATGCCAGACGACGATTAGCTACGCTGTCGGTCTTGGCAAGAGTAATCAGCGGCTCAACGACGCGACGCAGTTCTTTCGCTTTAGGCAGAGTCGTCTTGATGATTTCATGACGAACTAAAGAACCTGCCATGTTACGGAACATAGCTTGGCGATGGCTGCTGTTGCGGTTCAATTGACGACCACTCTTACGATGGCGCATGACCTTATCCTTCTCAGTAAAACCTTAACCTGTGATCTAGTTACTCATCAGCAATACTTGCTGGTGGCCAGTTTTCCAGACGCATGCCCAGAGAAAGTCCACGTGAAGCCAGTACGTCTTTAATCTCAGTAAGAGATTTTTTACCCAAGTTAGGTGTTTTAAGTAACTCAACTTCAGTACGCTGTACTAGATCACCGATGTAGTGGATAGCTTCTGCTTTAAGGCAGTTAGCAGAGCGGACAGTCAATTCCAGATCGTCAACAGGGCGCAGCAGGATCGGATCAAACTCTGGCTTCTCTTCTTTTACTTCTGGTTGACGTACATCACGTAAATCAACGAAAGCTTCTAGTTGTTCAGCCAGAATGGTAGCTGCACGGCGAATCGCCTCTTCAGGATCGATTGTACCGTTAGTTTCCATCTCGATAACCAGCTTATCCAAGTCAGTACGCTGTTCTACACGAGCTGCTTCAACATTGTAGGCGATACGCTCTACTGGGCTATAGCAAGCATCTACTAACAAACGACCGATAGGGCGCTCATCTTCTTCCGAATGAATTCGGGCAGAAGCCGGCACATATCCACGACCGCGCTGAACTTTAATACGCATGCTAATGGAAGCACTTTCGTCAGTCAGATGGCAGATTACGTGCTGCGGCTTGACGATTTCGACATCACCATCATGGATGATATCGGCTGCAGTCACAGGGCCAATGCCAGATTTATTCAAAGTAAGGATAACTTCATCTTTACCCTGAACTTTCACCGCCAGCCCTTTCAGATTGAGGAGAATCTCCAGGATATCTTCCTGTACACCTTCTTTGGTGCTGTACTCATGCAGTACACCATCAATCTCAACCTCAGTCACCGCACAACCCGGCATAGACGAAAGCAGAATACGGCGCAGTGCGTTGCCAAGAGTATGGCCAAAGCCACGCTCTAATGGCTCAAGGGTCACCTTGGCGTGCGTCGAACTGACTTGCTCGATATCTACCAGGCGCGGTTTTAGAAACTCTGTCACAGAACCCTGCATTGTGTCCTCTCTTTGGTGCTAAGCTTTACTTGGAGTAAAGCTCGACGATCAGGTGTTCGTTAATGTCAGCGGATAGATCAGTACGTTCAGGAATACGCTTGAACACACCTTCCATCTTCGCAGCATCAACTTCCAACCAAGTTGGTTTCTCACGCTGCTCAGCCAGCTCTAAAGCTGCTTTAATGCGAGCCTGCTTCTTCGCTTTTTCACGAACGCTGACTACGTCATTCGGGGATACCTGATAAGAAGCGATGTTAACAACGCAACCATTTACCGTGATAGCCTTGTGGCTTACCATCTGGCGTGCTTCAGCACGAGTCGCGCCAAAACCCATACGATAAACGACGTTATCCAAGCGACTTTCCAGCAAGTTCAGCAGGTTTTCACCTGTGTTGCCTTTCAGACGAGTTGCTTCTTTATAGTAGTTACGGAATTGACGCTCCAGAACACCGTAAATACGACGAACTTTTTGTTTTTCACGTAACTGTACACCATAGTCAGACAGACGCGGTTTACGTGCGCCGTGCTGGCCTGGTGCCTGTTCTAATTTACACTTGGTGTCAATCGCGCGAACGCCAGACTTCAGGAAAAGGTCTGTACCCTCGCGACGGCTCAGCTTGAGCTTAGGACCCAAATATCTTGCCATTTTTTTTCTCCAACAATCCTAAAAAACGAAGACGTATTAAACGCGACGTTTCTTCGGTGGACGACAACCGTTATGAGGGATCGGAGTCACATCAGTAATATTAGTGATGCGGAAACCAGCCGCATTTAATGCACGGATAGTTGACTCACGGCCAGGACCAGGTCCTTTAACCATAACTTCCAGGTTCTTAATTCCGTACTCTTTTACTGCTTCAGCGCAGCGCTCTGCTGCAACCTGAGCTGCAAACGGAGTAGATTTACGAGAACCACGGAAACCGGAACCACCGGCAGTTGCCCAACCCAATGCGTTACCCTGACGATCAGTTATAGTAACGATGGTATTGTTGAAAGAAGCATGGATATGAGCCACACCGTCAGAGACTTGTTTTCTTACACGCTTACGTGCACGAATAGGTGCCTTTGCCATTATTCAATACCCCGATTATTTCTTGATCGGTTTACGCGGACCCTTACGGGTACGTGCATTGGTCTTAGTACGCTGACCGCGAACTGGTAGACCACGACGATGACGCAAACCACGATAGCAACCAAGATCCATCAGACGTTTGATACTCAGGGTTACTTCACGACGCAGATCACCTTCTACAACGTATTTGGCAACTTCGTCACGCAGCTTGTCAATTTGCTCTTCAGACAGCTCACTGATCTTAACATTTTCAGCAATGCCCGCTGCTGCACAGATTGCTTGTGAGCGGGTTTTACCGATACCATAGATCGAAGTTAATGCGATTACAGTATGTTTCTGATCAGGAATGTTAATGCCTGCTATACGGGCCACTATGCACTCCTACAATATTTATTCACTGCAACATCATTCTGAAAAGCCCGTTTTCAGGATACTCAAATAATGTTGCTGTCAGATAAAAAAGATTGGCTGGCTAATTTAGCCAGCTCAACCCAACTTTGCAAGAAAAATATGCGATTAATTAGCCTTGGCGCTGTTTGTGCTTAGGCTCTGCATTGCAAATCACACGAACGATACCGTTACGTCTAACAATTTTGCAATTGCGGCATAATTTCTTGACGGAAGCACGAACTTTCATTTTTACTCTCCGTAACTTCTCAAGCAAACCAATTAGCGGTTATATCCTTTCAGGTTTGCTTTTTTCAATGCAGACTCATATTGACTCGACATCATCAGAGTTTGCACTTGAGCCATAAAGTCCATGATGACGACGACTACAATCAGTAGGGAAGTACCACCAAAATAGAATGGTACTTTCATTGCATCACGCATGAACTCCGGGATTAAGCAGATAAAAGTAATATATAACGCACCAATTAAGGTTAGACGAGTCATTACTTTATCAATGTACTTAGCCGTTTGCTCTCCCGGACGAATTCCTGGTACGAATGCACCGGACTTCTTCAGGTTATCTGCTGTTTCTCTTGGGTTGAAAACCAAAGCCGTGTAGAAGAAACAGAAGAAGATGATTGCAGATGCGTATAATAACACATAAAGCGGTTGACCTGGTTGCAAATACATAGAAATAGTTGTCAACCAATTCCAGCCTGTTCCCCCGCCAAACCAAGAAGCTATGGTACCAGGGAACAAAATAATACTGGAAGCAAAAATTGCAGGGATAACCCCAGCCATATTCACTTTCAACGGCAAATGTGTACTTTGTGCCGCGAAAACTTTGCGACCTTGCTGACGTTTCGCATAGTTAACAACGATACGACGTTGACCACGCTCAATGAAAACAACGAAGAAAGTTACGGCAAACACTAATACTGCAACCAACAGCAACAGGAGGAAGTGCAGGTCGCCTTGCCGAGCTTGCTCGATGGTGTGACCAATTGCAGGCGGTAGACCCGCAACGATACCAGCAAAGATTATGATTGAAATACCGTTACCGATACCTCGCTCAGTAATCTGCTCACCCAACCACATCAAGAACATGGTTCCCGTGACCAGACTTACAACAGCCGTGAAATAGAATGCAAAGCCAGGGTTAATCACTAATCCTTGCATTCCAGGCATATTCGGCAACCCAGTAGCAATACCGATTGACTGAAATATTGCCAGCACTAATGTGCCATAACGGGTGTACTGACTGATCTTACGACGACCAGCTTCCCCTTCCTTCTTAATCTCTGCTAAACGGGGGTTAACCACAGTTAGCAACTGGATAATAATAGATGCAGAAATATACGGCATTATACCCAGTGCAAAGATAGAAGCACGGCTTAAAGCACCACCAGAGAACATATTAAACATTTCAATGATGGTGCCTCTTTGCTGCTCGAGCAATTTGGCAAGCACAGCGGCATCAATACCAGGGATTGGAATAAAAGAGCCAATACGGAAAACAATTAGAGCTCCAATGACAAACAAAAGTCTGCGTTTTAACTCGCCTAATCCGCCTTTGGCACTTTGAAAATCTAATCCTGGTTGTTTAGCCATCTGTTACTTATTCCTCAATTTTACCGCCAGCAGCTTCAATTGCAGCACGGGCGCCTTTAGTAACACGCAAGCCACGCACAGTTACTGCACGATTGACTTCGCCAGAAAGCATTACTTTTGCGAATTCAATTTGAGGGCCAATAATGTTAGCAGCTTTCAGTGCATTCAGATCGATAACATCGCCTTCAACGCGGGCAAAATCAGACAGACGAATTTCTGCAGTGACCATTGCCTTACGTGAAGTGAAACCAAATTTTGGCAGACGACGGTATAAAGGCATCTGGCCGCCTTCAAAACCACGACGAACGCCACCGCCAGAACGAGACTTCTGACCTTTGTGACCACGACCGCCGGTTTTACCCAGACCAGAACCAATACCACGACCTACACGTTTAGGTGCGTGCTTGGCACCTTCAGCCGGAGACAGAGTATTTAAGCGCATCTGTTACTCCTCAACTTTAACCATATAGGAAACCAAGTTGACCATACCGCGAATAGCTGGTGTATCTTCACGCTCAACAGTATGCCCAATGCGACGCAGACCTAAACCAGTCAGAGTTGCCTTATGTTTCGGCAAACGACCAATTGAACTGCGAACCTGAGTAATTTTAATAGTCTTAGCCATGGTCTTACCCCAGAATTTCTTCGACGGATTTGCCACGCTTAGCTGCGACCATTTCTGGAGACTTCATGCTGTCTAAAGCGTCCAGAGTTGCACGAACCACGTTGATTGGGTTAGTGGAACCGTAGGTTTTAGCCAGTACGTTACGAACTCCAGCTACTTCCAGAACAGCACGCATCGCACCACCGGCGATGATACCTGTACCTTCGTGAGCAGGCTGCATGAACACGCGAGAACCGGTGTGTGAGCCTTTCACTGGGTGGTACAAAGTGCCGCTGTTAAGTGCGACGGTTTTCATATTGCGACGTGCTTTTTCCATCGCTTTCTGGATTGCTGCCGGAACTTCGCGTGCTTTGCCGTAGCCAAAACCAACGCGACCGTTACCATCACCAACTACAGTCAGTGCTGTAAAGCTGAAAATGCGGCCACCTTTAACGGTTTTAGATACGCGGTTTACCGCGATCAGCTTTTCCTGCAGTTCGCCAGCTTGTTTTTCGATGTGAGCCATCTTACACCTCTACCTTAGAACTGAAGGCCAGCTTCACGGGCAGCATCTGCCAGTGCCTGGACTCTACCATGATATTGGAAACCAGAACGGTCAAAGGATACATCTTTGATGCCTTTTTCCAGAGCACGTTCAGCAACAATCTTACCAACTAATGCTGCGGCTTCTTTGTTTCCAGTAAATTTCAGTTGTTCACTGATAGCTTTTTCTGTTGTAGAAGCGGCCACCAGAGTTTCAGAACCATTTGGTGCGATAACCTGCGCATAAATATGGCGAGGGGTACGATGTACCACCAAGCGAGTCGCACCCAGTTCTTTGAGCTTGCGGCGTGCGCGGGTCGCACGACGGATACGAGCTGCTTTCTTATCCATAGTGTTACCTTACTTCTTCTTAGCCTCTTTGGTACGCACGACTTCATCGGCGTAACGAACACCCTTGCCTTTATATGGCTCAGGACGACGATAGGCACGCAAATCTGCCGCAACCTGACCAATCACCTGCTTATCAGCACCTTTCAGTACGATTTCAGTTTGTGATGGGCATTCCGCAGTTATGCCTGCTGGCAGCTGATGCTCAACCGGATGCGAGAAGCCTAAAGACAAACTAACTACGTTGCCTTTAACTGCTGCACGATAACCAACACCAACCAGCTGAAGCTTCTTAGTGAAACCTTCGTTAACACCAATAACCATAGCGTTCAGCAGAGAACGAGTTGTACCTGCCTGCGCCCAAGCGTCAGCAAAACCTTCGCGCGGAGCGAAAGTCAATTGGCTATCCGCATGATTAACTTCAACTGCGTTGTGGATTTTACGACTTAGCTCGCCGTTTTTACCCTTAATCGAAATAACCTGACCGTCGAGTTTAACCTCTACGCCGGCAGGAATGACGACGGGTGCTTTTGCAACACGAGACATTCTTTCCTCCCGAATTAAGCTACGTAGCAGAGAATCTCGCCACCCAGACCAGCCTGGCGAGCTGCACGATCAGTCATTACACCTTTAGAGGTAGAAACAACAGCGATTCCCAAACCAGCCATAACTTGTGGCAGCTCATCTTTTTTCTTATAGATGCGCAGACTTGGGCGGCTTACACGCTGAATGCTTTCTACAACAGCCTTACCTTGGAAATACTTCAGAGTAATTTCCAGTTCTGGCTTAGTGTCGCCTTCGATTTTAAAATCTTCAATATAACCTTCTTCCTTCAGCACCTTGGCAATTGCCACTTTCAGCTTGGAGGAAGGCATGGTGACCGCAACTTTATTCGCGGCCTGACCGTTACGGATACGGGTCAGCATATCCGCGATCGGATCTTGCATGCTCATCTGTCTTTACTCCCGTGATTCAATTGGTGACAATTACCAGCTAGCCTTTTTAAGGCCCGGGATTTCACCGCGCATAGCGGCTTCACGGACTTTAATACGGCTCAACCCAAACTTCCGCAAAAATGCATGCGGACGCCCAGTTTGACGGCAGCGATTACGCTGACGGCAAGGGCTGGAATCACGTGGCAGTGTTTGCAGCTTAAGAACAGCATTCCAACGGTCTTCATCAGATGCGTTTACATCAGAGATGATCGCTTTCAGTTCAACGCGTTTTGCGAAGAATTTCTCAGCTAATTTCGCACGTTTTACATCACGTGCTTTCATTGATTGCTTAGCCATGAGTACCCTGCCTTACTTGCGGAACGGGAAGTTAAACGCAGCCAACAGTGCGCGGCCTTCATCATCAGATTTCGCAGTAGTGGTGATAGTGATATCCAAACCACGTACACGATCCACTTTATCGTAATCGATTTCAGGGAAGATGATTTGCTCACGAACACCCATGCTGTAGTTACCACGACCATCGAATGATTTAGCGGACAAACCACGGAAGTCACGGATACGTGGTACAGCAATAGAAATCAGGCGTTCAAAGAACTCCCACATGCGTTTTCCACGCAGGGTTACTTTACAGCCGATTGGATAGCCCTGACGGATTTTGAAGCCTGCAACTGATTTGCGTGCTTTGGTGATCAATGGCTTCTGACCAGAGATTGCTGCCAAGTCAGCTGCTGCGTTATCCAGCAGTTTTTTATCAGCAATTGCTTCACCAACACCCATGTTCAGGGTGATCTTCTCGACCCGAGGGACTTGCATGACAGAATGGTAACCAAACTGAGTCATCAGTTTCTTGACTACCTCGTCTTTGTAGTAATCATGCAGTTTCGCCATCGTATACTCCAAATTACTTGATAGTTTCGTTGTTAGATTTGAAGAAACGGACTTTTTTGCCCTCTTCGAATCTAAAACCTACACGGTCAGCCTTGCCGGTTGCTGCGTTGAAGATTGCAACATTAGAAACATTGATAGCTGCTTCTTTTTCAACGATGCCACCTGGTTGGTTCAGAGCCGGAACTGGTTTCTGATGTTTTTTAACCAGGTTAATGCCTTCAACGATGATTTTACCAGAAGAAAGAACCTGTTTTACTTTACCGCGCTTACCTTTGTCTTTACCAGTCAGCACGATAATTTCGTCATCACGACGGATTTTCGCTGCCATTGCCTGCTCCTTAGAGTACTTCAGGTGCCAGAGAGATAATTTTCATGAACTTTTCATTACGAAGTTCACGAGTCACCGGCCCAAAAATACGCGTACCGATAACTTGCTCACTATTGTTGTTCAACAATACGCATGCGTTGCTATCGAAGCGAATGACAGAACCGTCCGGGCGACGAACACCCTTCTTGGTGCGCACCACTACCGCTTTCAGGACATCACCTTTTTTCACTTTACCGCGAGGAATTGCTTCCTTGATAGTGATCTTGATGATGTCACCGACATCTGCGTAGCGACGGTGCGAGCCACCTAGAACCTTGATACACATTACGCGACGTGCACCGGAGTTGTCGGCCACGTTCAGCATAGTCTGTTCTTGGATCATTTTAGTGCTCCGCTAAATGTCAACTACTACTGAGCCACTTTATTTTTAAAGAGGCCGTTTCAATATCCCATACTACGAGGGCGCGGCATTATAACACCACATCTTCGCGATGGACAGAAAAATAAACGGCCCCGTTATTTTTTGGGCCGTTTATCTCATACGATATAGCGATCTATTATAGAACCGCTTTTTCTATAACGCGAACTAAAGTCCAAGATTTAGTCTTAGACAGTGGACGGGTTTCGCGGACTTCCACTACATCACCAATTCCACATTCATTGTTCTCGTCATGTACGTGCAGTTTAGTCGTACGTTTGATGAACTTACCATACAATGGGTGTTTCACCTTACGCTCAATAGCAACAACAATGGACTTTTCCATTTTGTCGCTAACAACACGACCTTGCAGAGTACGGATTTTATCGGTCATTACGCACCCGCCTTTTCAGTCAGTAAAGTCTTAACGCGTGCAATATTATGACGCACTTGTTTCAACAGGTGAGACTGTTGCAGCTGGCCACTTGCCGCCTGCATACGCAGATTAAACTGTTCACGTAACAGGTTCAGCAGCTCAGTGTTCAGCTCTTCAACGCTTTTTTCGCGCAGCTCTTGTGCTTTCATTACATCACCGTCTTAGTTACAAAGGTGGTTTTGATAGGCAGTTTCGCTGCTGCCAGCTTGAATGCTTCACGAGCCAGCTCTTCAGGCACACCGTCCATTTCATACAGGACTTTACCGGGCTGGATCAAGGCAACCCAGTATTCTACGTTACCTTTACCTTTACCCATACGCACTTCGAGTGGCTTTTCGGTGATAGGTTTGTCTGGGAACACACGGATCCAGATTTTACCTTGACGCTTAATTGCACGGGTCATAGCACGACGTGCCGCTTCGATCTGACGAGCAGTCAGACGACCGCGGCCCACAGCTTTAAGACCGAAAGTGCCGAAGCTAACATCCGCACCTGCAGCCAGACCACGGTTGCGGCCTTTGTGCACTTTACGGAATTTCGTACGCTTTGGTTGTAACATCAGCGACTCTCCTTACTTGCGGCCTTTACGCTGCTGCTTTTTAGGTTGAGCAGCCGGTTTTTCCGCCTGTTCAACTGCAGCCATACCACCCAGGATCTCACCTTTGAAGATCCATACCTTAACGCCGATTACACCATAAGTGGTGTGCGCTTCAGAAGTATTGTAGTCGATGTCCGCACGCAGAGTATGCAGAGGTACACGACCTTCACGATACCATTCAGTACGTGCAATTTCAGCACCGCCCAGACGGCCACTGACTTCCACTTTGATACCTTTAGCGCCCAGACGCATAGCGTTCTGTACAGCACGTTTCATAGCACGGCGGAACATCACACGGCGTTCCAACTGTGAGCTGATGCTGTCAGCAACCAGTTTTGCGTCCAGTTCAGGTTTACGCACTTCGGCAATATTGATCTGCGCAGGAACGCCAGCGATATTCGCTACAGCCTTACGCAGTTTTTCAACGTCTTCACCTTTTTTACCGATTACAATACCTGGACGAGCAGTGTGAATGGTTACACGGATGCTTTTCGCAGGACGTTCGATAACGATACGTGAAATAGATGCTTTAACCAGTTCTTTGTTCAAGTACTGGCGAACTTTAAAGTCGCTGTCCAGGTTGTCAGCGAATTCTTTGGTATTCGCATACCAGGTAGAGTTCCAAGGTTTGACAATCCCCAGACGAATACCATTAGGATGTACTTTCTGACCCATTGCTAGTCTCCAGAGTCTCAGCGATCGGACACAACCACAGTGATGTGGCTGGTGCGCTTCAGGATACGATCTGCGCGGCCTTTGGCACGAGGCATAATACGCTTCATAGTTGGGCCTTCGTCTACGAAAATTTTCGTGACTTTCAGATCATCGATGTCAGCGCCATCGTTGTGTTCTGCGTTAGCAATAGCAGACTCAAGTACTTTCTTCACTAAACCAGCAGCTTTTTTGTTGGTATAGGTCAGAGTTTCCAGAGCTTGCGACACTTTCTTACCGCGGATCAGGTCAGCCACAAGGCGAACCTTCTGAGCAGAAGAACGAGCGTGGCGATGTTTAGCGATAGTTTCCATCTCTTCCTCCTACCTTAGCGCTTTTTAGCCTTTTTATCGGCCGCATGGCCGCGATAAGTACGGGTCGGCGCGAATTCACCCAGTTTATGACCAACCATTTCGTCGGAAACAAAAACTGGTACATGCTGACGACCATTATGGACAGCGATGGTCAAACCGATCATGTTAGGAAAGATCGTTGAACGACGGGACCAAGTCTTAATAGGCTTTTTGTCTCCGCTTTCCACCGCTTTCTCTACCTTCTTCAGCAAGTGCAGGTCAATAAATGGACCTTTCTTGAGAGAACGTGGCATGGTTTATCCTCTAATTATTTTTTAGAACGGCGACGTACGATATATTGATCAGTACGTTTGTTGCTACGGGTCTTCTTACCTTTGGTCTGGATGCCCCATGGAGTTACAGGGTGTTTACCAAAGTTACGACCTTCACCACCACCATGTGGATGGTCTACTGGGTTCATCGCCGTACCACGAACAGTAGGACGAATACCACGCCAGCGGCTTGCACCAGCTTTACCCAGAACGCGCAGCATATGTTCTGCGTTACCAACTTCACCTAAAGTAGCACGGCAATCAGACAGTATTTTACGCATTTCACCAGAACGCAAACGCAAGGTCACATAAGAACCATCACGTGCAACGATCTGAGCATAAGCACCTGCTGAACGAGCCAATTGGCCACCTTTACCTGGTTTCATTTCTATGTTGTGAACAGTAGAACCAACCGGGATGTTACGCATTGGCAAGGCGTTACCAGTTTTGATCGCTGAATCAGCGCCAGACTGGATTTGATCACCCGCTTTCAGGCCCTTAGGCGCAAGGATATAACGACGCTCACCGTCTTTATACAGAACCAGTGCGATGTTTGCTGAACGGTTTGGATCATATTCCAGACGTTCAACAACAGCAGGGATACCGTCCTTGTTACGTTTGAAGTCAATCAGACGATAATGCTGTTTATGGCCACCACCGATGTGACGAGTGGTAATACGACCATTGTTGTTACGACCACCAGTTTTGTTGTTTTTTTCCAACAACGGAGCATAAGGTTTACCCTTATGCAGCTCAGGGTTAACCACTTTAACAACGTGGCGACGGCCCGGAGACGTAGGTTTACATTTAACAATTGCCATTGTTCTTTACTCCTCCGACTTACTCAGCGCCGCCAACGAAGTCCAGATTCTGGCCTTCTTTCAAGGTGACGTAAGCCTTTTTCCAGTCGCTACGACGACCAATACGCTGTCCGTGGCGTTTAACTTTACCTTTAACCAGCAAAGTGTTTACACCTTCAACTTCAACTTCAAACAGTTTCTGTACGGCAGCTTTGATCTCTGCTTTAGTCGCGTCTTTCGCAACTTTGAGAACGATGGTGTTGTTTTTTTCCATCGCTGTAGAAGCTTTTTCAGATACGTGCGGCGCGCGCAGTACTTTCAGCAGACGTTCTTCACGGATCATGCCAGCATCTCCTCAACTTGCTTCACAGCTTCAGCAGTCATAACCACTTTGTCGAAGGCAATCAGACTTACAGGATCGATACCCGCTGTATCACGAACGTCAACCTTATACAGGTTACGAGCTGCTAAGAACAGATTCTCGTCAACTTCGCCAGTGATAATCAGCACGTCTTCCAGAGCCATTTCTTTCAGTTTCTGTACCAGCAACTTAGTCTTAGGTGCTTCAACAGAGAACTTTTCGACAACGATCAGACGATCTTGACGTACCAGTTCAGACAGGATGCTTTTCAGAGCACCACGGTACATCTTTTTATTAACTTTTTGACTGTGGTCCTGTGGTTTCGCTGCGAAAGTTACACCACCAGAGCGCCAAATTGGGCTCTTAATAGAACCAGAACGCGCACGGCCAGTGCCTTTCTGACGCCATGGTTTTTTACCTGAACCAGAAACTTCAGCACGAGTTTTCTGAGCACGAGTACCTTGACGAGCACCAGCTGCATACGCAACAACTACTTGATGCACAAGCGCTTCATTGAAATCACGCCCGAAGGTAGTTTCGGAAACAGTCAGCGCGCTTTGCGCGTCTTTCATTACCAATTCCATTCCTATCTCCTTGACGTTACGCCTTGACAGCCGGTTTTACGATCAGGTTGCTGTTCGTTGCACCTGGAACAGCACCTTTGACCAGCAGCAGGTTACGCTCAGCGTCAACACGTACTACATCTAAGCTCTGAACGGTTACACGTTCATTACCCAGTTGGCCTGCCATTTTCTTGCCTTTGAATACCTTGCCCGGAGTCTGGTTCTGACCGATAGAACCCGGAACGCGGTGAGACAAGGAGTTACCATGGGTAGCATCCTGAGTACGGAAGTTCCAGCGTTTAACAGTACCCGCGAAACCTTTACCTTTAGATGTACCAGTAACGTCAACTTTTTTAACGTCAGCGAAAATTTCAACGCTAATGCTTTGACCTACAGTAAATTCAGCATCGTCTTCCGACAGACGGAATTCACGCAGAATGCGGCCAGCTTCAACGCCAGCTTTAGCGAAATGACCTGCCTCAGGTTTATTAACACGGCTAGCTTTTTTGCTACCAGTCGTTACCTGAATTGCACGATAACCGTCAGTCTCTTTGTTTTTAACTTGAGTTACACGGTTATTTTCGATTTCGATAACAGTTACAGGGATTGAAACGCCATCTTCAGTGAAGATGCGTGTCATGCCCACTTTTTTACCGACTAAACCAATCATTGTTTCAACCTCTCAATCGCTCAATGACCTGATTAACCCAGGCTGATCTGCACGTCTACACCGGCAGCCAGATCCAGACGCATCAGAGCATCAACGGTTTTCTCGGTTGGCTCAACGATGTCAACCAGACGTTTGTGAGTGCGAATTTCGTACTGATCACGCGCATCTTTATTAACGTGCGGAGAAATCAGAACGGTAAAACGCTCTTTACGAGTTGGCAGAGGGATCGGACCACGAACCTGCGCACCAGTGCGCTTCGCAGTCTCTACGATTTCCGCAGTTGATTGATCGATCAAACGATGATCAAATGCTTTCAGGCGGATACGGATTCTTTGGTTCTGCATGAGACCAGAGCTCCAACTATTTTATAAACGTAAATGATTACTCCACACACCCATTTCGGTTGATGGGGGAGTGTAATCGTTCTGTGCATAACTCCCATATCGGGAGTATTTTAAATGACGGCTATTCACCGCTCATTACTGATAATAATCAGCCCTACTCTTGTAGGTAAGCTCGCGCATTATACGTGATTTTATCCACAAAGCAATATTAAGAGTGAAATCTATGCAAAAAGTACGACAAGAAAGAGGAAAGCAAGAAAGAAAATGGAAGAAAAATGCCCTATATACATCAAATTATAGGGCGGCAAAAAATTATAGCTACTCGTTTTCATTAAGCTGAGATTGAATGTAATTTTGTATTCCAATTCTAGTTATCAGTTCAAGTTGAGTTTCCAACCAATCTATATGATTTTCTTCATCAGTAAGTACCTCTATCATCAAGTCTCTACTAACATAATCATGAACTGAATCGGCATATGCAATGGCTTCTCTGAGATCCTTCACACCACGTAACTCTAATTCCATATCAGATTTTAACATCTCTTCTACATCTTCTCCGATATTGAGCTTGCCTAAATCTTGTAGATTTGGCACCCCTTCCAGAAAAAGAATACGCTCGATAAATTTATCTGCGTGCTTCATCTCATCAATGGACTCGTGATATTCAATTTCATTCAAACGCATCAATCCCCAATCCTTAAACATTCGGGCATGCAAGAAATATTGATTGATAGCGACAAGTTCATTACCGAGAAGTTTATTCAAATGTGCAATTATTTTTTTATCACCTTTCATAGCAAGTTCCTCCGCTTCCAGTAACTAAAGTGTAGTACTAATTTAGCAGAGTAATTGCAAGAAAATTGTGCTTATTTTAGGCAACATTATTTATTGGAGGCAGTAGGGCAATTTCCTCATTCATTATTTCACGTGCTTGACGTATGCATTTTCCACAATCGCCTCCTACAGGAACAAAGTTCCTCAACTCTCTGATAGAACGAATATGTTGCTGATGAACAGCGTTACGTATGGCTTTATCACTTACTGCGTTGCAGAGACAAACATACATGGAAGCACTCTTCTAAACTATTTACAAACCCTTGATGACTATTTAAGTCGGACAAAACATCCATACCTAAAATTGTTCACGCTTATAAAATAAGCGACACCCAGAATAGTAAATGGAAATAAATCTCATTTCAATTATTGTTTTTATTTTTGAGAACAAAAAAACCACCAAATTACGGTGGTTCAAAATAGAAAAAAGAGGAGCCAAGGCTCCTCTTTCTTATTATATTTTTATAATCAAAGATTAAGCAATAACTTTAGCAACAACACCGGCGCCTACAGTACGGCCACCTTCACGGATTGCGAAACGCAGACCTTCGTCCATAGCGATTGGTGCAATCAGGTTAACTACC
>NZ_MKGQ01000031.1:24822-29474 GCF_001908105.1 Xenorhabdus eapokensis
TAGTGATTGCAGCAGTCAGGGTAGTTTTACCGTGGTCAACGTGGCCGATAGTACCAACGTTAACGTGCGGTTTTGAACGTTCAAACTTTTCTTTAGACATTAGGTTGTCCCTCTAAGACACGAATCGGTGGTTTCACCACATCAACCAAGCAATTGCTTGCGAGATATTTACAGGAAGAAAATCAGGAGGTAAGAACAGGAGAAATGGTGCTGATAGGCAGATTCGAACTGCCGACCTCACCCTTACCAAGGGTGTGCTCTACCAACTGAGCTATATCAGCACATCTTGGAGCGGGCAGCGGGAATCGAACCCGCATCATCAGCTTGGAAGGCTGAGGTAATAGCCATTATACGATGCCCGCGTGAACTCGGCTACCTGACTTTAATCAGTTGTATACTATATCTCAAGTGTTTTTTCTGGAGTATAACTCGAGCAGAACACTCAAGATCTAAACTGGTTAATGGTGGTGGGGGAAGGATTCGAACCTTCGAAGTCTGTGACGGCAGATTTACAGTCTGCTCCCTTTGGCCGCTCGGGAACCCCACCTTTCCAAATTTTTAATGGTGCCGGCACCAAGAGTCGAACTCGGGACCTACTGATTACAAGTCAGTTGCTCTACCAACTGAGCTATGCCGGCATCAAGTGCTGCGCATTCTAGGAAGAGTTGGCCTGCGATGCAACAAAAAAATTGCTTTTTTTGTTCTTTTGCTCACAAAGTGGTCTCTTTTAATATTTTAGGTGTTTTTTTCAATAGTTTTAGTTTAAATATCCAACAATCAACTCTTGTGCAGGAAGAATCAATAAATGCATTTGCCAATATTTGTTCAAACTTATTTGTATCACCCTATCCTTCTTTTTATATAAAAAGAGAAACTGGCGGCTATAACAGCCTCAGAAATCATACATTTTTTTCATATTTTTGCATTTACCATCAAAAAAATTACTAAAATCATAAAAAATTCTACGCCTACGATAATGCAACCGATATGATGAGATTTATTTTTTGTCGGATACGGGTGTTCTCAACCAACCCGTCCAACCTGCATAGACAGGCAGATGTTGGCTTATGAATAAGAAAGAATCTTTTTTGACAACTCCATATTTACAATTTGATCGTAAACATTGGGCAACATTGCGTGACTCAGTGCCTTTAACATTAACAGAAGAAGAAGTCGCTGCCTTAAAAGGGATCAATGAAGAAATTTCAATAGATGAAGTGATTGAAATTTATCTTCCATTGTCACGCCTACTCAATTTTTATATTAGCTCCAATTTAAGGCGGCAAGCTGTTCTTGAGCAGTTCCTGGGAACAGATGAACAAAAAATACCTTATGTTATTGGTATAGCAGGCAGCGTTGCTGTTGGAAAAAGTACAACCGCACGTTTACTACAGGCATTACTAAGCCGTTGGCCAGAGCATCGTCGTGTCAAGTTAGTGACAACAGATGGCTTTTTGCACTCCAACAATATATTAAATGAACGTGGATTAATGAAAAAAAAGGGGTTCCCTGAATCCTATGATATGCGTAACTTAGTTAAATTTGTCGCGGATATCAAATCAGGCGCAGAAAAAGTCATCGCTCCGGTATATTCTCATCTGAGCTATGACATCGTTCCTGATGAACAACTTATTATCGAAAAACCAGATATTCTTATCCTTGAAGGTTTAAACGTATTACAAAGTGGCATGGATTATCCACATGAACCACATCATGTATTCGTTTCTGATTTTGTTGATTTTTCTATCTATGTAGATGCACCGGAAAAATTACTCGAGCAGTGGTACGTCAATCGTTTTCTTAAGTTTCGACAAGGCGCTTTTTCTGATCCTGACTCTTATTTCCACAATTATTCTAAACTAACGACAGAAGAAGCGATAAAAGTAGCATCGAGTATTTGGCAGGAAATTAACGGATTAAACTTACGACAAAACATCTTACCAACGAGAGAACGGGCTAGCTTGATTATGACGAAAGGAATCAATCACACGATTGAAAGTGTCAGATTAAGAAAATAAAACAAAAGCCGGAAATATTTCCGGCTTTACATTCAACAACCTCTCAAGGAAATTTCACCACCAATATAAGGGGTAACCACGCCATTAATATCAAGTAACAAGGCCCCTTGCTGATCTATTCCGCGAGCTATCCCATGAACTTCCTGATCACCAATAATTAATTTCACTGGGCGATTAATAAAATTATCTAATTCGAACCACCGAGGAGTGAAAGAAGCTAATCCTTCATTTTCAAACTGGATTAATGCTTTTTTAAGTTCCACTATGATTTCAGCAACCAATTTATTCCGTTCAATGATCGTTCCTGATTGCTGTAAATTAGTCCAATTTTGATTAATTGATTTCTGTTGATCGCTATTCATCGAAATATTAATTCCGATTCCGATAACAACATGGGCCGCATCTCCCGTTTTTCCCGTCAGCTCGACCAATATTCCAGCCAATTTTTTATCATCTAAGTATAAATCATTCGGCCATTTTACTTTTACTCTGTCTGCTCCCTGGCAATTAAGAACTTCCGCAATGATAATACCAACCACTAAACTTAAACCTATCGCTGCTGCTGGTCCTTGTTCCAAACGCCAATACATGGATAGATATAAATTTCGACCAAAAGCTGAAATCCACTTCCTGCCACGACGCCCCCTACCAGCATATTGATATTCAGCAACACAGGCATCTCCTGAATCGAGCTCTGCTAATTTTTCCAGGATATATTGATTCGTGGAATCAATAACAGGCATCACTTCAATACAATCATTAGGAAGATAATTTTCAATAATTTCTTTATCCAAAAGATCCATTGGGGCAGGAAAGCGGTAACCTTTACCAGGAAGAGTAAGAACCTCTACTCCCCATTCACGAATAGTTTGAATATGTTTATTGATTCCTGCTCGGCTCATTCCCAACTCTTGACCAAGTTGTTGGCCTGAATGAATCTCGCCATCAGATAACACTTTAATTAATTTTAATGGAGTACTAATATCTTTCATGAAATACATTCCACTGCGTCTATTTCACCTGTACTGCCAATGAAGCGCACCTCAGGCTCTAAGAAGATATTAAATTTTTCTGCAACCTTATTACGTATATAAGCAGCCAAGGCAATGACCTCTTGTCCCGTTGCATTACCTTTATTGATTAATACCAATGCCTGTTTCATGTGTACAGCAGCACCACCAATAGCATAACCCTTCAATTGACATTGTTCGATCAGCCAACCCGCAGCAATCTTTACGCTATGTTTATCATGAGGGTATTGAGGACAGCCGGGATATTCAGACTTAATAGTGTATGCCAACTCAATCGATATAATCGGATTTTTGAAGAAACTACCTGCATTACCTATCAACGCAGGATCTGGCAACTTACTCAGGCGCATTTCACATACAGCATCGAATATTTGTTCTGGAGTGACTTTTTCTCGTGAGAACTGTGATAAAGCGCCGTAGGTTAAAATTGGTTCCCATTTCTTATTTAAACGTAAACCAACCGCGGTGATAGCATAACCATCTTTATATTGGCGCTTAAAAATGCTGTCTCTATACGCAAATTGACACTCATTCGCTGTTAGACGGATTGAATTACCTGTTTTCAGTTCAACAAAGTCCACATACTCACAGACATGTTTAAATTCAACTCCATATGCCCCAATATTCTGGATTGGAGCAGAGCCAACATTTCCAGGGATCAAGGCTAAATTTTCCAAACCATAGATCTGTTGTTTAAATAAATAGGTAATTAGTTTATGCCAGTTTTCACCTGCACCAACATGAATATGCCATGCAGCATCTGACTCTTGTATATTGATACCAAGAATACGATTTAAAATCACAGTGCCTTTAAAATTTTTGGTGAAAAGGACATTACTTCCTCCTCCCAACAATAAAACAGGGTGATGCTTTTTCATCGCTTCTAGCCATAAGGCCAAAAGCGATTCAATAGAAGTAGCTATACCGATATGGTCAGCACTGGCTGAAATGCCAAACGTGTTAAACGCTTTTAGTTGAGTAGATTGACAGGCAGACATTCATTTCAAACTCAATAGGGTAATTTAAGTCGTAGTCTATCAGACTCTATATTTGAAAGATAAGTAAGTCGTTATTACCTAACATCTATCTGTTGATGGAAATCAAAAAAAACCATAAATGCAAAAGGCCACTCATATGAGTGGCCTTTTGACTGGTATTAAAGCTTGGCAGTTCCCTACTCTCACATGGGGAGACCCCACACTACCATCGGCGCTACGGCGTTTCACTACTGAGTTCGGCATGGGGTCAGGTGGGACCGCCGCGCTATTGCCGCCAAGCAAATTCTGTTTTATTTGCCGAACTATTATTCATGGTGCTGATACCCAGATTCGAACTGGGGACCTCACCCTTACCAAGGGTGTGCTCTACCAACTGAGCCATATCAGCAAATGCTAAAACTAAAAAGTGTTGCCAAACGGGCAACACTTATAAATTAATGTCTGGCAGTTCCCTACTCTCACATGGGGAGACCCCACACTACCATCGGCGCTACGGCGTTTCACTACTGAGTTCGGCATGGGGTCAGGTGGGACCACCGCGCTCTTGCCGCCAGACAAATCCTGTTTTCAATCCCGAACAAGCTGTTTTCTCTCTCTGAAACTTT
>NZ_MKGQ01000031.1:29574-32731 GCF_001908105.1 Xenorhabdus eapokensis
CTGAGTTCGGCATGGGGTCAGGTGGGACCACCGCGCTCTTGCCGCCAGACAAATCCTGTTTTCAATCCCGAACAAGCTGTTTTCTCTCTCTGAAACTTTCTCTTCTCTCATGCCCAAAACACCTTCGGTGTTGTCAGGTTAAGCCGCACGGTTCATTAGTACTGGTTAGCTCAACGTCTCGCAACGCTTACACACCCAGCCTATCTACGTCCTCGTCTCGAACGCTCCTTCAGTACCCTCTAAGGAGTAAGGGAAGACTCATCTTAAGGCAAGTTTCCCGCTTAGATGCTTTCAGCGGTTATCTCTTCCGCACTTAGCTACCGGGCAGTGCCATTGGCATGACAACCCGAACACCAGTGGTGCGTCCACTCCGGTCCTCTCGTACTAGGAGCAGCCCCTTGCAATCTTCCAACGCCCACGGCAGATAGGGACCGAACTGTCTCACGACGTTCTAAACCCAGCTCGCGTACCACTTTAAATGGCGAACAGCCATACCCTTGGGACCTACTTCAGCCCCAGGATGTGATGAGCCGACATCGAGGTGCCAAACACCGCCGTCGATATGAACTCTTGGGCGGTATCAGCCTGTTATCCCCGGAGTACCTTTTATCCGTTGAGCGATGGCCCTTCCATTCAGAACCACCGGATCACTAAGACCTACTTTCGTACCTGCTCGAGCCGTCACTCTCGCAGTCAAGCTAGCTTATGCCTTTGCACTAACCTCACGATGTCCGACCGTGATTAGCTAACCTTCGTGCTCCTCCGTTACTCTTTGGGAGGAGACCGCCCCAGTCAAACTACCCACCAGACACTGTCCGCAACCCGGATAACGGGCCTACGTTAGAACATCAAACATTCAAGGGTGGTATTTCAAGGATGGCTCCATGCAGACTGGCGTCCACACTTCACAGCCTCCCACCTATCCTACACATCAAGGCTCAAGGTTCAGTGTCAAGCTATAGTAAAGGTTCACGGGGTCTTTCCGTCTTGCCGCGGGTACACTGCATCTTCACAGCGAGTTCAATTTCACTGAGTCTCGGGTGGAGACAGCCTGGCCATCATTACGCCATTCGTGCAGGTCGGAACTTACCCGACAAGGAATTTCGCTACCTTAGGACCGTTATAGTTACGGCCGCCGTTTACTGGGGCTTCGATCAAGAGCGTCGCCTTGCGGCTAACCCCATCAATTAACCTTCCAGCACCGGGCAGGCGTCACACCGTATACGTCCACTTTCGTGTTTGCACAGTGCTGTGTTTTTATTAAACAGTTGCAGCCAGCTGGTATCTGCGACTGGCCTCGGCTCCGGGAGCAAGTCCCTTCACCTGACGCCAGCGTGCCTTCTCCCGAAGTTACGGCACCATTTTGCCTAGTTCCTTCACCCGAGTTCTCTCAAGCGCCTGAGTATTCTCTACCTGACCACCTGTGTCGGTTTGGGGTACGATTCAATGTTACCTGAGGCTTAGAGGCTTTTCCTGGAAGCAGGGCATCTGTCACTTCAGCACCGTAGTGCCTCGTCATCACGCCTCAGCCTTAAAGCACCCCGGATTTCCCTGGGATGCCAGCCTACACGCTTAAACCGGGACGACCGTCGCCCGGATGACATAGCCTTCTCCGTCCCCCCTTCGCAGTAACACCGAGTACAGGACTATTAACCTGTTTCCCATCGACTACGCTTTTCAGCCTCGCCTTAGGGGTCGACTCACCCTGCCCCGATTAACGTTGGACAGGAACCCTTGGTCTTCCGGCGAGCGGGTTTTTCACCCGCTTTATCGTTACTTATGTCAGCATTCGCACTTCTGATACCTCCAGCAAACCTCACAGTTCACCTTCGCCGGCTTACAGAACGCTCCCCTACCCAACAACACCTAAATGTCGCTGCCGCAGCTTCGGTGCATGGTTTAGCCCCGTTACATCTTCCGCGCAGGCCGACTCGACCAGTGAGCTATTACGCTTTCTTTAAATGATGGCTGCTTCTAAGCCAACATCCTGGCTGTCTGAGCCTTCCCACTTCGTTTCCCACTTAACCATGACTTGGGGACCTTAGCTGGCGGTCTGGGTTGTTTCCCTCTTCACGACGGACGTTAGCACCCGCCGTGTGTCTCCCGTGATAACATTCTTCGGTATTCGCAGTTTGCATCGGGTTGGTAAGTCGGGATGACCCCCTAGCCGAAACAGTGCTCTACCCCCGAAGATGAATTCACGAGGCGCTACCTAAATAGCTTTCGGGGAGAACCAGCTATCTCCCGGTTTGATTGGCCTTTCACCCCCAGCCACAAGTCATCCGCTAATTTTTCAACATTAGTCGGTTCGGTCCTCCAGTTAGTGTTACCCAACCTTCAACCTGCCCATGGCTAGATCACCGGGTTTCGGGTCTATACCCTGCAACTTAACGCCCAGTTAAGACTCGGTTTCCCTGCGGCTCCCCTATGCGGTTAACCTTGCTACAGAATATAAGTCGCTGACCCATTATACAAAAGGTACGCAGTCACCCTGATAAATCAAGGCTCCCACTGCTTGTACGTACACGGTTTCAGGTTCTTTTTCACTCCCCTCGCCGGGGTTCTTTTCGCCTTTCCCTCACGGTACTGGTTCACTATCGGTCAGTCAGGAGTATTTAGCCTTGGAGGATGGTCCCCCCATATTCAGACAGGATACCACGTGTCCCGCCCTACTCTTCGAGCTCACAATACCAGTGTCTTCGGATACGGGGCTCTCACCCTTTACTGCCGGCCTTTCCAGACCGTTCTCCTGACACTGCTATCGCTGATGGCTCTGGGCTCCTCCCCGTTCGCTCGCCGCTACTGGGGGAATCTCGGTTGATTTCTTTTCCTCGGGGTACTGAGATGTTTCAGTTCCCCCGGTTCGCCTCCTTACCCTATGAATTCAGATAAGGATAGTGCAACGGATTGCACTGGGTTTCCCCATTCGGACATCGCCGGCTGATAACGCTTCATATCAGCTCACCGGCGCTTTTCGCAGATTAGCACGTCCTTCATCGCCTCTGACTGCCTAGGCATCCACCGTGTACGCTTAGTCGCTTAACCTCACAACCCGAAGGTGTCTTCGGACTGGAGTTTTTGAGAGACTCATCAATGTTATCGTTCAACAACATCGATTGTTTCAAATTTTCAGCTTGTTCCAGATTGTTAAAGAGCA
>NZ_MKGQ01000032.1 GCF_001908105.1 Xenorhabdus eapokensis
CAGTGGTTGTTTAACAAACCAAAGATTCGAAATCTGTTTAGCAAAATTGGCGCGTGAACCCAGCCTCGGAAACCACTCGCGCCAGTGGCTATTAAAGTATGTCCAAATGCCTTTATCTGTTGAAAATCCTAAAAATTCACCCACGACTTCCATCGTGATGGCTTCGGCATCGCTGAGTTTAGGCGGAAAGCCTCGGCTTCTGAATCGTGTACCTTGCTGTAATTCTGCTAAATTTTCATCTACCCAACAAAATACCCAAATGATAAAATCTTGCTGTGACATAGCCTTTTGTTCCTTTATTTCTTTTGGTTTGGTCACTTAAAGTTATAAAGGACGGGCTATGTCATTTCAACTCTCCTCGAAAGTCGAGCATCGCGTCACTATAGCTAAATTGATTCATGCGAAAGCCAGATGTATCTTTTGCCAAATGCTGTAAACATACATATCACCAATTTTGTAATCACCAAACGTTTCTGCAATCGGGGAGAGTTTTTTTGGAGGAAGCAACCTTATTCTCAAATTGGAAGTAAAAGCTGGCATCAATTGATTGAAAATTGACAAAGTCACTTGCTTGGATGTCATTGACGATGGATAGTAACATCCTCTTAACAGGATGATTTTATCGAAAAATTTTCTCCGTGGAAAACGAAAATGAATTAATGATATTTTTCATACTTATTACTTCAGGCAGGGTAAGAGGTTAAAAATGTATCCGTATTTCTTGACCGCTACTTAACAACTGCGGTGGCAGGGATACAACAGTAGTACACCACCGCAGGGTATTATCGTGGGTTGTCACATTTGCATCAGGTGTTTTGCAATATTCCAACACAATTCCGATTGGCTAAACTTTCCTCAGTTAATTGTCATGGTTAGCTGTTGCTTGTGCTTAGCGGCTAGCCCATCCTGACAAGCCTGTTCACTACCGTCACAGGTAAACTTAATTGGAATCTGACATTCTGGATATGTTGGCAAAAAATAGGTTCGCCAGACGTTATCTATATCATTGTTATCATGATTAAATATTACACTACAGTGGATTGTATTAGAACCTTGAGAATAATCAACAGACCAGACAATATCTTTTGTTTTATCATAGCACCCGCCAAATACATTATTACTATCTTTTATATCAAAGGATATCTCTTTTTGAGGTTTTAATTTAATGGGAGATGGTCCGGTATCATACATGCAGTCGTAGTTTGTACGTGTGATAGTCACTTCGGCAGTGTTACTATTGTTTATGAAATGCATATTATAATACGCAGAAGAAAAAGCGTTGTTTGCAAAAAACATACTGATCAAACATAAACTATATGCTGTGTGTTTTTTAAGTGATTTCATTTCATTTTTTCTCCATATTAATAATAACATGGGCAGCAAGGTTGAAAGTTTAAAAATGGTTATATATCTTATGAATTTAAAAATTAATCGCAGCCCATTTCTATGCAACTTGAAAAACTACGGGGATATTCATCTCCGATACTGTTAAGTATAGCAGGGCTAAATGAAAGTAAAGTTTGAGTTTGGTTTTTTATTAGGAAGTATGATGTTTTATTTATTTCATAATGTTTATTTGTTCTTTTATTAAGGATATTACTTTATTTAAAGGAGAAGAATATTGGAAGTATATTATAAACAATATATTATGAAATAACTCAATATAAAAATAATACTGCTATATTTAAATTAAGATGACATTACTCATCTAATTTAGGAATAAAAAGATTCATAGGCTTCTATTCGTTCTGTTTTTTTTCAGGTATATGGATGAGGTCAGGAACCACGGATTTTTCAGGAACCGGAAGCTACGTTCAATTTTTTGTTGAGCTTTATAATTCTGGCTAGCAGCGTTTGTAAGATATCCTCCTGGCAGGAAAAGGCTTTTTTGCACGATTTTTCAAACGCTTTTAGCTCTTTTTCGGTTAATTTTAGCGTATTTTTCTCAAAAGTCTGCTCCTTACGTTTAGTCGCAGCTTTACTGCTGACCAGACTGGACTGGGAAGTGGTAGCTTATTTTAATCATTACCACTTCCCAGAGTTGATTATCTAAAATAACCGATCAGCTTAATTTCTCTTGTGCCCACTTAAGGCTGCTTTGATATTCTGCTGGTAATAGTGAAGCTAACGTTTGCAACGTCGTGTTTAATCTCCCCTTATCCGTATGAGTCACATTTAAGTGCCCCACCTTACGTCCCGGACGAACTTCTTTTTCATACCAATGTAAATGAACCAGCGGCAAACTCAGCCATGCGGGATTTATCCCCGTGCCGATCAGGTTGATCATGACGGATGGTGCAAAGATTTCTGGTTGTGGCATAGGGAGATTCAAGATTGTCCGCAGGTGAAGTTCAAACTGGCTGATAGAAGCGCCGTTTTGCGTCCAGTGACCGCTATTGTGAACCCGCGGAGCCAGTTCATTGATCAGCAAATGATCGCCAACAATAAAGCACTCCATCGCCATAACACCAACATAGTTCAGGTGATTCATGATGGTGGATAGCATCTGCTCTGCTTGCTGTTGAAATGGCTTATCGGCATTATTATCAGGTAAAGCAACACTGGTACGTAAAATACCTTCCTGATGCAAATTGTGAGTCAGTGTATAGAATACTGATTCACCTTTGGCATTACGGGCGCCAACCAGCGAGACTTCCCCCGAAAACGGAATACCCTGTTCTACAATACATTCACCGTAAATTTCAGGTGGAAGAGTCGTTTCATCACCCGGCCGGATACGCCATTGGCCACGCCCGTCATAGCCTCCAGTCCGTCGCTTAACAATGATAAAATCGCCTAATTCCGCAAATAACTGTGGCCACTGCGCGGGCGTGGAAAGCAGTTTCCACGGTGCGGTCGCTAAACCCAACATATCCATAAGCTGCTTTTGTGGTAAGCGATCCGCCAGTTGCGGGAAAATATCGCGATTGATAAAAGCCTTATGATGAGCCAATTCGCGGGTTAGTGCGGTTTCGGGCCAACGCTCAATTTCTGCGGTGATAATACTGCTTTGATAAGGCACCGCTTCCGGTTCGGCATCCAATCCAACAGGATAAACAGTAATTGCCAATGGTTCACCAGCTTGACGTAGCATTCTGCCTAACTGACCATTTCCCAATACACAAACAGGCTTCATGCATCCTCCCGTGGATCTGGGTTATCCAAAACAGCCTGGGTTTGTGCGCTACGCCAATCTGATAAACGTTGAAACAGCGCACTATCATGCAATGCCAGAACCTGGGCAGCCAGTAATGCGGCATTTGCTGCTCCTGCCTTGCCGATAGCCAATGTACCAACGGGGATACCCTTTGGCATTTGGACAATAGAATACAGGCTATCGACACCGTTAAGTGCAGCGCTTTGTACCGGAACGCCAAATACAGGCACTAAGGTCTTGGCTGCCAGCATTCCCGGTAAATGTGCTGCTCCACCTGCACCAGCGATAATGACATCAAAACCGTTTTCTTTCGCCTGTTCTGCAAAACGAAAAAGTTTATCTGGTGTTCGGTGTGCCGAAACAATTTCAATATGAAAAGGAATAGCGAGTTCGGTCAGGATATCGGCTGCATGTTGCATTGTTGCCCAGTCGCTTTTAGAACCCATGACAATGGCAATTTTGGCGTGGTTTTGGGGTTCTATTTCTGTTGGAAAAGTCATTGTCGGAGTAATAGCTGTTGTGGGATCAGAGCTGGACGTCATAAATCAGATGCTCCTGTATTGGGTGTCTACCAGAACAAAGATGAAATTTCAGACGGCGGATCATATCACGCTAATTGCACAAGGAAAACGTTTGCGTCGTTTGATTTGTCGATTTTTTACAAAATAGGCGAAAGGGATTTATAAGGGAAAAGATATCAGTTCAATCCCCGTTTCTGTCACTTTGAACATTGAACCTTGGTCATGCCATGCCCCTAATACACCGCGATGCATGGTTTTATCGCCAGACTGAATATCGTGTATTGCGGGGCGGTGAGTATGCCCGTGAATTATCCAATCTGCCTGATATCTTTTAAAATGCTCGATAACAGCCTCTTGATTAACATCCATGATAGACGCCGATTTTTGGCTGTTAGCATATTGGCTACCCGCTCGCATTTTGGCTGCAATTTTCAAGCGGATAAATAAAGGGAGAAGCAGGAATAGCCGTTGTATCCACGGAGTATGTACTCGCTTACGATACTGCTGATAGTTGATATCATCGGTGCATAGCGTGTCGCCATGCAAAATCAGAATACGTTTATCGTGTAGTTCCAGCACTTTTTCCTGTGGCAGCAGAATCAAGCCGCTCTCTCTGGCAAAATGGGAGCCGAGCAGAAAATCACGATTGCCGTGAATGAAATAACAGGGAATACCTTGTTGTTTCAATTCATTAAGTGCTTTGGCGATTTTAATATGCAATGGGTTGGGGTCATCATCACCAATCCAGTAATCAAAAAAATCACCGAGGATATAAAGACTTTCAGCGTGGATTGCATCCTCACGTAAAAAACGCAGAAAACCGGCAGTAATTGCCGGCTCTTGTTCACTGAGATGCAAGTCTGCAATAAACAGTGTAGTCATATAGCGTCTAACAGTAATTATTCGCCAACAGTAACACGTTCAATGATCACATCTTCATGTGGCACATCTTGGTGCATCCCGCTGCGGCCAGTGGAAACGCCTTTGATTTTATCAACGACGTCCATGCCTTCAACGACTTCGGCAAATACGCAATAACCCCATCCATCTGGACGCTCTGAACGGAAGTTCAGGAAATCATTATCGACAACGTTAATGAAAAACTGAGCAGTGGCAGAATGTGGATCATTGGTGCGTGCCATAGCGATAGTGCCACGGCTGTTTTTCAGGCCATTGTTGGCTTCGTTTTTGACAGGAGCTTTAGTCGTTTTCTGCTTCATACCGGGTTCAAAGCCACCGCCTTGAATCATGAAGTCATTGATAACACGGTGAAAAATTGTGTTGTCATAAAAACCTTCCGAGCAGTAACTCAGGAAGTTTTCAACAGTTACAGGTGCTTTATCAGCGAATGTTTTGATTACGATATCGCCAAAATTGGTGTGGAAAGTCACCATAATAAAAATCCTAGTAATAGTTTTGATTGACCCTGTAATTAGGGGATTCGGAACAACCGCTGTTATATCATATCTCAGATTTTGAGTCAGTACTCTGGAACTGTATCAGAACAGGGAGCTTACGGCACTTGCAATGCATTGCATATCAAGGTGAAATATCGTGTCTGGCTTCTCTATATTCTTGTTTATTTATCTTGCTGATAAAGAAGCCTATAATCAGCCAATTCATTTGATTTTATTACACGTACATTAATTTTTACGGAAACCCACTGATGCTAAAAATTTTCAACACTCTCAGCCGTCAAAAAGAAGAATTTAAGCCGATTCACGAAGGAAAGGTGGGCATGTACGTGTGTGGCATTACCATTTATGACTTGTGTCATATTGGTCATGGCAGAACATTTGTGGCATTTGATGTGATTGCCCGTTATCTGCGTTATCTGGGATATGACCTGACATATGTCCGTAACGTTACTGACGTGGATGACAAAATTATTAAACGCGCCATCGAAAATAATGAAAGTTGTGACGATTTGACCGCGCGCATGTTGGCCGAAATGCACAGTGATTTTGATGCATTGAATATTCTGCGCCCTGATTTAGAACCTCGTGCAACGCAACATATCCCAGAGATCATTGCAATCACAGAAGAGCTGATTAAGCGCGAGCACGCTTATGTTGCCGCTAATGGTGACGTCATGTTCTCCATTGACACCAATCCTAATTATGGCCTGCTTTCCCGCCAGGATTTGGAACAATTGCAGGCTGGTGCTCGTGTTGAAGTGGCAGATGTAAAACGTAATCCGATGGATTTTGTATTATGGAAAATGTCCAAACCGGGTGAGCCGAGTTGGGAATCTCCGTGGGGAGCAGGCCGTCCGGGTTGGCATATTGAATGTTCTGCTATGAACGGTAAAACGCTGGGTCACCACTTTGATATCCACGGTGGTGGTTCTGATTTGATGTTTCCGCACCACGAAAATGAGATTACACAATCCACTTGTGCCCATGATGGTCCTTACGTCAATTATTGGATGCATTCCGGCATGGTTATGGTAGATAAAGAGAAGATGTCCAAGTCATTGAATAACTTCTTTACTATCCGTGATGTGCTGGCATATTACGATGCTGAGACCGTGCGTTATTTCTTATTATCCGGTCACTATCGTAGCCAATTGAATTATACGGAAGAGAACCTGAAACAGGCGCGCACCTCTCTTGAACGTCTGTATACTTCCCTGCGTGGTACAGATAAATCAGCCCAACCTGCTGGTGGCGACGCATTTGAAGCCCGTTTCGTTGAAGCAATGAACGATGATTTCAACACACCGGAAGCGTATTCAGCCTTATTTGATATGGCGCGTGAGCTTAATCGACTGAAAACAGAAGACATGACCACAGCTAATGGTCTGGCGGCAAGATTACGCAAATTGGCCGGTATTCTTGGTCTTTTGGAACAAGAACCAGAACACTTTTTGCAAGGCGGGGCACAGGCGGACGACGATATTGCCCGAATCGAAGCATTAATCAAACAGCGTAACGACGCTCGTAAAAACAAAGAGTGGGCATTGGCTGATGCGGCGCGTGATCAGTTAAATGACATGGGAATTGAGCTGGAAGATGGTCCACAAGGAACAACATGGCGTCGTAAATAATCGATTTTTGATTTATTGAACACCAGAACCGCCCCTTCGACGGGCGGTTCATTTTTTTAATGTCTTTGCGCTTTCATAGCGGGATTTTTTAGTTGTAGTACTGGGTTGTAGTACTGGATTGTAGTACTTGCGTATAAATGAGCGGAATAAAAACCGGCAGATTTATTAATGACGACTTAAGTGCTTAGGATAGAAAGCATTTCCAGCGTGATACGTGACTTTTCCAGAAACTACATCCCTCTTCATGGCAACGAAGGAAGAATTACTCAGATGCTCTGGTATTTGATGTGTGCTATCACTGGAAGCCGGATTAAGAAGAGAAATTTTTACTCTACGTTTAGAATTACTTAATTTATAAGGCAAACCTAACAACCTTCTTGCAGCTCTATTACTTAACATAATTAACTCCGTTTCAGTTGTACATAAGCTTCCCAGTATAGCGACTTATTAGAAAATTGATATGATTGTTTGTTAATATATCGTCAATGTCACATATCTTGCCAATAAGACCAGATAACTCTGTAACCAGAAAAATGATATTGTGGTACTTATTTTTATCTACTCGTACTGTGGGGCTCTTGAGGGTTTTTATATTAGAATAAATTGTAAATCAAGATGGTCAGGATATCTGCCAATAATATTGATCTTATTATTGATATAATATTGCTTAATATTTATATATCACCTGACTTTGGTTTATATAAATCAGTGATAAAAAATAACAAAATTATATTTATGAATAAAAAAAACAGTACCTTAATACACAAGGTACTGTTTTTCTGAAAAGTATTAGAGGTAATGTTTGCCTACTGATTTACTCTTCAACGCGAACAGATCCGCCATTAAAGGCAACAACTTTACCGGCGGTAATTTTGCAGCGTTTACGAGTTTCGAGTTGGCTATCAACTTGTACCAAACCTTCTGCAATCACGGCTTTCGCCGCAGCACCACTCTCACACCATCCTTGAAATTTCAACAAATCACATAACTCGACATAAGGGTGGCCATCTAAATAAAAAATTTCCATCAATAACCTTCAGTTGTATCTACATCATGATATTCCTCGCAAGCTTGCAAGGTATTTTGAATCAATGTCGCAACGGTCATAGGTCCGACACCACCAGGCACAGGGGAGATCCAACTGGCGCGTTCTGACGCCTTATCGAAATCCACATCACCGATGACTTTGCCATTTTCCAGCCGATTAATGCCAACATCAATCACAATTGCACCCGGCTTAATCCACTCACCAGGAATAAAGTTTGGCTTACCAACAGCAACGACCAGTAAATCCGCTTGTTCGACATGCTGACGTAAATTTTTGGTAAAGCGATGCGTTACTGTGGTTGTACACCCTGCCAGCAGCAATTCAAGGCTCATCGGGCGCCCAACGATATTAGAAGCACCGATAATAACGGCATTTAACCCATAAGTATTGATATTGCAGCGTTCAAGTAAAGTTACAATGCCACGGGGAGTACAAGGGCGCAGTTTCGGGGCGCGCTGGCATAGACGGCCAATATTATAAGGGTGAAAACCATCCACATCCTTATCGGGATGAATGCGTTCCAATACTTTGACATTATCAATGCCGGCAGGTAAAGGGAGTTGAACTAAAATACCATCGATTTGCGTATCGGCGTTCAGAGCATCTATTAGGGAAAGTAATTCAGCTTCGCTGGTAGTATCAGGTAGGTCATAAGAACGGGACATAAACCCGACTTCTTCACAGGCACGGCGTTTGCTGGCGACATAAATTTGAGAAGCAGGGTTTTCTCCTACTAAAACGACGGCAAGACCTGGCGCTCGTTTTCCGGCAGCAACACGCTGCCTGACTTTTTCTGCAACTTCGTTTCTGATTGTCTGCGCAATCGTTTTCCCATCAATAATTTTTGCTGACATGTATTTAAGATTCCACTATCAAGTATAGGAATGGGGACTATTTTGTCAGAACATGAACCGCCTGTCAGTTTTATTAATAATCATAAAATGAACATATGAGCGAAAAGGGCATTGACTCATTCAATTATGCCCGTATAATCCGGTGCTGCGTTAAGGCATTAATAATGTTTCTTATTCTATATACCATAATGCGCCCTTAGCTCAGCTGGATAGAGCAACGGCCTTCTAAGCCGTAGGTCACAGGTTCGAATCCTGTAGGGCGTACCATCCATTCATATCGTAACGTCTTCTAAAGTCTACAAAATCCTTATAAAACAAAGAAAATCAAGAAATCCCAGTCTGCTAGTGTCTACCAAGGTATGTTGAAATCCACAGATCTCTGGGGGCATAATAGGGGGCATTGTTAGGTTCAATCAAAATGGATGCCCCCAAATGAAGTTGACAGCCAGACAGATAGACACCGCAAAGCCCAAAGATAAATCGTACAAACTCTCCGATGGTGGGGGCATGTACTTAGAAATTTTTCCGAATGGTTCCAAATGTTGGCGGTTAAAATATCGCTTTGCAGGTAAAGAGAAGCGATTGGCATTTGGTACTTATCCCACCGTAACGTTGGCAGAGGCCAGAAACAAAAGGGAAGACGCCAAAAAGATATTGGCAAATGGCGATGATCCGGGGCAAGTTAAAAAGCAGGAAAAAAGAGAAAAGGCTCTCATCGTAAATAACAGCTTCGACAAAATCGCCCTTGAGTGGCACGCTTACAAGGCTCCCAACTGGTCAAAGGGTTATGCAGAAGACCTTTTAGAAGGCTTCACAAAAGATATTTTCCCTTATATTGGCAAGCAAGCTATCACCGATATCAAACCTTTAGACATGCTCACCGTTTTGCGCAAAATGGAACAGCGCGGCGTTCTTGATAAGTTGAAAAAAATCAGGCAGGCATGTAACCAAGTTTTCAGATACGCAATTGTCACAGGAAGAGCAGAATATAATCCTGCTGCTGAACTGGCTGGAGCATTAGCAACACCGAAAGCCAAACATTTCCCGCATTTGAATGTTGATGAATTACCTGCGTTCCTACAGGCACTTTCCCTCTATAGTGGAAGTAAGATTACTCAAATCGCGACCAAATTACTTTTACTTACCGGATTAAGAACAATAGAACTGCGAGCCTCTACTTGGGCAGAAATTGATTTCGATAAAGCAATTTGGGAAATTCCACAAGAACGCATGAAAATGCGTCGGCCTCATATTGTCCCTCTTTCTGAGCAGGCTCTGGCTTTGCTGAGAGAGTTGGAGGCGATCACAGGCAGATTTAACTTTGCTTTTCATGGCAGGAATGATGCAGGTAAGCCAATGAGTGAGGCCGCCATTAATCAGGTTCTTAAACGTATTGGTTATGGTGGAAAAGCCACAGGTCATGGATTCCGCCACACCATGAGCACTATCTTACATGAACAGGGCTATAACACTGCTTGGATTGAAACACAGCTTGCTCATGTTGATAAAAACAGCATACGAGGAACTTATAATCATGCCCAATATCTGGATGGTCGTCGGGAAATGCTGCAATGGTATGCGGATTATATGGAAGCGCTCGAATTAGGAGAGAATGTGATACATGGAAAATTTAAAAAGCGTGCCTAACCGAACCAATATAAAATAATTATTTTTGTTGTTTAATATATAACTATTTATGGTTTTTGTAATCATAAATAGTTATTTTGTGGTCTACAAAACATTGGATTCTTTGTATGAAACAAAGCACTATCCCAGTGTGATGATCTCACATTATAAATTCTGTTTAATTATCCCTGTTCTAACAACGTCCAGAAGCATCAAATATAGACAAGCTAACGGGGAAAATATGTCAAAAATTACTATACCTAAAGAAAATCTTATTCGCTTGCCAGAAGTTCAACGCAGAACTGGTTACAGCAAAGCGTGGCTTTATAAACTTATTGGAGAAAATAAATTTCCCAAACAAGTTAAAATTGGTTCTCGCTCAATTGCTTTTATTGAATCAGAAGTCGATAGCTGGATAGCTAAACGCATTGCCGAATCTCGTGGTGAAATGTAATAAAGAAATATTACTGGCTGATAAGCAGAGAAAACATATTCTCTCATCATGAATAAAAAAATAGCAAATAAAAAGATGATAAATAAAAACATGGCTAATAACCGTGATAGTATTTTATATATAAAAAATCAGGTATGCGATATTTTTATTAATTATATTGCTGTTGATTGGATTGAAAAAGAAAAGGATAACACTGCGAATGTTATCCTTAATTTATTCTCTTTTAAAGAAATAGCTAACTACTGGATTTATTATCGATTAATTAGCTATTGCTCAGATGAAGCTTTAGCTTTGCGCTGGCGGCGTTTGATCTCAGCTTTGACAGAGGTAACGATAAACTGTGCTTTGTTTTCGCCTTCTGAAATATATTTTTCCATTTCTTCTACAACTTCATGTGGAAATCTTGCGTTTAATTGTTGTGACTTAGAATTCTTAGAACCTGTTGCCATTGCTGAACTCCTTATATATAGGTGCGATTCAGTATACACAAAAGGAATTATAAAAAAAGAATTGAAGTGCGATTCAATTACAAGTAAAGTGAATCGCACCTTGAGTGATTCAAGGCAGAAAAGACAACGCCCCGAAGTGCTTGGAACCACTATCGAGGCGTCTAACCACAACGTAAAGGAGATTTACGCTATGGCTGACACACAGTCTAACCAAACTCGCCTAAAATTTACATTCCTAATTGCATCTGGCACTCAGCGGCTGGTGGATATCTACCCGTTACGCTTGATTATCGTTCGGGCAAGCAGTGAAAATGAAGCTCGTCTATTGGCTGGCATGTCCTCTCTGATCTTTGTATCACGTCAGGAGGCACACCATGAGTCATAAAACAATCTCATTAAAACAAGCGCTATATCGCGCAAGTCTTGGTATTTCACTTTTCACGTTCATTAGCAAAAAAGCCAAAAATGAATGCGAAACTAATTTAAATAATCTGATTGCATTGGCGCACGGCATTCATCAGGAGGTTCACCGCGCCTTGTTGAAACATGCTCCGCAGCCACCGATGAATAAATTATTAAGTTGCATTGTATACAGGAAATCCGATCCGTTAGGTCAGGCTTCATTTCGTGCGGGATTATGTACCTCTTTATATGAGGTCATTCTTGAACAGGCAAGCCAACACTGTTCGGAAGAGTTACACGATTTGCTGTCGCTAGCCTGTGATATTAATCAGGAAGTTTACTATTCGCTCTATGCAGCGGTTAATGGCGAGGACGAGTGATCATGAGTCAGGGAAATAATAATCAGAAAAGCCGCCCGTTAGATGTTATTCGAACAGTTAAAACATCAGCCATCAATCACTGGCAAAACTTGTTGCCAGCCTGTGGTGTTGATGTTCCGGCAAAAGGCAAACACGGTGCTTGCCCAATCTGTGGCGGCACTGATCGTTTCCACTTTATCGATGATAACCATCATGGTGACTGGCATTGTCGCCAGTGTGATGAGCCGAATCACGGTGATGGTCTGGATTTAGTGGCAAGAACCAAAGGGATCACGGTCTTTGCCGCCGCTAAGTTGGTAGCTGATGCGCTGGCACTTCCCTTACCCGAATCTCAGCCAATCAAAGAAAAGCCCCGAACAGTGAAATCGATTGCTGAACGTATCACTGCTCTGGTTGCAACTTCTGTCACGGGTGAATCTCCGTATCTGACTAAAAAGGGGCTGCAATGTCCCAATCAGCGGTTATTGAAAGATGGTTCTTTATTGCTGCTCACTCAGACACTGGACGGCACGATCACAGGCGGACAAACCATCAAGCCGAACGGTGAAAAACGCCTTGTCGCTGGTACTCAAAAAAAGGGAAGTTTTATCCCCGTATCCGAGATTACAGGAACGCCAGATACCCTCATTATCACTGAGGGTTATGCCACGGCGTTAACTGTCAGTCAGTTACATGATGGTGTGGTACTGTCGGCGATTGATGAAAGTAATTTATCCACTATTGCCGAGCTGGTCAGAACCCAATGGCCTAACGCAAAAATTATCCTTGCTGCTGATAACGATTGGCACAAACCGGAAGAGCGGGACAAAAACGGCAGGTTAAAAAAGAATGTCGGCAAGATAGCGGCAGAAAAAGCCGCTATAGCGATTAACGGCTGGATAACGTTACCGCCTACGGAATTAAAATCTGATTGGGATGATTATCGCCAGCATCACGGCATTGAGGTAGCAAAGCAGGCATTTAAGAACGGGTTATATCAGGTGGGGGAGAAAAAACTCATGGAAGCAGAAGCGGTGATTATCCACGAAACGAAGCCCAAAAAAGCCAATAACAATCTGGCACAAATGGCAGCCAGTCAGCGCGGGGCACTATTGGTTGAACGTTACGGTAAAGTAGCGGTTAATCCTGATAGCGAAATGGTTTACCACTATAACGGTACAACATGGGAAACCGTGTCGGATAATGAGCTGCGCCGCGCAATGGTGGCAATCTTTGACCAGCACGAAACCCCTTACAGCCCGAACGGGATCAATAACGCTATCTATGCCATGAAATTACAAGTGCCGGTTATTGGGGAACAACGGCAGGATTTAATCGGGTTCAGTAATGGGGTGTATGATTTATCGACTCAACAGTTTACCCCACACCAGCCGGAACACTGGCTAATGAACCATAACAGCATTGAGTTCACCCCGCCTGCTGTCGGCGAAAACTTGCTAGACCATGCTTCTGACTTCTATCGCTGGTTATCCCATGCGGCGGGAAGCAATGAAAACAAGATGAATCGCATTAAAGCCGCCCTGTTTATGATCCTGGCAAACCGTTATGACTGGCAGTTATTTATTGAAGTCACAGGTGATGGCGGCAGCGGTAAAAGTGTGTTTACTTATATTGCGGCTTTATTGGCAGGTGAGCACAATACCGCCAGTGGTAATATGAGAGCACTGGATGAGGCGAGAGGCCGTTATCAGTTTGTCGGGAAAAGCCTGATTACGCTGCCCGATCAGGTTAAATATGTCGGTGAAGGCGCGGGCATTAAGGCGATTACTGGCGGTGATTTAATCGAAGTTGATGGGAAATATGAGAAGCAATTTTCTACGGTCATTAAGGCCGTGGTATTAGCCACCAATAACGAACCGATGAGCTTTACAGAACGTAATGGCGGTATTGCACGGCGGCGGGTGATATTCCCGTTTAATATTCCGGTCAAAGAATCAGAGAAAGATCCACACTTGCCGGAGAAAATCAGCCGGGAATTGCCTGTGATTATCCGCCATTTATTAAACGAATTTGCCGACCAGAACAAAGCTAAAAAACTGCTACAGACGCAACGCGATTCCAACGAAGCGTTAACGGTGAAAAGCAATTCCGATCCGTTGTATCGCTTTTGTGGTTATCTGGTAACCGTCAATGATGCAACTGGGATGAAGATGGGCACTAAGAACATTAGCCCACGAGTGCCGGGGTTGTATCTGTATCATGCTTATCTTTCTTTTATGGAAGCGCACGGCTTTGAACGCCCGTTAACACTGACCAAGTTCGGCGAATCGTTGCCTAAAATTATGCTGGAGTACAAAAAGGAGTATCGGAAAGTGCGAACCAAGAAAGGTTATTCTTATAATGTTGAGTTGTCGGAAGAAGCCGAAGAGTGGTTGCCGTCATTGCCTGAATGCCGGGGCTTTAAATCCCCACTATAAACTTTTTTGGATTAAGTCTGCATTCCATACATCATTTTAATTATCTATCTGTATTTAAAGGAAAATAATAGATGTATAGTTATTTCTTAGCTATACATCAAATATACATTCTCTTCATTAGGATAAAAAAAGGGTGAACAGGGGATACAGTCAGTGAATATCATATTAATTACTGCAAGCCCAGATGTAGCAAGGCTTTGAGAAGAATGTGCAGAGGGTGCATAACTGAGAGGGCGAAAAAGATTTATAGGGGGTATTGGTTAGTAAACCGATAAGAAGATAAAATAGTTTGTTTCAATGCTACGGTTGTAACTTGTTCTATCATACCATTTGTAGTTATAGAAGACGAACTTCTTTCGCTAAATACTGTAACTAAATTTTTTCATAAAAATATTCAATCTAATATCAGAAGCCATTTTTTAAATTTTTAGATAAGATATATATTTTACCTATTTCCTTTTAATTCAAAGTAGAAGAGTTGATTTTATAATATGGAATAAGCTGACACTGTCAGCTTATATTAAAATGAGTTATTTAAAATGTATCAATATATCCTCTATTTTTTTTAGACCAATTCTCGTTCAAGGCATTTGTGATTCTTTGTACAAAATGTAGATCATTAGCTGCATTGGGACCAACATAATCATTTCCCATACAGAATGTTTCAAAACGAAATAGTACTGATTCAAGACCTACTGCCTTCCACTCAGAAGAAAGGTAAGCACCACCTGACATAGAAACTCTTAACTGCCAGTGTTGATCATCTAGTTCAGAACCGATAAGAGCTTTAACATCATTCTCACGGAATTTCCCGTCTTTGGGATAAATTATCATACCCATTCATATCACCTTGTTCAAAGTTTCAGATTAATAACATTACAAAATATATTTATATTATTTACCATAATATACAAAAATTATAACTTTGGTTATAGTTCATATCAAGAATTATTCTAACATTAATTAAACATAAAAACATTCCCGTATTATTTTATAATAAGTGGAAGCAATACGAAATTTATAACTAACTTAAAATAATAATATTTTAATTCCATGATTTGTATGTTTGAACAGCACAATTAGATTTCTTTCTTATTATTTTTATTGTGCTTAAAATTTATCATCATTTTATACAAATAGATCTACTACTTATACAAATAGATCTACTACGGTTTTTTATTCGCATGTTCAACCTGATGAAACTCTATAGACAGAAACACAATGAAAAAACTACTCGAATTACGCAAACAAAAAGCCGATTTAACCCAACAAATGCGTTCGCTGCTGACCAAAGCCGAAACGGAAAAACGCTCACTTAATCCCGATGAAGCCAAACAATTCGACGAGCTGCGCAGCCAATCCGATAACCTGAATACGGAAATTGCCCGTTATGAGTCTTTATCTGATGAAGAACGTAATCAGGCAAAGAATCAGCCAACCAGTAAAACACTCAGCAATGACGAGCTGCGCCACTATATTCTGACTGGTGAAGCCCGTTCCCTGTCTACAAGCGTCCCCGCAGACGGCGGTTATACCGTTATCCCTGAGCTGAATAAGCAGATCATGCAGCAACTGGCTGATGAGTCGGTCATGCGTCGAATCTGTACGATTAAAACCACACGCAGCAACGAATATAAACAACTTGTTTCGGTCGGTGGCGCAGCCGTAATCCACGGGGAAGAAGGCAAGGCGCGTAGTGAGACTGCGACACCAAAGATGGAAGATGTCAGCATCAAGCTGTTTCCTGTCTATGCCTACCCTAAAACCACGCAAGAAATTATCGATTTTAGCGATGTTGATATTTTGGGCTGGTTAACCTCAGAAATTGCAGATACGTTCGTGGATACCGAAGAAACCGATCTGGTGAGCGGTGACGGTAGCAAAAAAGCGAAAGGCTTCCTGTCTTATCCCCGTGATACCCAAACTGACAAGGTACGTGCGTTCGGTACACTACAAAAGCTGGAAGCAACTAGCCTTGAAGCCGATAGCCTGATTGACCTGAAATTCCTGCTCAGGAATAAATATCGTAAAAATGCAGTGTGGGTGATGAACTCCACAACTGCCGCCAAAGTGCAGAAACTGAAAAACGGCAATGGCGATTACATCTGGCGCGAACGTCTGCAAGCGGGTGATCCTGATATGTTGCTGGGCCTACCTGTCCATTATCTCGAATTTATGCCGGATGACATCATTAGTCTGGGGGACTTCAAACGCGGTTACTTCATCGTTGACCATCAAACGGGTATTCGTACTCGTCCCGACAATATCACCGAGCCGGGATTTTATAAGATTCACACCGATAAGTATTTAGGCGGCGGGCTGGTGGACTCTAACGCAATCAAGGTGCTGGAAATCAAAGCCTCTTGATAATCTGGGAGTTTATCGATGAAGAATGATTTTGAAATCCGTACTGCCTCGCTATCTGCCAGTGATAAGAAACTGACAGGCTATGTGATTAAGTGGAACAGCCGATCACAAGTTTTGTGGGATGAATTTGTAGAACAATTCGCCCCTAACGCTTTTAGCGCCAGTCTAGCGGCAAGTGCTGATGTCAGGGCACTTTATGAACATGATCATATGAACCTGTTAGGCCGCACTACGTCCGGTACATTGCAACTTAGCGAAGATACTACCGGATTACGTTTCGAACTCACCCCGCCTGATACGCAGCTAGGACGCGATGTGCTGACACTGGTTGAGCGGGGTGATATTGCCGGAATGAGTTTTGGATTCAGAGCAATAAAAGATCAATGGGATACAAGTCAAGAGCCGTATATCAGAACTGTTTTAGAAGCTGAATTACGAGAAATCACCATCACCAGTTTGCCTGCCTATCCTGAAAGTGGCGTTGAAATTGCCAACCGCTCATTAAACGCAGACAAGCCCTGCAATGTGGATTTGCGCCATTACTGGTTGCAACTGTCCGAGGTGTGATTATGTGGCCTTTTAAGCGTAAAGCCGCTGAGACTCGTAGTATCAGTATTGATGAGTTTCTTTCTCTGGCAGGCATGGTTAATACCAAATCGGGCGAGCATGTTTCACCCTCGACCGCCGAAGGTTTACCTGCCGTGATGAATGCCGTCACGGTGATTAGTGAAGCGGTCGCCACTATGCCCTGTTATCTCTATCGGGTTCAACATCATCAAGGCAAAGAGTCCCGCGCATGGTTGAGTGATCATCCGGTTGATTATTTGCTTAATGAATGTCCTAACGATTGCCAAACACCGTTTCAGTTTAAGCGCACGCTGATGCGTCATTGTCTACTGAATGGTAATGCTTATGCCGTAATTGTCTGGGGCAAAGACGGACAGCCACAATCGTTGCACCCTTACCCACCGTCAGCGGTTGTGCCGCAACGATTATCGGATCACCGCTTTGCTTACACCATCACCGAACCCTATAGCGGCAAGGTCAAAACCTATCTACAGGAAGAAGTTTTGCATTTGCGCTATGCCACCGAAGATGGCTTTCTTGGTCGCTCACCCGTCACTATTTGCCGAGAAACATTGGGTTTAGGATTGGCGCAACAGCGGCACGGAGCAAGCATCATGAAAGAGGGCATGATGGCAGCGGGCGTGATTAAAGCCGCTGACTGGCTGGATGGCATCAAGGGTAATAAAGCATTGGAAGCCCTCGAACGTTATAAAGGCGCTCGTAATGCGGGGAAAACGCCCATTCTTGAAGGCGGGATGGAGTACCAGCAATTAGGCATGAGTAACCAAGATGCCGAATGGCTGGCCTCCCGTCGCTTCACGATTGATGATATCGCCCGTATGTTCAACGTCAGCCCGATCTTTCTGCAAGAGTATTCGAACAGCACCTACAGCAACTTTAGCGAAGCCTCTCGCGCCTTTCTGACCATTACCATGCGCCCGTGGCTCGCCAACTTTGAGCAGCAAATCAAATCTGCCTTACTGATGAATTCACCAAAACGGGGCATTCGTTATCAAGTGGAATTTGATACAGCCGACCTGCTTCGCGCTAATCCGAAAGAACGTTTTCAGAGTTATGAAACTGCCATTAAATCCGGCGTGATGTGCCCGAATGAAGCCCGCGAACGGGAAGGGTTATCGCCCCGTGCCGGTGGCGATGAATTCAGTCAGGCATGGAAACAAACAGTGGAAATCAAACAACAATCGGAGGCCAAAAAATGAGAGCAGGCAGATTACGGCATCGGATAACGATCCGAAAAAATGAAGCCAGTCGGGGTAAATTTGGTGAAGTACTCAATAACTGGGTGGATTTAGCCACGGTCTGGGCAGAAGTGAAAGCGATTAGCGGGCGGGAGCTGGTGGCCTCCGGCGCCGTGTTCTCAGAAGCCACCGTGCGTATCTGGCTGCGTTACCGTGCTGATGTGACTACAGCGAACAGCATTACCTTTCACGGAGCGAACACGACGGGCACAGCTTTTAGCATTATGGCGGTCATCCCCGATGCGAAATACACCCGCCTAGAGTTACTTTGCAAGGGAGGGATATTCCGATGAGCCAGATTGAAATTCCCTTGAACGAAATCAAACAATATTGCCGATTGGATGAGAGCAATACCCTTGATGATGCCTTACTCATGGGCTATGCCGCCGCCGCGCTTGAAGTCTGTCAGCAACATATCGGTAAGCGGTTTGGTGATAATCTGGTTTTTACCCCAGCGATTAAAGTCGGTTGTCTGCTTTATATTGGCTTGTTGTATGAGAATCGGGAAATGGCAACCGATGTTGAGCTAAAAGAAGTGCCTTTTACCATCAAATCACTGTGGTCTGTCTATCGGGATGTGGGGATCTACTGATGCCGTGGCAACCATTAAGGCGTTGTAGTTATCCGAGTTGTAAACAACGGGTACAGTCCGGTCGCTGTGAGGAACATCGGCGGGAACAGAACAGGCAGCGTGGTACACGTACCGAACGTGGCTACAGTAACCGGTGGGGACGTTATCGACTGCAATACCTGAAAGCCTATCCCTTATGTGTCCATTGCCTCGAACAAAACAGTTACACACCCGCCACCATTGTGGATCACATTATCCCAATCAATGGTGATAGTGATGTGTTGTTTTGGCTTGCCTCCAACCATCAAGCGTTATGCCAGACTTGCCATAACCGTAAGACCGTCCAGACAGACCCCATCTCCAAAGCCAAGCGCAAACAGGGAAGCTATCAGGAGCAGGAGGAAGAAGCGGCACGATTGTTGAAATTCGGAATAATAACTAAATGAAATAACGGGGAGGGGTATCAAAAATGACAAACATCCCTCTGAGCGGAACCGCCCCCTCCTTCAATTTTTACGCACGGCAATTTTTTTGAAAATAAATCACAAGGAACAGAGAACATTATGGCAAGAGCGCCCAAACCGCCTACTTATTTAAATGATATTGCCGCCAGTCAATGGAAGGCCAAAAGCAAAATCTTAAACGAGCGGGAAGACCTAAACGCCGCCGACTGGAACAACTTAGAGCTGTATTGCGTCAACTATGCCATTTACCGAAAAGCCGTGGCAGACCTTGATATCAGGGGCTTTAGCATTGTGAATAGTCAGGGCAGTGAAAGCCGTAATCCCTCATTGAGTGCCAAAGCCGACGCTGAAAAAATCATGATAAAAATGTCTTCATTACTGGGTTTTGATCCCGTATCACGGCGCAAAAATCCGGTGGAAACGGAAGAAGAGGACGAACTAGACCGACTATGAACGTATGGGAACAGTACGCTTTTGATATCGAAAACGACACAATTCCGGCCTGTAAACGGGTAAAACAGGCGGTGAAACGCTATCTTAACGACCTGAATAACCCACTTTATGTGTTTGATTCGGAGGTTGTGACGCGGTTTATTGCATTTTCCCGCTACTGTCCGCACGTCAAAGGCCACTTGCGCGGTAAACCCATCATGCTTGAGCCGTGGCAGCAGTTCGCCTTTGCTAATCTGTTCGGCTTCAAAGTCAAAGCAACCGGACGCCGGAAATATCGCAGTGCTTACATTCAGGTACCGCGCAAAAATTCTAAGTCTACCGTTGCCGCAATACTGGCTAACTGGTTTCTGGTGATGGAGAACGGGCAGCAGGATATCTACACCGCCGCCGTGAGTCGGGATCAGGCACGTATTGTGTTTGATGATGCCCGGCAAATGTGTCTGTTATCAAAACCGCTTAAAAAACGGGTCACTGTCCAGCAACACAAAATAACCTATCCGAAGAGCAACAGCCTGTTAAAACCACTGGCCGCCAAAGCCGCCACGATTGAGGGGACTAACCCCAGTCTGGCAATTGTCGATGAGTACCATTTGCACCCTGATAACGCTGTCTATTCTGCCCTTGAGCTAGGAATGGGCGCACGTCCCGAAGGTATTCTGTTTGCCATTACCACTGCGGGCAGTAATGTAATCTCAACCTGTAAACAGCACTATGATTATTGTTGTCAGATATTGGATGGCGAAGAACAAAACGAATCGTTATTTGCCCTGATTTACGAGCTGGACCACGAGAACGAGATTGATGATGAAGCCCTTTGGATCAAGGCCAATCCCAATCTGAATATTTCCGTGGATAGTACCGCTTTGCATGACACCATCCAGAAAGCACGAGGTATTCCGTCACAATGGACAGAAATGCTCACCAAACGCTTTAATATCTGGTGTCAGGGGGAAACGCCGTGGATGGGCGAAGGCGCATGGAAAGCCTGCCAGACAGATTATGATGAAAACGACCTCAAAGGCTTGGAGTGCTACGCCGGACTGGATCTCTCTTCCACAGGCGATATCACCAGCGTCTGCTACATCTTCCCCGTGGATAACGAACTGTTATTACTGACCCGCCATTACCTGCCCGAAACCCAGCTACAGAATCCCGCCAACAAGAATCGGGCTGTTTATCGCCAGTGGGTACAAATGGGCTGGATACGTACCACACAAGGCGATTGCATTGATTATGACCGTATCCGTGATGACATTCTCAAAGACAGCCAATGTTTTGATATCAAGCTGGTGGGCTTTGACTCATGGAATGCCACACACTTACGCACCCAATTACAAGGCGCGGGGCTGGATGTTGAACCCTTCCCGCAAACCTATATGCGTTTTAGCCCAGTGGCAAAATCGGCTGAGGTGTTTGTTAACCGCAAAATCATCCGTCACAACGGTGATCCGGCTCTCGCGTGGGCGATGTCTAATGTCGTGATGGAAACGGACGCAAACGCCAATATCAAACCGAACAAGAAGAAATCCGCGAATAAAATCGATCCTGCAATTGCATTTCTGATGAGCTTTGGCACATGGCAAGTAGAGCATGAAGAGTTTGTGTTTACCTTAAGTGAGGTACAACAGCTACGTCTTAACACATTTAATGGGATATAACGCAAAAAGGTAAACACTTTTACTGATTCGCTTATTGAACCAGATAAACCAATTAGTTAAAGTAGCCTTGCCATTAGCAAAATCTAGTGGTCAGGGATTTGCAACCCTGAGTCAAGAACACTGGTAGGATGTTTCTACCAGTGCGCCTGCTATCACCCTTTCAATGGTGGTTCAGGTAGGGGAGGCTTCGGCCTCGCCGGAATCTTGACCCGGTATTGCAAACCCTGTCTGAATCGCCACCATCAATTTTATTACTTAATGAAAGGGATAGCTGGAATGATTGATATAAAAAAAGACTGGCATCAAGCTGATATAATCGCTGCATTACGTAAACGTGGTACAACCTTAGCGGCTGTTTCTCGTGAAGCAGGACTCAGTTCATCTACACTGGCAAATACTCTTAGCCGTCCGTGGCCTAAAGGCGAATGGATTATTGCTAACTATCTTGAAATACATCCCTCTGAAATTTGGCCTAGTCGCTATTTTGATCAGCATGGTCAACTTATTGAGCGCAGGATTCGCAAAGTTTCTACTGAATAGTTTGATGCTAGTGAAACAAGCCATGAGAAAAAATAATATTTTTGATTATTAATTTGATACTCATGGCTATTTTTTATTTTGCACTATTTTTAGATAAATATAATAACTCAATTATTTAAACTTATAGTTGTTATCTCAACAAATAATAGGAATGAAGTTACCATGTTCTCATTTTAAACAATCTTCCACTTTCGTTTTCATCATGTAAACGAAGGACAATTTCTTCATCATTAAATGCGCTAATTCCAATATTTTCGTGCGGAGGCATATCAGAGTCAATTAGAGTTATAATTTGCTGCAATCCAAAATCAGAGTAGTTTCTAATTACTTTTAATAAATTCTCTTTTTTCCTGTCATCTAGCGATTCAAATACTCCATCATGATAAACAAAACGTGGGAATTTATGAATTGAATTGGCTCTAAGTATAGCCATGTCGAATGCTATACATAAAAGTTTTCGATAAGTAAAACCCAAGTCTGCGCTTGTCGAATTTCCTAATTCATCTAAAATATCAGCTTTAAACTCAAGATGCCCCTCTTTATTTGGAAATACTCTTAAAAGAGCGTTACGGTCAATAACACTATCAACAATCTCACTAAAATACAGCCTGATTGATGAAAAAAGACTGTCTGATTGAGCATTTTGTTTTTCAACATTTAGTTCTATTGATACTTGCAATTGTTCACATTCGCCTTTTAAGTTTCTAACTTCTGTTCTAAGTTCTTGCAAACGATGTATAACTTGTTTCTGCTTTTCTAATGACACTATATCTGCTTTTAATATTACCATTTCATTAGAGTATTTTTTATATTTATCAAAAATGTCAGTGCTACTTAAAAATGATAATTTTTCGGACCTAATTCCCCCTAATTTATTTAATTCTTTATTTATTTCTTGCAGTTCATTATCTATATCTATTAATTCTTCCAGTAAATATTTGTTTCTTTCTTCCGTAATAGCTTTGTTAAATGAAATGAGTTGATGAAAATCTTTTTTTATCTGCCCTTCAAAAAAAACTCCAACTTCTTTAAATAATTTCATTGCTTCATCTGGATTGAATAAAATGTCACCTTGTTTTAAGGATGATTTTATTTTTCTTTTGTTTTGACTTAAATAATACCTTCTTTCATTTAGCTCAGATATTTTTGAATTAATTTCATCTACTAATGACTTTGTTTTTTCTTTATCAAAATCTCGAAAATCAAAGGTGTTTAATAAAATTTGTTTTTTCTCTGATTCTTTTTGTTTTAATAATAACAATCCTTCTATTTTACTAATGTCATCTATTGAACCACCGAGTTCATTTTTGAGAATGTTTTTATTTTTTTCCTTCTGATTTAAGTCAATTTCCTTACTATAAAGTTTAGATATTAATTCAGAATTAAAACCTAACACGTGAGATAAAAATGGTTTCCAGTCAGAATGCTTAGATAAAAATTTACTCAACTGAAATACATCTAAATAGTCTTTTTGTGTACGTAGTAAATATCCAAGCATGTTCCTAAATGACCACGGACTCAATGCCCTAAAATCAAGAAAACCATCAAGTAAAATTTTTGCTTTATCAAATGAAATATTTTTATGATCCCATTTTTCAATAGAAAGAAAAGAAAAATCTTTATGTCTATCTGAGTGTTTTTTAAAGCAAATTTTTGATGGCTCTTTTACACTCCTACGTATAGTTAGATAAGAAAACTCATCAATCTTTATTTCTAGAAAGAATATAAACTCCTCAAAAACATTCATATGCTTAAAAAGGAAAAAGTTTTTTTCACGTTTTGATAAAAGAACAAAGTCTATTAGTCTCCCTAAGGTAGTCTTACCTAGGTTATGAGTATCCTTGCGTCGATTTTCTGGTAAGCGTATCTCAGCTAAGATAACATTCAGGCCTGGCCCAAATTCTATAGGCTCAAAGAGGTCTGATTTATTTGAATATATTTTAGATAGTTTCATTAGGCCCTACATATTCTATAGAATCAATTTTTGTATGATATTCAATCAAACCCATCAAAAAAAGAAAATTCAATGCAGGTAAAAACAGCACTTCCCCACTGTTGATAGTTTTCTTTGCATAGTTTCTCAGTTTATCATAAGAAACCACCCTCTCGTTTTTAAGAAGAACAAGCATTAATAAGGACATGCTTATGATCGTACGATCTGGGTGAGAATGTTTAGAAGGCCTAATCATATGATGTCATTCCTATATCACAATTCCAATACATATAGAATAACACAGCTCGAGTTAGGCGTTTATTCTTATGTTGCTTTAACACCGGGTCACGAGAGATTAACAAATCATATAAATATTCTAAAACTTCATCAAATGATTGATGATTTTTTCTCTTGGAAATTATTTTAAAATGAAAATCCTCAGCAACACCTTCGTACAATTGTAAAAATTTATCATTTTCAGGTGCCGCTAAAAATGCTTGTATTTCTGCTGTATCTTTAAGATATTTTTTCAGCATAGATTGGGAATAGCTAGGTGTCATGGAATTTATCTGATTCTTATCTTCATAAGAAGTTCGTTCTGTAGGCGGAATATCAGATACATTACCAATAATGTTAACCTGTCGTGCTAAGGCTTCAACTACTTCAGCAAGCTCATCTGAACTTACAAGAAGTGGAGAATCAATTGGATCAAGGTCTGCCAGTTTTGCAACTTCGGGAAAACGCTTCAACCAGAGATTCAGTTGTTCTATTCCACATAAATAAATTGAAGATAATTGTATGTTGCATCTCTGAGAAATATACTCGACTATTTCCGCCTCTGCGTTTCCTGTTAATCTACGGTTAGAGAATAGCATATAATAATCCAGTTGATTATTATTTACCATATCTATAATTCGTGGGATTTCTTTTTCAATAACAGTATTTTTAGATGATCTACTAAAAAAATTGAATTCTGAAAAACTTTTATTTTGTCCATTAGTATGTTTAGCTTGAATAATAACAGTTCCTTTCCAAGGCTGAGATTTATTTGGGAACTGTTCTGCAATACCTATAAATTTAGCATCTTTCCCTCCATCAGGGCCCTTAGCAAAACCTTGAACAGAAATTCCAAATAAAGATTGACATAGTACTACGATCAGATTTTCAAATTGTTCATCACTTAAGTTCTCATAAGCATACGTCATAAATATTTTCTTCAAATTCAAGTAATTATGTAAGTCAATATTAAGACACTAACTGAAATAAAAGTTGATTTCTTTTACATAGAACACAAAATTGAAATTTTATTAACATCTTAGTAATTCGAAATATAAATTAAATCATATAAGTTTCAAGAATAACTATAACAGTTGTTATTATAAGTGTGTTGCTAAATAAGAGACTCCATTTTGGACTAAAAATCTGATTTGGGTTTTGTCATTAAAGTAGCAGTATCAGATTGTGTATTACCTTTCCATCCTTAAAAAGGTAGTTATTTATATATAAATCAATCAAGAAAATTTACATGGGGGCATTTTTGGGGGCATGCAAGATAATTGAACTAAATAAAATTATTTAAAAACAATCAATTAAATTATTTTATCGAATCCTGTAGGAGCAAAGCCGAAAGAAAAACCCTACAAACTTGCAGATGGTGGCGGACTATATCTATTGGTTAACCCGAATGGCTCTCGCTATTGGCGGTTAAAGTATCGGATCGCAGGTAAAGAAAAATTACTCGCATTGGGGGTATATCCTGAAATCTCCCTTGCCGAAGCACGAACCAAGAGAAATGATGCGCGGAAGAAGCTATCGGATGGTAATGATCCAATAGAAGAAAAGAGAGCAGAAAAGGCCGCCAGAGCTTTTGCGGTCAATAATAGTTTTGAGTCCATCGCCGTTGAGTGGCACGAACATAAGCGCCCCAATTGATCAAAAGGATATGCCGAAGACATTCTGGAATATCTGAAAAAAGACATCTTTCCGTATATTGGTAAACGTGCTGTTACCGAGATTAAACCTGCTGAAATACTGGCTGTGCTGCGAAAAATGGAGCAACGTGGCGTTTTGGATAAACTGAAAAAAACCAGACAGGCGTGTCGGCAAATTTTTACCTATGCCGTTATTACCGGACGGGCTGAATTCAATCCCGTTACTGACCTTGCCAGCGCACTGAAAACTCCCAAACAAAAGCACTTCCCACACCTTTTAACCGACCAGATGAATGATTTTCTTATCGCCCTGAGTGGTTATAGTGGCAGCCAAGTGACGCAATCAGCGACACGTATGCTGATGCTGACCGGAGTACGTACTATTGAGCTGAGAGAATCGGAATGGACTGAATTCGATTTCGATAACGATCTCTGGCAAATCCCCGCCGAGCGAATGAAAATGCGTCGCCCTCATATTGTCCCACTGTCAAATCAGGTTAAAAGCATTCTTATTAAACTGCATGAGATTACAGGACGCGGGAAATACGTTTTCCCCGGTCGTAACGATGCGGGTAAGCCAATGAGTGAGGCAGCCATCAATCAGGTTATTAAGCGTATTGGTTATGACGGCAGGGCAACAGGCCACGGTTTCCGCCATACCATGAGTACTATCCTGCATGAGCAAGGCTATAACACAGCTTGGATTGAAACTCAGCTTGCTCATGTTGACAAGAACAGCATTCGTGGTACTTACAACCACGCTCAATATCTGGATGGTCGCAGGGAAATGCTGCAATGGTATGCGGATCATATGGAGATGCTGGAACGAGGCGAAAATGTGCTGATTGGAAAATTTGGCAAAAGGGCGTGAATATATGATGATTTTTTACGCAAGTGTGCCCGTGGCACACGCGCCTATTTTTCATACAACATACAAATAAAAAGTCGAATTTCCTATAAAAAATAAATTCAACAAATCGGAAAAACAATTAACGCTGTTCATTTAGTCTTGCTTTTTAAATAATCCGCCTGTCATCAAACAACGTCCACGATGAGCGCTCAAGGACTCGGTAACAGGAGAAAAAATATGACAATGATAGTGTCAAAGGAAAACCTTATTCGTTTGCCGGAAGTTCAACGCAGAACGGGTTATAGCAAAGCGTGGATCTATAAACTGATTAGTGCCGGGGAGTTTCCAAAACAAATCAAACTCGGCTCCCGCTCCGTTGCCTTTATTGAATCAGAAATTGATAACTGGATTGCCCAGCGGATCGCTGAATCACGAGCAGCATAACAGCTAAAAGAACATGGCATAAGAAACGTAATATAAAAAAACAACGCCCCAGTGTGGTGGAACACATCTGAGGCGTCTGACCACAACGTAAAGGAGACTTACGATATGGCTGATACACAGTCTAACCAAACTCACCCTAAATTTACACATTCAGATAATACAGGCAGCCAAAATCCACTTGACCTGATCCAAACCGTGAAAAAATTCGCTATGCATCATTGGGAAAATCTGCTGCCTGCTTGTGGCATCGATATCCCGGGAAAGGGTAAACATGGTGCTTGCCCTGCTTGCGGTGGTACTGACCGTTTTCACTTTATTGATGATCACCATCACGGCAATTGGCATTGCCGCCAATGTGATGCTCCAAACTATGGTGACGGGCTGGATTTAGTGGCAAGAACCAAAGGAATTTCCATCACTGAGGCAGCAAAAATCATTGCAGGCGTACTGGCATTGCCTTTGCCAGAATCCAAGCCCGCCAGAGAAACCATTCAAACTACGCAGTCAATTGCCGAAAAAGTGGCATCACTAATGGCGCAAACTGTCGCTGGTCAATCGCCCTATCTGGCTGCAAAAGGGCTGGATTTTCCTAATCAGCGGCTATTGCTCAATAATTCGACTTTGTTGGCACTGACAACACTGGATAAAAAAGTAACAGGTGCACAAATCATCAAGCCGGATGGAACAAAAAAATTACTGTCCGGTAGCCAGAAAAAAGGCGCATTTATTGCCCTGTCAGAGCTGGAAGCATTCCCAGACACAGTGATTATTACCGAGGGCTATGCTACGGCACTTACAGTTAGCCAGCTTTATAAAGGCACTGTTCTGGCAGCATTGGATGTTGGCAATTTATCTTCGGTTGCCAACGCTGTTCGGGAACGTTGGTCAGGCACAAAAATTATTATTGCAGCAGATAACGACTGGCATCATCCTGACGAACTGGATAAGCACGGCAAACCGAAAGTGAATATCGGTAAGATCTCAGCAGAAAAAGCAGCTACTGTGGTTAGTGGTTGGGTTACTTTACCACCGACAGAGCACAAAGCTGACTGGGACGATTACCGCCAACAATATGGTGTGGAAAGGGCAAAGCTGACCTTTGCTCAGGGGCTTTATCAACCCGCACGAACAAAGAAAAAAGCAACCGCTCAACCTAATGATACCGAATCTTCCAAGCTGACATTATGCCAGATGGGAGCCAGCCTGCGCGGGGAAGTATTACTGGCACGTTATGACGGTGATTTAGCATTGGATGGCGCTTCGGAAACCGTGCATCACTATGATGGTATTGTCTGGCGTCCAGTCAGTGACCGTGATTTAAAACGGGAAATGGTGGCAGCCTTTATGGAAGAGAAACTACCGTACTCACCGCATGGTATTAGCTCTGCGGTGGATGCCCTTAAATTACAGCTTCCCATGATGCAGCAACCAAAGCGACACTTAATCGGGTTCAGTAATGGCGTGTTTGACCTGAAAGCCTGTCAGTTCCGGTCTCACCGTAAAAATGACTGGCTGTTGCTTGCCAATGACGTTGAATTCAATTCCCCTGTTTCGGGGGAAACTCTGCAAAATCATGCACCGCAGTTCTGGCAATGGCTTAACCGGGCAACAGCCAACTGTGAGAACAAGTTTGATCGCGTACTGGCGGCGCTGTTTATGGTATTGGCGAACCGTTACGACTGGCAGCTTTTTCTGGAAGTCACAGGTGCCGGAGGCAGCGGCAAAAGCATCTTTGCTGAAATCTGTTCAATGCTGGCAGGCAAAGGCAACACTGTTTCTGCGAGTATGGCCGCGCTGGAAAACCCGCGGGAACGGGCGCTGATTGTGGGATATTCGTTGATTATCCTGCCAGATCAAACTCGCTATGTGGGAGATGGCTCCGGCATCAAAGCCATTACAGGCGGGGATGAAGTCGCTATCGACCCGAAGCATAAACAACCTTATTCAACCCGCATTCCTGCGGTGGTCTTGGCGGTAAACAATAATGCTATGAGTTTCAGTGATCGCAGTGGTGGCGTATCACGGCGTCGGGTAATCTTCAATTTTTCCGAAGTTGTGCCGGAAAATGAACGTGATCCACTTCTACGGGATAAAATCGCAGCAGAATTGCCTGTGATTATCCGACATCTGCTTTACCGCTTTGCTGATCCACAAACTGCAAGGCGTTTACTGGCAGAGCAACAAAAATCCGTAGAAGCGCTGGATATTAAACGCGGTACAGATCCACTGGTCGATTTTTGCGGCTACCTGATTGCGTCTAAGGAAACTGACGGCCTGTTAATCGGTAATGCGGAGATTGTGCCGTTCAATCCCCGTAAGTACCTTTATCATGCCTACCTTGCCTATATGAAAGGTAATAACCTGAATAAACCTGTTTCCGTAACCCGTTTTGGTATGGATATGCCGGGCGCACTGGCAGAGTACAACCAGCATTACCTGCGCAAGAAAAGCAAATACGGCATTCGTAGTAATCTGAGCCTGAATATCGACACGGCTATTGAGTGGATGCCAAAACTAACAAGGAATGACCAGCCAGAAGAATAATTTATTCTTATTGAAGACATTTTTCCAAGAAAAATAAAAAAGTGTTCACCACTGTTCATTCTGTAGTTTAAATTAGATATATCAACATATTATACCAATCTAACTTGAAGATGCAGGTTTTAAAATCTGAAAATTATCAGTCAGTCGAGTCGTGAGCTCTTTCGCTTTTTCTGGCAAAGTGACATGAAAAAAAGTGACGAAGAGTTTCACGGAAGGTCTTCGCATCCGGAAAATAGATATTGTTACGCACTTGCTCATTCATATACTTCCACAATCGCTCTATCGGATTGAGGTTTGGGCTGTAAGGCGGGAGGTAATGCAATTCAATATTCAGGACATACGCAATATCTTTCACCAACTCGGCTCGATGGTAACCCGCTCCATCCAGAATGAGGTGGATTTTTTGCGAAAGCGGGTAAGTTTCTCGGAGCGCACCGAAGAAATAGGCGATATTTTCGGCATTGATGCGCGGATATTCACGGATCACGGTGTCTTCAATCCGTTGTAAATTCAGGGCGCCCAGAATATTGAGACGGGTACGACTGCCGGTGGTTTCGATCCCTTTTACCTGATTTTTTCCTGCTTTCATCCAGCCATAGCTGAGCTTTGTGGACTGTGAAGGATGCACCGCATCAATAAATAGGATCGGTTCATTCTGCCCCGCTTCCTCTTTCAGTGCCTTGTAGTCATCAATAAATTGTTGCTGTTTGTGCGCATCGAATTTATGAGGAACACCCTTGGGTTTTTTATAGCTGAAACCTTGGCGGTGAAGCCATTTTGTCATTCCGCCCACGCTGAAAGAAACCTGCCAACGGGCTTGGACATAGGCCACAATTTGGGTTGTGGTATGCATCAAATTGGCGGTCAAATAATCAATCAGGTCGGCGGTTTGTTCGGCAGAGAGATGGCTTTCAGAGCCGCCATTTTCTGGGGTGAGCTTTTCCTGCGCGATAAAATCTTTCAGGTGACGGCTGACCGTACTTTCATGAATACGCAAGGCCTGTGCAATCATCTGAGCAGTCCAACCTTCTGAGGCCAAAAGCACCGCCTTAATGCGATCACAGACTCGACTGTCGCGAGTAGTATCATGCATCAATTCAAGGGCGTGTTTTTGTTCTGGTGTCAGATGAATTTTCATGGTTGCAAGCATGATCTGATTTGGATAAGAAATCAAGCATCTTCAATGGCGATTGGTATAAATAAGCTTTCATAATAACGATACACTCATTTTTCTCACTCCCGGTTGTTGCCCTGATGAAAAGGCGGTCATAAATTCTTCAACGCACACTAAGAGT
>NZ_MKGQ01000033.1:0-18713 GCF_001908105.1 Xenorhabdus eapokensis
CTATCTACCACCGTTGGGATACCCAATGTTCTCACTCCACCGTCTGGTTTTGGGATGTCCATTTTACGTATCGCTCGGGGGAGATATTCTCCGGCCATTTTCAGATTTCACCTCACGATGAACACCCTTGCCGTTCAGCTAACACTTCCCCTTGCCGGGTGTGTAGAGGACTTTCACCTCCAAGTCGTCGGTTAACCACCACAGTTAACTAACAACGCCAATCAAGGCGCTACGCGCCATGCTCGGCGCACCACCATAAAAAAAAGCGATAAACAGATTATCGCTTTTTAATCCAGCAAGTTTTGTTCAGCTAAGACATTACGCTTCAATCGCCAGTCGCAATTTCTTCATAGCATTTTTTTCTAGCTGTCGAACACGCTCAGCAGAGACACCATATTTATCTGCCAATTCTTGCAAGGTGGTTTTATTGTCATCATCCAACCAACGAGAACGAATGATGTCTTGGCTACGTTCATCCAGCCCTTCCATCGCCACCGAAAGTTTATCCGCTGCGTGGGTTTCCCAGTTATCTTCTTCAATGCCATCGGCAAAGTCAGAAGCCTTGTCCTGCAAATACAGCACCGGAGCCACGGGATGACTATCATGATTATCATCGTCAGAAGACATATCAAATGCCATATCCTGCGCTGACATACGGGATTCCATCTCTCGGACATCTTTGCTGGTCACGCCTAACTCTTTGGCAACCAGTTCAATTTCATCCTGATTGAACCATCCCAGACGTTGTTTAGCCTTGCGCAAATTAAAGAATAGCTTACGCTGAGCTTTTGTCGTTGCGACTTTCACAATACGCCAATTACGTAATACATATTCATGGATTTCTGCCTTAATCCAGTGAACAGCAAAAGAGACCAAACGTACGCCCACTTCTGGATTAAACCGACGAACTGCTTTCATCAGGCCGATATTACCTTCCTGAATTAAATCCGCCTGCGGCAGACCATAACCGGCATAACTGCGAGCAACATGAACAACGAAGCGCAGGTGAGAAAGAATCAGCTTTTTCGCTGCATCCAGATCTCCCTGGTAATGCAGCCTTTCTGCCAGTTCCTTTTCTTCCTCTGCAGAAAGCATAGGATAAGCATTGGAAGCACGGATATATCCTTCCAAACTACCTTGTGGAACTAATGCCAAAGTTTGCATTTCTTTTGTCATTCAAATTCTCTCAAAATTAGATCCAAATTGATGGCCTTCAAGTTTGCCTGAGTTAACCAATAAGGTTTATTCAAGCCAAAGTGGCGTCTATTTTACCACCATAGAGATCATATTCAAATCGTCTCAGTTGTGTGGATATCAATACAAAACCATAACTGTGACTTTGGCAACAATTAACCTCAAAAGTTCATTGGCAAGCCCTGAAAATACCTTTATTCCGGCCTGAAACGACGTAAATGCTGAATTGTCGCAAACCATGCAGCAATCCAACCAATCATACCCGAAATAAGCACTAATAAGAGTGATTCATCCCACTCCAAACCATGCAATATAAAACGTGTTCCGAAAATACTTGCCACTTCCGTGACTACATTGGAAAGTTTCCACACTAGCAGGGAGGAGAGGATCAAGGAAAATACTGCGCCCAAAATCCCTAATAAGGCTCCGCCATTGAGGAAAGGACGCAAAATAAAGCCATCCGTTGCCCCAATCAGCTTCATGACGTTAATCGTCTCACGACGGCTAAAGATACTCAGCCGGACACTATTTCCAATGACCAAGAGCAGCGCAACCACCATCAAGATACCTATCACGGCAGCAATTCTGCCAACGAGGTCAGCCAATGCGGTCAGGCGGGCGAACCAACTATCATCCATCCTGACTTCTTCGATACCTTTAATCCGTGCAACTTGATCGCGCAATGTTGTTAGCGCCTGAGAGTCCTGGAAATTCAGTTTAGGAGAGACTATAGCGACTGCCGGCAGAGGGTTTTCCTCCAGCAGATCCAATGCGCTGGCAAAACCTGACCATGCACGGAATTCGTTTACCGCTTCCTCACGGGAAAGGTAATTTACCGACTTCACGCTATCCATGCCTTGCAACTGATCAATGACCTGTTTGACGCTATTGTCATTCAATGACTTATCCAAATAGACCGTGAGTTGTGGGATGGGATACCACTGCATCACTGCTTGATTGACGTTTTTCCAAACGATATAAAACACACTCGGCAAGGTCAGTGAAATAGCTATCACCATCACAGTCAGCAACGTTGCCAGTGGTTGGCGGAACATATCGGAAAGAGTACTTTTCCACGCATAACGCCACTGTACACGCCACCCCCCTTTTAATGACTTGGATTTTGCGGACTGTGTTTTTTTCGCTGAATGACGGACATGCTTAGCCATGATGTCCTCCTTGCATACGTCCCTGATTCAGGGTCAAGATACGATATTTTCTTCGTTCAATGAGGGCGGTATCATGGGTAGCCATCAGAACCGTCACGCCAACTCGGTTAAATTCTTCAAACAGACGCATGATCCCCTCTGATAATGCCCCATCCAAATTTCCCGTCGGCTCATCTGCCAACAATACGGTTGGCTTATTTACTACTGCGCGGGCGATACCTACACGCTGTTGCTCTCCTCCAGAAAGCTGAATGGGGAAATTTTTCGCTTTGTCCAGTAAGCCGACCTTATCCAACGCCGCAGATACCCGTCGACGAATGTCTTCAGCACTTGCTCCTGAGATGATCAGCGGCATAGCGACGTTTTCATATACGGTGCGATCCAAAAGCAGGTGATGATCCTGAAAAATCATGCCGATCTGACGGCGTAGAAATGGGATCTCTCTGGATTTTAGTCGGCTGATGTCATGACCAGAAAACCAAATATGGCCTGCGCTGGGGCGTTCGATACCACAGATAAGTTTCAAAAGTGTACTTTTACCAGCCCCTGAGTGACCGGTTAAAAATGCCATTTCTCCTGGAAGTAGATGAAAATCCACCCCTTGCAGCGCCTGCCGACCTCCCAGATAGGCTTTACTAACCTGTTCAAAGCGAATCATTGATAGTTAATCCTCTTGGGCAAAAAGAGCCTCAATAAAATCATCTGCCTTAAATGGACGGAGATCTTCAATGCCTTCACCCACACCAATGTAGCGGATTGGGATCTCAAATTGGTCGGCAATCGCGAAGATAACTCCGCCTTTCGCAGTACCATCCAGTTTGGTCAGTGAAATACCCGTCAACCCCACAGCTTCATGGAATAGTTTAGCCTGACTTACTGCATTTTGACCTGTACTGGCGTCCAGAGTCAGCATAATTTCATGAGGTGCCTCTTCGTCCAGTTTTTTCATTACTCGAACGATTTTTTTCAGCTCTTCCATTAAGTGAGATTTGTTCTGCAAGCGCCCTGCGGTATCTGCAATCAGGACATCAATACCTTTAGCCTTGGCTGACTGGATGGCGTCAAAAATCACGGACGCTGAATCTGCCCCCGTATGTTGGGAAATCACAGGGATTTTGTTGCGATCTCCCCAAACCTGTAACTGCTCTACCGCGGCTGCACGGAAGGTATCCCCAGCCGCCAGCATGACGGATTTGCCCTGGGACTGATATTGACGCGCCAATTTACCAATAGTGGTCGTTTTACCAACACCATTCACTCCCACCATCAGAATGACATAAGGTGATTTGCCTTCGATCTCCAACGGTTTATCAACTTTCGCCAGAATGTCTGACATCTCTTCTTTCAGTTTAGCGTAAAGCGCTTCCGCATCTTTCAATTCTTTACGACTCGCGTGAGCTGTCAGGTTAGTAATGATCTTACGGGTAGTTTCAACGCCGACATCGGCAATCAATAACTGTTCTTCCAGCTCTTCAAACAGATCATCATCAATTTTCTTGCCGCGGAATAGTCCCAAGAAACCGGAGCCAAGATTTTGACGGGTCTTAACTAAGCTGCGTTTCAGACGAGTAAAGAATCCTTCTTTGGTTGGCCGTTCTTGTTCCTTAGGTAATGCCGCCTGTTCTTCTGCTAAACGCTGCTGTTCTGCTTCTTTTTCTGCTGCGCGACGGGCAGTTTCCTCCGCCAAACGTTGCTGCTCCGCTTCCTCTTCTGCTGCGCGACGGGCGGTTTCCTCCGCTAAACGCTGCTGTTCTGCTTCTTCTTCTGCTGCGCGACGGGCGGCTTCTTCCGCCAAACGCTGCTGCTCCGCTTCTTTTTCTGCTGCGCGACGGGCGGTTTCCTCCGCCAAACGCTGCTGCTCCGCTTCTTCTTCTGCTGCGCGACGGGCGGCTTCTTCCGCTAAACGCTGCTGTTCTGCTTCTTCTTCTGCTGCGCGACGGGCGGCTTCTTCTGCCAAACGTTGCTGCTCTGCTTCTTCTGCTGCTGCGCGACGGGTAGCTTCTTCCGCTAAACGCTGCTGCTCTGCTTCTTTTTCTGCTGCGCGACGGGCGGTTTCCTCCGCTAAACGCTGCTGCTCCGCTTCTTTTTCTGCTGCGCGACGGGCAGTTTCCTCCGCCAAACGCTGCTGTTCTGCTTCTTCTTCTGCTGCGCGACGGGCGGCTTCTTCCGCTAAACGCTGCTGCTCCGCTTCTTCTGCTGCTGCGCGACGGGCGGCTTCTTCCGCTAAACGCTGCTGTTCTGCTTCTTTTTCTGCTGCACGACGGGCGGTTTCCTCCGCCAAACGCTGCTGCTCCGCTTCTTCTGCTGCGCGACGGGCGGCTTCTTCCGCAGCGACTCTTTCTTGTTCAGCTTGTTCCTCTTGCTGTTGCTTATCTTGACGACCAAGTCCAAACCAAGAGAAGAAACCTCTTTTTTTCTCTTTTGCCATCGGCTACTACACTCCTCGCGGTTAAGTTAGATATATGCTGTTATATCTACTGAGATAGGTTCTAACAATGATGAATCCAGTCTAACATTTTCATCACACCACAACACATATCTATAGCGGTTTTCGTGGTAAATTAATCAAGGGATATCTTCGTTTTCACTCACTTTTTGTCTCCGTCAGATATTATTTAGCAGCGTCGGATGACAAATATTTAAGTTATGTAAATTATGACTAAAAAACCACAACGCGCGTCTTTCGGACAAATCCGCATTATTGGCGGAAAATGGCGCGGGAGAAAATTGCCGGTTCCTGATAGTGATGGCCTGCGTCCAACAACAGATCGTGTCCGCGAGACACTTTTTAACTGGCTGATGCCAACTATTCAGGGATCTCGCTGCCTGGATTGTTTTTCAGGTAGCGGAGCACTCGGATTGGAGGCTTTATCACGTTATGCAAGTCACGCTACCTTAATTGAATATGATCGCAATGTAGCGAAACAACTATCGGCTAACTTAGCCTTACTAAAAGCTGAAAATGCCAATGTGGTGCAAAGTAATGCACTACAATACCTTAACGGCACCGGAACACCGTTTGATGTGGTTTTCCTCGATCCACCATTCCGCAAGGGGATGTTGACTGAAACAATCAATTTATTGGAATCCAATGGCTGGCTAGCAAAAGAAAGCTGGATTTATGTTGAGGCAGAAACAGAATCTGCTGCGACAGAAGTTCCCCCAAACTGGCAACTGCATCGGGAAAAAACCGCCGGACAAGTTGCTTATCGGTTATATATTCGCCACCAATAATCGGGTGTCGGAACGGCTTAAACACGATTTTGGAGTCGATGATGTTTATTCTATTAGGAAGAGCGATCATGATCTTAGTTTGGGGTATCATGATCTTCAATTTGTTTCACCCATTCCCTAAGCCATTGAGATATTTTATGGATATTGCAATGGTATTTACGGTAATCATGCATGCTTTTCAGTTACTGCTGCTGAAAAACTCCCAGCCTAAAGATCAAAAACTGTCTGGTTTTCTCCAGACTAAAATCTTCTTTTTTGGCGTCTTTGAATTATTAGCCTGGCAGAAAAAACAACTAAAAGAGAAACAACGGGAGAAAAAATAACGTCACATATCCAGTGACTCCGCTTATTTTCTTCTTTCGTCAATGAGTAATTAACGTAATTACTCATTGACGTTCTTTGTTTTTGATAAAGTTGATAGCACAAATCATCAAAAGAATTTCTCTTATTGGATTTGACTCTGGAGTTAACTCCAAAGTGTAGAGTTAATGCTAACGATTGAAATTAGCTCTAGTTAAGAGGTCGCCTATGTTATCCACGTCCAAAAAACATAAGCAATCACAGCACGAACCTTTATCTTTCCATAAAGATGAACATCAGAATATCGCCAATAATGTAAGTGAGCACTCGCATAATTCCCCTGATCCACATCATAGCCATTCTTGTTGCTCTACTGGCACAACGCATTCCCATAAACATTCTCATGAACATTCCCATGAAAAAAATAGCAGCGCGCACTGTTCACACGATCATGCACATGCCATACAGGACAATGCTCTGACTGAATTAACCGCGAGACAACGTTTTAATTGGATTATTCAAGGCATGGATTGCCCAAGCTGTGCAGGAAAGATCGAAAATGCCGTGAAAAAACTGCCAGAAGCCAAGCAGGTCAAGGTTCTGTTTGCAACAGAGAAACTGGTGGTCGATGCCGATACTGATATTCGGGCTGCTGTTGAACAAGCGGTAAAACAGGCTGGCTTTGAAATCAAGGCGGCAAATTCGGCATCTAAATTGCCTCCCGCGGTCAATCATTGGAAGACTTTTTCCCCAATATTGATTCTGGCTGTCTTGATGTTGGTCAGTTGGGGAATATCGACAATCAATGCTCCCACAGGGCAGATCGCTTTCATTATCACTACATTAATTGGGTTATATCCGGTAGCAACCAAAGCCATCAAGCTAATCCGTTCTGGCACGCCTTTCGCCATTGAAACTTTAATGAGTGTGGCTGCTATTGGTGCCTTGTTTATTGATGCCACCGCAGAAGCGGCAATGGTTATTCTCCTGTTCAAGTTAGGGGAAATCCTGGAATCCTATGCCGCCGGACGCGCACGTCGTGGCGTCAGTGCCTTAATGGCATTGGTGCCTGAGCAAGCCTTGCTGGTTAAAGATGGAAAAAAGGAAACCGTGCCAGCGGCAGATCTGCGTCCTGGCGATATTATCGAAATCGCCCCTGGTGCTCGCTTACCTGCCGATGCTGAACTACTCAGCCCATTTGCCAGTTTTGATGAAAGTGCTCTTACCGGTGAATCTGTTCCGGTTGAGCGGCAGCAAGGAGAGAAAGTCGCCGCGGGTTGTCTTTCTGTCGATAGCGCTGTGCAAATGAAGGTGATCTCTGAACCTGGCCACAGTGCCATTGACCGCATCTTGCAACTGATTGAAGAAGCCGAAGAGCGCAGGGCGCCGATTGAGCGCTTTATCGACCGATTCAGCCGCATCTACACTCCGCTGATTATCTTGTTCTCAGCATTGATGGTATTGATCCCACCCCTGTTTTTTGCCGGCTCATGGGAAACTTGGATTTATCGTGGCCTGACTCTGCTGTTAATCGGTTGTCCTTGTGCCTTGGTTATCTCGACGCCTGCCGCCATTACTTCCGCGCTGGCCGCTGCCACCCGTCGTGGTTCCCTAATCAAAGGAGGGGCTGCCCTGGAACAACTTGGTTCAGTACACACAATTGCACTGGATAAAACCGGAACCTTGACCGAAGGAAAACCCCAAGTTACTGAAATTGAACCTGTGGAAAATATCAGTGCAGAAACTTTGCTGGCGCTGGCTGGTGCCGTAGAAAGTGGCTCTCATCACCCACTGGCAAAAGCTATCCTGAATGCCGCAGAAAACCAAAATGTGGTAATTGTTGAGGCTGAACATCGTAAGGCACTGGCTGGGATAGGGGTGGAAGGGCAATTATCGGGGCAGAGAATTCTCGTCGCAGCCCCTGGAAGATTGCCGGCAAATACCTTATCCGAGCGATGGAAACAGAGAGTCACAGAGCTGGAAAACAGTGGAAAAACAGCGGTTGCAGTCACTCGCAATGGGCAATTGATGGGGCTGATAGCCATGCAAGATACCTTACGTCAGGATGCCATAGACGCTATCCGTACTCTGAAAAAACAAGGTGTCGAGGCCATAATGCTGACAGGAGATAATCCCCGTGCCGCAGCAGCTATTGCGAATCGGCTGGGCATTGATTATCGCGCAGGATTGTTGCCTGAAGATAAAGTGAAAGCGGTCACAGAGTTGAACCAAAAACACCGTACCATGATGGTCGGCGATGGCATCAATGATGCTCCGGCCATGAAAGCCGCCAGTATCGGCGTTGCTATGGGTAGTGGCACTGATGTTGCGCTGGAAACAGCCGATGCTGCCCTGACGCATAACCGACTGACTGGTTTACCTGAAATTATCGCTTTATCTCGAACAACCCATTATAACATCCGTCAAAATATCACCATTGCGTTAGGTTTAAAGGCGATATTTCTTATTACGAGTCTATTGGGTATTACCGGACTCTGGATGGCAGTGCTGGCCGATTCGGGAGCTACGGCATTGGTAACAGCAAACGCAGTTCGGCTACTTAGGAATAAGCCACAGAAATAATAGATGGAACAAATCGAAAAGGTGCATGTTAATCCTCTGCACCTTTTCAAAATTATAATGAATTACAAAGATTACTATTAAAGGAAAAAGAAAATATGGCATCCAGCGAGGTGATAATTGACCAAATGCCACATTTAAAGCCTAGCATAGTCCATTTTTTCTGCCAGTTGGTTATATAAACTTTTCTCGATTAAATAGAATTTTCGCTTTTTCTGAGCAGGTATCGATAAGGAGTTTGCGCTGTCTCCTGGGCGAGCAATGCATGATCCATAAAGCGACAGAACCCCGGAATATCTCTGGTTGTTGCCGGATCATCCGCAATGATCAACAACGTCTGACCAGCAGTCATATGACGGACTGTCTTGCGCACCATCATTACTGGCTCAGGGCAACGTAATCCCAACGTATCAAGTGTTTTGTCGGGATTGGCAAAAACATCGGACATAACAATCTCTGTAGGTTCAAACAAGCTATGGCAATGGATTATATTACAAAATATCGTCAACTGCCGTACTTTACTTTTATTACGCAATAAACGTATGATCCGGCAACCTGATCTCAGGGACATTATTTTTTTGGGTTCCCTCACCCCATTCACCAAAAAGGTACAATATGCTGCAATTGACCGCGCAACAGCGAGCCACTGCATTGATTTGGCTTTCGCTTTTTCACATTTTGATCATTACTTCCAGTAACTATCTGGTGCAATTACCCATCTCCATTTTTGGTTTTCATACCACTTGGGGAGCATTTACATTTCCCTTTATCTTTTTAGCAACTGACCTGACTGTGCGTATTTATGGCGCACCATTGGCTCGCCGGATCATTATTTCCGTTATGCTGCCCGCGTTGCTGATCTCTTACCTGATCTCAGCGCTGTTTTTCCAGGGAACCTGGCAAGGGTTCGAAGCATTGGGCACTTTTAATCTGTTTGTCGCCCGCATTGCCGCCGCTAGCTTTATGGCCTATGTGCTCGGTCAGATATTGGATGTTGGTGTCTTCAATCGTCTTCGCCAGAAACGCCACTGGTGGATAGCGCCGGCTGCCGCCATGTTTTTCGGTAATATGTTAGATACACTGGCCTTTTTCTTTATCGCGTTTTACCGCAGTACGGATGCATTTATGGCAACACATTGGGTAGAAATTGCGTTAGTGGATTATGCCTTCAAGCTGTTTATCTGCATGCTGTTCTTCCTGCCCGCTTACGGCATTCTGTTGAATTTGATCCTGAAATACTTTTTCGCTCAAACCGAAGTTAACACTCTGGTCAAAGCCCACTAAAAAATAGCACCCTGACTGAATCACTCAGGGTGTCAATGATTTCGCCAATATTTCCTCTTAAATCACTCATTTCCTGCTTTTGCTCATAACTTCTCTGTATATTTTGCCGTATAGTGTGGATAGGCAGGTTCGCAACCTACGCTATACCTGTATTGTGACACTCTATGCCTAGTTTCCAGTAAAGAAGGAATATTACTTATGCTGAAAGTGATCCAGTCTCCATCCAAATATATCCAAGGGCCAGGTGCGTTATCTCACATTGGTCGATACACCAAAATGCTTGCTGACCACGTCTTCGTGATTGCCGATAATTTCGTGATGAACCTTATTGGGGATACCGTCAGCAAAAGTCTAGAAGAACACGATGTGACCAGCCATTTCGAACTTTTCAATGGTGAGTGCAGCCGCAGTGAAATCCATCGCTTGTCTGCCATTTTGTTGGAACAGCAATGTCAGGCTGTTATCGGGATTGGGGGAGGAAAAACGATTGATACTGCCAAGGCTGTTGCATACGAATCCAGAATCCCCGTGATTATTTCTCCTACCCTTGCTTCAACCGATGCACCAACCAGTGCCCTTTCTGTTCTTTATACTGAACTCGGTGAATTCGACAGCTATCTATTCTACCCACAAAACCCCAATATCGTGCTAATGGATACTAATGTCATTGCCAAAGCACCAGTTCGCCTGCTTATCGCAGGTATGGGGGATGCACTCGCCACCTATTTTGAGGCGCGAGCCAACAGTGCAGCCCATAAGCCAACCATGGCTGGCGGTGCGACATCCACCACAGGTTTAGCGTTAGCAAAACTGTGTTATGAAACTTTGCTGGCGGAAGGTTACAAAGCAAAACTGGCGGTAGAAGCCGGTGTCAGTACACCAGCCGTTGAAAATATTGTGGAAGCCAATACCTACTTGAGTGGCATTGGTTTTGAAAGTGCAGGATTGGCAGCAGCTCACGCTATCCACAATGGTTTTACCGTGCTGGAAGAGTGTCATCACCTCTACCACGGCGAAAAAGTCGCGTTTGGAACCCTGACACAATTGGTCTTAGAAAATAGCCCAAGTGAAGAGTTGGAAACCGTGCTTGATTTTTGTGTACAAGTCGGCCTGCCGATCACACTGGAGCAATTGGGTTTGCGTGATAATGAAGAACTGCGGCAAAAAATCATGCAAGTCGCTATCGCAAGCTGTGCTGAAGGTGAAACTATTCACAATATGCCATTTGCAGTGACACCAGAGCAGGTTTACGCCGCCATTTTGGCCGCAGATCAGATGGGTAAAGATTGGTTGTATTAAGTGATTGCGAAATGGAATGAGGCAGAAATAAGATGGGCATGAACCCGCAGGAACATGCCCATAATTTGATTAACGATGTCAGCCAGTGATATCTATTTTGTTGGCTCCGGCCAAATCTTAGCGATATAACTCAAGCATTCTTCTTTCGTTCCTGTTCTGCCGATTGCCATCCATCCCATCGGGATTTCATACTCAACTGGCCAGACTGAATACTGCTTTTTACCATTCATAACGATCATCCACTTCATGGCATCGTTTCCGGTTAACCGTTCCATGATACAACCTCCCTTTTGAAACGTTCTGACAGGGTAGCCGGTAAGAATCCCGTACCGATCAGGTAACGCAATACCTGATGGACGTATTCAGCCGTAATTGTCGGGCAACGGATATGACTTCCCGCTAACCCCGCCAGCGTATTTTTCAGTTCCAATTCAGGACGGAGTTCATCAGCATAAGCCGGATCTAGTGCACAATAAGGTCTTTCAGTTATATCCCTGATCAGTGGGATTAAGGGATACAATGGATGAGTATCATCTAGCGCCAGGATTTTATCTTTACCCTCATTCAATGGCACCGGATGGAGGATATACCCAAAATCTTGCACCCAATCGAAAAATTGCCGGATAGAAACCTGCTCTGGGTTGAACAGATTAAAGAATTTCCCATTAGATGCCGGCTGTTTGGAGATATGCACCAATGCAGCCGCCACATAATCAACCGGAACGATATCCAGCAATAGGGCATAGTCGGGATAAAACCCCATCGCCAAATAACCTTTCAAGGAGGCGACCAGATAATCATTGCCCTGTGCCGCCCCTGTACGGGTATGTCCGAGGATCAGTCCTGGCCGGTAAATACTGACGGGAACGCCCCTTTGACGGGCAATATTAATGCTCCCTTCAGATACCCATTTACTGCCTGAATAACCGGAAGGATCACAAACCGACTCACTCATGGCACGATCATCTTCCCTATAAGGACGAGGCGACTGCGTGGCATACAGTGCGTTTACAGAAGAGACATAGTGAAAATGTTTCAAGCGCACGGTACAGGCCAGCTCCAACGCTGTTCGAGTACCATCAACGTTGATGCTTTTCAAGGCACTATAAGGATAGATGAAATTAACCAACGCTCCGTTGTGGTAAATAACATCAACCTCTTCTGCCAGTTGTCTCCATGACTCCGGTAACAAACCAAAACGCGGCTGTCCCAAATCACCGATGATAAAATCGACAATCGTGATACTGGTGTCTGGAATAGGGCCATCCAGTTGAACTTTATCACCTTTTTTCATACAAAACGCCGTTGACCAAATGGTTGTTTCTGTTGGGCCATAGACGTTCCATAATGTGCCTCCGGTAGCTGTCAATTGATCTGCCAGATCTTGTGACAATGCCTCCCCTCCGCAAAGCATGCCCATTTCCGGGCGAGGTTTCCATCCCGCATTCAAGGCCATTGACCAGGTAACCGGTGTTGCCTGGGCGAAAGTTAACTGCGGATTTGACAGTATTTCAGACAGCGCCATTGCATCACGTTGGATGTCGATTGAAGCGATGTAGATACTGCCACCATGCACTACGGTTAGCAGCAATTCCAGGACTGAGATATCAAAAGAGAACGTAGTCAATGCCAACATCTGGTCATGCTGGCGGATTGATAACAGCTTGCCAAATCCACATAGGCAAGCAGCCAGATTGTCATGTTGAACTTGCACTGCTTTTGGCAACCCGGTAGAGCCAGAAGTGAACATCACATAAGCCGGATGATCACCCAACACAGGGATATCAATACGCTCTACTGTTTCAGCTTTGGCTGTCCTCTTTAAAAGAGTCTTCATGGGAATGAATGTTGATGCTTTAAGCCCCGCCGAGACTGTATCATCAGACACCAAAATACTTTTCGGCAGACGAGCGAGAATATCGTTTAAGCGTTTTTCTGGCATCATGGTGTTCAAGGGGATATACACGGCTCCAATTCGCCAAATAGCCTGCATGGTGACAAACCATGAAACACTTCGCTGGGCCGCAATAGCAACATTGCTGCCCATTTTGGCACCGTAGTGAAGCAAAACATGTGCCGCATTCTCAATACGTTGATCCAATTGACCAAATGTCAGCGTTTCATGAGGATCAGAAACCGCTATCTCATTAGGTATACCTTTTGCCAACTTAGCTAACCGAGAAGGAACGTTCTCAAACCACGGTTCTAGTTCTGCTGTCATATAACTGATATTACAATTAAATTCAGGTTCAACAGCAGAGGATTTTTTTTGCCCAGTAGTAAATGCTGTGTGTAATATTGCCTTGTGTGTGTAAGTATTCATAATGATGCTCTCATTCTGAGCCCCATTGGTTTCATCATTTTTTGTGATGAATAGAGGCATCAATGCTGGTAGTCGTGATCTTCCAATTTTTGTCTGCATTCAGTATTTTCAAATACCTTATGTTGACACTAACTGGATCAAAAAATAAATTGCAAAAATTTATTGCGAATTTAATAAATGTATTAATTAATATTAATTTGTAATATTTTGTTAATTAAACAATCAACTTAAATAAAGCCAATCATTATTTGGAAGACAGAGTGTATTACGCCTATACAATCCGCAACCAAAATCAATTAACATATTGATATTATTGTATTTTACTTCAAAAACAGTCATCCAGTCCTACATAAAACCACTATCATGAGCATGAATAACCATTTGTAGTAATATCCATCATTTTGAATTTTAATTTCAAACACTTTATTTATAACTGCGTTATAAAAAACGCAAAGCATGTAAATAAAAAATAAATTACATGAGAAAATGAGAATGTTATTTAAGACACTATTAAGCAAAGAATACACAACGGGTTAAAAGAAGCAGACAAAAAGATACCAACAGTTATTTATTAAATAACTTTTATAATAGGAATGTTTGTGTGGGTTATATTTATCTGACTTTTTCATGATGACTACATCAGACATATTTCCCTAATAATAATGAGCTTTTATTTGGTCGAGAATATATACAAACTTTAAACGTGCAAAAAATAAAAAATAAGCAAAAAGGCTGTTTATTGTGACAATTATCACACTAACATAAATAAATTGTCTTCAAAAAAAGTGCTAAATCACTCAAAATTATCGACTTTGCGAAATTATATCTATATGTTAGCGACACCTCACAGTCATACAAGGTTGTTTTCAGCTAATATTAGCTTCGATATAGAAAATAAATAGCTAAAATTTTTCGTTTAACACCATCACTGCTTGATGGTGGTGATTCGCTCATACAAAAGTCACGTGGAGACAAAAATATGTTAAGTATTTTCAAGCCGGCGCCTCATAAGGCTCGGTTGCCTGCGCAGGAAATAGATCCACTCTATCGTCGCTTGCGCTGGCAAATTTTTATAGGGATCTTTTTCGGATATGCAGCTTACTACCTGGTAAGAAAAAACTTTGCTCTCGCCATACCTTCCTTGATAGAACAAGGCTTTTCTAAGGGAGATCTTGGCTTTGCCTTGTCAGGAATTTCAATTGCATACGGCTTCTCAAAATTCATCATGGGTTCCGTTTCCGACCGCTCGAATCCACGTGTTTTCCTGCCTGCGGGTTTGATACTGGCGGCTGTAGTGATGTTGATTATGGGCTTTATGCCATGGGCCACTTCCAGCATCGCTATCATGTTTTCTCTGCTGTTCCTCTGCGGCTGGTTCCAGGGCATGGGTTGGCCTCCTTGTGGACGTACTATGGTTCACTGGTGGTCACAGAAAGAGCGTGGCGGAATTGTTTCTGTCTGGAACTGTGCCCATAACGTTGGCGGAGGCGTACCACCATTACTGTTCATGTTAGGTATGGCCTGGTTCAATGACTGGAAGGCCGCGTTTTACATGCCAGCCTTTGCGGCTATCATCGTGGCAGTCATCGTTTTCGCTTTAATGCGCGATACCCCACAATCCTGTGGCTTACCAGCCATCGAAGAGTATAAAAACGACTATCCACCCGATTATACGGAAAACAACGAAAAAGAACTGACTGCAAAAGAAATTTTCATGCAGTACGTTTTGCCGAATAAATTGTTGTGGATGATCGCCATTGCCAACGTATTCGTCTATCTGCTGCGCTACGGTATTCTTGACTGGTCACCCACTTACTTGAAGGAAGTAAAAGACTTTACCATGGATAAGTCTTCCTGGGCTTACTTCCTGTATGAGTACGCAGGTATTCCAGGTACGCTGCTGTGTGGTTGGATGTCTGACAAAGTATTTAAAGGCAACCGTGGTGCTACGGGCGTATTCTTCATGACCCTTGTCACCATCGCCACTATCGTATTCTGGCTGAATCCAGAAGGTAACCCTGATATTGATATGCTCTGTATGCTGGTTATCGGCTTCCTGATTTACGGGCCGGTGATGCTAATCGGCCTGCATGCTCTGGAATTAGCGCCGAAAAAAGCGGCAGGAACAGCCGCCGGCTTTACCGGTCTGTTTGGCTATCTGGGTGGTTCAGTTGCGGCCAGTATCATCGTCGGCTATACCGTTGACTATTTCGGTTGGGACGGCGGCTTTATGGTTATGATCGGCGGTAGCATCCTCTCTGTTATTCTGCTGTTGTTTGTTATGTTAAGCGAAAGCAAACATAAGCAGGAAATTGCTCGCCAAGGTCAGTGATATAACGGAAAGACACTGATTAATAACCCGACCAATCGCAGTACAACTTTATTGTACTGCGATTTCGTGATTATAAGACAATGAAGTAGATATGCATCGTTAAATACGTCGCTTACTTTTACTTATGCAGATCTTCTTTATATCCATATTGTATTAATAATCTTTTGCTTTAATACTTGCAAAACGTTCAATCGGAATCACAAGAATTACTGGTATATTAAGATGATGATGCAATCCCTATTTTATACGCGCCGTTCTCATATTACGTAAGCTAATGTTTTTCTAATAGTTCCTTTATTAGGAATAAAAAACCATTCTATATTATGATATTGTTCATTTAATAACAATTATCCTATTTTATTGACTACTGACGAACAATCAGTAAAACAATAAATAACATCATTTTTTGTTTAAGATTTTTATTAGCATAAATGGAGAACCTCAATGCAGACCCCTATTAAAGCAATTATGGCCGGTATTCTGTTAGCATCATCCATGTCAGGCATTGCACATGCAGCAGATAAGATCGTTATCGCCCATCGTGGCGCGAGTGGTTATTTGCCTGAACATACATTACCCGCCAAAGCAATGGCTTATGCACAAGGTGCGGATTATCTTGAGCAAGATCTGGTTATGACCAAAGATGACCAGCTTATTGTACTGCACGATCACTATCTTGATCGCGTAACGGATGTCGCAGAACGTTTTCCAGACCGCGCCCGCGCTGACGGTCGCTATTATGCCATCGACTTTACCCTGCCAGAAATTAAGTCACTGAAATTTACTGAAGGTTTTGATATCAAGGATGGCAAAAAAGTCCAAAGCTATTCTGGACGTTTCCCAATGGGTAAATCCGATTTCCGCATCCATACTTTTCAGGAAGAGCTTGAGTTTATCCAAGGCTTGAATAAATCCACGGGCAAAGACATTGGTATTTATCCTGAAATCAAGGCACCGTGGTTCCATCGTCAGGAAGGCAAAGATATTACCAGCAAGGTGCTGGAAGTTCTGAAACAGTATGGCTACACCAAAAAGAGCGATAAAGTTTATCTGCAATGTTTTGATGCTAATGAACTCAAACGCATCAAAAATGAGTTGGAGCCGAAACTGGGAATGGATCTGAAACTGATTCAGCTTATTGCTTACACCGACTGGAAGGAAACTTACGAACAAAAGTCAGATGGTACATGGCAGAATTATAGCTATGACTGGATGTTTAAACCTGGCGCGATGAAAGAAGTAGCAAAATATGCTGATGGCATTGGCCCTGATTACCATATGCTTATCGCCAGTGATTCTACGCCAGGCAACATTAAATTAACTGGCCTGGTAAAAGAGGCTCATGCCAGTCATCTGGCGGTGCACCCGTATACCATTCGTATCGACCAATTGCCAAAATATGCCACCAGCGGCAACCAATTGTTTGATATCGTTTTCGACAAGGCTAATGTCGATGGTGCATTCACCGATTTCCCTGATTTGGCAGTGAAGTTCCTGAGAAAACATCATGAACATCAATAATCAGTGTAAATAGCGTAGAAAAACAGAAGGGCAGTCCTGGACTGCCCCAATAAATAATTGCATCAGGTAAATGATTTTGTTAAGAGATCCCCACAGGAAAAGCGATAACCTCACTAATCCGTTCAGCACCCAATGCCAGCATAATCAAACGCTCCACCCCTAATGCGACGCCTGCACAATCAGGCATTCCGTGAGCAAGAGCAGCAAGCAGGTATTCATCAATCGGTTGCACCGGCAAGCCCATCTCTTCCCGCTTACGGTTATCCTGTTCGAAACGAAGACGTTGTTCATTGCTATCGGTCAGTTCACGAAAGCCATTCGCCAACTCCATGCCTTTAAAATAGACTTCAAAACGCTCCGCAACACGGTGATCTTCCTTGCTGATTTCTGCCAATGCCGCTTGAGAGGCTGGGAAATGGTAGATAAACGTTGGTTTTTCAATACCAATCTGAGTTTCTATGCCCATAACAAAAAGTAGTTGCAATAAGGTATCCCGATCTTCTTCCTGATCAGCGATATTACTAAGATCGAGTTTCGCCGCCACTTCACGCAATTTTTCTTTACTTGCAGTCAGGGGATCAATATCCAGATATCGCATAAAAGCCTGTTGGTAAGAAAGTGATTCAGCACTTTCACAATCCAGGATCTGTTGCAAAAGATCATCGACTTCATTCATCAGGCGATACATGTCGTAGTGCGGACGATACCATTCCAGCATGGTGAACTCTGGATTATGATGACGGCCCGCTTCCTCATTGCGGAAACTTTTTCCCATCTGATAAATAGAACCGCTGCCGGCTGCCAGCAAACGCTTCATGTGGTATTCAGGGCTGGTCATCAGGTACAGAGTCAAGCCATTTGCCGCTCCTGGCCCAACGAACTGGGTTCGGAAAGGGACTAGATGAACGTCGGTGACAGTCGCCTGACTCATGGCAGGTGTTTCAACTTCCAACACCCCACGATCTGCGAAAAAGCGCCGTATTCCTGCTAAAATCTCTGCCCTTTTCAATAAGTTGGCGATAGGGGCACTTGGCTGCCAATTCGCGTTTTCGTTCATATTCCTATGACTCCAAAATAAAACAAAACGCGCAGTTTACCTTCATCAAGCGTATCAGACAATTCATTGCCCTCAATTTCTTTATCCCCTTATTCTTTATACACTTAATTTTTTCATTTGCGGCTTTGTTAACTCTATTCGTTATCTATTTATATTTAATGATAATCTCTGTAATGTATCTTTTATTGTGACAACCTATAAATTCTTTAGTTTTTAATGCAACAGGGATTCACCTAATTAATTGAAATTATTTTTAGCCTGTTAATATCTAAATTAGCCTCACACTTTAGGGCGTGTTGATGTTTTGTGAGGGATTATTAAACAGCATGATGATTTGGTATAATTACTTTCGCCAAAAAACAACCAGACCTCACCATCATGCCGCGAACTATGTTAACAGATCTCCAATGGAATAAGCTA
>NZ_MKGQ01000033.1:18813-29937 GCF_001908105.1 Xenorhabdus eapokensis
CAGTCCATTTTGGGATTTTTTTTGATTTGGCGATTAATCAGATCGCAAAAATTGGACTGAGTTCCCTCCAAGTGATCTACTATTTTGAAAGCTTATTTATAAACAACATGCATGAATTTATGACCTATATTAACAGGCTTTAACATGCAACATTAAAATAAGCAAAAACATGCGTTAGATCACGTTTTACAGGCAAAATCCGACGAAACCCGTATCCATATCAAATTTGCCTCCTGCGCTCTTCGCTATAATTAAACCATATAAAGAATAGTAGATTGACTCCCACTCAAACAATGGAGAAGAGCAGTGCAAACCTTCAATGTTGACCTCGCGATTATCGGAGCCGGTGGTGCAGGGCTACGAGCTGCCATCGCTGCTGCTGAAGCTAATCCTCAGCTCAAAATCGCCTTACTCTCAAAAGTTTACCCTATGCGTAGCCATACGGTGGCCGCAGAAGGCGGATCGGCCGCAGTCACTCAATCACACGATTCCTATGATTTTCACTTCAATGACACTGTATCCGGTGGTGACTGGCTGTGTGAGCAAGATGTGGTTGAGTATTTTGTCAAGCATTGTCCAACAGAAATGATCCAACTGGAACAGTGGGGCTGCCCGTGGAGCCGCAAGGATGACGGTTCCGTGAACGTCCGTCGTTTCGGGGGCATGAAAATTGAGCGCACATGGTTTGCCGCCGATAAGACCGGTTTCCATATGCTCCATACACTGTTCCAGACTTCACTCAAGTATCCACAAATCCAGCGCTTTGATGAGCATTTTGTCCTCGATATTTTAGTGGATGAAGGACAAGCACGCGGATTAGTTGCACTAAATATGATGGAAGGAACGAAAGTGCAAATCCGCGCCAATGCGGTCATTATGGCGACTGGCGGTGCCGGACGTGTATACCGTTACAATACCAATGGCGGCATTGTCACAGGGGATGGCATGGGTATTGCGTTCCGTCACGGCATACCATTACGCGATATGGAATTTGTGCAATATCACCCCACCGGCCTGCCGGGTTCCGGTATTTTGATGACCGAAGGCTGTCGTGGGGAAGGCGGGATTCTGGTGAACAAAGATGGCTATCGTTATCTACAGGATTATGGCTTAGGGCCAGAAACGCCACTTGGACACCCTGAAAACAAATATATGGAATTAGGCCCACGTGACAAAGTCTCCCAAGCGTTCTGGCACGAGTGGCGGGCAGGCCGCACCATCGCCACTTCACGTGGTGATGTCGTGCATCTGGATTTGCGTCATTTGGGCGAGAAAAAACTGCTCGAACGTCTGCCATTTATCTGTGAGCTGGCAAAAGCGTATGTCGGTGTTGATCCGGTCAAAGAACCCATCCCTGTTCGTCCAACTGCACATTACACTATGGGCGGAATCGAAACGAATCAACAGTGTGAAACGCGCATCAAGGGATTGTTCGCCATCGGTGAATGCGCTTCCGTTGGCCTGCATGGCGCAAACCGCCTCGGCTCTAACTCGCTGGCTGAATTAGTTGTCTTTGGCCGCCTGGCGGGCGAAGAAGCAGTCAAACATATCCAGCAAGTGAAACCCGTCAATAATAGCGCATTGGACGCCCAATCTCGTGATGTGGAAGATAAACTCAATAAGTTGCTGAATCAGAAAGGCGGCGAAAACTGGGCGAAAATCCGCGATGAACTGGGCACGTCAATGGAAGAAGGCTGCGGAATTTATCGTACACCAGCGCTGATGCAGAAAACTATCGATAAAATTGCTGAACTGAAAGAACGCTTCAAACATATCGAAATTAGCGACCGTTCCAGTGTATTCAATACCGATCTGCTCTACACCATTGAATTAGGATTTGGTTTAGATGTTGCTGAATGTATGGCGCATTCCGCCATACATCGCAAAGAATCCCGTGGCGCCCACCAGCGCCTTGATGAAGGCTGTACCGAACGTGATGATGAGAATTTCCTGAAACATACACTGGCATTCTATAACCCAGAAGGTGCCCCGCGTCTGGAATACAGTGAAGTGAAGATCACTAAATCTCAACCAGCGAAACGGGTCTATGGGGGGGAAGCGGCTGCACAAGAGCAGAAACAGAAGGAGCAAGCGAATGGCTGAGATGAACAATCTGAAAATGGAAGTCATGCGCTATAACCCGGAAATTGACAGTGAACCCCATTTCGTCACTTATGAAGTGCCTTACGATGAGCAAACTTCACTGCTGGATGCATTGGGTTACATCAAGGACAATCTGGCGCCTGATCTCTCTTACCGCTGGTCTTGCCGCATGGCAATCTGTGGTTCCTGCGGCATGATGGTAAACCGTGTACCGAAACTGGCCTGTAAAACGTTCCTGCGCGATTATGCTCAAGGAATGAAAGTCGAAGCACTCGGTAATTTCCCCATTGAGCGGGATTTAGTTGTGGATATGACTCACTTTATTGAGAGCCTGGAAGCTATCAAGCCTTATATTATTGGCAATGATCGTAAACCCGCCGATGGCCCGAATGTGCAGACACCTGCCCAGATGGCAAAATATCATCAGTTTTCCGGTTGTATCAACTGTGGCCTGTGCTATGCCGCCTGCCCCCAATTTGGCCTGAATCCTGAGTTCATTGGGCCTGCCGCGGTCACACTGGCACATCGCTATAACCTTGATAACCGCGACCACGGCAAGAAAGAACGCATGCCACAAATCAACAGCGATAATGGCGTCTGGTCTTGTACTTTTGTCGGTTACTGCTCCGAAGTGTGCCCGAAACATGTTGATCCTGCCGGTGCAATTCAGCAGAGCAAGGCAGAAAGCACCAAGGATTTCCTTATCTCCATGCTGAAACCACAATAAGGGAGGAGAGAGTAATGACGACAAAACGTAAGCCTTATGTGCGCGGTATGGAATCTCATTGGTGGCGTAAACTGGGTTTTTATCGCTTCTATATGTTGCGTGAAGGAACCGCTATTCCCACCATTTGGTTCAGTATTTTGATACTTTACGGTCTGTTTGCCCTGAAAAGTGACCCTGAAAGCTGGGCGGGATTTGTCTCTTTTCTGCAAAACCCGCTGGTGCTGCTGATTAATATCATCACTTTGCTGGCTACATTACTGCATACCAAAACCTGGTTTGAGCTGGCTCCCAAGGCACTGAATATCATCGTCAAGAATGAGAAAATGTCACCAGGGCCGATTATCAAGCTGCTATGGGCAATCACGATTATTGCCACCGCCGTCATTCTCGACATAGCACTGTTTTTCTAACCCGAAGGAGGATCTGATGAATCAAGTCCCTAAACGTTCCGATGAACCGATTTTCTGGGGTCTGTTTGGTGCCGGTGGTATGTGGAGCGCGATTGTTGGGCCAGCAATTATTCTGCTATTGGGGATCTTACTGCCACTAGGGTTAGCCCCAGAAGCACTTTCTTATGAACGTATCCTGACATTTTGCCAGAGTTTTATTGGCCGCATCTTTTTACTGCTGATGATTAGCCTGCCTTTATGGTGTGGTTTACATCGCCTGCATCATGGTATGCACGATCTGCAAGTCCATATTCCCGCCAGTAAATGGGTATTTTATGGGGCAGCCGCGATTTTAACTGTTATTGCTCTGATTGGGGTTTTTACCCTGTAATTACGCTATTCTGGAAAAAGTCTGCGGATAAACCGCAGACTTGTTACGAAAGGTATTTGAAACCTTTAAGATATGTTGATTAGAACTTATAAGAAATTGTCGCTTTATATGTGCGGCCTTTCTCTTCTTGTCCTTGGTAACTCTTCAAATAGTAAGAATGTTCGTTGTGACGTTTGTCGAAGACATTATCAATACCAAACTGGAGTTCGGTATTTTTGAATGCTCCGGTTTTTGGCGCCCAAGAGACATACATATTACTTACACCATATCCCTGTTTATGTATATCGACAATAATGGCTTCTTTCTTATCATTTGTGTCTTTACCCTTTGAGTTCTTTGACAGAACAAAGCGGGTATTCCAGCCGAGTTCAATATCTGTTTTATCAAACAGATAACTACCACCTACAGTGATAGAATCACCCACTGACGGTTCAAACTCTAACCCTCTGGTAAAGGATTTATCAAGCAACTCATTACCTTCAATAATCTTGTTATTGACTTTGGCATAAGTGGCTTTTAAAGATAAATTATCCAATTTATAGCCAGTCGCTAATTCAAACCCTTGCAGTCTGGCTTTCGGGATATTATGTAATTCATTTTTGGCTAAAGTTGTAGACAGGTTTTTAAAGTTTGTTTGGAATACTTTACCTGATACAACCAGCGAGTCATTGTCAGCAAAGACACTAGGATAAGTACCTGCTAATCCTGTTTCCAGGTTGTAACCGGTTGTGGCTTTCAGGTTATTGCTATGATTAGATATCCCCATCAGCTCTTTGCCCAATGGACCTCTAAAGAGTTCGGTATAATTGGCAAATAATGTTGTGGATGCCCCAAGCTCGTATTTCAAACCGAGTGCTTTTGAGAAGCGAGCATAAGTTCTCTCAAACGATTCATTCTGTTTATTAATCGTATGATATTTATAGTGATCCCATCTGATACCCGGTATGACATGAAAATCAGCAAGCTGGATATCATCCTCTAAGTAAACGGATGATGAGTTTGCTTTTTCAATTTCTTTTTTATAAGCATTTTCATCGACATCTGTGTATCTCATTCTGGTATCAAAATATTCATATCCATAGGTTAAAGCGTGGGCTAACTTCTGGGTATCAAAACTAGAGGTATTACGAACCTTAATACCTTGGGTTTCAACAATACTATTGAATCCTTGACCTTTACCGTTTGCAGGCTTCATATGGGTAGAGGTTTGTTCAGTATGATAAGCGGATAATTTTAAATCAATAAAGTCATTATCGACTGGCGCATACCCATAAGTGATATTATGGGTATCGCGATCGATAGCATACTTCGCTTTCTTTCCTTTATTTACACCCTGACCAAAATTTAACCTAAAATTAGTTTCTGCATCATTTTTATAATGTTCTTTTGATACATTAATATACTGCTCATCTGTCAGATTAAATTTCGCTTTTAATAAGTAATTGAATAATCTTCCATCGGTCGGAATTGAGTCTCGACCACGATTATCTCTGCCAGATTCAGAATCATGCATATTGCGATGGGTAAAATAACCTAATAAATCAGCAGCACCCAATCGACCATAGGCCGCTAAGGATTGTTGGAATTCAGAACCATTGCTGGAGTAGTTTAATTTTCCTTTAGCGCCAAATAATTGGCCTGGTTCCAGCAAATCGCCTGCATCAACGGTCTCAAATTTTAATGCACCACCAATAGCACCAGTGTCGTAGGTAATACTGTTACTACCGACTTTGATATCAACTTGCTTTAGCATTTCAGGATCGATGCCGTAATTTCCTGAATGGTGGAAGTGATATCCTTCTTGCCTTGCGCCATCAATCGTCACGTTGATGAATTGATCATCCATGCCACGAATTTTGAAGCGTTGCCCTAAAGCGCTGGGGTGACCGGCTTGTACACCCGGTACATTTTTTAAAATCTCACCGACACTTTGTGCTTGTTTAACCCTGATTTCATTACGACTGACTTTTCTATCTTCTGGCGAAGATTGAGCATTATTATCCGCAATAACAACCAGTGTATCACCAGTGTTAGCCGATTTTTTAGTCGAGCTTTCAACATTTGCAAATGCGTTGGTAGAGATAGCGACTGTCAGCATAGATGCGGACATCAAAGGAACACACAGGCCACTTTTCGCCAGGCTAGCGTAAATTTTGGTAATTTTAGACATTTATTTTCAAGCAAAAATACTATTGAGAAGCATTATTATTTACATTTCCAAGAGAAATGTAAATAACTTTAAAGACGAGCATGAGGTAATTCATTACTATTCTATGTTAGCCAAGGCACTTTCTGCATCCTGATAATCCCCTGCATGGGCACAGAACGTGATTTTTCCTGAACGATGGGCATTGATGTGTACCTCCATTTTCATGGCTTCCATCACTGCAATCACATCACCTTCGCTGACTTGCTCACCTTCTTTAACCATCCAACAATGCAGGACACCGGAAATAGGGGCTTTTACCTGACGGGGATCTTCTGGCCGTTTTTCCTTTATGGCAGATGGTGAAGATTGCTGTTCACCCACAGGGGCTAAATGCGCCAATCCCGCCAATAAATCCGATGGCAATCCCAATTCATGCCTGCGGCCATCGATCTCAATAAACGTGCGAGTCATCTTGTTATCTTCAATAGGAAACTGGCGTAAAGAAACTTCTAGTTCATTCACAAAATCTGTTTCAATCCAGCGGGTATGGACATTAAATTTATCACCAGAAATAAAATCAGGATGATTCATTACCGCTTGATGGAAAGGCAAGACAGAGGATACGCCTCGGATCTTAAACTCTTTCAATGCCCGACGTGCCCGAACAATGGCCTGTTCTCTGGTCGCTCCGGTGACAATTAATTTTGCCATTAGTGAATCAAAGGCTGCCGGAATTGTGGAGCCATTAACCACACCGGAGTCCAAACGAATACCAGGACCAGCAGGTGCGATAAATTCGGTGATTGTGCCAGATGTTGGCAGGAAACCTTTAGCCGCATCTTCCGCATTAATACGAAATTCAAACGCATGCCCCCTTGGGATAGGTGTTTCCTGAATACTTAATGGATAACCCTCCGCTACCCGCAACTGTTCGATAACCAAATCAATGCCCGTCGTCTCTTCTGTCACAGGATGTTCCACTTGTAAGCGAGTATTTACTTCCAAGAAAGAGAGTGTGCCATCTGCACTCAGTAAAAACTCTACTGTGCCTGCTCCCACATAATTGGCTTCTGCACAAATGGCTTTTGCTGACTGATGAATACGTTCCCTTTGTTTCTGAGTTAAAAAGGGCGCAGGCGCTTCTTCTACCAATTTTTGGTTACGACGTTGCAAAGAGCAGTCACGGGTGCCAAGTACCACAACATTACCCTGTTTATCCGCAATCACTTGTGCCTCAATGTGACGCGGTTTATCCAAAAATTGCTCAATAAAACATTCGCCACGGCCAAATGCCGCTGTCGCCTCACGTACCGCTGAGTGATAAAGCTCCACAACTTCATCCATGCGCCAGGCCACTTTTAAGCCTCGGCCACCACCGCCAAAAGCCGCTTTGATGGCAATCGGCAAGCCATGCTGTTCCGCAAAAGCCACAACTTCCTGTGCGTTTCTGACGGGTTCGGATGTTCCAACAACCAACGGTGCTCCCACTTTCTGGGCTATTTTGCGCGCCTTAACCTTATCTCCCAGCTCATCAATAGTTTTAGGGTTAGGACCAATCCAAGTTAGGCCAGCATCAATCACGGCCTGAGCAAATTCCGCTCGCTCAGACAAAAAACCGTAACCTGGATGCACCATCGTCGCTCCAGATCGCTTTGCTACATCCAGCAAACGAGGGATATTGAGATAAGTTTCTGTAGGGCTATTACCTCCCAAAGCATAAGCCTCATCAGCCAATTGAACGTGTTGTGCGTTGATATCGACATCTGCATAAACGGCAACCGTCTGTACGCCATAATCGCGGCAAGCTCGAATGATCCGAACAGCAATCTCTCCACGGTTGGCAATCAGCACTTTCTTATTAATATTGTTATTTACATTGTGCACAGTGGTGTTCATGGCAAATCATTACTCCCTTGAATTTCATGGAATTGGCTGATGGGGTTGAACCGAATTTTGGCATTAATCGGGATCTGGCCAGCAAGATCGAGATGATAATCGGCGACTGAGGCGATAACCGGATACCCTCCGGTCAATGGATGGTCAGCTAAAAAGAGTACCGGCTGCCCACTAGCAGGAATTTGTATCGCGCCTGCACATGTTCCTTCGCTAGGTAGTTCTTGTAACTTAATGCGCGATAGTGAGCACTCACCATTTAGTCTCAAACCAATTCGATTGGATTGAGGTGTTACCTGCCAAATTTGTTTGCTCAATAAGTCGATGGATTCTTGCGTAAACCAATCTGTCCGAGGGCCAAATATGATATCCAATACCACAATTTCCTCTTTATTTGGCATGTCAAAAGCCGGAGTTTCGGAGACAGATAGCGCTGCGCAGTGAGAGGTTTTACCAACGGATAATTTATCGTTTATTTTTAACGGAGCAGGTCCAATATTAGACAGAGTGTCAAATGAATGGCTGGATAAGATGGCAGGGATAGTGAAACCTCCACGTGCCGATAAATAAGAACGCATACCCGCGACAGGAGTACCTAATGAAATTTCGTCACCATCATTGAGATCGATCGATTGGTAAGCATTCACATGGAATATTTCACCCGACGACGTTTTGATTTCTATTGGACATGGCGCTCCCGTCATTGCAATCAGCATCTGCCCATGCGCAATCGCCTTAAATCCGCCCTGCACGATTTCCAGACAAGCCCGATCAGAGGAATTACCAACAATGCGGTTTGCACTACGCAAGGCACTCTTATCCATTGCCCCAGATGCTGAAATCCCCCATGTTGCCTGACCAGTACGCCCCAAATCTTGAAATAAGGTTTGTAATCCCACGGACAAAATTTCCAGATGACAAGAAGCCGCTGAAGTAAGTGTCATGTTATTGTCTGACGTTTCAGGCAAGCTAATTTCAGGCGCATCAGTTTCAGGTAAGCTGATTGTAGCGGGGCTGTGCCCAGCATCTCGAAAGTTAACACGATAACCTGGTTGCAATAAGGCCGGTGATGGACGGGAGAGATCCCACATACGTTCAGTCGTAATACCGATAATCTGCCATCCTCCGGGACTCGCCTGCGGATAAATGCTGCTAAACTCCCCTGCTAAGGCAACGGCTCCCACCGGAATACGTGTTCTGGGGATTTTGCGACGAGGGATATTCCATTGCGAGGTATTCGATACCATATAGGCAAACCCAGGAGCAAATCCAGTGAAGGCCACGGTATATTCATTTTCGCTATGTTGCTGAATAACTTCCTGAACTGTACATCCCAATATTTCCGCAACCAGCGCAAGATCATCACCATTGTAATGCACAGGAATCTCTATTCTTTTTCCCCTTGCATGACCGCGTTCCTGCAAATCTCGACTACTGATCTCTGCCGCCAATTGTTGGCTTGAGATTTTTGTCGGCCGAAAACGAATCATCAGCGTTCTCGCCGCTGGAATAATTTCTTCAATCCCCAAAATAGGTGACATATTCAGTGAATCAAGCAGAGCCAATGTTTCTGCTAATCCACTCAATTCAACCATTATGGTATTGTTATTAACAGGTAAAAAACGCAAGGCTATCTCCCCAAATGACTAACCATATCAATGCGATCCATACTTATGAATAAATGGCCGAATGGTAATTCCCGCCTGCTGCAAAACTGTTTTTACCTGTTTTGCCATCTCTACCGCACCAGGAGTGTCACCATGCACACAAATTGAATCCGCCTGAATAGGGGTAAATTTGCCATCAATTGATTCAATGCCCCCTTCTGTCACCAATTGCAACATGCGTTGAGCAACGAGATCCGCATCATGCAACACAGAACCCGTTTCACGACGGGAAACTAATTCCCCTTGTGAGGTATAAGCACGATCAGCAAACGCTTCTGCTATGGTTCTCAATCCTCTTTCCTGAGCCAATTTGAGTATGTTTGATCCCGCCAAACCAACCAATGCAAGGTTGGGATCTATCGCCAGAATTCCTTCAATAACAGCAATTGCCTGATATTCGTTATTTACGATCGTGTTATAAAGTGCACCATGAGGTTTGACATAACTCACTTTGGTGCCCGCTGCCGCCGCTAATCCTTGTAAGGCTCCAATTTGGTAAATAACATCAGCGGTCAGTTCATGACTGGCTATATCCATGTTACGTCGCCCAAAGCCCGCTAAATCGGGATAAGAAACATGGGCACCTATCGCTACATCATTTTCCTGCGCAAATTTCAATGTTTGCAAAATTCCAACCGGATCACCCGCATGAAAACCACAAGCAACGTTAGCGCTACTAACGATCCCCAATATTTCTTCATCGTTTCCCATGCGCCATTGACCAAAACTTTCACCGAGATCACTATTTAAATCGATCGTTTTTATCATGATGATTTCCCTAAGCTGATGGCAAAACTCAAAGATTGAACCGATAGACATGTCAGCACACAGGCCACCGCACCAGACCACAATACCCAGCCATCAAAGCATTAAGTCCTAATCCTGCTCCCGCAATATTACCGACGTTGAATGCTAATCCTCCCCCAAAATCACTAACATAGCCAATAAATAACCACTTCCTGAAACCGCAGCAATCAAAGACGAACGCCGATTTAATACAAAATTTGCCGTGTCTTGTTAAAAAAATTGTTTAATTAATCCAAATTCATTGTTGAACAATAAATAAGATTTGATGAGTAAATAAGCAAACAAAATTGTATTATCGATTTTCAAAATCCAATAGGGATCACTTTATTAACATTTTTCATTGGGTTTATCGTCAAAATGCACAATTTAGATGCAATAAGCACAATAATATTTCCCTATTTTGGTTCAATAGTTGTAACTTGCTGGTTCTCAGGGAATATGTGAAGATTTGCTTTCGTATACGTTTTGAAGACAAGATTGGATTGGTGTAGGAACAGAAAATATGCACTTTCATGCCGCGATTGTAGAATTAACTGATAGTGATAGGTTGATCGCTTTCTATCACAATATCTCCGCAGAACTTCGTCTGGCTTTTGGTATCTTAAATGATCCTGAGCTTTTGTATGCACCTTATATTGATAAAAACGCGCATATTCTGGAACTACTCAACTCAGGGAAAAATGAACAAGCCGCTAAGACAATGAAAAATTATTTAGAATTATCAGAAAGGGCGATATTGGCTGCTTATATACGTAAAAAGAACCAAATATCCTAAAAAAATTAAACGCAAAAAAGCCATCCGGTAACGGATGGCTTCTCTGACTGATTGAATGTCTGGCAGTTCCCTACTCTCACATGGGGAGACCCCACACTACCATCGGCGCTACGGCGTTTCACTACTGAGTTCGGCATGGGGTCAGGTGGGACCACCGCGCTCTTGCCGCCAGACAAATCCTGTTTTCAATCCCGAACAAGCTGTTTTCTCTCTCTGAAACTTT
>NZ_MKGQ01000034.1 GCF_001908105.1 Xenorhabdus eapokensis
ATACTCTCTTTCGAAAATCTAAGCTGTAACCCATCTCATTTTATGCCTTGTCATCTTAGGTTTAGATATTATGTCATATTAGTATGATTTAGCTATATCTGGGCTGATGGCTTCAATTTGTGATTTTAAAAAGCGTTGAATGTCTTGTCGTTCTTTCAGCTTTTCTGCTTCAAATGAAGTCATTTCAACTTTTATTAACGTATCCTGTGCTAACTCATATATTGCCATGTTTGTACTTACACTATATTTCTTGTTATTGTTCCTTTGTGCCATATAGTATACATAACTATTCCTACAGGCTGTTAATGCAAGACACGAGTTTCAATATGGTTATTATCCTCATCCATTACTTCATCGTCGTCGAGTGAATCTTCCATTTGTTGATCGCGCAATATGGAATTTACAACATCAGCAAAACCATCTTTCATATATTGCTCTATAAAAATACCTTTCGGGTTTGGCCAAGGTAATTTAGCCATCGGCCAGTCACAATACTCTTTGTAAAACAAAAACTCTTTCAGGCGCCCTTTCACTTTGTCAAAATCCCGACTCCAGTAAGCATTACCTAACCGATAATTCGTGTAGAATTCATCAAAGCTGCCAAAAATTTCATAAACATAATCGGCTGTTTTGAGTATATTTTTCCACGCCGTTGCTTCACTAATATAGCCCGCAGCAAAACAATTTCGGCTTAGTACAATCGCCCGCCAAAGATCAAATCCCCAAAGTAAGGCGGGAGGGCGTCCATTAATTGAACAAGAACATTGCTGTACATATTCCTCTGGCTCTTCAATTAAACTGCCAAGTACCTTAAACATGTCCCCATCGGTAAAAACTGCATCAATCGCAAAACGCTCTGAGTGCATTCCCGCCCATAAATCATGCAATACTTTCCAATAATCTTTTTCATCAAGTACTCCCCAATCTTTATAGATCCGAGATTGGTGAGGCTCTGCATCTGATAAAGGCAAGATACGATATTGGTAATTATCGTGGGAAACACGGCTTTTTAAAGGGTAATGCTCTAATGTTTCTGTCCAAAAACCATCGTAATAACAGCTAATTATATGCAATCGCAATGCCTGACGCTTTTCTTCCGGCAAAACAGAACACTTTGCCTGTAAGTAATAACGTTTCTGTTCGGTAATCGGGAGATTTTTGATGCTCTGGAAACGATAAAAGGAGAAATATATACCAAGTAAGCTCAAGCCAATTAAGCTAGCCCAAAGTATATACCCCTTTGAAGGTACGTTATTAACATCAAAGATCAGTATTGTTACTCCGACAGATAATACACTCAGCAAAAGTGTTGCAATCCAAAGAACACCTAAACCCACTACCTGAATAGGTTTGAGAAATGTCACCCTTTTTCTTTCCTTAAGGATATTTTTGATTATCCGAAAACCATTAACAGGAAATCTTCTATTATTCGGGTGGTTTTGCAATAATTCTTTCATTTTTAATCCATTAATTAAGTAAGATGTATTTAGAATATTTTTAATGTTGAAGTCTTTTCCCTTCCTAAGTGGAACCATTAAAATAAACAGCTTTTTTATTAATCATTATAAATTAACTTGTTCTCGCAGACATTATCCAATATTTTCAACTTTATTTTCTCCGTTTTTTAGCCCATTTTATTGTTCTTATCCACGGATTAATTTTATTTTCAAGTATCTCATCATGACAAGATAACCCCTTCTCTTCACAGGGATACTACACATCAGAAGAGAACTGAACATCATATCGATCCCACTCTCAGGTTAAAAAACATGATAACATTAAAGTCATTAGCATCGTGTAGGTGTGAGAGGTGTAATGAAAACTATCAATCAAAAAAAGTTACTGGCACAGGCTGAAGCAATCTGCCTGTCAAGAGGGGTTCGTTTGACACCCCAACGCTTTGAAATTCTTCGTTTAATCACTGAACAGCCTAGTGCGATAAGCGCTTATGATTTGCTGGATTTATTGCGTGAAGTCGAACCACAAGCCAAACCTCCAACGGTTTACCGTGGGTTGGAGTTTCTGCTGGAACAAGGTTTTATTCACAAAATAGAATCCACAAACAGCTATGTGCTATGTCATCATTTTGAAGAGCCTTGTCATACTTCGGCAATGTTTATCTGTGAATTTTGTGGTTCAGTAACCGAAAAGGATGCAAAAGATATTGAATCAGCTATTCAACAATTAGCGCAGGGTACGGGATTTCACTTGCGAAATAGTGTGATAGAAGTTCATGGCATGTGTTTTTCCTGCCATGAGATTAAATCCTGCACAAAGCGCGATACGTGTCAGCACGATCATGCGGTTGAAGAAAATAAAAAGAAATAAGAAAAAACGCTAAAGGCCAAATTGAGTAATGAGGCGGTCATAATTGATATAATCATATATTTTCAAGTGCCCGCTGAACTTAAGTTTAACGGGTTCTGGGAAAAATGACCGCCCCAGAATGGCAAACTGCAATTATCCGCCTTTACAATCAGAACCAGTCCCCGCTACGAATAACGCCGACAGCCAATCCTTCAATAGTGAAATTCTGCTCGCTCAAATCAACAACAATGGGTTCAAATTCCGGATTCTCAGCAATCAGTTCAATTTTGTTCCCTGTTTGTTTGAAGCGTTTTACAGTAACTTCATCTTCAATCCGCGCCACAATGACTTGCCCATTATGAACATCCTGGGTTTTATGCACAGCCAGTAAATCTCCGTCCATAATCCCAATGTCTTTCATGGACATCCCACTGACACGTAACAGAAAATCAGCGCTTGGTTTGAATAATTCAGGATCAACCTTATAGTGACTTTCGATGTGTTCCTGAGCCAGCAGTGGTTCCCCAGCAGCAACACGACCGATCAGCGGCAACCCTGCCCCTTCATCTTGCTCTTCAAGCAGCAAACGGATACCTCTGGATGCACCAGAAATAATCTTTATCACCCCTTTACGCGCAAGTGCCTTTAAATGCTCTTCTGCTGCGTTAGGTGAACGAAAACCAAGACGCGCTGCAATTTCAGCACGTGTTGGTGGCATACCCGTTTGCGAAATATGGTCACGCACCAAGTCATAAACTTGCTGCTGCCTGGCAGTTAATGCTTTCATTTCGCCCCCTGTTTGTTTATACAGTCAAGCTGTGAGTATATACAGGTAAAATCGAATTGGGAACCTGTCAGCATGTAAAAGCAGCTAAATAACGTATTTGATGAAAAAATGCGCTATCTCAGCGCATAAAATGCGACCAAAAAATCATTCCCCAAGTGAACAACGCCAAGAATATGGTGAGCAATACAGCCGCAGATCCCATATCTTTCGCTCGACCTGATAATTCATGATATTCACTACCGATGCGATCCACGACGGCTTCTATGGCACTATTGAGGATTTCGACAATGACCACCAGCATAACAGAGCCAATCAGGAGGAGTCTCTCAAATAAGCCAAAGTCTAAAGAAAATGCAATGATGATCGCAAATATGGCAGCAATGGCTTCCTGCCGGAATGCCGCTTCATTTTGCCATGCGGCCTTAATTCCTTTCACCGAATATCCAGCCGCTTTAATGATGCGGCTCAAACCTGTTGATTGATTTGCCATAAAAATTTTCTTTAATTAACTTAATGATTGTATGGTTATATAACTTTTAGCTCTTATTATTGTCTCACTTTCCACAGATCTCAAAACCTGTTTCTGGTATCCTTGCGATGCATTGCTAATAAGAGGCTTAAAGCAGTTATGTCAGGTTGGCGTAAAATATATTATAAGTTATTGAATTTACCACTAAAATTATTAGTAAAAAGTAAACTAATCCCTACAGATCCTATTGCGGAGCTGCGTCTTGATACGACTCGGCCTATTTTGTACATATTGCCGTATCACTCAAAAACAGACTTATTGACTCTACGTCAGCAGTGTCTGGCGCAAGATTTACCTGATCCATTAAATCCTTTGGAAATTGGTGACACACAACTTCCCAGTTGTGTCTTTATCGATAACGGTCCACGTGTATTCCGTTGTTATGCGCCAAAACATGAATCTGTGAGAATTTTCCACTCTTATCTGGACTTGCATCATAATAATCCCGATCTAGATATCCAGATGGTGCCAGTTTCCGTCATGTTTGGGCGTTCCCCAGGGCGCGAAGGACAAGAAGGGCATACCACCCCACAATTACGCTTACTAAATGGCGTGCAGAAGTTTTTTGCGATCTTATGGCTTGGACGGGATAGTTTTGTCCGTTTCTCCACACCAGTGTCTCTACGCCGTATGGCCGACGAACATGGTACAGATAATATCATCGCCAATAAGCTCGCCCGTGTGGCTCGGATGCACTATTCCCGCCAGCGTCTTGCGGCTGTTGGGCCTCGTTTGCCTGCCAGGCAGGATCTGTTTAATAAGTTACTGGCATCAAAAGCAATAGAAAAAGCGATTGCTGATGAAGCCCGTAGCAAGAAAATCTCTCCCGAAAAGGCCAAGCAGAACGCCATCAATATGCTGGAAGAGATCGCGGCAGATTTTTCCTATGAAACCGTACGCTTGACCGATCGAGTTTTAAGTTGGACCTGGAACCGTTTGTATCAAGGCATCAATGTTCATAACGCCGAACGAGTTCGCCAATTGGCACAGGACGGCCATGAACTGGTTTATGTTCCATGTCATCGCAGCCATATGGACTACCTTTTGCTCTCTTATGTGCTCTATCATCAAGGGCTGGTTCCACCGCACATTGCTGCGGGCATTAACCTGAATTTCTGGCCTGCCGGCCCGATATTCCGTCGTCTTGGTGCGTTCTTTATCCGCCGTACGTTTAAAGGCAATAAGCTCTATTCAACCCTCTTTCGTGAATATCTTGGTGAATTGTTTACCCGCGGTTATTCGGTTGAATATTTTGTCGAAGGAGGACGCTCCCGTACTGGTCGTTTGCTGGATCCCAAAACGGGTACGCTCTCCATGACCTTGCAAGCCATGCTGCGAGGGGAATCTCGTCCAATCACGATTGTGCCGATCTATATCGGTTATGAACATGTGATGGAAGTGGCAACTTATGCCAAAGAGCTGCGCGGTGCAACCAAGGAAAAAGAAGGCTTTTTCCAGATGGTACGCGGGTTGCGCAAATTACGTAATCTGGGACAAGGTTACGTGAATTTTGGTGAACCGATCCCGTTGATACAATACCTGAGCCAGCATGTACCAGAGTGGCGTGACTCCATCGACCCAATAGAATCCCAGCGTCCAACATGGCTGACGCCAACAGTCAGTAAACTGGCTGACAATATTATGGTCAATATCAATAATGCTGCCGCAGCCAATGCTATCAATTTATGCACTACGGCATTGTTGTCATCGCGTCAGCGAGCACTTACTCGTGAACAGCTTATTGAACAGTTGGATTGCTATCTGCAATTACTGCGGAATGTGCCTTACACTGACGATATCACGGTGCCAAATCAAACCGCAGAAGAGTTGCTAGATCATGCTCTTATGATGAATAAGTTTGAGGTCGAGAAGGACGGTCTGGGAGATATTATTATCCTGCCACGTGAAAGCGCGGTATTGATGACTTATTATCGTAATAATATCCAGCACTTATTAATCCTGCCATCCTTGATTACCAGCATTGTTATGCATCACCGCCGTATTAGTCGCAGTGAATTGCTTAGACAGGTAGCGCTGATTTATCCGCTGATCAAGCAGGAACTCTTCATGCGTTACAGTAAGGAAACGCTTCCCGACGTCGTCAATACCTTGATTGATGAGCTGGCACGTCAAGGCCTTATCTGCAACAAAGAGCAAGGAATACTGGTGCTAAATCCTGCACGTATTCGTCCACTGCAATTGCTGGCAGCCGGCATCAGGGAAACGCTGCAACGTTATGCTATTACGCTCTCTTTGTTAAATGCCACCCCTGAAATCAGCCGTGGTGTACTGGAAAAAGAGAGCCGGATGCTGGCACAACGTCTGTCGGTTCTGCATGGCATCAACGCGCCAGAGTTCTTTGACAAGGCGGTTTTTGCTTGCTCGGTCAATACGCTGCGCGAAGAAGGTTATATTCAAGACAGCGGTGATATGATTACAACCAGTGCCCAGGAACTCTATCATGTATTGAGTGAGTTGATGTCACCTGAAATTCGCTTGACGATTGAAAGTGTCAGTATGCCACCAGAACAGAATGAACCTGTACAGATAGCGCAAGATCAACCATAACGATGCCAAACGGGTTATGGAAACAGAAATTAACGGGCGGATAACCGCCCGTTATATTAGAGCTACGCCATACTAGATATAGCTAAAAAAGATGCCAAGGAATAGAACTAAACCAACGTAGTTATTGTTCATAAACGACTGAAAACAGGCGGCTCTCTCCCGATTTGTGATCAGTTTCTGCTGATAAACGAATAATGCGGTTGCCAGCAATACTGTCCAATAATATATTCCCCCCAGATTCACCATCGCGCCAACTAAGACCAAAATGCCCAGCATGATGAATTGCAGAATGCCAATGATCAGTTTATCAAAGCGTCCAAAAAGCACTGCGGTCGATTTCACACCGATTTTCAAGTCATCGTCACGATCAACCATTGCATACTGCGTATCATAAATTACAGACCAAATAATATTGGCGAAAAATAATAGCCAGCATTCTAATGGTAAGGATTCACTTACTGCGGAAAATGCCATAGGAATTGACCAGCCGTAAGCAGCACCTAATACAACTTGTGGCAAGTGACTGACTCGTTTGACAAAAGGGTAAATCCACGCCAGTGCCAGACCGACAACCGACAATGCAATGGTCATTTTATTCAGTGTCAGAACCAGCGCAAAAGAAATGAGTATCAGTGTGGCAAACAAGATTTTGCTTTCTTTTTCGGTAATAGCCCCACTAGGAAGAGGACGAGATTTTGTCCGTTCTACATACCCATCAAATTTTCTGTCTGCGAAATCATTAATGCAACATCCCGCCGCACGCATGAAAAACACACCGAGAGTAAACACTAACCCTATGTGCAAATCTGGCATGCCCTTTGCGGCGATCCACAATGCCCAATAGGTTGGCCATAATAGTAATAATGTGCCAATGGGTTTATCGATACGCATTAAACGGCAATAAGCACACCATTTATTCCGCGTCATACAGACCTTCAATCTATTTCTCCCCTTTAATTCTGTTGATCTTAATTTTATTTATATACAGGTGAATTCGGTAAAAAAACCTCTGTGAGTAGCAATGGTTTGCCCGACAGCCTCAATAAAGAACGACGTACCCAACGCCCCCCTTGTCGGCCTATTTGAATATAATCCCGCGTTAGATTATTACCACTAAAAAGATAACGTCCAAGTGGAACAGTGCCTACATCAACCAATTTTTTATCTGGGCCAGTGAGTGTTTCCTCAGGAATAACTGTGCGCCCCAAAAGCCACGGGACGTTATCCCCATACAAAACAATTTCACGTAACCAATATTTTTCACTTACAGGTAAGTGCTCACTTTCACCATTTAACTCTTCCAGAGTGATAAAGTTTTCCCGAAAAGGAGCAACCGATACATGCTGACAATGTTGCTCAAAGCGACGTGTCATTGAGCCTACTTCCATCAGCCAATCTAAAACAGATCCAGGCAGAAGGTCGGTCTCATTTGGTGATAACCAGTGGATGGGGGTTGAATTTAATATTGTGTCATCTGCCATTATTATTTTCCCATTGCGGGGAATAGCAATTTCCCCGACAGCACAACGAATGGGGAGTGAGGATATCATGTTGCAGACCAATAAAATTAAAAGTTGATAACAAATTATGTAAATCACAAAAAAACTCACCTTAATAACTATTGCTATTAAGGTGAGAAAAGATTAGGTGATATGGCGGTTCAGATTAACGCCATGCTTTGAACTGGTTAATCAGGCCATTTGTAGAGCTGTCATGGCTAGTTACCGCCTCTGCATCGTGCAGTTCAGGCAGAATACGGTTCGCCAATTGTTTGCCCAATTCTACGCCCCATTGATCAAATGAGAAGATATTCAGAATAGCGCCCTGAACAAAGATTTTATGTTCATACATCGCAATTAATGCTCCCAAACTGAATGGGGTAATTTCACGTAATAAAATGGAGTTAGTCGGGCGATTACCTGCAAACACTTTGAATGGCACAACATTCGCCACGTCTTCGGCAGTTTTTCCTGCTTGCGCAAATTCAGCTTCCACCTGAGCCTGTGTTTTACCAAATGCCAATGCTTCCGTTTGTGCAAAGAAGTTAGAGAGCAGTTTGCTATGGTGATCACTCACTGGGTTATGGCTAATTGCTGGTGCAATAAAATCACACGGGATTAATTTAGTTCCCTGATGGATAAGCTGGTAGAACGCATGTTGACCATTAGTGCCAGGCTCACCCCAGATAATCGGACCGGTCTGGTAATTTACCGGATTGCCATCACGATCGACGTACTTACCATTTGATTCCATGTTGCCTTGTTGGAAGTAGGCAGCAAAACGGTGCATGTATTGATCATAGGGCAGAATCGCTTCAGTTTCCGCACCAAAGAAATTGTTGTACCAAATGCCGATCAGTGCCAACAAAACAGGAATGTTCTGTTCGAAGGCGGTTTGCTCAAAATGTTTATCCATTGCATGAGCGCCACTGAGCAACTGGGCGAAATTTTCATAACCAATAGAAAGCGCAATAGATAAGCCAATTGCAGACCAAAGCGAATAACGCCCTCCGACCCAATCCCAAAACTCAAACATGTTTTGGGGATCGATACCGAATTTTTTCACTTCATGTTCATTGGTTGATAATGCCGCAAAATGCTTCGCGATATGCGCTTCATCAATAGCACTTTGCAGGAACCAATGACGGGCAGAATGCGCGTTAGTCATCGTTTCTTGCGTAGTAAACGTCTTAGAAGCAACCAGGAACAAGGTAGTTTCTGGATCTAAGTTCTTTAGCGTTTCAGCAATGTGGGTTCCATCAACATTGGAAACAAAATGCATATTCAGGTGATTCTTATACGCTTTCAGTGCCTCAGTCACCATATAGGGGCCAAGATCAGAGCCACCAATGCCAATATTGACGACATCTGTCATGGCTTTGCCTGTATAGCCTTTCCACTCACCACCGATGATGCGTTCACTGAATGATTTCATTTTCGCCAACACCGCATTGACTTGCGGCATCACATCTTCCCCATCTACTATAATCGGGGTATTACTACGGTTACGTAGGGCAATATGCAACACCGCACGATCTTCAGTACGATTAATTTTCTCACCAGAGAACATACTGCGAATTGCACTGGCTAAATCAGTTTCTTGCGCCAATGCTTGTAATTTCTCCAGTGTTTCCGCGGTAATGCGGTTTTTGGCGTAATCCACCAGAATCTGCTGATCAAATGTCGCAGAAAATGCGGTAAACCGTTCTTTATCCTGTTCGAACAGATCCCGTAAATGCACATTTTTCATTTGCTCAAAATGCTGTTGCAATGCTTTCCAGGCTTCGGTCTGGCTAGGGTTGATGTTTTTCATGAATAATGCTCTCTATCAACTGTCAATAAACAATAGGAATTCACAGATTGTAACGGTTTAATGCTGTGATTTATCTCCCTTTCCTTGTAATTACTGATATTGGTCAAAATAGCCCATAATTTCCAGCCCTAATTGTTGAGATAGGCAAAAACGATAATTTCATTTCCATCATGAAAATTATTTATGTTTCATCGTCAAACATTGACTCCGTACGTCTAACCCGATATTTCTAACAGCCTATTCTTTGAACTGTTTTCCGAACAAAAGGTTATCATCCATGTGTGCTGTTTCATCTCCTAATTCGCAGTATGTGGTAGCAAAATTTGGTGGTACTAGTGTGGCAGATTTTGATGCCATGAATAATTGCGCCGACATTATTTTGGCGGACACCAATGTCCGTGTGGTTGTTCTGTCAGCTTCCGCTGGCGTCACTAATTTACTGGTTGCATTGGCCGCTGGCTGCGATAGCGATAAACGGGAGAGCCATCTGAAACAGATCCGTGACATTCAATACGCTATTATTGACCGATTGAGTGAAGCGGATGTGATCCGTGAGGAAATTGATCGTCTGCTGGAAAATATTGAGATGCTGTCAGAAGCAGCATCGCTCGCTACTTCAGAAGCATTGACAGATGAATTGGTTAGCCACGGTGAAGTCATGTCCACCTTATTGTTTGTAGAGTTGTTACGTCAACGCAATACGGGTGCCGAATGGTTTGATATCCGTCGGATCATGCGAACCAATGATAACTTTGGGCAGGCAGAACCGGATATACTCCAGCTCCATATTTTGGCAATGGAACACCTTTATCCCCGCCTGAACGATACAATCGTCATCACTCAAGGGTTTATTGGCAGAGAAGAAAAAGGTCGTACAACCACACTGGGGCGAGGTGGCAGCGATTATACCGCGGCCTTACTGGGTGAAGCGCTGGGTTTACAGCGTGTTGATATCTGGACAGATGTTCCAGGCATTTACACGACTGATCCCCGTATTGTTCCTACCGCTAAACGCATCAATAAAATTGCTTTTGATGAAGCGGCTGAAATGGCAACTTTTGGTGCCAAAATCCTCCATCCTGCCACACTACTACCGGCAGTTCGCTGTGACATTCCGGTATTTGTCGGCTCCAGTAAAGAGCCACAGGCAGGCGGTACAATAGTCTGTGATAAAACAGGAAATCCCCCACTGTTTCGTGCATTGGCTCTGCGCCGCAAACAAACTTTACTGACATTACATAGTCTGAAAATGCTACATGCCAGGGGCTTTCTGGCAGAAGTTTTTACCCTACTGTCACGTCATAATATTTCGGTGGATTTGATTACCACATCAGAAGTGAGTATCGCCCTGACGCTGGATACCAAAGGTTCCACCAGCACGAATGGCAACCTGCTGACCAATGCGTTGCTAACTGAACTTTCTAAATTGTGCCGTGTGGAAGTCGAAGAAGATATGGCGCTGGTGGCGATTATCGGTAATGAACTTTCACGGGCAAAAGGATTGGGAAAAGGGATTTTTGGCGTGTTGGAACCCTTTAATATTCGTATGATTAGCTGTGGTGCAAGCAGTCATAATGTCTGTCTGCTCGTTCCTGGTAACGATGCGGAACAGGTGATTCAGACATTGCATCAGAGTTTGTTTGAAGAATAACAAAATAAAGTCAAACATAGTGCCAGAAAAACCCGCATAAAAAGCGGGTTTTCTTGATCTTGCAAAGAGGACAGTTAATCAAACTTATGAATGAACACATCGGATGTGTTTTTCCCCTCTTTATCATCCATAATAAGAAAACGAAAATAAATTCCATTTTTTGTCTATCGCAGCACCTATTGTTGCAAGCAGACTATTATCCAGAGGGAATCTTATGAGCACAGCCGTTGTTAGCAAACGTACAAAAAAAACTAAGATGATGACAAACAGTGCCGCTGCAAGCGGTCAGGTTCAATCTTTAAGTCGAGGACTGACACTTTTGGAATATATTTCCGATTCGCCTGTTGGTGTTGCCTTGACTGATCTGGCGATACAAGCTGGTCTACCTAACTCCACAACTCACCGTCTTTTGACCACCTTGCAGCAACATGGTTTTGTCCGCCAGATAGGTGATTTAGGGTTATGGGTGATCGCTTCCCATGCTTTTGTCGTTGGCAGTAGTTTCTTACAGAGCCGTAATCTGATGGTGCTGGTTCATCCGATATTGCGTCAGTTAATGGAAGATTCCGGTGAAACCGTCAACCTTGCCATCCTTAATCTGGATGAATATGAAGCCGTCATTGTCGATCAAGTGCAGTGTAATGCGCTGATGAGAATGTCCGCTCCTATTGGCGGTAAGCTACCGATGCACGCTTCCGGTGCTGGAAAAGCCCTGCTGTCTACCCTATCTGAGCAAAAACGCCTCCAATTGCTGCATAAAAAAGGGATGCACGCTTATACCCAACATACCTGTACCACCGCCGCAGCATTAACAGAAAATCTCGAACAGATCCGCAAGCAAGGTTTTTCATTTGATGATGAAGAACATGCGTTAGGGTTACGCTGTATTGCTGCCTGTATCTATGATGAGCATCATGAAGCCTTTGCCGCTATTTCCATCTCTGGCCCAGTATCGCGCATCTCTGATGATCGAGTAACTGAACTTGGCGCTCTTGTCATGCGGGCCGCAAAAGCAGTTAGCCGAGAATACGGTGGAATTAAGTAATTTTCGCTAAGATCTTGGCTAAAAAGCTGATTTGTTTTGTTCCCGCTGGGCGAATAACCAGTGGGCTGCAAAAGAATTTAAGGCAGATCAACCAATTGAATACGTGATCCGCTGGCCGAACCGTTGTCTACGACGATAAGCAAAAACATCCTCTATATGCCCATTTTTAATACGCTCTTGCAGTGTTCGCCAGTACTCTGCTTTAAATAGATCACTGTGACTTTCTTCAAAATAATACTGAATACATTTGTCAGTACATAAAAAATGCCGAAATTCTTCGGGAAAAACATCGTTAACCGCAACACTGTACCAAGGTTCACTAGCCAACTCATCTTCTGGATAACGTGGCGGAGGAATATCCCGAAAGTTCACTTCGGTCATGTAACAGATTTCATCATAATCGTAGAAAATTACCCTTCCGTGGCGCGTCACACCAAAATTTTTAAACAACATATCACCTGGAAAAATATTTGCGGCAGCCAATTGTTTAATGGCATTTCCGTATTCTTCAATCACATCCTTCAATTGTGTTTCATTGATCTGTTCCATATAAATATTTAATGGCATCATTTTACGCTCCATATAAAGATGCTTTATTAAGATTTTATCTCCCAAATTTTCTAACTTTTCTGGTATCTCTTTTTGCAATTCTTCCATTAACTCGGAGCTAATATGGCGTTTATCAATGACAAAGTTTTCGAATTCCTGGGTATCAGCCATTCTTCCAACACGATCATGCTCTTTTACCAGACGATAGCACTCCTGAACACGCTCTTGAGAAACCTCTTTCTGTGGCGCAAACTTATCTTTAATCACTTTAAATACACGATCAAATGAAGGGAAAGTGAAAACCAGCATTACCATGCCCTTCACACCGGGCGCAATCGTAAACTGTTCCTGAGTGGAATTAATGAATGTCAGATATTCACGATAATATTCTGTTTTACCGTGCTTCTGACAACCTATCGCCATGTATAGTTCTGCCGTGGATTTTGTCGGAAGAATTTCACGCAACCACTCAACTAAAGCGGCAGGCAAAGGTGCATAAACCATAAAATAGGAGCGGGCAAAACCAAAAACAATACTGGCATCATCGTAGCTGGTCAGACAGGTATCGACAAAAATTCCTCCCGATTCATTGTGATGAATCGGGAACAAAAAGGGATAAACCGTCATCCCCATCCTGATTTTTCCTACCAACCAGGCTGCTTTATTACGATAAAATAGCTCATTAGCAATTTGGAACGTGGAATATAATAAATCGCATTGGGAAAATGTATTCTGTAAATATTGCGTGATATAACCAATATCCCGATCCAAATCCTCCCATTTAAGACGCAGTGGCAAATCATTTAAGATGGTTCGCAACATAGATGCGAGATCCTCATTAGGAAAAAAATCCCGTGATAATGGACGAGAAATATGGCGAAAACGGGAAGAGGGTTGAGACGAAAAGATATAGAGATTTTCTGGCTTCAAATTACGATGCTTGAAAAAACGACAATAAACCGAATTAAAAAAACTTTCGGCAATTTCAAAACGCGGATAGTCAGGCAATAAACGGGTATAAACCGCTTTAACTTCGGCAATATAATCTTCATCATATTGTAATGGTGTATGAATGCGCTTCAATTGCTCCACTACCAATCCAACATGATGATCATATAAGTTAATTCTCTTTTTCATGGCCTGCTGTACAGCCTGCCAATCAGCCTGTTCAAAACGTTGTTGTGCCCCAGAAGTGACTTCCAGAAATCGACCATATTGCGCATCAAATCCCTGCAAAATGGTTTGTGCAATTAATTGTGCGAGATCTATTTCCATATTTAGCCACCTTTATCCGACACATAATGGGGTGTTCCTTGTGGAACTCCCCCAATCGTCTATTATCTCCATCAATATAATGAAGTTAGAATTGCTGTTCTTCTGTCGATCCGGTTAATGCAGTAACAGAAGAACTCTCTCCCTGAATAATCGTGGTTACTTTATCAAAATATCCCGTTCCCACTTCCTGCTGATGTGAGGAGAATGTATAACCACGCTCAAGAGCAGCAAATTCTTGTTCCTGAACTTTTTCAACATAATGTTTCATTCCTTCACCACGTGCATAATCGTAGGCCAAATCAAACATGTTGAACCACATGCTATGTATACCCGCAAGTGTAATGAACTGGAATTTATATCCCATAGCAGATAACTGATCTTGAAAACTGGCAATCGTTTTATCATCCAGATTCTTTTTCCAGTTGAAAGAAGGTGAACAGTTATAGGCCAACAATTTGCCAGGATATTTAGCATGGATGGCTTCAGCAAAACTGCGAGCCGTTTCAATATCCGGTGTAGAGGTTTCGCACCAGACAACATCGGCGTAAGGAGCATAAGCCAACCCACGGCTAATCGCTTGTTCAATGCCGGCACGTGTACAATAGAAACCTTCACAGGTTCGCTTACCAGTAATGAAGGCGTTGTCATAGGGATCACAATCTGAAGTCAGTAAGTCTGCTGCATCTGCATCGGTACGCGCAATTAACAAGGTGGGGACACCGGATACATCAGCCGCCAACCGTGCAGCTATCAGCTTCTGAATTGCCTCTTGCGTCGGAACCAAGACTTTGCCGCCCATGTGTCCACATTTTTTCACTGCTGCCAGTTGATCTTCAAAATGCACTGCGGCAGCACCAGCCTCGATCATCGCTTTCATCAATTCAAATGCGTTGAGTACACCACCAAATCCGGCTTCCGCATCCGCGACAATCGGCAGGAAATAATCAATATATTCTTGACTATCTGGATCGATACCATTTGACCATTGGATCTGATCTGCACGACGGAAGCTATTATTGATACGCTTGATGACATTAGGAACAGAATCAACGGGATACAGTGATTGATCAGGATACATACTGGCTGCGGTATTTGCATCTGCCGCCACTTGCCAGCCGGAAAGATAAACCGCCTCAATACCTGCTTTCGCTTGCTGAAGTGCCTGGCCGCCAGTTAGTGCTCCAAGTGCGTTCACATAGCCTTTTTTCGAGTTGCCATTCAGCAATTCCCACAACTTTTTCGCCCCTATCTGCGCTAAAGTGTATTCAGGATTGATAGAACCACGCAATTTAACGACATCTTCAGCACTATATGGACGAGTGATATCTTTCCAACGCGGTTGTTGCCATTCTTGTTCCAGTTGAGCGATTTGTTGTTTCCGGGAGATGGTCATGATGTTCTACTTCCTATTCTTAATTAAACGGATGTGTTTGCTATTATTGTCTTTAAGCTAGTCTAATAACTGATAACCAGGTAATGTTAGGAAATCAATTAAGTTGTCCTGAGTGGTAATTCTTTCCATCAAATCAGAAGCTTCCATAAATCGCCCTTGATTAAAGCGCGGCTCCCCGACTTCCTGCCTAATAACAGCTAATTCTTCTTTCAACATTTCTCTGAACAGTTCTTTTGTCACTTTTTTACCATTAGAGAGTGATTTTTCATGGCGAATCCATTGCCAAATAGACGTTCGGGAAATCTCTGCCGTAGCAGCATCTTCCATCAAACCGTAAATCGGTACACATCCATTCCCCGAAATCCAGGCCTCTATGTACTGAACTGCAACACGAATATTGGCACGCATTCCCTCTTCTGTTCTTTCTCCCAAACAAGGCGCAAGCAATTGTTCAGCCGTAATCGCATCATCTCCTTCGCGCAAAACTGTTAATTGGTTTTGACGCTCTCCCAGTTTTGCATCAAAGATCTCCATGACAATATCCGCAAGCCCTGGATGCGCAACCCATGTACCATCATGGCCGTTATTGGCTTCCAACTCTTTATCGGCTCTGACTTTGTGCAAAACTTGCTGATTTTGCACAGGATCTTTACTAGGAATAAATGCCGACATTCCTCCCATTGCAAACGCACCGCGTTTATGACAAGTTTTAATCAGCAAGCGAGAGTAGGCACTCAGGAAAGGTTGTGTCATCGTAACGGATTGACGATCCGGCAAAACGCGGTCAGCATGATTTTTCAGTGTCTTGATATAACTAAAAATATAATCCCAGCGCCCACAATTGAGACCAACGATGTGATGACGTAAGTGATACAGAATTTCATCCATCTGGAATACGGCGGGTAATGTTTCAATCAAAACCGTTGCCTTAATCGTACCTATTGGCAAATTGAAACGTGATTCGGCAAAACTGAAAACATCACTCCACCATTGTGCTTCATGGTAGCTTTGTATTTTGGGTAGGTAAAAATAAGGACCGCTGCCTTTTTGCAGTAACTCCTTATGATTCAAGTAGAAATAGAGAGCAAAATCAAACAACCCGCCAGAAATCGGTTCGTTCTTATAGAGAATGTGTTTTTCTGGCAGGTGCAACCCTCTAACCCGAGCAATCAATACTGCGGGATCTGCTTTCAACTCATAACGCTTACCCTGCTCATTGGTATATGAGATAGTACTATTGACAGCATCCCGTAAGTTAATTTGTCCATCGATGACCTTATCCCATTCAGGTGCTAATGAATCCTCAAAATCTGCCATAAATACTTTTACATTTGCATTTAAGGCATTGATAACCATCTTGCGCTCTACAGGTCCCGTAATTTCAACCCGACGATCTTTGAGATCATCGGGTATTCCCTGAATTTTCCAATCGCCATCTCTAATGGAAGCTGTTTCCGAAATAAAATTAGGTAATAAACCGTTATCTATTTTTTCCTGCCAATGTATACGTTCATCTAATAATTTTGTACGTCTGTCAGAAAATTCGATAATTAAATCCTCTAAAAAGCGAATGGATTCAGGTGATAACACCTGATTTTCTGCCTCTCCAAAAGGTTTAATAAAAGTTAATTTTGTTGCTAATGCCTGTTGCATAATCTCCCCGCTTCTCACTTTTAAATACTTCATCTGCTTAAGAATAATCAATTAAAAAAATAAATCAAAAACAGTTTCCATTATTTTTGATAATCAGAATTCATATTGTTAAATCAATAAGTTAATTAAGATTAAAAGCAGAAGGTTCAGAGAAGTAAATTCCAAAAAATCGAACACAACGATGTTAAGTTTTTGTTATGCATGAAAAATAACGAGTGACTATTGAACAACAACAACAGAAGGAAAATTAATAAAATGAGAAGTGTCTCGCTTCAGCAACCTCTCATTTTTATCTAAAACTTAAATTAGATTTAATCTAAGGTGGGGTTCATAAAAGCGAGATCATATGGCGTTGTATTACTTCGCGTTCATATGCTTTCGTGATCTTAAAAATTAACATTTAAAATCAACTAATTAAATCAAAAATCACACTGTACATTGTTCCAGTGTTTCTTGACGTTTTATCACTTTTACGCAACACTGTGTATAAACATTTATATAAAGATCTTGGGTGACTATGTCCGCCGAACTCAACAAACTCAGTGACAAAAAACTTAAAAATCTACACGGAAAAGAAAGGGACGCTATCGAATTTTTTGCCGATGGTGCAGGCTTAAGTGCAAAATTATCTAAAGTCGGTGGTATTAGTTGGGTCTTTACATACCGACTTGATGGCAAGAAGCTAAACCGCCTTACCATTGGACGCTATCCTGATATGCCTCTCAAGCAAGCCCGTGAAACGCGGGATAAATGCCGTAACTGGTTGGCTTCTGGTAAAGATCCAAAGTTACAGTTTAGCTTAACTATGCAGGAATCATTAAAACCAGTCACTGTAAAAGATGCTATCGAGTATTGGATAGATAACTATGGAAAAGACAACCGCGTAAGTATTGATAAGCATATAGCTCAACTAAATAGATATATTTATCCCAATATTGGGAACATGGCATTATCAGACTGTGAAACGCGCTATTGGCTTCAATGTTTTGATAATATAAAGAAAAAATCCCCTGTTTCTGCTGGAAGTATATTCCAATTATGCAAACAAGCTTTAAAATTCTGTCGTGTGAGAAAATTCGCTATTAGTAATGCTTTGGATGATTTAACCATTCCAGATGTAGGCAAGGTACAAAATAAAATCGATAGGTTTTTAACCGATAATGAGTTAGGTCAATTATGGAGATCTATAAATACAAATACTCACACTCCTTATTACAGTAACTTATTAACAATCTTGATTGTGTTTGGCTGTAGAACTCAAGAGGCTATATTATCGACACATTCGGAGTGGGATTTTAATTCCATGCTGTGGACTGTTCCAAAGGAACATAGTAAGTCTGGTTGTAAAATCATTCGCCCCATACCAGCATATATGAAGGAATTTTTAGAAAAACTTATCTACCAAAACCATAAAAGCGGTTATTTACTTGGTGGATTAAAAGACGGCGCAACAGTGGCGAGATATGGGATAAAAATATGGAAAAAATTAGGCCATACTGAAAAATGGACATTACATGATTTAAGGCGCACCTTAGCAACTAAGCTAAATGATATGGGCATCGCACCACATGTCGTGGAACAGCTTTTAGGCCACGCTTTACCGGGCATCATGGCTATATACAACAAGAGCCAATACCTACCAGAGAAGCTAGACGCTTTAAACAAGTGGTGTGAGCGATTGGATGTATTGGCGGGTAATTATGAGAATGTGGTTCTTTTAAAAACGAGTCAGAAATGAGAATTAATAAAAAAAGTGATTTGCCAAAATGGTTTGATATTGAGAAATACAGTGTATTCCACAATATAGGTGATAATGATCTATTAAATCAATTAATAGTTGACGGGATTATTTATCCTATGGCTCTCTAAGTGAAGGAATCTATTTTTGTCTGGATGAACATAAAGATATTACAGAAAAATATTATACCGAAATATTTTCAAATGTCATTAGGCCTCTATCTAGTTCAACTTGGCATCGTAATAGAATGAAAACCAAAAAATATAATGATATGCAACTAAGTTCAACAGATATTGTAACCCCACTACAGTTAATTGATATAAAAAAATTAGAGAACCCAGTTAACAACTATATAAATCAGAAAAATATAAAACACTCACTGAGAGGACAAAAAGCTTCAGTAAATAAACTCAATCCATATTCAAGTGAGATGATGATTACTTTAGATATGGATAGCCCAGATGAAATTTTACTAAATGACTTTTCATAATTATGAGAGTTTCATATTTCCTATTCCTTTCCATTGATTTTTTGAAGCTGCATTTAAAAAAAACTTAACTCTTTTGATGAGCATCCACATATATCGGCAACAAGGGTTCCGTGTGACGGTTTCATGCAAGGATTGCCATAGCCGCTCTATTTTATTCAGCCAAGGAGAATAAACCGGAAGAAATAACAAGTTGACTGTTGGGTTTTGCTCCAGCCACGTCTTGACCCGCCGACTTTTATGAATGCTGTAATTATCCAAAATAAGGGTCAACGTTTTTGCATGACGGTGACACCGTTTTAACTCTTCTAACATACTGATAAATAAACAAGAGTTTTTCCTATCAGAACTCGTGTAAAAAATTTCCCGCGTTTGGCTATCAAAACATCCGGCAAAGTAATATTTTTGGTTTTTACCCGGTGTGATGATCCGTTTTTGTTGGCTTTTAAGATACCAGTCTGACCCTATTTTAGGATTGAAATGAATATCCACTTCGTCTTCATAAAACACGGGATGCTCTTTTGATGCGCCCAGTAATGCCTGGTTAATTTGCTTCATCTTCTCTTCATATTCAGGATCTTTTTCATGTAATGTGGGTGCAGCTCGCCGCCAAACGATCTGATTTTTGCAGAGAAAGCGATAAAGGGTGCTGATTGAAAATTTTATATGAGTCAACTCGTTGAGTTGTATCACAAAAAGCTCAAGGCTCCAGCGAGAACGCCCATAACCGAACTGCTGAGGAGAGAGTTTCAATAAATAAAAGAGAAAAGGTAAAAAACAGGTTAAATTCCATCGTTGATGACGGCCTGAGGGCTTAGTTTGCAATCCTAACCAACCGTATGTTCTAAAAGATTTTATCCAACGCCATACAGAAGACTGAGCGACACAAAGTGTTTCAGCGACGTGAAAAACGGGCTTCCCTCGATGAATCATGAGAATGGATAGAATACGGATGGCATACTTTTTATCGGGCGTTTTTTGCGCCCTTTTTTTCATCAGGCGTCGTTCGTTGCGGGGAATAGGTGGTAGGATAACCATAACTCAGTCCTTCTTTTTGCTTTTTTGTTTCTGGGAAATCCAAATTCGCCAAAATGGGACTGAGTTTCTTTGACACTCCTACCATTTTGAAAAGTCATTTAGAAGATATCAGAAAATTATTACCAGAGTGGAGAAAAGAATTAAATTTCAGTTCCAGAGAGCCAAACGTGCAAACTTCAAGTTCATGGGATGTGGTTAAAAGGAAAATATTAGAATATAAAATAGTTCCCATTGTTGATTTAATGTGCTGGAATAAAATAATAGGCAAAAGAATTACTAATAAGAAAATTGCTCAATTAGTTTTTCTACATGGAGAATACGACTCTACTAACATAGCTCAGACCATAAAGCCATTTATAGAAAATTTAATGAGTGATTTTTCTATAGAAAAATATCAACGATTAATTAGATAGGAAAATTATTTTTTATTTTTCTGATGATACCCTTATCTTAAACGTAGAAAATACCCTCACAAAAACAACTAAACAGTGAGGGTAACATGACCATTCGATACAACACTCCTACGCCAGAAGAACGCCGCTCTATCCTTTCCGAATACGGCGAACCTTATGATCGTCTTGTACGTGAAAAGGAACGCCAGCACATCACCTCTATTTCCAGAACGTCAGCATGGAAACTGGAAAATGAAGGTCGCTTCCCTGCCCGTAAGCCATTAGGCCGCAATTCCTGTGCTTGGTTGCTCAGTGATCTGCTTCATTGGGTACGTAACCCGCCAACAGTAGAGAACGTAAATAACCCCTATAGCCGAAAATCAAATTAATTAAGACAGGGTAAAAATATGACATCTAAAAATATGGCCTTAAATGGTCAGGGACTTGCTCACGCTGAAAACAAAAAAAAGGATATTTTAAAAGTTGATCCAGCGGATATCTCATTTATTAAATTTGAGGGCATACAGGTACAGATAATTAAAATTAATAATGAACCGTGGTTTATTGCAAAAGATGTTTGTGACGCACTGGGAATAGTTAACTCGCGTGATGCTTTAAAAGCTCTCGATTTGGATGAAAAAGATACCGTAGCTTTAACCTACGGTATTCAGGGAAACCCTAATAGAGGTGTTATTTCTGAATCTGGGTTTTATAAGCTAATCACCCGTAGCCGCAAGGCCACCAAGCAAGGAACATTCGCCTATCGGTTCGCTAATTGGGTATTTCGTGATGTGATTCCGTCCATTCGCAAAACAGGTTCCTACGGTGTGCCATTTGCTGCGCTGAACGACTTCACACGACGACAGAACGAATACAAAGCAATTGCGTCTCAGCGTGGGCGCGATCTCCAATCATGCAAGGGAGAGCTAGCCAGCTTAAACAAAGAAGGAAGGGAGCTTTGGAGAACATACCAGCCTGACCTTTTGGAAGAGGCAGAATGATGATCGTTATGTCTGGTGGCTCCTTGGGATTAAGGAGTCCTATTGCCGAGGTCATTAACTCAGTGACCTCGAAGAATACCGTAGTCCTCACTTTGGCTGGTCACTCAGCGAAACTTTTCGCTCAGTTCCAATCGGAGAAATATTTCGCTGATGGGTATACGAATATTTTCGGACACCTTAATAACTCATTGATTTCCCCGCTGACCGTCAAATTGGCGTTTGGTCGTAGTTTGGGAGGCTCCCCGATAATTTCGGGGTGGCTGCTTAACTCATTGATATTTAATCAAGCTGCAAATATGCAGTCTGCTTGTAATTTGAGCGCCTCACTTAGTGGAGCACAAACTTTGCGACTGTCATTTAGTCAGTCACAAAAAGAAAAGGATAGCACGGCGAATGCTACCCTTTGGGATGATGGCTCTTTCCATCATGAGATAAATCAATTAGTTATCTACACCCTTTTAAGAGAGGCAGTTAGGCTACCCTCTTTAAGAGGTTTGGTTGGTTATTGTTCAATGCCGCGAGATTGCAACTCTTTACGGATAATTCTCTTTATCCATGCAGATATAGATTCATCACCATCAATTTTCATCGCTTCCCTCATAGCTTGTTCTAATTGTGGCTCAACTCTGAATGCAATTTGTTTATTACCTCTCGGTAAATTTGTGTTTGACATATGTAATACTCAGGGTGTATGTTGTTTGTGTCTGACAGTGTACAACACATTTGTGTCAGATGTAAAACAACAACGCCCCGAAGTGCTACCAACACTATCGAGGCGTCTAACCAAAAACGTAAAGGAGTCTTACGCTATGGATACACCACAGCATAACCAAACTCGCCTTAAATTTACATTCCTAATTGCATCGGGCACTCAACGGCTAGTGGATCTTCACCCTGTACGCCTGATTACTGTACTGGCAGACAACGAAGGTGAAGCCCGTCTACTGGCGGGTATTTCTTCCCTGATATTTGTTTCCCGTCAAGCATGGGATATCGGTATCGACACTCCTTTCAACTGTAGCGATATATCTACTGTTCAGGGGGTGAACCATGCGTAACCCCGAACCTCATGACTATTACACCCACAAGAACGGGGAAGCCGTACAAGTGCTGTCAGTGGCCTTTAATCGCGTGACTTTTGTCCGTGATGGTTATCACACCCCATGCACCATGCCATTAAGCCGTTTCACTCAAGAATACACCTACGCAGGGAGAGCCTGATCATGTCTGACATCTATAACCACTTGGTACGCACCAGCTTTAACGATCTGAGCACCGAAGAACTCAAAGATCTGCGTAAAAACTCCGAAGGGGCATTGAGTAGCGTGATGGCGGCCATGTCTGCAATGGGGGAGATGGCGTTCTGGTCAGTTGATAACGAAAGCTATGACAATCGTCAGGCAAGGGAAGATTTACGCCGTATCGGTGAAGCATTGATGTATTTACCGAGGATCGCCGAAGCGCTGAACGACACGGAACAAAACGCCCAGTTTGAAATCCATCACCGCGAGGGATTCCCAAAATGGTAAGTCATATTGATATTCGTTCGGTGAAAGCAGCGGCGCAAGGGCAATGGCAAGGTTTATTGTCTGCCTGTGGGGTGGATGTTCCAGCAAAGGGTAAGCATGGCGCTTGCCCCATCTGTGGCGGTACTGATCGCTTTCACTTCATGGATGACCACGGTAACGGTGACTGGCATTGTCGCCAGTGTGATAACCCGCATCATGGTGATGGCTTTGATTTACTGATGAAGGCCAAAGGAATAACGATCACCGAGGCCGCAAAGATGGTTTCTGAGGCGCTGTTGCTTCCTTTACCAGAACCCAAGCCCGCCAGAAAGGAGGCTCCAAAATCGGAGGCTCCTCCGATAGCCGAGAAAGTGAACAAGCTGGTGGCTCAGGCTACTATCGGACAATCCGACTATCTGACCAAAAAGGGGCTGCCATGCCCCGATCAGCGATTATTGAAAGATGGCTCTTTAGTGCTGGTCACTCAGGCACTGGACAGCACAATCACCGGTGCTCAGGTCATTAAGCCGAGTGGTGAAAAGCGCTTTGTGCCCGGCTCGAAGAAAAAGGGGAGTTTTATCCCCTTATCGCCCATCACCGGAACGCCGGACACGATCATTATTGCTGAGGGCTATGCAACGGCCTTAACCGTCAGCCAATTGCATGAGGGCTTGGTGCTGGCTGCGCTGGATGAGGGTAATTTATCGACGGTTGCCGGACTGGTGAGAGATCGGTGGCCGACAGCAAAAATCATTCTGGCGGCTGACAATGATTGGCATGAATTGGGTGAATTAGACGACAAGGGCAAACCCAAGAAGAACGTCGGCAAGATTACAGCAGAGAAGACAGCCAAAGCTACCGACGGGTGGATCACATTACCGCCGACAGAACATAAGGCTGATTGGGACGATTATCGCCAGAGTCACGGCATTGAGGCAGCAAAGCAGGCGTTTAGTAAGGGGTTGTATCAGGTGGGAGCGAATATGTCCGTGGTGATTAATTTGGATGCATACCGTGAGAAAGAACACGATCCGCTGATACCGTTTGTTGATGTTCGCACCGAGGGCGTTTTTTATGTCACACCGAAATTAGACAAGGAAACAGGCGAAATCGTCAAATCGGAACAGTGGCTATGTTCACCGATTGAGGTTATCGGAACGGGCATTGATGATAGTGATGAGCAATACCTGATTGTTCGCTGGAAAGCGACAGGCCATAAAGAGCCGGTCATTAAAGGAATTGCATCGGCCGACATTGGTGAGCGCGAAGGCTGGCGGATACTCAAGGCGGGGGGTGTACAGGTGACAACTAAAAGTCATCTCAGGGCAACCCTGGCTGACTGGTTGATCCGAAGTTACACCCAGAAAATCTGGAGTATCACAGCAACATCGGGCTGGCATAAAGGGGCTTATATCATGCCGGACGGCTCAGTGATTGGCGTACCCCAGCAACCGGTCTTGTTTAACGGGGGAAGTGCATCAGCAAATGCCTATACCGTCTCAGGAACGCCGAAAAGCTGGCGTGAGAATGTAGCAATACTGGCAAACAATAACCCCTTTATGATGCTGGGTATTGCGACCGCGTTAGCGGCTCCTTTAGTGGGCATTGTCGGGGCTGATGGCTTCGGCATTCATCTGTATGCCCAATCAACCGCAGGCAAAACGACAACCGCCGATATTGCCACCAGTTTATACGGTGAGCCAGATAAGCAGCGCCTGACATGGTACGGAACCGCGCTGGGGATTGCCAATGAAGCATTGGCTCACAACGATGGCCTGTTATCGCTGGATGAAGTCGGACAGGGAGCGAACCCGAAACACGTCCATATGTCAGCCTATACGCTGTTTAACGGTAAGGGCAAAATTCAGGGAGCAAAAGAAGGCGGCAACCGACCCATGTCAAGCTGGCGAACAGTCGCTATCAGTACTGGTGAGAAAGATATCCCCACGTTCCTAATCGAAGCCGGTATTAAGGTTAACGCGGGGCAGTTAGTCAGGTTACTGAATATTCCGATGGAACGAGCCAGGGAGTTACACGGCCTGGGAAATGGTAAGGCGCATGCTGACGCTTTAAAACAGGGGTGCAGGGAACACTACGGGGCAGCGGGAAGAAAGTGGATTGATTATTTATCCTCACATCAAAAAGAAGCCAGACAAGCCTATGTTGATGCACAGGCTCGATGGAGCCAGTTAATTCCTGAAAGCTACGGCGAGCAGGTGCAGCGGGTCAGTGATCGCTTTGCTGTACTGGAAGCTGCCATGTTGTTAGGGCGCGTTGTGACCGGATGGGATGAACGCGGGTGCAGGGATGCCCTGCAATATATCTTTAATGTCTGGGTAGCTGAGTTCGGGACAGGGAACAAAGAGCAGGAACAGATTGTCGAGCAGGCCATTTCATTTCTGAATGCTCATGGTATGAGCCGTTATGCGCCATTGCCTTATGATGAAAGGGATCTACCGATACGGGATTTAGCGGGTTACCGGGAGAAAAAAGGGATTCATGATGATGCGCCGATTATTTTCTATACACTGCCCGCCACATTCAAACAGGAGATCGCCAAAGGGTTTAACGTGGATATGTTCGCAGATACGTTAGTGAAAAATAGCATTCTCAAGAAGCCTGCCAGTGGAAGGAGTTTTCAGGGAAAGACACCGCGCCTTAAGCACTTAGGGGGTATCCAGCAACGGGCTTATATCATGGTGTTAGTGCCTGAATCAGACGACGAATAATTTCTCATGTGAGGGCTAAACCTGTTGTCTCAGTTGTCTCGGTTGTCTCATTTTTATTAACTATATGAATTGTAATTATTTTTATTTTTAAATTGAGACAACATGAGACAACAAACAGGGGTTTTGAGACAACATCAAACGGGAAACCGAAAGGACAGTACAGCAGAGGCATTATGAAAAAATTACTTAACTTACACTGTCAGAAAGAGAGTGGCTTCATGGGGATGTTGGTGGGGGAGTGTGCGAATGCGTGATATGCGGATGATACTCAGCCAATGGGGCGCATGGGCTAACGAAGGGAATAGTGATGTTGACTGGTCACCCATTGCGGCGGGATTCAAAGGGTTGACGGCCAGCACCCGAAAGAGCCGTGCACAATGTTGTGATGATGACGGGATAGCGATTGATGCGGCTGTTTTGCGATTGAAGAAGCACAACGCTTATTATTTTCAACTGATCGTGATGCACTACATTAAGGCGCTGCCATTAAGGGTGATGGGCAATAAATTAGGCATATCCCATAACGAAGTTGCCAAAAGATTACAGGCGGCCGAGGGATTTATTGAAGGCGTTTTGGCAGTCTCCGGGGTTATTTTGGAATTTGATAAAGGCGTACAAAAAAAAGTCGTCAATCAGGTTGCGTAATTACAAAAGTCGATATATTGTGATAAGAGTGATAGCTATGTCACGTAGCTTATTGGCTTTTCTCGACAGATGAGAAACAGTGATGTAGCGTTATCATCTGGTTTATTTATTTCAGACATTTTACCTCGCTTCGGCGGGGTTTTTTGTTGCCCTGTATTCAATAAAGATACCCAGAATCAGCCGCAAATTTCAAATTTACACTCCAGCGGATGATTCTCTTAGCGAATAGGCGGATTTTATAATGCATCACCACATATTCGTGCGTATTAGCTGTTGTGTGGCTGCATCCCATTGAGATAAAAATTTGCCTTAAGTAATATCAACTGGCGGTTTAGCTGTAGGATGAAATGACCTTTAACTTTAACGATAAATAAGTGAGGAAATGATGTCTGATGTTAATAAGCTGGATAATAAACAATGTCCGTTTGATCCTGACCAATACAAAACGAAGGTTAAGATTGATAATGATATAGCTGCACCAGAAAGCTCTTTTCCGTGGGCTATTATTAAAGCGTATTTAGGAAATAAAGTGTATCGTAGTAATTGGAATTTTCCTGTTGAATACATACGTCTTGCTGGCATACCTGATAACGATCCTTATATTGAAAAGCATAAACCGGAAAACACCACGTCTTGGAATCCAACTCAAGAAGATTTGGTTGCTTGTGACTGGAAAGTCATGTGTCCAGACGATAGCATGCTGTCTTTCGATCTTAAGATAGGGACTAGCTGTGGTATCGGTTGGTTTCAATATTGGGGATGTGCGACGGAAAAGACTACAAGTTACTCCCCTTTTGGTACTCTGACTAATCTTCAAAACACTCTAGGTATTAGAAAAATGACATATTTTGGGATTTTGGAAGACCCTGTCGGTACTTTTTCCGATGTGGCTTTGTCGTTTGATACCTTAGGCCTATCAGACTTAGGGAATAAGAATCTTGAAGTAATAGTTAATGGTTCAATTTATAATCTTGGCTTAAGTTTTAACGATACAGATTATATCGGCTATCAATCTGATGGTGCAAAACTACTAGGCGACCTACTGAAACAAAACGTAGGTAATACACTGTCTTTTTGTTTCAACTGGAAATAACCTCAAATCTATACCAGTATCCAAACCTCGCACTCGCGGGGTTTTTTGCTATCTACCCGTAGTCAACGCAGGGTTTACAATTCGAATTAATCGGGATCGGTACTAATGAAAGATGAATTCGAATGGTGCGATGAGTTCGATGGATTTTAATTCCCCCGAATTCGAGGGAATTACGAACCCTTAACCTTGCAGGTGAACGAATATCGGCCTGATTTCAGGGCGCTGTTGTTGGGAAGCCTGCCACAACTCATATTGGGACTGCATATTCGTCCACATTTCGGCACTGGTTCCCAATGCCGCTTCTAAACGAAGTGCCATATCTGCTGATATACCCGTGTTGCCATTTAAAATACGGGATAAAGCCACACGGGTTACGCCCAGTGCTTTTGCTGCTTCTGTAACAGAAATGTCGCCTAAATATTCGCGCAAAACAATTCCGGGATGTGCGGGGTTATACATTTTATTCATAGTATTATTCCTCAGTGATAATCTTGATAATTAACCAAAATGGCATCTTCGCCTTCAAAGCGAAATGTCAGCCGCCAGTTCCCGTTGACAGAAATAGCCCAGTGGCCTTTTAAATCAGCCCCCTTTAATGGATGTAATTTCCAGCCGGGTGCGTTCATGTCATCAGGTTTTTTAGCGGTGTTTAACGCGGTTAATTGAATATTCAGTTTTACAGCGTGATTTGTTTGAATGCCTGCTGTAGAGCCTGTTTTAAAGAATTTTTCTAATCCTTTATGTTTAAAACTTTTGATCATTGCGCACCGCCGTATATTGTATAGCGTCAGTATACGCAGGGTATGTGCAGTGTCAACTCAATTCGCCACCGCAATCACCCCCAGAACCTCAGTCTCTCCTATTGCGGCTGGCAACCTATTAACTCGCTAACGAGGTGAATGATGGAAAAGCGTATTGAAGAACCTTACTTTTTTAATCCAAATATGGATAGTGAAGAGCTGGAATACTGGTTAGGGCAGCAGAAAGTGT
>NZ_MKGQ01000035.1 GCF_001908105.1 Xenorhabdus eapokensis
CAATACTCTCTTTCGAAAATCTAAGCTGTAACCCATCTCATTTTATGCCTTGTCATCTTAGGTTTAGATATTATGTCATATTAGTATGATTTAGCTATAGCATTGCGTACCCCATTTTCTTTAAGCAGGGTTTCCACAATATCCATCACGGACTGGTTCTGGAAAATCCGGCTATTGACCCGCAGCGAGGCGCGCCATAACAGAGGCTGAATAGTGATATGGTAGTGGCTGGTATGTCGCCCGGTAGACATGTGTGAAAAGTGCGTCACCATTCCGGTGATTTGTCGTTCAATCTGCCCGTTACGGTGAACGGCAAAAGCAGCATTCCGGTCAAGAACATCGGCAACGTTAATGCCCGGTTTTTGGCTGACCAGATTCGGTGTTTTACAGGTCAAGGTCGCTTCCAGACGGAAGAGGGAAGAAAGTGATTCGTGTAGGGAAAAATCAACAACAGCAAAGGTTTGTTCGGGTAGATTTTCTGTAATCAGCGTAAATACTAAACCAGAGCGATCAAGTCGCTGACTGATTTTATCAATTACCCTGTTCATTTGTACGCTCCATAATCTTTGGATATATCAATCCTTAATGAGAGTCTGACTATCAAAAGTCATGTAATGATGAAATCATTGTTGCAGACTTTAGGTACGTTATTTAGCAGGATACAGTAGAATTATTTACACATACAACGATGAATAAAAGTACATCCGATAAATTGTGATTAATCACTCTTCTTAAATAAAACCAGAAAATTACTTAATGTTAATTTCACAAAGCGCAACATATTTAAACCGCACTGACGCGCTGCGCTTGTCTTCTCCGATTTACCGGGCTAATACATTACCCCGGTAAATCGGAGAGCTGAAAAACACCTGCCAGAGAAAACTTTTTTGTTTACCCCCACCGTATTAAAGAAATAGGGATAAAACTGTTCACCCTGTTCACCTTTAAATATTTTATTTAAATTCATATTATTAAAGGGTGATGACTTGAAATTGAACTCATCACCACTCTTCACCCAACCGTTCACCCCGAAGCTGAAAAAAGGTGAACAGGGTTGAATAGTTGTGAACAGTTTAAAAATAACTCTTCACCCTATAATAGGTTGATATATCTGATTTAAATTACAGAGTGAACACTTTTTTATATTCCTTTGAAAATTATCAGCAATAAAGAAAAAAATTATTCTTCTGGCAGGTTATTCCTTGTCAGTTTTGGCATCCACTCGATAGCGGTTTCAATGTTCAGGCTCAAATTGCTGCGAATGCCGTGTTTGCTTTTATTGCGCAGGTATTGCTGATTGTATTCTGCCAGTGCGCCCGGCATATCCATGCCAAAGCGGGTTACGGAAACGGGTTTATTCAGGTTATTGCCTTTCATGTAAGCAAGGTAGGCATGATAAAGGTATTTGCGGGGATTGAACGGCATAATTTCCGCATTACCGATTAACAGGCCGTCAGCTTCATCAGATGCAATCAAGTGGCCGCAGAAATCGACCAGTGGATCGGTGCCACGTTTGATATCCAGTGCTTCTTCTGATTTCTGTTGCTCTGCCAGTAATCGCCTTGCAATTTGTGGATCAGCGAATTTATGCAGTAGATGCCGGATAATGACGGGCAATTCTGCTGCAATTTTATCCCGCAGATGTGGGTCACGTTCATTTTCCGGTACAATCTCAGAAAAATTGAAAATTACCCGACGCCGTGACACACCACCACTGCGATCGCTAAAACTCATGGCATTATTGTTTACTGCCAGTACAACCGCAGGAATACGGGTTGAATAGGGTTGTTTATGCTTCGGATCGATAGCAACTTCATCGCCGCCGGTGATTGCCTTGATTCCAGAGCCATCGCCTACATAGCGGGTCTGGTCTGGCAGGATAATCAGAGAATAACCGACAATCAACGCCCTTTCCCGTGGGTTTTCCAGTGCTGCCATGCTTGCAGAAACCGTGTTGCCTTTGCCTGCCAGCATGGAACAGATTTCAGCAAAAATACTTTTGCCACTGCCTCCAGCCCCGGTAACTTCCAGAAATAGCTGCCAGTCGTAACGGTTCGCCAGCACCATAAACAGGGCTGCCAGTACCCGATCAAATTTGTGCTCACAGTTGGCTGTTGCCCGGTTGAGCCAACGCCAGAACTGAGGCGCATAATCTTGCAGGGTTTCCCCTGAATCGGGGGAATTGAATGCGACATCATTGGCCAGCAACAGCCAGTCATGTTTACGATGAGGCCGGAACTGGCAGCTTTTCAGGTCAAATACGCCATTGCTGAACCCGATTAAGTGGCGTTCTGGCGGTTGCATCATCGGAAGCTGTAATTTCAGAGCATCCACGGCGGAGCTGATACCATGCGGTGAATATGGCAGTTTCTCTTCCATAAAAGCCGCGACCATTTCCCGCTTTAAATCGCGGTCACTGACCGGACGCCAGATAGTGCCATCATAGTGATGCACGGTTTCTGAAGCACCATCCAACGCTAAGTCATTATCATAACGCACCAGCAAGACCTCTCCGCGCTGGCTGGCTCCCATCTGGCAGAGTGTCAGCTTGGAAGATTCGGTATCATTAGGTTGAGCGGCTGCTTTTTTCTTGATTGATGCCGGTTGATAAGGCCCCTCACCAAAAGCCTGCTTTGCTGCTTCAATTCCGTGACTCTGGCGATAACCGTCCCAATCAGATTTGTACTCAGTCGGTGGCAACGTAACCCAGCCATTAACCGCAAGAGCGGCTTTTTCTGCCGAAACCTTGCCGACATTCGTTTTTGGCTTGCTGTTTTTATCCAATTCGTCGGGATGATGCCAGTCATTATCAGCAGCAAAGATGATTTTCGTGTCAGACCAACGTTTCCGGACTGATTGAGCGACGGAGAGCAAATTACCTGCATCCAGTGCGGCCAGAACAGCACCTTTATAGAGTTGGCTAACCGTAAGTGCTGTAGCGTAACCTTCAGTAATAATCACTGTGTCAGGGTGATCTTCCAGCTCTGAGATGGAAATAAACGCACCTTTTTTCTGGCTGCCAGAGACTAATTTTTTCTCGCCGTCGGGTTTGATGATCTGAGCGCCAGTGACTTTTTTATCCAGTGTTGTCAGCGGTAATAACAACGTACCATCTTTCAGCAGACGCTGATTAGGATATTGCAGTTCTTTTACTGTCAGATAAGGCGATTGTCCGGAAACAGTCTGCGCCATCAGTGCCGCGATTCTTTCGGCAATCGGCTGTATTGGATAAGTGATTTCTTTGGCTGGCTTGGGTTTTGGCAAAGGTAATGCCAAAGCATTTGCAACAATTTTTGCTGCTTCAAGAATCGTGATCCCCTCAGTTTTTGCCACTAAATCCAATCCATCGCCATAGTTTGGAATATCACACTGGCGGCAATGCCAGTTGCCATGATGGTGATCATCGATAAAGTGAAAACGGTCAGTACCGCCGCAGACAGGGCAAGCACCATGTTTACCCTTTGCAGGGATATCAATACCACACGCAGGCAGCAGGTTAGACCAAGAATACATGGCGGAGGTTTTCACGGTCTGGATAAGATCAAGCGGTTTTTGATTGCCCGATTTTTTTGGGGCTGTAAATTTAGGACGAGTTTGGTTAGACTGTGTATCAGCCATCATTTTTACCTTTCTTAATGATTGTTGATGAAACGCCTCGCAGTGTTAGCGCACTTCGGGGCGTTGTGTTTTATAGTTTGTTTCTTATGTCATGTTCTCTTATTCGTTATGCCGCCCGTGATTTAGCGATCCACTGCGCAATCCAGTGATCAATTTCTGTTTCAATAAAGGCCACGGAGCGCAGGCCAATTTTAACTTTCTGTGGAAATGCGCCGTCACTAATCAATTTGTAGATCCACGCCTTGCTGTAACCCGTTCTGCGTTGCACTTCCGGCAGACGGATCAGACTGATTTTCAATGCTGCCATTGTCATGTTTTATTCTCCTGTTACCGAGTCCTTGAGCGCTCATCGTGGACGTTGTTGGATGACAGGAGGATTATTGAAAAAACAAGACATAATGAACAGCGTTAACTCTTTTTCTCCCGATGAGAATTAATTTTTAAGTTGCATTATCGGTTTTTCCGGTCGCGCAGCGGTTTGGCGAAGTCATAGGGCGTGATGAATTTTTCCCGGTTCGCATCCAGATAATCTGCCCACCACTGCATCATCAGTCGCCGTTCATCCAGATGTTTAGACGTGTGGATATACGCTGCCCTAACGCTGTTTCGTTCGATATGGCTGAGCTGGCGCTCGATGGCGTCATCACTCCAAAGACCTGATTCCCCCATTGCCCCGCGTGCCATTGTGCGGAATCCGTGTCCACATATCTCGGTTTTAGTGTCGTAGCCTATGTTGCGTAAAATTCTGTTAACCGTTGTTGCATCTATAACTTTCGTGGAATAGTGAGCGCCGGGGAACATCACATCACCGTTACCGCTCAGTTTGTGCAGGGTTTTGATCAGCCGGATTGCCTGATGGCTTAAAGGCACAATGTGATCAGTTTTCATTTTCATACCGCGTTCAGAAAAGGGTACACCATTGATGGGGGTTCGTGTGGCAGGAATTTTCCACAGGGCATTTTCAAGATCGATTTCCTGCCAGCGGGCGAATCTTAATTCGCTGATGCGGACAAATGTTAATAGTGTCAGCTCGACGGCTATTTTGAATATTAAGCGTCCACGGTAGGCGGATAAGCGTCTCAGGAAATCAGGTAAATATTCATGGGACAGAGCCGGGCGGTGGTGACATTTTGCAGTAGTCAGTGCGCCTGCCATGTCGTTAGCCGGATTGTATTCCAAAATGTCATTCTGGACGGCGTAGCGCATAATCGAAGTGATGCGTTGGCATAAACGCTGGGCAATTTCATGTTTACCCTGTTCATCAATGGCTTTGATCGGAGCTAACAGTTGGCTGGTGCGTAATGTGGTAATATCACGTGTGCCAATGCAGGGGAAAATATATTTTTCAAGGCTACGTAATATTGTCTGGCGGTAATTTTCATCCCAACGCTTATTACTGGCATGCCAAACACGGGCGACTTGTTCAAAGGTATTCACTTTGGCCGGAGAAGATGGACTTTTTTTCTCTGCTTTAGGGTCAATGCCCTGTGCCATCAGCTTTTTAGCTTCATCACGTTTAGCACGAGCTTCGGCTAATGATACGGCTGGGTAGACACCAAACGCCATCCGGTCTTCTTTTTTATCGGTAGGGCGATGGTACTTCATGCGCCAATATTTAGATCCGCGTGACGTGATCTCCAGATAGAGACCTCCGCCATCGGCAAGTTTGTAGGTTTTTTCTTTGGGCTTTGCGGTTTCAACTTGTCGGGCGGTGAGTTTCATTATTAGGGTATCTCTGTAATCGAATAGTCATCATCAAATGGTAAGTGCCCCAGATTATGCCCCGCACTGCATATTGATTGCAACAGACTAAACTAGACGTAAAAATAAGAGATCACACTGATTTTGTTGTAGTTTATAAAAATTATTTTACTTAGCCAGACCTCACTGGAAGTTGAGCTGGTTCCAGTATCAGAAAGCGACTTTGATTTCCTGCAACGGCTGACAGCAGAAGAGGGAATTTTCTACTTCTTCGAATGCAGCAACGGGCGCAATACGCTGGTGTTCGCTGACGATTGTGGATCAGTGCCGCCGGGCATCCGCCTACCCTATCAGCCGGGGGAGGGCAGTACGCTGGGCGAACCGGCGGTCAACAGCTTGACCAGCAGTGCACAGGTGCGTCCGGCTCAGGTACAGCTTAAGGATTACACCTTCAAGAACCCAGCCTGGCCGGCAGAATTTCAGCAGCAGATACGGGATGAAAATCTGCAACAACTGTATTACGAGCATTACGACTATCCGGGGCGCTTTAAGGACGAGGCACATGGCAAGGATTTTACCCGCTACCGACTGGAGGCACTACGCAGTGATGCCGTGACCGGACAGGGCAGCGGCAATGCCATCGCTCTGCAACCGGGCAAACTGTTCATCCTTGATAACCATCCACGGGAAGACCTGAACCAGTCATGGCAAACTGTTTCCACCCATCACAGCGGTAGCCAGCCACAGGCACTGGAAACAGCCAGCTCAGGCTCTGGCACCACATTACTCAGCCATTTCCACTTCATCCGCCAAAATCAGAACTGGCGGCCGGCGCCATTGCCTAAACCGGTGATTGATGGTCCGCAGATTGCCAAAGTGGTCGGACCGGCGGGGGGAGAGATTTTCTGCGATCAGTATGGCCGTATTCGCCTCCAGTTCCCATGGGATCGCTACGGCAAGAGTGACGACCAGAGTTCCTGCTGGATACGGGTCAGCCAGCCGTGGGCAGGTCAGGGCTGGGGTATGCTCGCTATCCCCCGTATTGGACAGGAAGTGGTGGTGGACTTCCTGCACGGTGACCCCGATCAGCCGATAGTCACCGGGCGGACTTACCATGCCAGCAACATCCCGCCGGGGGCTTTGCCGGGCAGCAAAACCCAGATGGCCTTTCGCTCTAAAACCCACAAGGGCGAGGGTTACAACGAACTGCTGTTTGAGGATGCCAAAGGCAGTGAACGGTTGGCACTGCACGCGCAAAAAGACATGTACACCAAGGTACTCAATAACCGTGATACCCATGTGATCGCCAACCACAGAGAAACCGTGGAGAAAAACCAGATCATCAAGGTTAATGAGAACAAAGAGGAAACGGTTACCCTCAACAGCACGGAAATCGTGAAGGAAGTGCGCAAACTCATCACCGGCAAGGACTACATTATCGAAGTCGGTGCGCATAAGGCAGAGACCATCACCCATACCCTTTCCATCACGGCCGGTGATGTGATTGAGCTGAAATGCGGTGCCAGCGTCCTGCGTATGGACAGCGCGGGCAAAATCACCCTACAGGGCAGTGAGTTCAAGTTTGAAGCCAGTGGCCCGATACAAATCACCGGTAAAGATATCGACCTGAACTAAAAAGGACAGACTGAGATGGAATTTCGTAACCTCACCCCCTTTGCAGTGATGAATTATTCGATGTTGGATATCGAAGACACCGAACATCACGTAGCCGTCATGAAAATCGGCTATCAACTGCTGCCTGCCGGACAGGGGGAATACAGTGCCGAACTACTGCCCGCCCCGCCCTTGTGTTTACAGGATGAATACCGTGGGCAGATGAATGCTTCGCAGGTATTGCAGGAAAGTGATCTTGCTCCATTTAAGCCGCGCTGTGACGTGATTGTTAACGGCACCGCGTATGCGCCTGATGGCCGTCCCTGTCGCGAATTTCCCGTACGGTTGGAGGTAAAAAACAAGCAGGGACAGCCCCTGCTCGACAAAACTTTGACCGTAACCGGCGAACGGGAATTTATTCGTGATGCCAGCGGCAACTGGCAACTGACTGAGCCAAGACCTTTTACCACGCTGCCACTGGATTATCGCTATGCCTATGGGGGCGAGTGCAAAATTCAGGCAGATGATAAAACGAGCGAACACCTCAAGGAAAGTGATCGTCTGACACCCGAACAGCGCCAACAGCATCCAGATGGGGAAAATGCACCGGTTGCTCATGCCGTTTGTGAAACCAATCCGCTGGGAACGGGGTTTATCACTCCGTGGTACACCAACGCCAAACGACTCACCCGTTACTCAGCACCGCGCATTATCCGGTCGGATGCACCTTTCACCGCTCAGCATTTTGCGGCGCAACTGAATGGCACGTTACCGCCCGATACACCGGCCTGTCAGCCCCAGGGCATGGGCTTTATCGGTCGCCCGTGGTTGCCCCGCCGCCAGTTAGCCGGCACTTACGATGCCGACTGGCTGGCACATCGTCATCCTTATCTGCCGAAAGATTTTGATTTCGGTTACTGGAACGGCGCGCCGACTGACCAGCAGATTGACTGGCCGGACACTGATATCACCCTCACTCTGAGCGGCCTGACACCTGACGGAAACTTGCATGTCAGACTGCCGGGGCATCGTCCGTTTATCCTGCTGCGAATGCACAACGGTATGCTGCTGCCTGTGCCAATGCGTATGGATACGTTAATACTCGACAGCGAAGCCAAAACGTTACACATGACCTGCCGGCTGAGCTTCAAAGCTGATATACCTGTGCGAGTGGCTGAAGCGCGGTTTGAAATTAACCCTGATGCACCATTGCTCAAATTGGCCCCACTGGAAGAGGAGAAAATGGATGGCTGATAACTACCTCGCCCGCACTGCGGGTAGCTGGATGATTGTCGGCATGCTGCCGGACGTGTGCAAAACCCCGATGGGATCCTCTACACCCCCGATCCCCTATCCAGTGGTGGCGAAACTGGCAGACAGCTCAGCCCCGGAGAAAACCGTGCGCGCCAACGGCCTGCCGGTGGTGGTATTTGCCCAGAGCTTTGTGCCACAAACCCTTGGCGACCAAGCCGGCGTGGCAAATGGCGTGAAAAGTGGCACTGTGGGTGGCAAATGCCATCCACAGGAGCATACCCGCACGGTACGCGCTGGTAACAAGTTGGTGCTGCGTCACGGGGATAAATTTTGGATGAACGGGGCATAAGGAGGGAACCATGTCAAATACGATACTCGTCACACCGGATAGCATCGATGTCAAAGCCGAAAAATATTGTAAAGAATTTAACATTCGCACGCAGGCTGAGGCAGAAAAAGCGCTAAGCAATGCGGATACGTTATATCGGCAAAGTTCGCTCTTTTACGGTGATTACGGCAACGATCCGGAATTAGACGTTTACTATAATCAGGCAGACGCTGATTTCACCGCCCAGAATTTTAAGAAAATGGCTCAAGAGACCGTTGAAAAATTCAAAAGTGGTGAATTTCCAAAGAAAGAATGGGAAGAGGAAGAAAAGGAAGCAAGCGACTATCCCGAACCCAACGCTGCCTTACCCCAAAAGCCTCGAGACGATAGTCCGACCGGAGAAGGGAATACGATAGGAACCATTGTAGGGCAAGCACCCCAAGCTGACTCTCCCCCGCATGAGGCTAATCCTGCTGTTAAGCCTGAAGCGCAGGCAGAAAAAGGCATGTGGGATAAAACTGTTGACTGGTTTCAGGAAACTGCCGATGACGTCAACCAATGGATTGATGAGAGTAAACATAATTTGGGAGAAGCCTGGAATAATCCAGGGGAAGCAGCTATCGGGGCAGGAAAAGCGCTCTGGAATACCATCCCTGAAATGGGGGAATTGCTTGGCAAAGGGATGGTGATCGTCGCAACGGCTCCCGCCGTTGCTGCCGAAAAAACCTGGGAATATATGGGCGGCTCTCCTGTTGGCATTTCTGAAATTCAGCAAAAGGCCGTGGCGGCGGTCAATGCTGATGCAATTAAGATGGAAATGAAAAGCGATGCAGAAAAAGGGGGAGCCCTCGCTTTTGATATCGGTAGTATCGCTATGGGAGGGGCTGGGATACTTAAAAGCGCAGCAAAAGGCGCAGCCAAAGCTGGAACCAAGGGGTTGAGTAAAGAATCCAGATCCGCCGAAAGTGCAGCCGGTGCCAAAATCAAAGGCCAATCGTCGGAAACCACCACTCCCCCACACGATAAACCCAAAAACGCTAAAGAAGACAACGTTGACAACAAGTCCAGCAACAAAGAAGGGAGTTGTAACGGGACGTGTACGAAAGAAGGTGAGCCTGTGGATGTGGCCACCGGCGACTTCCTGCAAGTCTGGCCGGTGATTGCCATTCCCGGCTTGTTGCCCATCACCCTGACCCGTACTTATCGCTCCACCGCCAAATTCAGCGGCCTGTTTGGGCCGAAATGGATGGATGACTGGTCACGCCAGCTAGTGTTGAGCGACGGCAAGGTAAATTTCACTGATGCTGATGGCGTGATCTACGATTTCAGCACGCCGGAAGATCAGGTCCTCGCCCGTAACCAGCATATTCCTCATTACGTGTTAACGGGGGAGCTGACGGGCGAACTGCAACTCACCGATCGCCGGTCCCAGCTCACTTACCATTTTAATCACGCGATTGGATCTCTGCGTAAGCTGTCCGCTATCACGGATCGCCGCCAGAATGCGATCCGCTTTATCTATGATAAGCAGTCACAACTGATTGAAGTCACGCGCACCGATGGTTTCCGGCTAGTGCTGGGCTATCAGGGGCAACGGCTCCAGACAGTGGATTATCTTGAGCAGCAAAAACAGCAACGGCTGGTGACCTGCCACTATGACCCACAGGGCTACCTGCATAACTGTGATGCGTTCCAGCATAACCACCTGTGGCATGAATATGATATGCAGGGGAGGATGATCCGCTGGCACGATACGGATCAGACGGATGTCACACTAACCTACGATGAACGCGGGCGGGTACTGACAACGGCCACCTCTCATGGTTATTGGTGTGACCATTTCCACTATGATGATCAGGCGCGCATCACCACCTATCGGGATGCCGAAGGCGGTGAAACCCGGTATCACTACGACCATAACAATCTGGTGATCCGTGAGGTTGACCCGCTGGGGCGTATTACCCGCCGCCAGTGGCGTCACAGCCAAATCGTCTGGGAAGCTGATGCAGCAGGCGGTATTACCACCTTCGATTACAACCCGGACGGGGCGCTGACCGAAGTGAAGCTGCCGACCGGCGACACCTTTGCTTACGGTTATGACGAACACGGGCAGCTTATCGAAAGTGTCCGGCCAACCGGCGAACGCTGGCAATTTCATTATGATGAGCAGGGCAATCTGACGGCGCTGACTCATCCGCTGGGACACAAGGAAGAATACCACTACGGCACCCACGGTGAATTACGCCAGCGCTTACTGCCGGATGGGCGCCAGTGGCACTACGCCTATGATGAGCAACAGCGGCTGGCTGCGGTGATGACGCCGGACGGCCAGACCACCGGCCTGCAACTGGATGCGCTGGGGCGCCTGCGTCAGCTCACCGATGCCCTCAAACAGCCGACCCGCTACCGTTACAGTGACGCCCATGCCAGTCTCAACGGCAGCCTGACCGAAGTGGAACTGCCGGATGGCACCACGCAGCAACTGGCCTATGACAGTGAGCGGCGTGTGGTGGCAGTGACTGATGGCGAAGGGCGCACCACGCGCTACACTTACGGGGCATTTGACCTGCTGACTCAGGTGACCCGCCCGGATGGCACTGTCTTGCGCTTTGGCTATGACCGCCTGACCCGGCTGAATTCAGTCACCGCCTCCACCGGCGAAACCTACCGCTATGAGCGGGATGCCGCGGGTCAGATTATCCGGGAAACCGATTTTACCGGGCGTACCCTTAGCTATCAGTACGATATCCTGGGGCGCCGCACCCAGGTGCAGTATCCCGATGGTCAGCAGCTCCGCTGGCACTACGCCGCCACCGGTTTACTGGTCAAACAGGAAAGCTGGCAGCCGGAAGAGAACCAATGGGTGCTTAAGGCCACCACGACTTACAAATACAACGCCCGTCACCAGTTGGTGATAGCGACCAACGATGATGCGGTGGTGGAATACGAATATGATAAGGCCACCGGTTTGCCCGTCTGTGAACGTATCAACGGGCGGGAAATTACCCACGAATGGGACAGCCTGACGGGGCGTCCGGTCAGTGAACGCCTGGATGGTCATACCCTGTACTTTGGTTATAACCTGTCGGGTGCCCTGAACCACTTTCAGCTCAACCAGCATACACCGCTGACACTCCAGCATGATGCGCTGGGACGGGAAACCGTGCGGGAAAGTGCCAATGGGTTTATCCTCGCCAGCCGCTACACCGCAACCGGCCTGTTGGCGCACCAGTCGGCGGGGCAGGCGACCCCCTTTTTCCGGCAAACGCTGGCTCAAAACGACCCGCACTTTCCGCCCCAGGCCACGGCTGTTAACCGGAGCTGGCAATACGACCGGGCGCATAATGTGCGGGTGATTGATGACAGCCGTTGGGGGCAGACCCGCTATCGTTACAACACGAACGACCAGATACTGCATACCCTGTTTGACGGCGCGCGTCCGCATGAAGAGCAATTTAGTTATGATGCCAACGGCAACCTGAGCCAGCACCTGCCTGTGGATGCCTACGGCGCGATGGCACAAATTACGCAGCGCCAGAAAGCCGGGCGGGTGATACAGCAGGGGGATAACCGCTATCGCTATGATGACAATGGGCGTCTGGTGGAAAAAACCGAACAGCGTGACGGCTTCCGCCCGCAAATCTGGCGCTACCGCTGGGATACGCAAAACCAGCTCACCCACTGTGAAACCCCGGATGGCTCGCGCTGGCAGTACAAATACGACCCTTTTGGCCGACGGCTCCAAAAGCTGAAAGTGCACGATGGCAAGCTGGCTGCTGCCAATTTACAGCGCTGGCTGGCCGGCAAACCGGATTTAGCACCGAGAGCTGATGCTATCATGGGGCAGGCTTACCTGTGGAGTGGCGACCAGCTTATCGAAGAAACGCCGATTTACGCCGAGGGTACACCGGTAGAAGATCAGCGTGTCCGCTGGCTCTATGAACCCGGTGCATTAACACCGTCGGCGCGCTTTGAAAAAGGCAAGTTACACTATATTATCAGCGACCATCAGGGCACGCCCCGTGAAATGTTGTCCGAGGAAGGGGTACTGGTCTGGGCGCAGCGGCTGACAACCTGGGGCAAGGCGGATCGTTTTCAGGTCCTCGCCTCCAATAACCCGGATTATCATGTCAACTGTAACCTGCGGTTTTTAGGGCAATTTGAAGACGAAGAGTCGGGTTTATTCTATAATCGCTTTCGCTATTACTCGCCGGAGACGGCTCAGTATATTTCGGCAGACCCCATCGGGTTGCTGGGCGGGTTTAACCCGTATTCGTATGTGCATAATCCGATAGGATGGGTAGATCCGCTGGGATTAGCGAGTTGTCCTGTCGATATATTAAAGAATGCCAGAAAAAATAATCATGCCATTTCAGCAGAACAAAGGCAGCAAATAATAGATTCAATAGAGAATCCTAAGCTGCAAAAAATGTTTGAAGAACTATATCGGCCAGGTGCAAATATTCCTGATGGAGGTACAGCAGCTTCTATTCTGCATACAAAGAATACTGGGCAATTAGTCGGTGGTTCAGACCATGTAAATAAAGGTAAGGATTATTTAACAGCATTGAAAAATTTATCTAGTGGTAATGGAAGGTATAAAAATGAGGCTCTAAGCCCATCGGATAGAAGCTTAGCAAGCTACATGATAAATGATTTAAGGAACGCATTGGGGCATTTATGACGAATGATGAATTAATTGATAAACTAAATAATTTTTTTCCTGTGTTTCGAGAAATACATGGCGAGCATGATGGTATCTATCTAATATTTGGAGGTTTTGGTACGTTTTTTGCTGATCTGATAAATCTATATGGCTCTGGTAAAGTAGAGGAGAAAAGCTATTTTTCTCAAAACATCGCCTCTATTTACAAAGATGAAGATATATTAATAAAAGAAATAAAGAACATATTTAGTTTTGTCGATGACTTATTTCTTTATCAAGGTGATGACGTAAAAGACATATTAAATACGTGTATCTTTGAAGCAATAATGGGAAGTGATTATAGTTACAATTTGGCTAGAAAATATCTTAGCAAAGAAACTTATAATCACTATTTGGAAATAACTAAAAGAGTTATTTAGTTCAAAGCCGGAAAGATCCCCGTGATCTTCCGGCTTTGTTCTTTTTAAGAGCTGCTCACTCCCTGCCCTTAGCGGCTTTTGTAGTCACCAATCAGCTCCCGCATTTTGAGCTTAATCTCACTGAGCTGGTCTTGCTGGCGCCGGTACTGTTGCTTAATGGTGCGGGTGTCGTCACTGTCGGGGATCAGCACCAGACAGCCCTCCATAATCTTGACGGTGAGTGTACCGCCAATATCAAACCCCGCAGCCTTAAGCCACCTTCCCGTTAAATTTATCGCGGGTCTGGGGTTCGGCCTGCCGTTTTGCGGCACGTATCCCACGGTGTAATAACGCTCTGTTTTTATAACTTTATTTACTGCACGGTTTTGCTTAGAATGCGCCTTAGCCATCATTCAACTCCTAGATAGTTGGTTGTGGTGAGCGGCGTTGGTGAGGTGAGAACTCATCAGCGCCGTGCTGTTTTTAGCGTTGCCTTATGCTCTTCTTAACTGCCTTCTCCACGTTGACTTTAGTCACAAAACTGTCAATTACCATAATCAACGCTCTTTGCTCTTCATCCGGTAGCGCATCGGCTTGCTGCCAAAGTTCATGTAACTCTGCGTTGCGGATCTTCACATCCTTGCTGGCCTCAATCCTCCCCACTAGTTCATCAAGAGAAACCTGTAACACATCAGCCATTTTGATCAATGTATCCAACTGTGGCGAGATGTGGCCGCGTTCCCAGCGGTTATAGACACGAGGCAGAACGCCGATCATCTCTGCAAGGCGTGTCTGCGTTAATCCTCTGGCTTCACGCAGAGTGCGCAGACGTTCGGAAAATGTGGGCATATCAAGACCTATCATCAGAAAATCAATGCCTGTCATTATATGCCCTCCTTTTAAGCTGCCTGTTGTAATGTCCTAAATATGCGATTATTATATATCGCATATATGTCTATTGACAAGGTTCAGGGAGAAAGAAATTTATGGCTCGCATTCCCGAAGCAGAATTACAGCACCTGAAAACCGCCGTTCCCTTAGTTGCCATCATCGAGCAGCAGGGGCGGCAGTTGTTTAAGCGCGGTAAAGACATGACCGTGCTGTGCCCGTTCCATGAGGAGAAAACGCCCTCGATGGTCATTACCCCAGCGAAAAATCTCTACCACTGTTTTGGCTGTGATGCGGGCGGGTCGGTGCTGGATTGGGTGATGCACACCGAGGGTCTGAGCCTGCGCCATGCCGTGGAGCGCCTGCGTGCCGTGCTGGGGCACAATCCGGCCGTGGAGCCGCTGGTGCAGCCGGAAGAGCTGGCCGGTGATGCCATCGGGCAACAGGTGTTGCTGTCACGGGTGGTTGCGTTTTATCACCATACGTTGCTGAATGCGCCGGAGGCACAAGCGTACCTGTCCAAACGGCGGCTCAACCATCCTGAACTGGTCAGCCATTTTAAGCTGGGCTTTGCCAACCGAACGCTCGCTTACCGTCTGCCAGCCAGTAAATACAAGGCCGGAGCAGAGATCCGCCGCCGCCTGCAAGCCATCGGCGTGCTGCGGGAGAACGGGCGGGAGCACCTGCGCGGCTCGCTGGTTGTGCCGGTGATGGATGCGCAGGGGCAAATCCATGAGCTGTACGGGCGCAAAATCGGTGACGACCTGCGCCAGTCCATTATCCGCCATCTGTACCTGCCGGGGGCACACAAAGGGGTCTGGAATGAAGCCGCGCTGGGTGCCTCCAAAACGCTGATTCTGTGTGAATCGCTGATTGATGCGATGTCGTTCTGGGTGACGGGGCAGCGCAATGTGACGGCGGCCTATGGAGTGCATGGCGTCACGGCTGATCACTGGCAAGCCTTTGAACAGTACGGCATTAAGCAGGTGCTGATCGCTTTCGATAATGACAGCGCCGGCAATGATGCCGCGGTCAAACTGGCGGCGGAACTGGCGGCCAAAGGCATCACGCCGCTGCGCGTGGTGTTCCCGTCGGGCAGGGATGCCAACGGCTATCTGTGCCAGATGGCGGAACCCGAATCGGCCTTTGCCCTGTTGATTGAGAGTGCCGTGCCGATGCAGGATGTGGCGGGCATGGTCGCCCTTGCGCGCCAGACACCTGAGCCAGAATCCGCTTCCCCTTTAGCGGCTGAACCCGCACCCAATGTCACACCAAATGTCGTCTGTGAGTCCGGTGAGCATGGCGAGCTGCGCGTGTCAGTCGGCACACTGCAATGGTGTCTGCGCGGGCTGGGCGCGGTGAAAGCGGGATCGGTTGCCATGAAGCTCAATGCGCAGGTGCTGGACAGGCAAAGCGGTGTGCTGTTCGCTGACGGGGTTGATCTGATGAGCGGGCGTTCACGCAACAGTTACGCCCGACTGGCTGCCGCTGAGCTGGGACTGGCCGAAGGCGACCTCCGGCGGGCACTGGGGCAGGTGTTACTGGCGGTCGAACAGTGGCAGCAGCAAGGCGGCGTGGCCGCAGTCGCCAGCATCCCGAAAATGAGCGACAGCGAGCAGGCAGCGGCACTGGCCTTGTTGCAAGATCCCTACCTGCCCGCCCGTATCACCGCTGACTTAGCGGCCTGTGGTGTGGTCGGCGAATCCACTAACTTGCTGGCCGGTTTTTTGGCGGCGGTGAGCCGAAAGTTACCCAAACCGTTAGCGGTACTTATCCAGAGCAGCAGCGCCGCCGGCAAATCCTCACTGATGGAGGCGGTGCTCAATCTGATCCCAGAGGAGGAGCGCATCCAGTACAGCGCCATGACCGGCCAGAGCCTGTTTTATCTGGGGGAAACCAATCTCCAGCACAAAATCCTCGCTATCGCCGAAGAAGAGGGCGTGCGGCAGGCGGCCTATGCGTTGAAGTTGTTGCAAAGTGATGGCGAGCTGACGATGGCCAGCACCGGCAAGGATGAGGCGACCGGCAACCTCGTCACCAAAAGCTATACCGTCAAAGGTCCGGTGATGCTGATGCTGACCACGACCGCCATTGATGTGGATGAAGAGCTGCTCAACCGCTGTCTGGTGCTGACGGTCAATGAATCCCGCGAACAGACGGAAGCCATCCATGCGTTGCAGCGCCAGAAGCAGACGCTCGAAGGCTTGCTGGCCGAGAACGAGCGGGACTATCTGATGCAGCTTCACCAGAACGCCCAGCGGCTGCTTAAGCCGTTGAATGTGGTCAATCCGTATGCGTCGCAACTGACGTTCCTGTCAGACAAAACCCGTACCCGCCGTGACCATATGAAATACCTGACGCTCATTCAGAGCATAGCGTTGTTGCACCAGTACCAGCGGGACATCAAAACGGCAGAGCATCGCGGCAAGACGCTGGAGTACATCGAAGTGAGCAAAGACGATATCCGGCTCGCCAATCAGTTGGCGCATGAAATCTTAGGCCGGACACTGGACGAAATGCCGCCGCAGACGCGTAAGCTGTTATTGCTGATCCAGGGCTGGGTAAAAGAAAGCGGCCAGCCCCGCCACGAAATGCGGTTTACCCGCAAACAGTTGAGGGATGCCGTGCAGTGGGGCGATACCCAGCTTAAGGTGCATCTCTCACGACTGGTCGAAATGGAATACCTGCTGTTGCACCGTCGTGGCCTGACGTTCGTCTATGAACTGCTGTTCGACGGGGCAGACAGTGATACCGCCCACCTGAGTGGCCTTATTGTTCCCTGAGCGGGCAGTATAACGTTATCCGGTCGGGGTTAAACCCCAGTCGGTCGCCTGTCAGTCGGCTTGTTGTCGGCAGGTAGTCGGGATGGTTAAATCCCGGCAAAGGCAGATACAGCAAGGCTTCCCCTCAAAGTGGTCGGCATCAGCCCAAAAACACTGTTCCGCCCGTACAGCTCTCTTCGCTACCCACACAACAAAAAAGAAGGAACATCCGCATGACAAGCTCACCTAATCCCCTGCTCGCCACCTTACGGGCGCAACTGGACGCGTACCTCGATACGCTGGCCGCACAGGGAAAAAGCCCGCGCACACGGGAAAGCTACCGGGAACGGCTGTTACCGTTCGTGGACTGGTGCGAACAGCGCACCGTGCAGTATCCGGCACAGGTGACGCTGGTATTGCTGGAAAGCTGGCAGCGCTATCTGCGGGCTTACCGCAAAGCCGATGGTCAGCCTTACAGCCATAACGGCCAGCGTGAACGGTTAATCGCCCTGAGGCTGTGGTTCCGCTGGCTACTGCAACGGCATCACATCCTCTACAATCCGACCGAGCAGTTGGTGTTACCGAAAGAAGAGAAGCGGTTGCCCGCCCAGATACTGAGTGAACGGGAAACCGTGCAGGTGCTGGACAGCCTTGACGACCAAAGTATCTTGGGGCTGCGCAACCGGGTGATGCTGGAAGTGCTGTGGAGCAGCGGCCTCCGGCGCATGGAGCTGCGCCAGCTCCGGCGGGGTGATATCGACGTCGAACGGGGGGTCGTGGTGGTTAATCAGGGCAAAGGCCATAAAGACCGGGTGGTGCCCATTGGCGGGCGGGCGCTGGGCTGGCTGACACGCTATCTGGTGCAGGTTCGGCCACAGTTGGCAGAAAGTCATGACAGCGGTTACCTGTTTATCTCGCAAAAGGGCAGGCCGCTCAGTCTGGGGCACTTGACCCAAATCGCGGGCAAGGCCATCCGCCATCAGGCGCAGCTAGACAAGCCGGGCGCCTGTCACCTGTTCCGGCATTCCATGGCGACGCAGATGCTGGACAATGGCGCGGATATCCGCCATATCCAGGCGATGCTGGGGCATGAGAAACTCAACACCACCCAGGTGTATACGCGGGTCGCCATTAAACAGCTCAGGCAGGTGCACAGCCAGACCCATCCGGCCGAGCGGGCAGATAACCAGCCGCCAAACGCTGACACCGAACCCCCGAAGAGCCGCCCATGCCCTGAATCCGCGGAAAGTAGCGTGCCAGACAGCCACCCCGATGCCAGCGGACAGCGCCCCCGTCCCCGTTGAGTTCGCGGGGGGCGGGGCAGGGGCAGACCGTGGCCGGCCTGCCCGTCAGCTTCAGTGCCGGCGGGGGTAAATGGGCAATGGGCAGCGGCGGCCACGGTGTCCCCAACCACTGTGTGCCGGCTGCCCAAAGCCCATTTAACATAATGCAGGGAGATTATGCGAAATTCGCCGTGCGGCCACCGTGTCCCGCCAACCGCCGAAGGGCGGCTCACATCGCATAATCTGCATTATGTCTGGCGCCCCCGCTTATCGGCCTCGCGGGGTGCACCGCACAAGGCTGGCGCCTTCTGCTCTAGACTTCTGAGCCGATCCCTGCCAAAAACCGCGCCAGACTAAAACACCGTGCCCCCCGTCCGGCTAAAACTGCGTCTTCTTTAGCGGCCTTGGGTGGCTCAGGCAAAGAACCCTGTAGGCAGGTCGGCCTGCGGCCTCCGCTGTTTTACCTCCCCCGCCCCGACCCCGCTGCACTGGCTGCGCGCGGCTCGCAGTCGCTGCGCTCCTTGCTCGTTGCCGTGCTCGCCATCTCCGCCCCGTGCAGCCCCCGGAGGGGGCTTCCCTTAAATAAGGTCGCGGTCATGCAAAACCGTGGCAAAGCCCAAAGCAACCGTGCACCAGAGCGTCGCAGGGCGCCGCTTGCGGACTCTGTGCCGCCCGCCCCCGCAGAACGGCCGCCCGCCGCCCAAGCAAGTTGGGCGACGTTCGCCCGTTGCCGTGAAAAACCGCACAAAATCAATCTGATTATCCCATCAATCAGAAGAAGGGGCGCTATACTGCACCGCGGGGCAAGCGTCAAAACAGGGCAAAAGTGCACTTCGGCATTTTAGGTTCGCGGGAATGGGCGGAACGGGTAAAAGGGGTTCTTTAACAAGATGATAAATAAGGAAAAAATCGCTTAAAACCGTATAACCGCACCGGAACCTGCCCTAAGACCCCATCGGGTTGCTGGGCGGGTTTAACCCGTATTCGTATGTGCATAATCCGATAGGATGGGTAGATCCGCTGGGATTAGCGAGTTGTCCTGTCGATATATTAAAGAATGCCAGAAAAAATAATCATGCCATTTCAGCAGAACAAAGGCAGCAAATAATAGATTCAATAGAGAATCCTAAGCTGCAAAAAATGTTTGAAGAACTATATCGGCCAGGTGCAAATATTCCTGATGGAGGTACAGCAGCTTCTATTCTGCATACAAAGAATACTGGGCAATTAGTCGGTGGTTCAGACCATGTAAATAAAGGTAAGGATTATTTAACAGCATTGAAAAATTTATCTAGTGGTAATGGAAGGTATAAAAATGAGGCTCTAAGCCCATCGGATAGAAGCTTAGCAAGCTACATGATAAATGATTTAAGGAACGCATTGGGGCATTTATGACGAATGATGAATTAATTGATAAACTAAATAATTTTTTTCCTGTGTTTCGAGAAATACATGGCGAGCATGATGGTATCTATCTAATATTTGGAGGTTTTGGTACGTTTTTTGCTGATCTGATAAATCTATATGGCTCTGGTAAAGTAGAGGAGAAAAGCTATTTTTCTCAAAACATCGCCTCTATTTACAAAGATGAAGATATATTAATAAAAGAAATAAAGAACATATTTAGTTTTGTCGATGACTTATTTCTTTATCAAGGTGATGACGTAAAAGACATATTAAATACGTGTATCTTTGAAGCAATAATGGGAAGTGATTATAGTTACAATTTGGCTAGAAAATATCTTAGCAAAGAAACTTATAATCACTATTTGGAAATAACTAAAAGAGTTATTTAGTTCAAAGCCGGAAAGATCCCCGTGATCTTCCGGCTTTGTTCTTTTTAAGAGCTGCTCACTCCCTGCCCTTAGCGGCTTTTGTAGTCACCAATCAGCTCCCGCATTTTGAGCTTAATCTCACTGAGCTGGTCTTGCTGGCGCCGGTACTGTTGCTTAATGGTGCGGGTGTCGTCACTGTCGGGGATCAGCACCAGACAGCCCTCCATAATCTTGACGGTGAGTGTACCGCCAATATCAAACCCCGCAGCCTTAAGCCACCTTCCCGTTAAATTTATCGCGGGTCTGGGGTTCGGCCTGCCGTTTTGCGGCACGTATCCCACGGTGTAATAACGCTCTGTTTTTATAACTTTATTTACTGCACGGTTTTGCTTAGAATGCGCCTTAGCCATCATTCAACTCCTAGATAGTTGGTTGTGGTGAGCGGCGTTGGTGAGGTGAGAACTCATCAGCGCCGTGCTGTTTTTAGCGTTGCCTTATGCTCTTCTTAACTGCCTTCTCCACGTTGACTTTAGTCACAAAACTGTCAATTACCATAATCAACGCTCTTTGCTCTTCATCCGGTAGCGCATCGGCTTGCTGCCAAAGTTCATGTAACTCTGCGTTGCGGATCTTCACATCCTTGCTGGCCTCAATCCTCCCCACTAGTTCATCAAGAGAAACCTGTAACACATCAGCCATTTTGATCAATGTATCCAACTGTGGCGAGATGTGGCCGCGTTCCCAGCGGTTATAGACACGAGGCAGAACGCCGATCATCTCTGCAAGGCGTGTCTGCGTTAATCCTCTGGCTTCACGCAGAGTGCGCAGACGTTCGGAAAATGTGGGCATATCAAGACCTATCATCAGAAAATCAATGCCTGTCATTATATGCCCTCCTTTTAAGCTGCCTGTTGTAATGTCCTAAATATGCGATTATTATATATCGCATATATGTCTATTGACAAGGTTCAGGGAGAAAGAAATTTATGGCTCGCATTCCCGAAGCAGAATTACAGCACCTGAAAACCGCCGTTCCCTTAGTTGCCATCATCGAGCAGCAGGGGCGGCAGTTGTTTAAGCGCGGTAAAGACATGACCGTGCTGTGCCCGTTCCATGAGGAGAAAACGCCCTCGATGGTCATTACCCCAGCGAAAAATCTCTACCACTGTTTTGGCTGTGATGCGGGCGGGTCGGTGCTGGATTGGGTGATGCACACCGAGGGTCTGAGCCTGCGCCATGCCGTGGAGCGCCTGCGTGCCGTGCTGGGGCACAATCCGGCCGTGGAGCCGCTGGTGCAGCCGGAAGAGCTGGCCGGTGATGCCATCGGGCAACAGGTGTTGCTGTCACGGGTGGTTGCGTTTTATCACCATACGTTGCTGAATGCGCCGGAGGCACAAGCGTACCTGTCCAAACGGCGGCTCAACCATCCTGAACTGGTCAGCCATTTTAAGCTGGGCTTTGCCAACCGAACGCTCGCTTACCGTCTGCCAGCCAGTAAATACAAGGCCGGAGCAGAGATCCGCCGCCGCCTGCAAGCCATCGGCGTGCTGCGGGAGAACGGGCGGGAGCACCTGCGCGGCTCGCTGGTTGTGCCGGTGATGGATGCGCAGGGGCAAATCCATGAGCTGTACGGGCGCAAAATCGGTGACGACCTGCGCCAGTCCATTATCCGCCATCTGTACCTGCCGGGGGCACACAAAGGGGTCTGGAATGAAGCCGCGCTGGGTGCCTCCAAAACGCTGATTCTGTGTGAATCGCTGATTGATGCGATGTCGTTCTGGGTGACGGGGCAGCGCAATGTGACGGCGGCCTATGGAGTGCATGGCGTCACGGCTGATCACTGGCAAGCCTTTGAACAGTACGGCATTAAGCAGGTGCTGATCGCTTTCGATAATGACAGCGCCGGCAATGATGCCGCGGTCAAACTGGCGGCGGAACTGGCGGCCAAAGGCATCACGCCGCTGCGCGTGGTGTTCCCGTCGGGCAGGGATGCCAACGGCTATCTGTGCCAGATGGCGGAACCCGAATCGGCCTTTGCCCTGTTGATTGAGAGTGCCGTGCCGATGCAGGATGTGGCGGGCATGGTCGCCCTTGCGCGCCAGACACCTGAGCCAGAATCCGCTTCCCCTTTAGCGGCTGAACCCGCACCCAATGTCACACCAAATGTCGTCTGTGAGTCCGGTGAGCATGGCGAGCTGCGCGTGTCAGTCGGCACACTGCAATGGTGTCTGCGCGGGCTGGGCGCGGTGAAAGCGGGATCGGTTGCCATGAAGCTCAATGCGCAGGTGCTGGACAGGCAAAGCGGTGTGCTGTTCGCTGACGGGGTTGATCTGATGAGCGGGCGTTCACGCAACAGTTACGCCCGACTGGCTGCCGCTGAGCTGGGACTGGCCGAAGGCGACCTCCGGCGGGCACTGGGGCAGGTGTTACTGGCGGTCGAACAGTGGCAGCAGCAAGGCGGCGTGGCCGCAGTCGCCAGCATCCCGAAAATGAGCGACAGCGAGCAGGCAGCGGCACTGGCCTTGTTGCAAGATCCCTACCTGCCCGCCCGTATCACCGCTGACTTAGCGGCCTGTGGTGTGGTCGGCGAATCCACTAACTTGCTGGCCGGTTTTTTGGCGGCGGTGAGCCGAAAGTTACCCAAACCGTTAGCGGTACTTATCCAGAGCAGCAGCGCCGCCGGCAAATCCTCACTGATGGAGGCGGTGCTCAATCTGATCCCAGAGGAGGAGCGCATCCAGTACAGCGCCATGACCGGCCAGAGCCTGTTTTATCTGGGGGAAACCAATCTCCAGCACAAAATCCTCGCTATCGCCGAAGAAGAGGGCGTGCGGCAGGCGGCCTATGCGTTGAAGTTGTTGCAAAGTGATGGCGAGCTGACGATGGCCAGCACCGGCAAGGATGAGGCGACCGGCAACCTCGTCACCAAAAGCTATACCGTCAAAGGTCCGGTGATGCTGATGCTGACCACGACCGCCATTGATGTGGATGAAGAGCTGCTCAACCGCTGTCTGGTGCTGACGGTCAATGAATCCCGCGAACAGACGGAAGCCATCCATGCGTTGCAGCGCCAGAAGCAGACGCTCGAAGGCTTGCTGGCCGAGAACGAGCGGGACTATCTGATGCAGCTTCACCAGAACGCCCAGCGGCTGCTTAAGCCGTTGAATGTGGTCAATCCGTATGCGTCGCAACTGACGTTCCTGTCAGACAAAACCCGTACCCGCCGTGACCATATGAAATACCTGACGCTCATTCAGAGCATAGCGTTGTTGCACCAGTACCAGCGGGACATCAAAACGGCAGAGCATCGCGGCAAGACGCTGGAGTACATCGAAGTGAGCAAAGACGATATCCGGCTCGCCAATCAGTTGGCGCATGAAATCTTAGGCCGGACACTGGACGAAATGCCGCCGCAGACGCGTAAGCTGTTATTGCTGATCCAGGGCTGGGTAAAAGAAAGCGGCCAGCCCCGCCACGAAATGCGGTTTACCCGCAAACAGTTGAGGGATGCCGTGCAGTGGGGCGATACCCAGCTTAAGGTGCATCTCTCACGACTGGTCGAAATGGAATACCTGCTGTTGCACCGTCGTGGCCTGACGTTCGTCTATGAACTGCTGTTCGACGGGGCAGACAGTGATACCGCCCACCTGAGTGGCCTTATTGTTCCCTGAGCGGGCAGTATAACGTTATCCGGTCGGGGTTAAACCCCAGTCGGTCGCCTGTCAGTCGGCTTGTTGTCGGCAGGTAGTCGGGATGGTTAAATCCCGGCAAAGGCAGATACAGCAAGGCTTCCCCTCAAAGTGGTCGGCATCAGCCCAAAAACACTGTTCCGCCCGTACAGCTCTCTTCGCTACCCACACAACAAAAAAGAAGGAACATCCGCATGACAAGCTCACCTAATCCCCTGCTCGCCACCTTACGGGCGCAACTGGACGCGTACCTCGATACGCTGGCCGCACAGGGAAAAAGCCCGCGCACACGGGAAAGCTACCGGGAACGGCTGTTACCGTTCGTGGACTGGTGCGAACAGCGCACCGTGCAGTATCCGGCACAGGTGACGCTGGTATTGCTGGAAAGCTGGCAGCGCTATCTGCGGGCTTACCGCAAAGCCGATGGTCAGCCTTACAGCCATAACGGCCAGCGTGAACGGTTAATCGCCCTGAGGCTGTGGTTCCGCTGGCTACTGCAACGGCATCACATCCTCTACAATCCGACCGAGCAGTTGGTGTTACCGAAAGAAGAGAAGCGGTTGCCCGCCCAGATACTGAGTGAACGGGAAACCGTGCAGGTGCTGGACAGCCTTGACGACCAAAGTATCTTGGGGCTGCGCAACCGGGTGATGCTGGAAGTGCTGTGGAGCAGCGGCCTCCGGCGCATGGAGCTGCGCCAGCTCCGGCGGGGTGATATCGACGTCGAACGGGGGGTCGTGGTGGTTAATCAGGGCAAAGGCCATAAAGACCGGGTGGTGCCCATTGGCGGGCGGGCGCTGGGCTGGCTGACACGCTATCTGGTGCAGGTTCGGCCACAGTTGGCAGAAAGTCATGACAGCGGTTACCTGTTTATCTCGCAAAAGGGCAGGCCGCTCAGTCTGGGGCACTTGACCCAAATCGCGGGCAAGGCCATCCGCCATCAGGCGCAGCTAGACAAGCCGGGCGCCTGTCACCTGTTCCGGCATTCCATGGCGACGCAGATGCTGGACAATGGCGCGGATATCCGCCATATCCAGGCGATGCTGGGGCATGAGAAACTCAACACCACCCAGGTGTATACGCGGGTCGCCATTAAACAGCTCAGGCAGGTGCACAGCCAGACCCATCCGGCCGAGCGGGCAGATAACCAGCCGCCAAACGCTGACACCGAACCCCCGAAGAGCCGCCCATGCCCTGAATCCGCGGAAAGTAGCGTGCCAGACAGCCACCCCGATGCCAGCGGACAGCGCCCCCGTCCCCGTTGAGTTCGCGGGGGGCGGGGCAGGGGCAGACCGTGGCCGGCCTGCCCGTCAGCTTCAGTGCCGGCGGGGGTAAATGGGCAATGGGCAGCGGCGGCCACGGTGTCCCCAACCACTGTGTGCCGGCTGCCCAAAGCCCATTTAACATAATGCAGGGAGATTATGCGAAATTCGCCGTGCGGCCACCGTGTCCCGCCAACCGCCGAAGGGCGGCTCACATCGCATAATCTGCATTATGTCTGGCGCCCCCGCTTATCGGCCTCGCGGGGTGCACCGCACAAGGCTGGCGCCTTCTGCTCTAGACTTCTGAGCCGATCCCTGCCAAAAACCGCGCCAGACTAAAACACCGTGCCCCCCGTCCGGCTAAAACTGCGTCTTCTTTAGCGGCCTTGGGTGGCTCAGGCAAAGAACCCTGTAGGCAGGTCGGCCTGCGGCCTCCGCTGTTTTACCTCCCCCGCCCCGACCCCGCTGCACTGGCTGCGCGCGGCTCGCAGTCGCTGCGCTCCTTGCTCGTTGCCGTGCTCGCCATCTCCGCCCCGTGCAGCCCCCGGAGGGGGCTTCCCTTAAATAAGGTCGCGGTCATGCAAAACCGTGGCAAAGCCCAAAGCAACCGTGCACCAGAGCGTCGCAGGGCGCCGCTTGCGGACTCTGTGCCGCCCGCCCCCGCAGAACGGCCGCCCGCCGCCCAAGCAAGTTGGGCGACGTTCGCCCGTTGCCGTGAAAAACCGCACAAAATCAATCTGATTATCCCATCAATCAGAAGAAGGGGCGCTATACTGCACCGCGGGGCAAGCGTCAAAACAGGGCAAAAGTGCACTTCGGCATTTTAGGTTCGCGGGAATGGGCGGAACGGGTAAAAGGGGTTCTTTAACAAGATGATAAATAAGGAAAAAATCGCTTAAAACCGTATAACCGCACCGGAACCTGCCCTAAGACCCCATCGGGCTGCTGGGCGGGTTTAATCCGTATGGGTATGTGCATAATCCGACAGGATGGGTAGATCCGTTTGGATTAACAAGTTGTCCTCCGCCAGAAATAAAAGCTACGCAGGTTGGCCTAAGAAATCCTAAACAAATCGATGGCATGAAAAAAGATATGCTCGATGGTAAGTTTGATTTTTCACTTCCACAAAATAAGGTTGGCGGCTTTGTGGACTCTAATGGAACTTATTATATGGGTGAAGGGCATCATAGAATGGTTGCTGCTCAGGAAATATATAAAGAAACAGGCGATGCTAAATATATTAATAAGTTAATAGAAAATGGTTCATGGACTAGAACAAACTCACCACCGACTGATGCTAGAGCAATGCCATCAAGAAGTTTCTTTAGTAATTTAAGAAACAAATTAGGATTTTAAAGATGAGAAAAATTATCATATATTCCAATATGTTAAATAAATCTTTATCATATATAAGAAATGTGCAAACGCATTCTTGTTTTAGAAAGGCTTTCGATAAATCTTGTTATATGGAAGCAGAGCTATTACATAATATTGTTATATCTCTTACTGATGAAGAAATGACTTTACATGATATTTTTTTCCTAAATAATCATGCTAGATTCTATTTAGAGAATACCAATGATAAAGAGTGCGCTAATTATTATTCTCACCAAGATGATATAAAGAAATTATTTAGCATCGTTCCTGAATACCTAAAAAATCAACTTGAGTGGCAAGGGCCTCAATAACATTCTTTACTATCAGAATAAGAAGCCGGAAAGATCTCCACGATCTTCCGGCTTTCTTCTTTTTTTAAGAGCTGCTCAGTCCCTGCCCTTAGCGGCTTATGTAGTCGCCAAGCAGCTCCCGCATCTTGAGCTTGATCTCACTGAGCTGGTCTTGCTGGCGCTGGTACTGCTGCTTAATGGTTCGAGTGTCGTCACTGTCGGGGATCAGCACCAGACAGCCCTCCATAATCTTGACCGTGAATGTGCTACTTCAAGTCACCCATGCCATCGGAATATTTTGACTAAAGGCATTCGTGGATTCATGCTAATTTAGTGCCGCAGTGGCTTGGAGTTCACGAGAAAATTCAGGCATAAAAAATCAGCTTTAGATAATCATCTGAGTCCGATTATGATTTATTTGAGTTTGCTTAAGTAAGCAGTATTTAAAAATCTTTATTATTACTATCCTCAATACCTCATATTAAATGGAGATTTTATGCAGTTGTTTTTACGCGTAGGGATTTTAATTCTTTTCCTTCTGGGTGTGGGTTATAGCATTTATGCCCAATTTTCCCCTTATGTAACAAAAGAAAATAGGAAAGAAGAGATTGAGATCACCACGCAAAATACGCTCCCACCGGTAACTAGTGAAGACTGGGGCATCATTTTAGGGGCACCTTATGCGGTTTTCAATGAGCATGCCATCAATGACTATACCCCCGACACCGCCAAGGACAATGGTTTATCATCAGCATGGGGGATCAAAAACCGACAGGATTTACTCCAGCAATTATTTTGGCTCATTGTAGACGGTCATTCCACCGATTATTACGCCATGAGAGATAATGTCATTCAAATAACAAAACAGGATTTCGACACCTTACTAAGCCGCATTGAAAAGAGCCAATGGGATGAAACAGAAAAACAAGAAATCCTCTGGCGATATAAAATGATGTACCACAATACCAATAATATTCAGAATGTGGATTATCTGGCTTGGGATTATGTCCGGTTCAGTATGTTATGTTTAGAAGGTGCTCGGCTGAAATACATTACCGCCGAAGAAGCCAAAGCCTGGACGCGAATGTTAGCTCCGAGTCTGCGTAAAACGTACACGAGTTGGGCGGATTTGTGGCATCAATTATTCATCACTCGCTGGTTCTGGTCGGCACAGGATACGCAATGGACAAGTAGCCAGTCTCATTACCTTGCTATCGTCGATAATTTATTACAGGACAAGGGTAGCCCTGCAAATACGATTAACTGGAATGTGCCACTTTCCTCCTCGGATACGACGTCATTTGCTGAAGCGGTGGCCAGTTTGGAATTAGAAGATGAAGACGGTGTGGTTGTCGGGGTCAATGAGCTGAATGAAATCATCCAATCGAACCTGAATATCATTGGATTAAAATAAGCCAAAATATAAAACATCAGTAGGGGCAATGTGTCCTTGGTTACCTAGTTAACCCGAATTCTGGATAAGAAATTGACGAGAAGCCTGTTCCAGGAGCAAAGTTTTGGTGCACACCGAAAACAACTCCGAGGGGGAACAGGCTATGGACAAGTTAGTTGAAATTTTCTGTGATGTCGATGGTGCGCTGGGAAAAGCTGCACTGTTTCTTGCGGGTGAAAGTCCCGTCGTAGAAGATTAGCCAGATCACTACGTAGCGAGTCTTGCATCTCCGGCG
>NZ_MKGQ01000036.1 GCF_001908105.1 Xenorhabdus eapokensis
TTGGCGTTGGACGCCGGCAGAATGCGTCCCTTTTTTGATAAAACCGGTTTCATCGATGATGAGGATGCCTTGCTCATCACCGAGATGGTCAGTCACATAGTCGCGTAAAATATCGCGGGCGGCTTCAGCATCCCAACGGGCACGTTCCAGAAAATATTGAATGTTATCAGGCGAGTGTTCACCCAGCCATTCCGCCAGTTGCCAGCTATTTTTACGCTCAACATCACTGAGTAATCCCCGGAGATAGGCGAGGCAGCGTTGCTGTGGACTGGCATGGTGAAATAATGGTGTCAGACGCGTGTGTAATGAGAGCAGTTCTTGTTCCCAAAGGTTAACAGGTAAGTGCATTGAACACCTCCCCCTATTTTCAGGAAGAATATATCATGAGCTATCATGCCACAATGGAGCGTACGACTGTAGTATTAGGCTTCTCTTCTCTGTATGCGATGACTTTAACCAGTGCATGACCATTTTTAGCTATTACCACTGGCTCTCCAGTGCGAGCAACTTCCTGGACAATTTTGGACAGGTTAGTTTTCGCATCGTAGATGTTAACCTTTTCCATAGTATGACCTCTTAGTGCATAAATATTGAGCATGTCTGTTATCAGTTTGGTCAATTTGGTTAGACTAATATCACGTCATTCACGTTTCAGGCTTTCACTCGGCGTTTCACCATAGCGGGCTTTATATTCTGCGCTAAAGCGTCCCATATGGGCGAACCCCCAACGCAGGGCAACACTTGTGACGCTGGTCGCTTCTCCTGCTAACAGTTCCGTGCGGACATGTGCCATGCGTAAGTCACGTAAATACTGCATCGGGCTGATATTCAGAAACTGCCTGAAGCCAGCATACAGACTGCGCAGGCTGACGCCCGCCACTTGAGCAAGTTGTTCTACGGTGATGGGGTCGTGGGCATGAGCCTGCAAATATTCCTGTACTCGTCGTACATGCCGCGGGCGAATAGAGCATCGGCGGCGATTAGCAGGCATTTCACTGTAATTATGTTGATGGGTGGACAGCAGGGTAACGGAAATCAATTGTTCTATTTGGTTGGTAATCAATTTATGTTGCAAGATGTCGGGCACCTGGGTGGTGCATTCCAGAAGATAAGGCATCAAACAGCGCCAGGCCTGACAGCGTTGCCATTCAAATCCCAGCTCAAATACCAGCGGTTGATCCAGAGGATGCCCCAATTGACCAACAAGCGTTCTCTCCAGCAAGGAGCGGGAGATCCTGATCATAAACTGGTCATTATCGACATTCCAGCGCATAGAAGTGTGTTGATTCGGGCTGAGAATGGAAGCCAGATTGGGAGTGGAGTCAAGACACTGGTCACCGCTTTCAATACCCGCACAGCCAGACAGCGGCATCTGGATGAGAAAAAAAGAATCCAATTCTCCTGGAGTGATTTCAACGCTGGCACCGTAACGCAATCGGCTCATGGAAATATCCCCAAGTGGAATATAGTGCATTTTAGCGTCCAGTTTTTGATTGCTGCCCAGTATCATTAGCTGATGAGGTTGCATTACCCGTCCGACCATAGATTTAATTTCATCAAGATCGTTGGATGAAAAAAGTAAATGTTCTGGCGAATTGAGATGCGCCCCAATTTTTGTGACTGCATATTTGGGATCTGAACAGTTTGAAATTGAATATCTTGATTCAGTATTTTTAGATTCAAAGTAATAGCGAGACCACGAATTACTCATAATTTTAGATACCTCTAGCCAGTCATATTATTGTTATGGTGTGTGAGATATCCCGCTAATAACGTGTAACGTGTTTACTCCCTGTTTTGATTATTCGGGATATAAAAAATAACCTTATTCACCTTATTTAATAGTCTGCTAACAGTATCCATATATTGTTTAAATGAAATATATATGATTATGAATATAGTGATGAGGGGGACTCTATATCCGCCTGCTGCACGCTTTATCCAATCACTGCATAAATCACAATGACATGACAAATCATGTATTGACCGTTAACCCATACCCGAATTAGATAAAAGATAACTTAAAGCGTGTGAGGTAAGCATGGCTGAACGATCATTTGTCGAGGAAGTGAAAAAATTACGTCTGGATCAGGGGGACGTTTTCAGGGGGGAAGGCATACTTGCTGTGACCAAAGCCCTGCTGGAATCTGGTGTGGCGTATGTGGCTGGCTATCAGGGGGCACCGATTTCCCATCTGATGGATGTGTTGTTAGATGCACAAGATATTTTATCTGAATATGGCATTCGCTTTGAAAACAGTGCCAGTGAAGCCACTGCTGCGGCGTCGCTTGCCGCTTGCGTGAATTATCCACTGCGTGGAGCTATCACGTTTAAATCAACGGCTGGCACGAATGTTGCCTCGGATGCATTGGCAAATCTGGCATCGGGCGGTGTGGTGGGGGGAGCACTGATTATCGTCGGTGAAGATTATGGTGAAGGCTCTTCCATCATGCAGGAGCGTAGCCATGCTTTCGCGATGAAGTCCCAGATTTGGTTACTCGATCCACGCCCTAATCTGCCTTCGATTGTACAGGCGGTGAAGATGGGATTTGAGCTATCGGAAGCGAGTAATACGCCAGTGATGTTACAGATGCGCATTCGTGCCTGCCATGTGCATGGTCGGTTTGTGTGTGAGAAAAATCGCGCGTCAACGTTCATGATTCAGGATGCGCTGGAAAATCCGGCGCGTGACCTCAGCCGTATCGTTTTGCCGCCTGCCAGTTTTCTGCATGAGAAAGAGAAAATACAAGATCGCTGGCCTGCGGCCGTGCGCTTTATTCAACAGCATAAGCTGAATGAATTTTTCGCCGAGCAGGCTGATGATGTCGGCCTTGCCCTGCAAGGGGGATGCTATAACACCGTGATCCGTGCCTTGAATTTGCTTGGATTGGCGGATGTTTTTGGCAATAGCCAAATCCCGCTGTATGTCATGAACGTCGCTTACCCGTTGATCGATGAAGAGTTTGAACGTTTTTGTCATGGCAAGCGGGCGATTTTAGTGCTGGAAGAAGGTCAGCCCAATTTTGTGGAGCAGAATGTCGCCAATATCTTGCGCCAGCGTGAAATAGCAACTCGATTGCATGGCAAGGATTTACTGCCAATGGTGGGAGAGTACAACACGGCTACCGTGTTGTCGGGACTCAGGGCTTTCCTGGAACGTTACGGCAAAATTGCAGCAGAAAGTGCAGTGTCTGCCTGTCAGGTACGTATCCCCGCCGTGACCTTACCGATAAAAGATCCTCTGGCAGATGCGGTTCATACCCGCCCCCCCGGATTTTGCACCGGTTGTCCAGAGCGCCCCATCTTTACAGCGATGAAGCTGATTGAACGGGAATTGGGGCAACATCACATCAGTGCCGATATCGGTTGCCATTTGTTTGCCATTTTACCCCCGTTTAATTTGGGCAATACCACGATGGGATATGGATTGGGCGCTGCGAGTGCGGCAGCACTGAATGCACCGGTTACGAATAAGCGGGCAATCGCAGTCATGGGGGATGGCGGGTTTTGGCATAACGGTTTAACCAGTGGCATAGCGAATAGTGTTTTTAACCGCAGCGACAATCTGACCATCATTGTGGACAACAGTTATACCTCCGCGACCGGAGGGCAGGATATTCCCTCTTCAACGGCGTTAAATCCCCATCGCAGTACCGGCCATAACATTGAAAAAGCCGTCAAAGGGGTTGGGGTGAAATGGGTACGCACGATCAAACGTACCTACGATCTCAAAGCCATGATGAATACCTTACGCGAGGCACTAACAACAGGTGAGCACGGGCCAAAAGTTCTGGTCGCACAGAGTGAGTGCATGTTGAATAAGCAACGGCGCGAGAAGGTAAAGGTCAGAGGGGCGATTGCGGAAGGAAAGCGGATCATCCGTGAGCAATTTGGGGTTGATCCTGACACTTGCACGGGCGATCACTCCTGTATCCGTTTGTCCGGTTGTCCTTCTCTATCGATTAAACCGAATCCTGATCCATTACGTACCGATCCGGTGACAACAGTATTAAATAGCTGTGTGGGCTGTGGGTTGTGCGGGGAATTATCTCACGCGGCAGTGTTGTGCCCCTCTTTCTTTAAGGCACGGATCATTATCAATCCCAATCGTTGGGATCGGCTGATTCATCGTATTCGCACAGGGCTTATCGGCTATCTGCAACGTCGTGATGTTAAACGTCGTAATCAATATGATTTTTAACAAGGGGTTATACCTATGTCAGCATCTACCCATTTCTCGTTAACGAACTCACCCAAACAGCCGATCAAAATAGCGATTCTGGCGATGGGAGGGGAAGGCGGCGGCGTACTGGCCGATTGGATCGTGACTTTGGGGGAAGAGAATGGCTATTTCGCCCAAACGACTTCCGTACCCGGCGTAGCTCAGCGGACTGGGGCAACTATTTATTATGTCGAGCTGTTCCCTGGTGCTGACGATCCCGACGTCCCGACACCGGTGCTGGCGCTGATGCCAACTGCCGGTGATGTGGATATTGTGCTGGCTTCGGAATTGATGGAAGCCGGACGTGCTGTCCAACGCGGTTTGGTCACACCGGATCGCACTACGCTTATCGCATCAAGCCATCGGGTATTTTCGATGGGAGAGCGTTCAGCGATGGGGGATGGGCGCGTGGATAACAGGGTATTGATCCGACAATCCCGACAAGCTGCTTTGCGTTTTATCCATTTTGATATGGCGAAGACGGCAGAGAAGAGTGGCAGTGTGATCAGTGCCGTATTGTTTGGGGCGCTCTGTGGTACGGAGATTTTGCCATTTGACCGTAATCAGTTTGAAGCGGCGATCATCAAGAAAAACGTGGGAATAAAGCCCAGCCTGCAAGCCTTTAGTTTGGGATTGAGTCGGGCACAATCGGCGGCAGACTCAAAGACGGTCGAAAAAACGGCACCAGAAACCCCTATGCCAGAAATCCCTATATCGAACAATAAAGTCAATGCCCTGCTGTTACATATCCGGCAAAAGTTCCCTGCCTGTCTCCATCACATTGCCATTGAAGGTGTCAGGCGTCTGATTGATTATCAGGATCTAGCCTACGCTCGTTTGTATCTTGACCGATTACAAAGTCTCATTGAGCAAGTGGTGAAACCTGATGAGCGATTACTGAATGAGCAATTATTACGCGAAACAGCCCGTCATTTGGCGCTATGGATGGCTTACGAAGACACCATGCGGGTAGCAGATCTCAAAATTCGCGCCGGTCGATTCGAGCGTGTCAGTAAAGAAATGCGAGTGAAGGACGGTCAACTGGTCGAAATTAATGACTTTCTGCATCCCAGAATGGAAGAAATCTGTGACACCTTGCCAGTAAGTATCGGGCGCTGGTTGTCTCGTCCTCATTTCGTCAATCGTATGTTGGCGAAATTACTCAGCCGTGGGCGTGTGATCACCACCAGTTCCATTCGGGGATACCTGTTGCTTTATCTGCTGGCGAGTTGGCGTCGCATGCGCCGCTATACGCTGCGCTTTCAGCATGAAACGGGACGTATTGAAGAATGGCTACAGCGAATTGAAGTGGCCGCAAAGCGCGATCCCGAACTGGCTGCGGAAATCGCCCAATGTCAGCGCTTAATCAAGGGATATGGGGATACTTACTCCCGCGGATCAAGTCATTTTCAAACTCTGATGAACATTGTTGATCACCATCCGCATGACTTACCTCCTGCCAGCTTGCGGCAACTACGTGACGCCGCATTAGCGGATGAGCAGGGTGACCGATTACGTGAGTGCCAACAGAGTCTCTCTTTATATTAAAGAAAGAACCTACCTAAGGAGCCTGCAATGAGCCTGCTTAGTTTTATACAGCCCCATAAGATCCGCTTTTCTGAATGTGATCCGGCGGGGATCGTCTTTTATCCCCAGTATTTCGTGATGTTCAACAACTTGCTGGAAGATTGGTTCGATGAATTAACGTCAATGGGATATGCCAATTACATCGCAAAACACCGTTTGGGGTTACCGACGGTTCATCTGGAGGCGGAGTTTAAGGCCATTAGCCGAATGGGGGATCAAGTCTGGCTGGAATTAAGAGTAGAGAACATTGGCAAGAAATCATTGACGCTGCTTCAACGCTGCGTCAGCAAAGAAGGTGAATTGAGGATGAGAGTCACTCAGACTTATGTCACCACTTCGCTGGATACTCATCAAGCTATTCCGATACCCGACGAATTTTACTATGCGTTAACTGAACAAATGCCTTAACCAAATAGGCGATTGCATGGCGTAGATATCGTGCGGCAGGAGAATAAATTATGAATGTAAGAGGTAAGAGTGCAGTAATCAGTAAAAATACCGTGGCCATCAGTGGCAAGAATATCGTCTGTATTGGCGGCGGACCGGCTGGGTTATATTTCGGCCTGCTGATGAAATTACAAAATCCTGATAATCGTGTTGTGGTGATCGAGCGCAATCGTCCGTATGACACCTTTGGTTGGGGAGTGGTGTTTTCGGATGCAACGTTGGAAAACCTGCATCTGGCCGATCCTGTGTCGGCGGAAATAATCAGGAAGGAGTTTAGCCGTTGGGATGATATCGATATCCATTTCAAGGGAACCGTCAATCGTAGTGGTGGTCATGGATTTATTGGTATTGGCCGTAAAAAACTCCTGAATATCTTGCAAGACCGTTGCCACGAAGTCGGGGTTGAGTTGCTGTTTGAAACCCAGATTGAGGATGAACAGGAGATTGCCCACAAATATCATGCTGATTTGCTGATTGCCTCTGATGGGATCAATAGTCAGATCCGTACCCGTTATGCTGAATTTTTCCAGCCCGATATCGATCAACGCCATTGCCGTTTTGTCTGGTTAGGAACGCATAAAGTTTTTGATGCATTTACGTTTCTGTTTGTTGAAACCGAATATGGCTGGTTTCAGGTTCACGCCTATCAATTTCAGGAAGGGCTATCGACTTTTATTGTCGAAACGACGGAAGAGACCTGGCTGGCTGCGGGTATCGACAAAATGTCACAGGAAGAGGGCATTGCCTATTGTGAAAAAATATTCGCCCCCTGGCTGGATGGACATAAATTAATCTCCAATGCCACCCATTTGCGCGGTGCCGCCATCTGGATACGTTTTCCCCGAATAATTTGTGCCAATTGGGTGCACTGGATCAAACCAGAGGGAGAGAACGGCAAAAATATCCCGATTGTATTAATGGGAGATGCCGCCCATACCGCCCATTTTTCCATTGGTTCCGGTACAAAATTGGCACTGGAAGATGCGATTGAACTGGCAAACAACCTGAAAACCCATCAAGGGAATTGGCAGGCGGGTTTATCCGATTATCAGCAATCGCGCAGCGTAGAAGTGCTGAAAATCCAGAATGCCGCGCGTAATTCAACGGAATGGTTCGAAAATGTTGCACGCTATGAAAGTTTTTCGCCTGAACAATTCGCTTATTCATTGCTGACTCGTTCACAGCGTATTTCCCATGAAAATTTGCGCTTGAGGGATCGGGCATGGCTGGAAAATTATGAGTGCTGGTTTGCGCAAAAATCGCCCCCGCCCTCATCGCTGCCCCCACCGTTGCTGACCCCTTATCAGGTACGGGGCGTGAGCTTGAAAAATCGGGTGGTGGTCTCTCCTACGCTGTTGTATAGCGCTGTGGAAGGCGTTCCGGATTCATTCCATCTGGTTCATCTTGGTAGCAGGGCATTGGGTGGCGTGGGTTTGGTGATCGCGGAAATGACGGCCATTTTTCCACAAGCACGTGTCACTCCTGCTTGTACGGGATTGTGGAACGATCAGCAGGTGCAGGCGTGGAAGGCGATCACTGATTTTGTCCACCAGCACTCTGACACTCGGATAGGCATTCAACTGGGACATGCGGGAAGGCGGGGATCAACCCAACTGGGGTGGCAACAAGCTGATCACCCTTTGCCAGAGGGTAACTGGCCCTTAGTTTCAGCATCCGCCTTGCCCTATTTGGCTGGAATTTCACAAGTACCAGCGGCGCTCACTAAAGCGCAAATGGCCGAAATTATTGAGCAGTTTATTGCCGCAACTCACCGTGCCATCAAAGCAGGGTTTGACTGGCTGGAGATTCAGGCCGCACACGGTTATCTGCTCTCCAGTTTTATCTCTCCGTTGACTAACCAGCGCGATGACGAATATGGCGGTTCGCTGGAAAACCGGCTTCGCTTCCCGTTGGCCGTCTTTAAGGCGGTGCGTGATGTTTGGCCGGCGAATTTGCCGATATCTGTGCGTATTTCGGCTACGGATTGGGTTGCGGGGGGAACGACAGTTGACGAAGCCGTAGAGATTGCCCGTCGTTTCCGTGCAGCCGGAGTAGATATGGTGGATTGTTCCACCGGAGAAGTTTCCCCTGAACAGCAGCCGGTTTATGGACGTATGTACCAGACGCCGATGGCTGATCGCATTCGTAATGAAGGCAACGTGCCGGTTATTGCAGTTGGTGCAATTACGGATGCGGATCAAATTAACGGCATTATCGCTTCGGGTCGTGCTGATCTCTGTGCCTTATCCCGCCCATTCTTATCTGATGCGGCCTGGTTACTGCATGAATGTGCCAGATATGGCTGGACGGGTATCGATTGGCCGGAACCTTATCTTTACGGCAAAGCGCAATTGATTAGAAAACAACGCTAGGAGATATCCATGTCTCAACAAGAAAATATCCAAACTCATGATCAATATCGGGAAGATATTCTCGGCCGTGCCAATGTTGCCGATAGCCCTGAACTGCTGGCGTATTACAGGGAGTTGGTTAAATACAAGACAGGGGCACTCTGGACAATCGCCAATAAAATAGAACCCTGGCAACCTAAATCCGCTTCAGTGCCGGTACTTTGGCGTTACCGTGATCTGCGTGAGTACGTTCTAAAATCGGCCGATTTAGTCACACCGGAAAAAGCAGGCCGCCGTGTGGTCTATCTGAACAATTCGGGAGAGCCTGGAGCCTCCACCGCTGTTGGCTTGCTCTATTCCGGTCTCCAGACAATGCGGCCAGGTGAAGCGGCATCGGCACATGCCCACTCCTCTTCTGCTTTGCGTTTCATCATGGAAGGGCGTGGTGCTTACACCATTGTTGATGGTCAGAAAATGTCGTTGGGAGCGAATGATTTCGTCTTAACCCCCAATGGCACCTGGCATGAGCACGGTGTTGATCCTGATGGCTCGCAATGTATCTGGCAGGATGGTCTGGATATACCGCTGGTTAACATATTGGAGGCGGGTTTTTATAAGGTACATCCTGATTTGCGTCAGGCGGTGACTGAAGCCGTGGATTCTTCCATTGCACTTTGGGGTGCCCCTGCTTTGCGTCCACAGAATGTTGGCTGGGATAAACCTTATTCCCCGCTGTTCAGATACCAATGGGAGCCAACTTATGAAGCCTTGCAGCGTTACGCTCATGTGTCAGCAGGATCGCCTTTTGATGACATTTTGATGCACTACTCCAATCCGCTAACAGGCGGCCATGTGATGCCGACTCTCGGCGCCAGTATGCAGTTGTTGCACCCTGGTTTTGTTGGCAAGGCACATCGGCACACTGGCAGTTTCATCTATCAAGTGGCGAAAGGAAAAGGGTATTCCGTGATTGATGGTCAACGATTTGACTGGCAAGAGCGGGATATTTTCTGCGTACCTTCGTGGGCATTTCATGAACATGTGAATAACTCACAGACCGATGATGCTTGCCTGTTCTGTTTCAATGACTTGCCTGTCATGCAGGCATTGCAATTGTATTACGAAGAGGCCCTGTCTGATAACAATGGGCACCAACCAGTGAGAGGATAAGAGATGCGTTTAATCACTTACCGTTCAGAAGTTACGGCTGCCGCGAGATTAGGCGCGATAGTCAATAATTACGTAGTAGATTTGGCGAAATTAGCCGCCCATACCGGAAATAGATTACCGGATAACATGCTGGAATTTATTGATCTGGGACCCTTGGCGGTGAGAAGCACAACAGCGCTGTTAGATTCATTCAAGGGGTTTTGGCCTGCGGGGATTTCACTGCCATTGCAGAATGTGAAAATTCTCGCGCCCATTCCTCGCCCCCGGAAAAACATCTTTGGTATTGGCCTGAACTATGTTGAACATGTGGCCGAATCCAGCCGCTCTCTGGATACGGCAAAAGATCTGCCAAAAGAGCCGGTTATTTTCTCTAAGCCGCCAACGACAGTGATTGGCCCTGGCGACGCGATTGAGCATAACAGTGAGATCACCCAGCAATTGGATTGGGAAGTGGAGCTGGCGGTGATTATCGGCATGCGTGCCAAAGGTGTATCGGAAGCTGAGGCATTGAAATATGTTTTTGGCTATAGCCTGATGATCGACATGAGTGCCCGTGATTGCCGTCGGGCTGGGCAGTGGATCTACTCCAAAGGGCAGGATACCTATGCGCCTTTTGGCCCTTGCATTGTCACCGCTGATGAAATTGCCAACCCGCAAGAGCTGGCGTTGAGCCTAAAAGTCAATGGCGTAACTAAACAGGATTCCAATACGCGCCATATGTTGTTCAAGGTCAATACTCTGATTGCCGATATTAGCAAAGGCATCACGCTGGAGCCGGGAGATATCATTGCCACAGGCACACCGGAAGGGGTTGGGGCGGGGCGTGATCCACAAGAATGGCTGTGGCCAGGGGATGTGATTGAAGCATACCTTGAAAAGGTTGGTCATTTGCGTCACTCCGTTATTGCGGTGTAAATAAAACAGGAGCCTGATATGCTGAAACTTCCTAAGTTCAAGGCGGCTGCGGTACAGGCTGCCCCCATCTTTCTGGATACCGAGGCGACGGTTGATCTCGTCTGCCGATTGATCCAAGAAGCGGCAGAGAAGGGCGCCAGTTTGGTGGCGTTTCCTGAGGTGTTTGTTTCGGGTTATCCCTATTGGAACTGGGTGATGAACCCAATACAAGGCAGCCCGTGGTTTGAAAAACTGTGCAAATCGGCCATTGAAGTGCCAGGGCCGGAGATCAATAAAATCGCACGGGCGGCGGCGCGTCATCATATCAACGTTGTGATTGGGGTGAATGAACGCACTCCTCATGGCATAGCAACACTCTATAACACCCTGGTCACTATTTCTGATGAAGGGAACATTCTGGGGCGTCATCGCAAGCTGGTGCCGACATGGGCGGAAAAATTAACGTGGGCGAATGGTGATGCGGCTTCGTTAAAAGTACATGACACCCGTATCGGCCCATTGGGCGTGCTGGCCTGCGGCGAAAATACTAATACGTTGGCGCGCTTTTCCTTGTTATCTCAGGGCGAATTGGTACATGTTGCCAGTTATATCTCCCTGCCGGTTGCCCCACCGGATTATGATATGGCTGAAGCGATCCGTTTACGAGCGTCAGCCCACTGTTTTGAAGGCAAAGTGTTTACCCTTGTCTCCTGCTCCACGATTTCGCCGGAAATTGTAAAAGCGATGTCGGCCAGCCATCCGGAAGCTGAAGCGTTGCTGGCACGTTCTAATAGTGCATTTACCGGCATTATTGGGCCTGATGGGCGAGTGATGGGTGATCCCCTGATTGATAAAGAAGGGATTGTCTATGCGCAGATTGACTTGAATCGCTGTATTCAGCCGCGTCAAATGCACGATATCACAGGGCATTACAACCGATTTGATATCTTCGATCTAAAAGTGAACCGTCGTCCGATGAAGGCGATTCGGTTTACCGATCTGCCATCCGATCAGGAGGATCTCCCATGAATAACGGCCGGCATTTTAGAGTGGGGCTGATTGTGCCCTCGTCAAATACGACTATGGAAACAGAAATCCCCGCTATCTTGCGTGCCCGTGAAGCAATAAGCCCTGAACGTTTCACCTTTCATTCCAGTCGCATGAGAATGAAAACGGTCACAAAAACAGAACTGGCGGCCATGGATGCGGACAGTGATCGCTGTGCGTTTGAATTGTCGGATGCAGCGGTTGATGTGTTGGGATATGCCTGTTTAGTGGCGATCATGAGCATGGGACAGGGATATCACCGCATCTCTGAAAAGCGCCTCCATCTACGGACAGTAGAAAATGGACATCCGGCGCCAGTGGTGACCAGCGCAGGAGCATTGGTGGATGGGTTACATACTTTGGGGGCGAAACGCATCTCCATACTGACACCCTATATGAAGCCATTAACTCAGTTAGTGATTGATTACATCGAAAATGAGGAAATTGAAGTTATCGACAGCATTTCGCTGGAGATCCCCGATAACCTTGCGGTCGGGCGGCAAGATCCTCTCGCACCGGTGGAGATTACCAAACGGTTGAATAGCAATGTGGATGTTATTGTAGCTTCCGCTTGTGTACAAATGCCTTCTTTGGCGTCAGTAGCGCTGATCGAAGATCGGGTGGGATTACCTGTTATTTCTTCATCGGTGGCGACAACCTACATGATATTGAAACAGCTTGGGCTGGATACATACGTTCCGCGATTTGGCTCACTGTTATCAGGAAAATATTGATCGAGAGACAAAAGGTTGTTCAACTTATGCCAGATTCAACCGTGTTTGTTGACCATTACTTGCCTGCCTTGCTTGGGCAGGCATACACCAATATGTAGGGTATTTATCTTATGAGCAACTGTCTCTTATCTTCCCGTTGGGCATTTTCCGCCAGTATTTTAAAATCTTTTACTGTCCAATATTGCTTTGGAACAGGCAGGTTTTTCATCTCATTGGTTGGCCATAGCTGAAATTCAGCCAGTTTATCCAACGAAAAATGCTGATAATACTCAGGCAGAGACAGGCGCAGGGCAAAGTTCTCTTTACCGAAAGGCATTAATGGGTAGCGGTTGTCTTGGATATCATAATTCCGGTGCAATACTAAAAACTTCTCTGGAATGCGTTGATAACTGTTCCACCACAAACCATCTACGCTATCAAACATCTCCTTTGTGCCTGATTTAGGATAATCCCCAAGTTCATGCAAGGCTATTGGCAAGATCTTAGCCATTGAATGCGAAAACTGCTCCACAGAAGAAGCATGGCCTGTCAGAATCAGCGTCAGAGCCAACCGTGCACCCAACAGGTTGGAATAGAGATCTTCTGGGGAAAAAGCCGAAATGCCTTCTGAAAATCCAGGGACTGATTGATAGCCATACCATTGCGCTATTTCATGCCAGGCTGCAAGCTGAAAAGCGAGTTTAGCGGCCAAATAAGCACTTAGCGTATAGCGTTCAGCAGGTTCTTCCGGCGGTGTAAAAGCCAAAAAATGTATTTTACGGGCGGCCAGTTCATTACTCAGGGTTAATTTCCACTCTTGACCAAGATGGGCGTAAATCTGGCTAAACAGATAAAGCGTATAATCTGCGGTATCCCTCACATGGGAAATATCAATAAACCCTCCCTGACGGGTATAGAGCAGACCCACTTTTTCATTGCTTACTCCCAACAAAGCAGCACTGGCACCAATAACACTGTCATTGTAGTGATGCTCACCCAGTTTCTTAGCTTCTACGATATTGTCGATGTCGTAGAAGGGGATGGGGATATTCCACAGTTGGGTTTTAAGGTTATAGCCGAAAGCACAGCAAGCTCTTAAACCTTCTGGCGGGGCAATGGGGGATAATGCATCCCAATTTTGCTGTGATTGTTCATGGGTATCACTGATAAGGACAGGTTTTACCGGATTAACAGATTGTGGTTGATTTTGGCATGCCATCAGTAAAAAACAGAGGCAAAGTGTCACTAATAATCTCAAAACGCTTCCCCAACCTGAAAATAGAACCCAGTGCTGCCCTTGCCGACACCAAAATCTAATCTGACATTCATGCGTGGCTTAAACTCAAAACGATAGCCAACACCCACAGAAGGAAGCCAATGTTTGCTTCCCAATTGTGAAGGGGAATCTCCCAACGTGCCGGTGCCTACCCAACCGACCACACCGTGGCGCCAGTCAAGTTTGTGCCGTAACTCTAATTGTGTGGTGAAGATATTGTTGTCACGGTAGCGCCCTTCATAATATCCACGCATCCGCTGGCCGTTACCAAGCAGTGATAGCTGGTTCCACGGTACATCACCTGCGCTGAAACGGGCATAGTTATCAAAGGCCAAAACTGTCTTTTCAGATAGCTGGTAATAGGTCGAGAACTGAAGTTGGGTGGTATGGAAACGGTGATTACTGCCTAATTCAGGGGAAAAATAGGTGTAAACGATCTCAAATACTTGTCCGTGCCGTGCATTGGGCAAGAAATCTCGCGTGTCATAACTGAAATGGGCGCTAATACCAGAACTTATCACGGAACGACCACCGATAGACTGGGCAAAATACCGTTTGGCACCGCTATCTGGATCACTGGCATTGACAGATGAAAAATTCCAGCCTAATCCCATATAGGTGGCGTCAGTGATGCGATAGAGGAGGCGCGGGTGAATAGCAAATTCCTGCGAACAATATTTACCTTTGTTATTGTCATTCTTACCGGCACGATAACCCTTGCCCCAATAGTAAGTTGGCGTGTTATTCAATGTACCGGAAACGAATAACCGCCATCGGTCACTGGCACGAAAATTGTAATTGGTAAAGTTCAGGCCAAACGCACCGGTAGATGAACCAAAGCCACTCAGTCCTAATGAAGAGTTCTGGCTGATCTGGTCTAAATGGTCAGGACGGTACAGGGCGGCCACGGCAACACCAATCCCCATCCCCATTTCAGGGGTGTAGAAAGGGCCAGGCAATACGCCCCAGTCAATTTTCTTGTGCTCGTCAAAATAATTACTGCCACCTAATTGGTTTAACCAAGCATCAATTTTTTGCTGATCGGGCAGGATATCAGCGTGTGCCGATGAAATGGTAAAAATAAACAGGCTGGCAATGACCAGCCTTTTGAATATTGTAAAGTTAAACATTAAAAACGGAACTCACCGGAGATAAAGAAGCTATTACGGTTGCCAAAACCGACTTCTGACAGGATATTGAAATTACGGGTGACTTCGATACGTGCACCAATGGTATTGTTCCACTTATGGGCTAGGTGTTGTTTGACGTCGAACGACATGTCAGGGTCTTCTTCAAGGATGAGACTAGTTATTGCTCCTAGTGGCCCTGTCATATTTAGGTTAGCGACCTTACCGCTAAAACGTTGAGTGATATCTTGGTACATAGCTCCAGTCCAAATTTGGACTTTGGTATTACCTTGCCCTGCCACTAATGGGCTAAAGATGAATTCATAACCAATTCTAGGCGTTATAACAAGGGCTTTGATACCACCGTCTAAAATATCTAAATTGGTTTGGGTATAGTTTGCATCTAATGTTGCAAAAAATTGGTTATAACCGCCAGCCAATGTAATACCGCCACCATAGGTTTTACCTTTAAAGTCTAAAGTGAAAGGAATATTTTGGAACATAGGTGTACCAATAAATATTACGTTTTCAATATTAGTTTCAGATGAACCTTTTGTTTTTCCATATACACCATAGACATTTAAAAATGGCAAAACCCATGTATCTAGCTTAAGCATATGTGATTCATTGCGTTCACGGGTTTTCCCAGCTATGACTTTAGTAGTTTCTTGTGTTTCAGGATTTTCAGGCATAATAAACCCGATTTGATCCACCACAACATCCTGTCTCAGGTTCATATAACCATAACTAGCACCAAACGGTTCAGGCAGGTCGTAGCCTTTTGCACGAGCGGCATCACCCCAAATTGGCAGAATACGAGATCCTGATTTGGTCGATTGAGATAAGCTACCGTCATTATTTGTTTGCTGAACGCCAGATTCAGATACAGTTAATGAAAAAAGCGGACGATCACTATCTGCATAGCTATAGGAGGTCGCCAGACACAGCGTCGCGGCTAATAATTTGCTGGTGTTAGTTGAGTTCATAAGTGAATCTTCTTCCTATGTTTTAGGATTATATTGTTTGTAAATTAGACAGATGAGAGCAAAAAGGGGCGTAGATTATCATAGCTCTTTTTGACAATCATCAACGAATTATGCCTGTAGGTGGAAGATCGCACGATTTGAAATATTTGTTTGTTTTATCACCAGTTTGGGCGGGTTTTATTTCTCCAAAGGGTTAGTGAAAATAATTAATTGATATTAAAATTATTTCTAATATTGATTTTTATTTAGGTTTCTTAAAATAAGAGAACGGTCTATAAATATTTAATTTTATTTATTGTTTTCTTGGTTTATTACAATAAATCATTGTTAAACGACAATTGATTATCTTATCCTTGATTTGCTATTACCTTATTTAATTAATGGTTCCATTAATGTTTTTTATGCGTAGCATATTGGAATTATTCATTGAGTCTACGGGGATAACATAAGAACTGACACTAGCCTTCACTACGAGGGCGGTTTATCCCCGTGCTTACGGGGAACACTAGGTGGTTTAAATCCAGATTTTAAATCCACTCGGTTTATCCCCGTGCTTACGGGGAACACTCGGAGTAGACAAACAGCGGTTTACCGTGATGCGGTTTATCCCCGTGCTTACGGGGAACACTCACGATAGCCGTAATATCCTAAACCTGGGTCTGGTTTATCCCCGTGCTTACGGGGAACACCCCATGGGCACGAGCACGATTAACATCAATACCGGTTTATCCCCGTGCTTACGGGGAACACAAAGGAAACGATTACCGCCTGATAGTTTCTATCGGTTTATCCCCGTGCTTACGGGGAACACTTCACCCTTAACACAATTCCGGGTAAAGAATTCGGTTTATCCCCGTGCTTACGGGGAACACATTGGGCTACAGCATTAGCAATTGGAGCTGATCGGTTTATCCCCGTGCTTACGGGGAACACCCACCACAGAAAGGGTAAAAATTAACATATACCGGTTTATCCCCGTGCTTACGGGGAACACACTAACTATAACCAATTGTTCTAAAAAACTTTTATCAACAGAAGAAACTCTACCGTTTTAATCGCCTTTAACTCCCCCAAACTAATCCTCAGAAAGTGGCTTAAATTTCACTAAACGCAGGCCATCAAAATCTAGCGGCTCCCTTCGGTTTTCACCAAAAGTTTGAAAATCAAATCCAGATTCGGTGTTGGTCTGCCATGCCATAACGGCATTTCCATCTTCGGCCAGTTCCGTGATTTGTTGCCAAATCATCTCCCTGATTTTATGAGAGATATTACCCACATAAACCCCTGCTCGTATTTCCAGTAACCAAATAGCCAGACGTCCCCGTAATCGAGGAGGAACGGCTTCTGTTACGACCACCGTCATACTCATCTTTACTGGCTCCTGTGCCCAATGTCACCAATGGATACCGGTTCAGGAATGGCGGGAGGTTGTGCATCAGCAGGAGCGGGTGGCGGAGAAATTTCGCCCGCCGCAAGTATTTCCTCAATTAAGGGAATAAGGCGTTTCAGAATTTTGTCTGTCCTGAATTTCTCGCGGCAAGCAATTCTGACTTGCCTGTCAGGAGCAATACTATTGGTGGCCGCGACTTTAAACGCAATAGGCACGACAGTATCAAACTTCAAGATATCCGCAATATCATAGACAAATGACAAGGGTTTGCCGGTATGCAGAAAACCAATGGCAGGTGCATAGCCAGCAGCCAGAATGGCTGCCTCGGTCACGCCATATAAGCAAGAGGTTGCTGCACTGATACAGCGATTGATCAGGTCACCTTTATCCCAATCCGTATGATCGTAATTGCGCCCATGCCATTTTACCCCATACTGTTTTGCCAATATTTGATAGATCTTCCTGACACGAGCGCCCTCAATGCCCCTAAGTTGTTCAATATTGCGTTTTTGGGGAGCAGGCTCCCCAAAGCGCAATTCAAACATTTTGCGGACAACTTTGAGCCTTAAATCCTCATCCAGTGCCAGCTTAGCCTGATAAAGTAGTCGGTCTGAACGCGCACCTCCTGGTTGTCCTACGGAATAGAGCCTGACACCGGCTTCCCCCACCCAAATAAGCAATGTTCCGGTAGTAGCAGCCAGTTTTACCGCAGCATGGCTAATGCGGGTGCCTGGCTCCAGCATAATGCAGGCGAGGGAACCAACGGGAATATGCATACGTTCACCGTTGACTTCATCAATCACAACAAACGCATTATCTTTGACATCAATACGTCCCATGCCGATAAAGATCATCGAATTCCTGTCCTTGATGGGAATGGGTTTTAATGGAATAAATGCCATTACAGCGCCCTGATCAGCATTAGCCCACAACCAAAGGATTTTGCCCTGCCAAACCCTTTTTGGTATTGCTCAAGGAAAAGTTCGCTATCTGACAAAGTGAGCACACCCTGAAAATCCACGCTGGAAAATGCCACTTTCTGACCAGAAGCTTTGAAGCTGCGATGTTGGGTATAGCGTTCAATATCTGGGGCGAAGTCAAAGCGAATTCCCCAATTAGCCAGCCGTTTTTCATCCTGTATCCAGGCTTGGGCGGCTTGCGTCATTACTGATTCGATTTCGTCTGAGCGACCAGCATGTCTTGCCTGACGTTTGGCATGCATCAATACGTCATGGCGAAGCTGTTTGCCTGAATCTTTATTTGTAATGCAGACAGTGGGGTTCGCGCGGAGTTTAAACGCCAGTTTTTGACCATTATATAATTGAGGGATAAAAGGTTTGGTCTGAATCTGGAAGCGCGGGGAATTGGCTATTGGTGTCGTTGTGGACAACACAAAAAATTCAGGTCTGCCACTTAAGCTCATCTCTTGCCTGAACAAGAAATTGCGCTCTTCCTGCTCGGTAAACAGTTGCCACAAGAGTTGGTGGGAAGCATAGACATCATTTTTCGTCTGTTTTCGTGACGGTGCTTGTATATGATAAACCGAAGGGCGCAAAGTAACTTTAGACAGATACATGAGTTCCCTCCACGGTCGATAACTGGTGCATTGTGCGTTGCGTAAACTGCCAGTGGCTGCGTGATAGCGGTTCATCCCAACCTTGATGAGTCAGTGTTGTCGTATCAGGGAGTGTGATCTCGTCTTTATCTCCTTCCCAGAAATAGCTCACGACATCGTGATTACGCTGCCAGTAGTGATTGGCCTTTTCTGATTGATGAGGTAAGGGAGGAAAAGGCGTATCAAGGGCTGCTTTTAATGACGGATATTCTGCCAATTGCGGCATCATCGGAAGCGCAAGAGGGCAGGATTTTCGCCCAAGGCTCAGTGTAAAGACCGGTTTTATCAGCGCATCACGCAAAGCCGAAAGTGTGAAACTGGCCTGTTCGGTCAATGAAATTGTGATAACCCATACACCATCAGCAAGGTAATCGCGTGAAGACAGCACTGTGTTTAATTTGGATTTATCGCGCAACTCACTTTTACGGGTCAGATGTGCCTGTTTTTTCTCTTGTGAGGGAACTTGGGTAGTATGGTAATCCCGCATTAATAAACCGGAAACAATCTGTTTGATGGCGATTTTGATACCCTGCTGCAATGCCACAAGTTGTGTTTCATCGTCACGCCGGATACCCAATGCTGCACCTAATAGCCCTAAGATAGCCGAGCGGGTTGGATCAGTGCCGGTCGGCCGATCTTCGCCGACCGCCTCCACCCCCCAACTGGCTAGTGCTCCATATAAACGAAAGACCAGGTAAGTCTGCATATTGGCCTCTTTTATTCAGTAACGAATTGAAGTAGCTCAGTAAAACGACCTTCACCCGTGACGGCATTGATTTCATAGAGCGTGTCAGCGCAAGCGCCATAAACGTTATCGAAGTTTTTCCTCTGATTTTCTAACGCGTTGATGGCATCAGTTGCCTGATCTTCGCTATCAATGGGTTTTAAAAACGCAACAGACAGGGAACGAGGCTGATATTCTCCCTTTTCCGCCAATACATAGCTGGCATAAGCGCGGGAGCCGAAACTGTTTTGTTTGCCGGATGGGGCGATTTTAATAGCGGCTTCTGTCAGGGCAGCGATGGCTTTATTCGCCAGTGCTTCATTGCCAGACAGATTTTCGATTAACAAAGATTTGTTGATGCAGATATAGCTGTAGAACAGCGCGGCGGCAAAGCCGGTTTCGCCAATATGAGCCGAACCGGAATCACTTTTGCCCGCATTGAGATCGTCTACCGCGGTAAAATAGTCATCTTCTACGGCAACACGGTGAACACTGATAGCATGGGCAACCTGACAGGCTGCTTCCACACTATGGGCAGGGCTGGATGCCAGCATTCGGCCAAACAGGGCAATATCTACGGCTGTTTTTTCTCTGCTCAGTAGGTTCAATTCTGCTTTGGTGGGTGCGCGATTTTCGGCGATGAGTTTATCGGCCAATGCAAAGGTAGCCTCTTTTTCTGCCGGGCTGATATGAGCCAATTGTTCAATTTCCAGAGGTTCATCTTTTTTATTTTTGCCAAAAACCTCTGCAATAACAGTAGCCCATTGAGTGGCTTGTTTTTCTTTAACTCCCCCATTAAGTAAGCGTTGATAAACCTGAAATCCAAAGCGCTTGGTACGAAAACCAAGGTGCTCTGCGAGAGCATCCTGAAACAGTTCAGAGATTCGCCAGTGGCGTTTCAAACTTTGAGAGCTAATTCTTAATCTCTCAGCCCCGCCCATTCTGGCAGTTTTAGGACGTCCGAGATCATCGCGATTCAGGTTGGCAGGAGGATAGGAAGTCAACAGATGTAGCTGAATAAATTGGCTCATTTAAAATTCCTTATAGAGTAAAGATGATGAATTATTGGGGTTATTTAGCGGCTTTGTAGTAATCCATTGCCCATTGCACACAAAGGCGTTTATTGGCTCGATACGCTCTTGGCTGGTGGTATTCCCACATCCACTGTTCAATATCTTTGGCGAGAGACAAGACGGAAACCTGGCCTTTCAGTTGTTGCAGGATGCGCCGCAAACGCATAATAAATTCATCGGGAGTTTTGGCTGCCTGTAATTGGGCAAAGCGATGAGTACTGACAATGGGCTTGTCATTTTCTGTTTTGGTGCCTGCGGCAGTTGCCAGATTAGTGCTGGTGTTGGTTTTGACATACACCAGCGTAACGGCAATCATCGCCCATTGCATAACGGTTTTTTGTTCAGCTTCTTTGGTGATATCCTCAGGTAAAATGAACCATAATGCGCGAAAACCTTCGGTTAAAGTTACTGCCTCAATATCCTGGCAACGCTTTAATTCGGCCTTATAGAGTGTGGGTACAGGAGGAATCTCTTTTTTCTTCAATTCTTCGGGGGATAAAAACATACTTTCCCACCAGCGCAGTAAACGACCTTCGCTTAGATTAGTCATTGATAACCTCCTTCTTCGTGTTCTTGGATGATTTGGTTTCTATATTGTGCTCTGCCATAAATGACTTAATATCTTTAGAACTTATCAGCCACTTGGTAAGAATTTGCCGTGCCTCGATTTTTTCCAGTAATTTTTTGGGATCGGTATCTTCTGACAGTACAAATTCATCAAAGAGATCAAAGCAGGTATTTCTAAGTTGATAGAGCCAGGTTTTAGCGTCTTCGGTGGATAGGGAAGACGCTTTATGCTGGCTGCTGACAATCTGTTGTACCGCCTTAAAAAAGGCAGCTTGGGTACGTTGGTAGAAGGTCGCCTCAATAAATGACATATCGCCTTTTATCTCATTCGGGCGACGGAACCAGGCGCTTTTGATCTGGGTACGACACTGAGTCAATGCATTGGCAGAGAGGTTTTGTAATGTTTTGACGCGCCGGAAAACAGCATCTTTCTTCTCAATCGGCATGGAGAATAGAGGCAGGCTGGTGGAGTACCAACCGCGGGCTTTCATGTTATCCATATCATAGCCAAAAACCCACAACCGTGGAGTGGAACTCTGTTCGTCCGCAAAATAATCATTGAGTTGGTTAAAATGGTCGACAACCTGAGCTGCCTGTTGACCATATTTATCATTGGAAAACGTCAGGCTATCCCAGGTTTTGTAGGTAATGCCACCCGGCTGCCCTTTGACAGAAATGTGCACTTCATCCGGTTTTTTGGGATTCCATCGATAGGGTGTTAAGGGATGTTGCCAAGTACCAGAATAGTTGTTGCCATAGTTTTGGGTACGATAGCCAGCAACAGATTGGTGAGTTGCTTGTCCCGTTAATTGGCAAATAGCGGGCTTGTCATCTATCTCCAGACGAATTCGCCGTGGCATTGCCCAATACATATGCAGTTCATGGACATTATGTGCGTAAATTTCTGTCTCTGCTTTTTGGCCGAGATGAGTTTTACCCAGCCACGGAAAAACGTCTGGACTATTGAGGTCAGGATCCGGGTAAGACCAAAGTTCCCGATTGATGACATTAAGCCAAAGTTTTTGCCATAGTGAAGCATCCAATTCTTGTGGCTGAATCAAGGTTGTTAGTGGGCCTCCTCCCCGCAACCCCACTCGATGCCCGACACCGCCGGCAGGAGCATTAATCTGTAATGTGAATAGCGCGATAGCGGCCATTTCAGGGGAAATGACTTCACATTGGTTGCGTTTGATAAAGTGGTCAGTATTATCCTTCAACGTTTTTTCACCGGGCGATTCAATCAATAATCCTGAAATGCTGGTGGGCTTTCTTTCAGCTAATAGATCAAAATCCTGCATAAACAGAGGGCCATCCCCTGACAAATTAAAAGCCTGTTCTGCCTGGTTAAAGGCAGTCTGTAAGTCAGCTTGTGTAGGGGCTTGTTGATAAAATTCATGCCATTCGTCTTCATCTTCAGGGGCAAAAACCGTTTGTAGCAAGCCAATGGCTAACTGATAAGCCGCCCCCTGAAAATCAGCTCGCGGCAGGGCAAAATCGACGACGGCAGGATCACTGATTGCCGTCAGTGGCAATTTTTTCTCGCTGCCATTTCTCATGCTAAAAGTCAGCCATGCATCTTTAACGAGGTTCATTACGCCTCCTGCTTAGGATAAAAACCGATGTTGGGATCATAAGTAAAATGAGGGTCACTCTCTGGTAGCCAGATTTGCAGGTATTTGACGGATTTGAATTTATCCTGTAACTGTTCTACTGCTTGAGAAAGAGACTCTGGTATGGGTTGCAGCTTATCGGCAAATTTATTTTTTGAAATTTTGACGATACTTAATTGGACAGGAAATTTTTCATCCTCTACCCACGGTATCAATTCACCGCTTTCGGTCAGTTTGACAAGCAGCACACTGACCGTTTCGATATCACTAAATCGGGTACTGATATCGCAATCATCGTCATACCAACCGCGGGCACTGCGTTTACTATATTCATGGTGTTGCCATTGCAGGGCTTGTGATCGTGCTATGGCGTCTTTGTACCTCCCTTCAGTGATTGCGTCACCATCTTTGTATTTGAGTGCATCAGGGATTTGTTCATCAGCGTCTTCACCGTAAACGGCTTCGATCAAGGTTCGAGCCTCAGCAGGCATACGAATGGCACCCAAGCGCAGGAGTTCGCGTAAGCCAAGCCATAAACGTCCGGCTGAACGATAAACATATTGAGTATTACGGAACTCTTTACTCAGCCAATCCGTTTTAGGTTGGTCATCCCATTCTGGTGCGTGAAGATATAATGTAGGCGCAGATCGGCTATCGGTAATGCCTGCTTTATATTCGCCATTTGTATTGCGGGTATGGCGGTGCAGGCGACCGACCCGCTGAATCAAGTCATCAATCGGGCAGATATCGGAGATCATCACATCAGTATCAGCATCAAGACTTTCCTGAAAGACCTGCGTTGTAATCAGGATCTTTCCTTGTCGATCTTTCTGCCTACTCTCTTTACCAAATATTGCCAGCACCCGATCTTCGAGCATTTTGCGGTCATACAAAATAAAGCGGCTGTGGAATAGCAGGCAATTTTCCGGCTGTTCCATTTGTGCCTGAATCAGTCGGAAAGCATGGAGTACATCATCCACTGAGTTACGAACCCAAACCACACATTGCCCATTTTGAGCGGCGTTCAGAGCGATTTCTACACATTCATCCAGATGATTCACGGTTTTTACCGTGACGGCACGGCTAACATCTGGGCGACTGCGTAAGGGCGTTTCAATAAGCGGATTTTCTGGGTTTAATGTGATATGGGTTGCCAGTGGAAAGGCCGTTTGTTGCAATTTTTGTGGCGAGATTCCGCCGGCAGATAGCCAGTTATCTACCAGCCGTTGGCGCTGTTTTAAAGAGAGCGTGGCAGTCAGCAATACCACGGAACCCCCCTGGTGCAGGTGCAGACTTAATAAGTTTTTCAGTAATGCAAACATGTATTCATCTGCGGCGTGTACTTCGTCGAAGATCAATACTTTGCGATTTAATCCAATCAATCGAAGTGACTGGTATTTTCTCGGTAAAATGGCAAGCAATGCCTGATCGATAGTACCTACGCCCACCGAAGCCAATAGGGCTTTTTTGTTAGAATCTGCCAGCCATTGGTGGCACTGTGCTGTCGCGGTGCTATCGTCTCTGGTGTAATCACTGTCGCTGTGTTCGGACGTCAGGATGATGTCACGGAAATTGTCATTCATCTCACGGGCACCGTGCGCGAGAACGATACTGGGCAGGTTGCCGTTTTCTGTATCAAACATATGATGATAGTGTTTGGCGATTCGGCCAAACATGGCGTTGGAAGTCGCCATTGTTGGCAGACCAAAATAGAAACCGTCCGCAGTACCGGTTTGCATTAAGCGGTGAGTCAGGGCAAGGGCGGCTTCTGTTTTGCCTGCTCCCGTGACATCTTCCAGAATAAAAAGTTGTGGGGAGTCATCAATCGGGACTTCCTCCGCCCATTTTTGTAATGGGGTTGGCGAAAAGTGGTAATACTCCTGAATAGAGGTGTAAGGCGATATTACGGGGGGGTTATGGAGATCAATGCCATTCAAGGCAACTTGGGCTTGTTTTTGGGTAAGCTGCCAATATTCTGCTAGAGGAAGCGCTTTGGTTTGATAACGAAAATGATAACAGTCAGAGCCTATCCAGTCAGCCAGTACGACAATACCGGCAAGTTGCCAACTCACCTGTTTCAGGTTGTGTTGCCACTCTTTTGAAAGTAATTTTGCCAGTGGCAGACGAGGTTGAAAAAGCGTCAGTAGATCATGGGTAAATGCCGTTGCATCGACAACATTTTGGGGCTCAGTAAAATCGGTAATTGCGTTACAATCAGTATCATCAATGGGTTTACCATGATGACCGAGCATACACTGCATCAAAATCATTAACGTTTTTAGTGCTCGTTTCTTTTGTTTATCTTCATTGAATGGCAGGCCATCATCTTCCACTAAAGCAAACAGTACGTCGTCCTGAATTTTTTTCCAGAAAAATAGCCCTAACCGATCATGCCTGAAACATTTGGAATCATAGGGGGAATATTGTTCAGGGTTAATCAGATCAGTATTTTCCTGGGAATATAATTGCTGAAATGCAGAGGCAAACTTACCGATATCATGCAGTACCAGAAAAAATGAAAACAGATTTTGTAGTGATTCTGGTGATAATCCCAAAAAGTTGGCGAGATCTTGTGTTAATTTTTTGTGTGGTGCCAATAATAATCGACCTACTGCGGCAACATCCAGGCAGTGATAGGCCAGAAGATGATAGTTTTCTTCGGAATAGGGATTTTTTTTGGCTTTGCCCCAATATCCCGTGAGGTAACCAAAATTATTTATTAAGTTAGGCATGTTTTTACGTAGAAATAAAATTATAATCGAATCACATTAATGAATTGTTAGTATTATTCTTGGTGTTCTATATATTGGCTAAATCGAAGTAAATAACCATCTGGATCTTGAACAAGGAATTCTCTCTGACAGACATGGGTATCGCCTATGCAGTAATAATTATCTTCCAGTGGACGATAAAGTTCGATGTTGTTAGTTACAAGATTTGCCAGAATTGGCTTAATGTCATCAACTTCAATTTGCAAATTAATACCGCGTCCTAATGGTTTATTGAGTTCTCCGGTATTCCAACCATTTTCATGAAATGCTTCCAGCATTAATTGTGCCTCACCTAAGCCCAAATAAACAAAATCGGGTTCTTCTCGTCGGATTAATATTTTGAAACCCAATGTTTTCTGATAGAAATCGAGTGAAGCAGAAAAATTGCTCACAGTAAGCTCTGGCACCATGCGATTCCAGTAAGTTTTTTCTGTTACATTATTAGCGCTCAAAAAAGTTTTCCTGTGTGATTATATTATTTCAAAATAGCGAACCACTTAAAAAATTAGTTAAATCCACTACGTTAACAACGGTTTTGGAGAACTTACCCTATTTTATATTGTGCCATCACTAATATTTTGTCTTATATGGAATATTGATCACATTTAAAATCATATAAGAATATGTTGATCAAAATTTAATCTCGCTATGAATTAGATTTTGATGACAGTTTTTATGGTGAATTGTAATACTCCGTGAGTATTTTTCTCTGATAGTGTTTTATCTCTATATATCAGCGTTTGTTCATTTTGTAGGTGCTGCATTTTTGTTTGCGTCATAGCTTCTTTGCGCCATCTAAACAGGGTGCTTTTAGAGATTCCATCTGATTTGGCCAGAGAGGAAATACTGATGTTGTAGGGCGGTAGCATTTTTTTTTTGCATGGCTCGTTTTTTTTCAGGTGAATAACGTTTCAAATTTTGTCCCCTATGAGAATTTTTATGTGGAATGTTTTAAAAGTGTAGAGGGAGTTTGTGGAAAGGCAAATTTTTTTTCAATTTTCAGATAGAGTAAAAAACAAAAACTTTAGAAAAAATTATTATCCATTTAAGTTTATTAGTTTATAGGGTTAGATATTTATCCCCGTGTATACGGGGAACATAATTTTATAATCAGAGAGAAGTAAAAATAAAAACGGTTTATTCCCGTATTCACGGGAAAAAGTATTCATATCACGAAACTGTGAACATTTCTATTTTTTGTCTCTCTTAAGACAAATATATTCCTGATTGTTATCTTTACTATGCTTGCCAGAAACAGTGATTTGAAGTGTAGCAAATCACCATAATTACGTCTCTATTGTGTTTATGATTTAGTCTCATAATGTAAAAATCAGATAAAGTTTTATTTTTGTAAAACATAAAAGTATAGTTGAGTATAATTTAAACAGAAGGGGAGATAGGCATGACTGTTGTTGTTATTCGCCAATCTGGTGGGGCTAATATTGTTAGCGTACCGAAAGCCATTTTGAAAGCCCTTAATCTACATACGGGTTCAAAGCTTGATCTGTCCATTCAAAATAACAAAATTGTGCTTACACCAATCGAAGAAGAGTTAACGTTGGAATTACTGTTAGCCGGAAGCCCTAAAGAATGTTTCACGGTAACAGATGAGGATAGAGAATGGATCAATGCTAACCCTGTTGGTAAGGAAGTGATTTGATGTAAATAAGCTTTCAAAATAGTAGATCACTTGGAGGGAACTCAGTCCAATTTTTGCGATCTGATTAATCGCCAAATCAAAAAAAATCCCAAAATGGACTG
>NZ_MKGQ01000037.1 GCF_001908105.1 Xenorhabdus eapokensis
CACATTAGGTATTTTTGCCAACTTTAAACAAGGTAAAAAACAACGCGACTGGCTTCAACAAACTCTCGTTATTGGGTGTTAAAGTCGAGCATCGCGTTAGGTATACATTTCATCAAGATGTTTTAACAGCGATTTATGGTTTTCATAATGCAATGTATCGTCATCACATATCAAGGCACAATGATCCAAATATTCTAATGCCTTATTGACATTCCCATGCCAGATAGACCATTTTGTGCTGGTTAAAACGTCTAATAATTCTGCACCGAGTTCAGGGGCGTTTTTTGATACCCCTTTGGCATATTATTTTAAGACGGTCAGGCGCATTGTGATATGAAACCAGTCGAGCACGTGCTGGGATTCAGGGTACAAATTAAATTGCAGATCCCTGAGGCTATCAGCGCCATCTGATAAGAAAGTAATTTGTTGATTAGCCTGCATTCCCTATGAAGATAACTGGGCAATGAGTTTTCTTCGGGGATGATTTTCCAGACACTGCACAAAACCAAAACGTTTGGTCGGAACATTAGTTGCGAATGATTTTCCGGCGATGACTTCGAAATGATGTTTTCTGTCGTCCCGGTTTCTGACGTACCCCCCATCAATACCCACCGCCATCGGTTTTCCCGGTTTGGGTAATTTTTCCCATTCTCTGGGATCGCCGGGGAGAAAATCAGGCAACCCATCTAATTCGGCCTCTTGTCTTTTAGCGGTCTGGCAGAGGTGGTTTCTGACTGTGGCGGCATTACAGCGTTCACCCACCGGCAGAATATCTTTGAGAAGATTGGCGGTCAATCCATAAGACATCAATGAAGCCCACCGGGTTTCTATATACCTGAGTTCCGGGTGAGTATGCGTATCACACCAGTGATTGAGCAAGCTAACGGTGTGGGTTGAATGTTTTTCACAAGCACACCGGTAAACCCGAAATCCCTCCACGGGAATAATGCCAAACAAGGTTCGATACTGGATTGTCTGTTTGCCTTTTATTCGCCGGTTTCGCTGACAGCAAGGACAAGTGCGATGTTCATCCAAATATTCCGCCGCCTGTTTCTGGATCACTGATTGCTGGATAGCGTTCAAAAGTAATTTAGATTCAGACAGGGAAAGTCCAATGTCATTGGGGGCGTCGGACTGTTTTTCTATCGTGAATAACTTCTCAGTATGGCGATGCCCCGATTTATCGACCATCGCGATTTGGATTGTGAATTGCATGATGCTGTCCTCCCGGGGTTGTGGCTACTGTATTCCCCCGTTTTTTAGCTGGTGACGCAATTTATAATACGTAGAAACACCTAATCCTACGTTATCGCAGGCCAGCTTTAACTTGATACCTTTTGCTCTTAACGCGTCTATTTGAGGTAATTTACTGATATCCGCAGGCGGCCTGCCCGTTCGTTCCCCGCGCTGTTTTTTTGCGGCGATCCCTTCGTTTTGCCTCTCCCGAATGAGTGCCCGTTCAAACTGACTGAAGGCCGACATCATATGCAGTTGCAATTCTTGCATGGGCGTGCTCTCGTGAGCACTAAACGTAAGCTGCTCTTTCAGGAATATCAGTGTAATACCTTGCTGGCGTAAACGCAGGGTCAGGCTACACATATCCATCATATTGCGGCATAACCGATCGATGGAGTGAACAACAATCGTGTCACCGGTTCTGACCTGTTGAAGCATAGCCTGAAGTTGTGGCCGGTTGATGTTTTTCGCACTGGCCTGTTCGACATACATTTTATCAATTTTAATACCGGATGAAGACAGCGCCTCTTTCTGGCGCTCAACATGTTGGTCAACCGAACTCACCCGAATATAGGCATAGAACATACTAACCTCAAAAGTCTTTAAACCTGATAAAGATTTGTAGAATACTCTATAAAATTAACTTTTTCGAGGTTTATAGAGTGTTATGGTCTTGTTTTCAGCACGGATGAAAAGGTATACCTTTGTGGATACCGATCATTCTATCCGCTACAACCATATCACCATCAGCTCCAGTTCCAGAGCATTAAGGTTGAGCTGACTTAATTGGCGATTCACCTTTCGGCGGTTGAATCGGACAGTATCCAGATCATCTATCAATGGGCGAATTTTTCTGACGGAGGTTGTGTCATCAGCATGAATAATTGCATTGAGTAATGCCAGGGTTTTCATCGCTTCATCCTCTGGCGTGACACCGGGCATTCTGTTTCCGGCCAAACAAAAAGGCGACTTCAGGCGTGAGTTTTCGAGAAGTGTTTCAATACGGATATCATGAATCCAGTGCTCGAAAAAGTTGTATTCGTAGGTAAAGCGGTCACCGGCATCAAATTCAAAATCATCCAGCGTAATTTTGTAAGAGCCCATTCGGAATCTTTTTTGAACGTAATTGTTTTTCCTGTATTCTGTCCGCCCAAATAAGATAAGTGCCTATATAAGTGACCTGCTGGAATGAGAAAAACCTACCCGAGTGATATCAGCCGAGAAGCCTTTCAAAAAATTGAACCCTTGTTGCTCAGCAGCCGAAAACGTACGCGTCCTCGGAAAGTCGATGTGTATGAGGTGTTTTGTGCCCTGCTGTATATCCTCAAGAGCGGTTGTCAGTGGGATATGCTCCCCAGTGATTTCCCCAGCAAAAGTACCGTGTATTACTATTTCAAACTCTGGAAAGAGAAACCGTCAGAAACAGAACCTAGCCTGCTGGAGCAGGCATTAAAAAAATCGGGTTGGCGAGGCCCGTATCAACTCTGGTCGGAACGCTAACACGACGTTTGTGATCGTCGACGCACAAAGCGTTAAGAATACAGATACAGCGCGTGAGAAAGGCTATGATGCCGGTAAAAAAGTGTCTGGCATCAAACGCCATATCGCGGTAGATACTCAAGGTTTACCTCACGCAATAACCATCACCACGGCAAATGTCACGGACAGAAAAGGGGCACTGGAGGCTTTTACGCGGCACAAAAAGTCCCTCAGTTGGGTGAAAAATGTTTTAGCCGATGGCGGTTATACGGGAGAAGTCTTCGCTGAGAACGTGCATCATATACTCGGCGCGACTGTCGAAGTTGCCAAACGTAGTGAATTGCATACTTTCCAGGTGATACCCAAGCGATGGGTTGTCGAACGTTCATTTGGTTGGCTGGAAAAATGCCGACGATTGTGGAAGAACTGTGAGAGATATTTGAATACCAGCCTTCAGTTCGTCAATCTGGCATTTCTCGTCGTGTTGCTGCGCAGAAAAAATACTGAATAGGCTGTTAAATATAACTTTTTAATCTATTTTCAACGGATTGTTTTTGCAAGTTTAATAAATGAATGCAGCATATTAAAAAACATAAAATAAGCCCATATTATTTACATGAAAATTTTAAATAAAACACCCTCCTTTAAATTGCACCCACATTGATTATTTTTACGCCAGCGATTACTTTTAAAGTACATAACAGTTTTGTTAACGATAATAATATAGGGTGAAAAATATGATTCTCGATAATTCATTCTTACATGAATATACCGGTACTACATTATCACCGATTTTATTTCTTAAAAGGGCTGTATTAAGCAATGGTAATGATATAGCCATTATTGATGGAAGACAGCGGTGGACCTGGCACCAATATGCCAATCGCTGTGAAAAGATTGCTATCTCTCTGCAACAAATGGGGGTGGATAAAGGAAGTGTAGTCTCGGCTATTTTACCCAATATTCACGAATTGCTTGAATTACATTTTGCTGTTCCTTTGTCTGGCGGTATCCTCAATGCTTTGAGTACCCGAACAGATGCAGCCACATTAAATTTTATTTTTGAAAAACTGCATCCAAAAATATTATTTATCGACAAAAGTTATCTTTCACTATTAAATAATGTCTCTTTCAATAATCCCATTAAGATAATTATTGTTGATGAAAACAACTCAGCTATTCCTGTATCTCCTGCCGGACATGAATTTATATCTTACGAATCACTGATAACCGAACATTCATCAAAAACACTCTCATTTAGCCAAATTGACGAACAAGCCGCAATCAGCATCAATTCCACTTCGGGCACCAGTGGGCAACCTAAATTGGTTGTTTATTCTCACCGTGGGGCATTTTTAAATGCTATTTCTAATATTCTGGACTGGGACATGCCCAGAACTCCCACCTTTTTATGGACTCTTCCCATGTTTCACTGCAATGGCTGGTGTTTCCCGTGGACAGTTGCGGCACGGGCTGGCACCCACATCTGTATAAGAAAATTTGATGCAGAAGAAGCGATGCAACTGATCCAGGAACATCACGTAACCCACTATTGTGGTGCTCCGATTATTCACTACTCTTTAGGCAAGATAACGCAAAAGCATGGAAAGCATTTTGGTGGCCGCGTTTATGGCTTGATTGCTGGCGCCCCACCGACAGAAATGATGTTTTCATTGCTGGACGAAGTCGGTATCAATGCAACGCATGTTTATGGATTAACTGAAACTTATGGTCCTGTCGTTGTTTGTGAAAATAAGCATGAATGGCAAGCACTACCAGAATCAGAAAAAGTCTTAAAACGGATGCGTCAGGGAATTGTTTCTAATTTACAAGGGCAGGTGAGCGTTATTGATAAAAATAACTCAGCAGTTCCTTTTGATGGTAAAACCATCGGCGAGATTGCTATTCGCGGTAATATCGTAGCAGCTTATGATCCTGTACGTCATGTTATACCGGAGATCACCAATCAATGGTTTTATACTGGTGATTTAGCCGTCGTCGATCCTGATGGCTATCTTAAAATCATCGATAGAAAAAAAGATATCATTATTTCCGGTGGTGAGAATATTTCCAGTCTTGAGCTGGAAAATGCCTTGTCCAGTTATCCGGGGGTTTTGGCTGCCGCTGTTGTGGCAAAACCCGATCCCTATTGGGGAGAAGTTCCCCATGCTTTTATTGAACTCGACGAAAATGCGTCAATCACGGAGCAAGAGTTAAATGATTATATTTGTACTGTAATAGCACGGTATAAACGCCCTAAAGGATATACTTTTTTAACTTTGCCGCGAAATGCCAATGGCAAAGTGGTGAAAGATCAATTGAGAAAATGGGTCAAAGATTGATATAACCGGCATAAAAGCAATAACGATAAATTAACCCCCTGGACTTAATTTATCTGTTTAAAGACGGCGCTATTACGTGCGGCCTTTCTAACATTGGCAGACTGATCCCACTGCTTGCTAATTTCCCCATATGGCAATACATAGCGCTGGCTGCATCAATCAAGGACATAGCAATGGCCGCACCGCTGCCCTCACCAAGACGCAAATCTAAATGCAAATAGGGTTGCAAATTTAAATGTTGTAACGCCAGCGCTGTACCTTTTTCTGCCGACATATGGGAAGGAATGCAATAATCCCGTGCCATAGGAGATAGTTGACATGCGGCTAATGCTGACGCATAAGATAAGAAACCATCAAGTACAATCGGCACGCCAGAAGCTGCCGCTCCCAGAATCACACCAGCCATGCCGACAAGCTCAAATCCTCCCACTTTTGCTAATACATCAATGGCGTCTTTGTTATCTGGCTGATTGATGGCAATAGCCTGCCGTACAATAGATTGTTTATGCGCCAGCCGCTCAGGGGGTAAATTAGCGCCTAACCCAACCACATCACAGGGATCATTTCCTGTCAGGACACTGATAACGGCGGCGGCCGCAGTCGTATTGGCTATCCCCAGTTCTCCGATACCCAATACCGTTATTCCTGCCGCAATACGCTGTTGCACCAATTGTGCGCTTGCCAGTAACAATAGCTCTGCGTGTTCATAATCCATCGCGGCCTCTTTGGCAATATTGCCGCAACCCCGTGCTATTTTAAGGGACAACATGTGTTCGATAGGAACACAATCTATGCCAATATCCACGGGCAAGACATGTGTTCCGCTGTTTTTTGCCAGCACACAAACACCGGTTAACCCTTTCAGCATATTGTGTGCCTGTATGGCCGTAACGTTTTTAGGGGAAATCGCTACGCCTTCGTCATATACACCATGATCAGCACACATGACGATAATCTCTTTTTGCAGGTTTTGTAGACCCGTAATACCAGGCATACCCGATAATTGTATCGCCAATGCTTCAAGACGCCCCAAACTTCCCAATGGTTTGACTAAGCTATCAATGTGCTGTGCCGCTTGTTCCATCTTTCCCCGATCCAGAGGTTGAATCGCATCAATCAATGATTGTAGTGTCATGTTTATCCATCCAATTGACATTCTGCCTGAGCGTAAAATGCCTGCGTCACATCTGATTATTCTCTCCTGATTGACTGTGTTTATTGCCAAATCATAACCAGCAAAAAAACAATTTCCCCTACCTCAATGGCAGCCCCCAGCGTATCGCCGGTTTGTCCACCAAGGCGATAATTGAAATAGAGGGCAAGCCCGTAAACCACAAACAACGACACGATCATTGCCGACAAGGTTTGCCAATTCCCCAGTGCAATCACCAATACAACACCGGCCAACAAAGTCAGCATCGTTGCAGAAAAGTTAATTTGACCAATATAACTACTTCCCATTCCCTCGCCTTTACGGGCGTCGCGTTGCGCGTACATTAAAAGCACCACGGCTGTACGTCCGACAATCGATGCACAGGTCAACAGGGCAAGCAAATAGAGGGAAGGATGATAAGATAATTCAGCGACAGCTAATGTTTTAAGCAAGATACAGAAAATTAACCCGACACCGCCATAAGTTCCAAGCCGGCTATCGCGCATGATCTCCAGCATTTTTTCTCGCTGGCGGGAGGAAAAAAGCCCATCACACGTATCCGCCAACCCATCTAAATGTAACCCTCCCGTCAACAAAGCCAGAGCCAACACATAACCCAGCGCGCCGATATACATTCCCCCACCCGATTGACTGATAGAGAGGGATACCAAACCGGCCAGACCACCAACAATTAACCCAATCAATGGAAAATAAGGCACACCACGCCAATATTGGCGAAAACCGACGCCTGCCGCCCACTTTTGTGGGATCGGAAGCCGTGTCATAAACTGTAGTGCAGCCCAAAAAAGGTGCAGTTTCATTTGATCTTCACTCCAATGCCCGAAACCATTAGCCAAACTTCTTTAGCTGCTTGTGCCAGTTTTTGGTTAGCACGTCCAGCAATATCGACAAAATGGCGTGCCAATCGGTTTTCAGGTGTAATGCCCATCCCCAACTCGTTGGTCACCAAATAAACTGGCATCGGACACAGCAAACTCGCATCAATCAAGTCATCGATCTGATGATGGATAACTATCTCCAATGATGCGAAATCAAAGTCATCAGGTGATCTTCCCCCCGATAAGTCAAACAACAAGTTAGCAATTAATGTGGTAACACATTCTAATATAACGCCCTCTTGGGGTTGGCGGTGCTGGCGGATAACTGAGCCTAAATTTTGATGGCCTTCCCAGGTTCGCCAATGTGCCGGACGTCCCTGTTTATGCCGCTCAATACGAGCCGCCATCTCTTCATCCGTGACTTGTGCTGTCGCGATATATAATACCTGCTCGCACTGTTTAGCGAGCAGGCGTTCAGCGTAAGTACTTTTGCCGCTGCGAGCACCACCTGTCACCAAAATCATGACGTGATCCCACTCGATTTGTGTTCATGCATTAATTGATAAATCCGCGCAATATCCAGATGTTCACGCATACTGGCAGCCAGCTTATTGAATTGTTTTTCTTTGTGCTGGTGGTAATTAAAGGTTACATTTTCCAGTGGCGCGTAGCCTTTTCTGATACGCAATTGATTTAATAGTGGGCGGGTAAACGTGTTTTGGTCAAACAGACCATGCAAATAACTTCCCATCACCAAACCATCTTGAGTAACAGCACCATCAACCCCGTTTTTTGCCTCGCCATTGCACCAATGAATTTGAGCAAAAGGCATTGCCTGCTGACCAAGCCGAGTGGCTCCCATATGGATTTCATAACCCGCAATCGGTTGTTCACTGCATAATTCCAGTATACCTGACAGTGCCGGCATGACTACGCCCCTAACTTGTGCGGTCTGCTTTTCATTGGCAAACTCCGTTTCTGTATCCAATAATCCCAACCCTGCCATTTGGGTTAAACCGGATTCCACCCTATCCACAATCTGCTTGCCTAACATTTGATAACCACCACAGATCCCGATAATCGGCACATTTTTCTGATGAGCGGTGATAATGGCCTGCTCAAAACCCTGTATTTTCAACCAGGCCAAATCTGCCAATGTATTCTTGCTGCCGGGAAGGAGAATAAGGTCAGCTTGTTGCAGTTCAGAAGGTTTGGAGACATAGCGCAAATACACATCCGGTTGTGCTGCCAGCGCATTAAAATCGGTGAAATTAGCAATATGGGGGTATTGGATGACAGCAATATCCAGATAGTTTTCTGTTTTTTGCTGCTGCCGATCATATTTACCCACCTGCAAAGCGACACTGTCTTCATCTTCCAGATCGAGATCCAGCCACGGCAACACCCCCAATATCGGTACTTGTGTTAAGGCTTCGATCTGCTCGATGCCTGATTGCAACAAAGAGACATCACCGCGGAATTTATTGATGATCACCCCCTTGATGCGAGCTTTTTCCTCAGGTTTCAGCAAGGCCAATGTGCCGTAGATGGATGCAAAGACACCTCCACGATCAATATCTGCCACCAAAATGACCGGAGCATCCACTAATTCAGCCATCCCCATATTAACAATATCGCGATCACGCAAATTGATCTCTGCCGGACTGCCCGCCCCTTCTAACACCATGATATCCGTTTCAGCGGCCAGCCCGTTATATGCCATCAAAATCTGCCGGAGTAATTGGGGCTTATGTTCGTGATATTCCACCGCATTCATGCTGCACATCACTTCCCCCATAAAAATCACCTGAGCCTTGCGATCGCTGGTGGGTTTCAGCAATACCGGATTCATACGCACATCCGGCATCATCCCCGCTGCTTCCGCCTGAAATATCTGCGCTCGTCCCATCTCTTTGCCGTCTGCGGTAATCCCAGAATTCAGTGCCATATTCTGTGATTTAAAGGGAGTACAACGGTAACCATCTTGGGCAAATATCCGGCAAAATCCCGCTACCAGCACACTTTTGCCTGCATCAGATGCCGTTCCCTGAACCATCAACGATAATGTCATGCTATTTTCTCCCTTATTTATTGTGTAATTGGCATTTACCCCAATGATTGCCCGTTTTTATTAACCAAAATCGTTGAAAAATACGATAATCCCTGTCCCCACTCTTTTTCGCTGAGAGACAATGTGGCGAGATCGCGCCAGCATTGTTCAGTCGGCAAGGTGGCATCAGCCATCATTAAAGCATGTTCTAATAGATTGTGGCGTTGCAGCAGGTCGCGGATCAAAGGAAAACGCGAATAAACTTTCATCAAAACAATACAGTCGTGGTTGAGCAATGCTTGCTCTAAGAGAGCTTCCGAAGCGGTACAGGAAATAACAGCCAATGTTTGATTTTCCATCGCCAGTGGCATCGCACTGGCGGCGGCAATGGCAGAGAATGAGGTGATCCCCGGCACAATTTCCAACCACGAAGGAGAAGCCATCTGTTGCGATACTAATCGTTGCAAAAGAAACACCCATGTACTAAACAGCATCGGATCGCCCAAAGTGATAAAACCGACTTTCCGGCCACTAGCCACTTCCTCTTGCAAAGTTTGCGCCACTTCATCCCACACTGCTTGTTTTGCTGCCATGTCGGCTTTCATTAAAAAATGGTAAGTGCAAACTTCCGTTTTCGGTGAAAGATATTCTTCAATGATGGCGTGGGCGAGACTTTTGGCACCTTTTTTTCCCGTCGGGGTATAGATAACATCAAGCTCAGAAAGGATACGCGCAGCCCGTACCGTAATCAGGTCACTGGCACCTGGGCCAACGCCCATCACATACAGTTTTCCTGCTGTTTCGTTCATCAGGCTTTCTCCTGATCATTTAGCGCGTAAACGAGGTGATCGACAAACATCTGCCGGATCATCGGGTTTTCGCCTAATCCCTGTAACCAGGGGATCGCAACGATCCCTGCATTCTCCACCTGTGATTTCCAGGAGTCTTCTTCGTTTGAAGCCATATCATTAATAGCATGATCGCCGGCCACCAGCATCAATGGCATCAGATAAGCCTTGCGGATTTTTTGCGCTTTTAATCCCTTGATGATCAGAGGAAGTTCGGGATAGCTTTCCACCGCGCCTACCCGTGCCGGAAAATGGTAGTGGCTCATCAGGTGATCCAGACAGGCATAAGCAGAAAAAGCAGGGTGTGTTGTCCCGTGTCCCATAAAAACAACACATTCATTTTCTGCCAACCGCGGAAGCTGGTGGCGCAATGCCCGCATCAATTGCAGGTAATCATCAAAGTGGCTAAGTAGCGGGGCGCCCAGCACCAACCGCTTAAAACGAGGACGAAATTTCTCAACCTCACACCGCACCTTTTCATATTCATCGCCATTAATGATATGCAGACATTGCACAGCAACATCGTGATAACCAGCGTGATGCAGTCTGGTCAGAGCATCATGGGGGGTATCAATGTAAATGCTATCGCGCTGACGCAATTTGCGAATGATCATGCCAGAGGTAAATGCCCGAAATAGTTCCCTGTCTGGAAACACTGAGGCCAATTGCTGCTCACAGGCTTCAATATTGTTTTTCAGCGTTTCGGGATAACTGGTTCCGAAACTTATCACCAATAATGCTTTTTTCATTTTGCTTTTCCTTATTGGTCTATATTGGTCTATTTACATGCAAAAATTCGCCAATAATCGCGTCATCTCTTCCAATCCATTGACCCACGTGATCCCCTTACCTGCAAATTGCTGCTTTGGACGACAAAGTACGATGCAAGGCAACCCAAGAGAGAGGCAGGGTGCCACTTTCTCCCTGAAACCGCCTTGCTCACCAGACTCTTTGGTAATGACGACCTCCGCCTGACAAAATTGGTAAAATGCCCGATTGAAATCGGCACTGAACGGGCCTTTGAGGGCAAAAATCTGATCGACTGACAAACCACAAGACTCACACATCGCCAAAACTTCTGCGGTTGGCAATACGCGAGCCAGTACCGTTTTTCCTTTCAGGTGAGCCATATAGTCAGCCAATTGTTTACTGCCGGTTGTCAGCAAAATACGGCTTGCCAAATTGGCGGCTATTTCACACGCCTGCTTAATGGTTGCTACTTTATGAATGAGAGGGTGTTCGACAGCATCAATATCGCTGGGGCGAATATAACAAATCAGAGGGATACCCGACTTTTGGCAAGCACTGACAATGTTTTGACTCAGCCGTTCAGCATAGGGATGGGACGCATCAATCACCATTTTTGCCCCTCGCTTTTGCAGATATTCAGCCATCTCTTCGGCTTCCATCCTGCCAGTAACAATTTCACCGCGAACACCTATCGCCTGCTGTGCCCCCGTGGGTGTCGCCACTGACAAGCCATAATCTATACCGGCAATATCCATCATCGCGCAAATCTGGCGGGCGTCGCTCGTACCACCAAAAATGTGGATCAATGGCCGTGTCATAACTTGTACCCTCTCGGCGTGATCATCAGCCCATCACGTATATACGTTGACTGATTACCCACTATCACCAGACTGCGCATATCAACACGGGAAAAATCCATTGAACCAAACGTCGTCAGCCATTTCTCCTCATGTTTGCGCCCTGCCGCTTTCACCACACCCACGGGAGTTGCTGGCGATTTCCACGGCGCCATCAAAGAAAATGCCCGTGCCAAATGATCTTCCCGTCCTCGGCTGCGGGGATTATAGAAACAGACCACAAAATCAGCTTCTGCCGCTGCCTGCACCCGCTTTTCAATCACCTCCCACGGGGTGAGCAGATCGCTTAAGCTGATATGACAAAAGTCATGCATCAATGGTGCACCAAGCAAAGTGGCGCAAGCTGTACTTGCCGTCACTCCCGCCACCAGCCGAACATCTACATTGCGCTTTTGCTGGCTGACCAACTCCAAAATCAAGCCAGCCATGCCATAAATACCCGCATCACCGCTACAAACTACCGCCACATTTTTGCCCTGTTCGGCCAGCTCAATGGCTGTCTGGCAGCGTTCAATCTCTTTGCACATGCCGGTTTTGATAATTTCTTTATCGCCTACCAGTGGTTTCACCAGATGAGTGTAAGTTTTGTAACCTACTACGATGTCAGCCGCTTTCAATGCAGCGATTGCTTCCTGCGTCATCATGGCTTCGCTGCCGGGACCTATTCCAATGACAGTTAACATGGATGCAATACTCCTAATGTGATGGTGACGCCCTGCTCACGCAGGGTATGACCAACCAAGTGTCCCTGGCTCATTAGCCAGGCTACCGGTTGAGAGACACAGCCTATGCCCACTGTTTTTCGGACAAACTCAGAGGCTGGAAATACTTGTTCACACTGGGCAAGCTGATTAACAGAGAAGATTTGGTATGGAATTTGACGCACTTGTGCCAATTGAATTAGCGCCGGCTCGTTTTTTTTCAGCTCGATACTGCCGACGGCTTTTAGCGCCAAAGGTTCAAGGTTATGTTCCGCCAGATGGCGATCCAATAATTCTGCAAGCCGTTCAGCTTCCACGCCACGCCGGCAACCCATTCCTGCAACGATACGGCGCGGGATTAATTTAAACGTGGGGATTGGCAGTGCCAGATTTGTTCGTTCATAGCTGATGTATACCAGTGCATCCAGCTCAGGCCGTTCCTCCAGAACATCAACGGGAATAAATCCGCGCGTGTCGTAGCGATCTTTTTCATCGTCTAAGTTGGGATGCCACCAAATTCCTACCCGCTTACCATTAACCAGCATTTGATTGACGGTTTTGACATTGGCACGGAAATTTTCCATCTTCCCATCAATTGCTTGCGATAACAGATCCAATGCAGCAACCTGATTAACATCGGTTGCGGTAGTGATCACCGCCTGCCCGTCGAGAATATCGGCGATTTGCTGTGCCAGCTTATTTGCGCCTCCCATATGCCCCGACAATAAGCTGATAGCAAACTGCCCTTTTTCATCCAGTACAACAACCGCCGGATCGGTCATTTTGTCCTTGAGCAGGGGAGCGATAACCCGAATAGCGATCCCCGTCGCACCAACCATAATCAACGCACCATATTGGGTAAATACCTTCCGTACCGTCTTGGCAAAACCACCTTTAAATGCCATGAATTCACTATCGGTATCCATACCTTCACTCTTCACCAGTTCAGGGGAGGTGAAACAATCCATCGCTAAATGAGTTCGCAAACGACGCGCCAACGCCATGCCTCCTTCTGTCAGGCAAAACAAGGCATATTCTTTGTCAGGTGATATTAAGTCAGGCGCTACGATATTCATGGCTGAACCTCGCATCGTACAGTTTCGAATAGTGATACTCTGCCCCAAGAAAAGCGCCCACCAATATCAAGGCGGTTTTACGAATATCGGCGCTGCGTACCTGTTCAGCAATCGTCGCCAATGTCCCCCGCACAATCTGACAATCCGGCCAGGTTGCCTTGTAAACCACGGCAACAGGGGTTTCCTGCCCATATCCTCCCTGAATCAACCGATCCACAACCGCTGTCATATTCTGTACCGAAAGGAAGATCGCCATTGAAGTTTGGTGGGCGGCGAAGGCTTCCAGCGTTTCCCGTGGTGGCATTGGCGTTCTGCCTTCCATACGGGTGATAATCAAACTTTGCGCGACTTCGGGTACGGTGTACTCCACGCCCAATTGCGCAGCAGCGCCAAGAAACGAACTCACTCCCGGCACAGAGACAAAACCAATGGCGTGATTTGCCAGTTCTTCGGCCTGTTCGCGTATGGAGCCAAACAGCGATAAATCTCCCGTTTGCAGGCGAACCACCAACTTGCCTGCTTCCACGCCATTCACCATCAATTCCGTGATTTGCGATAACGTCAATCTCGCGCTGTCATGACATTCGGCATCTGCACGGCAATAATCCAGTAACTCCCGATTAATCAGCGAACCGGCATAAATCACCACTTGCGCCTGACGTAATAATTGATAGCCTTTCAGCGTAATCAGGCTCTTATCCCCTGGCCCCGCGCCAACAAACCAGACTTTTTCAGTATCAAAACTGACGTTATCTATCTGTCCAGAATTAATATGTTCAGGCATCATCTCGCTCCTTTTGCTCAGACTCTTTCTGGCAGGACAGCAAATAGGTGGGATTATTGGGTTTAAAATAATGTCCTTGCCCTAGTGCCGTCAGTTCTCCCACCTGAATTTCACGCCCATCAAGCGCGGTTACCTGACAGGATTTCAGATGCGACAATGCTCGTGTGAAGTTTTCCAGCAGGATAAAAGTCATGACTAAATGCCCACCTGAATTCAGGTGCAGCAACGCCCAATCAATGATTTCTGTCAAATGTCCACCGGTTCCACCAATGAAAATAGCGTCCGCAGTACTGTCTAATGGCATAGGGGCAGTACCTGACTGGATACAAACCTTGTGGCAGCCAAAATGCTGAATATTTTCAGCCAGCAACAACAAGGCATCTTCTTTGCGTTCAATGGCGAGAATATCTAATGCAGGATAGCGCAATGCCGCTTCAATACTGACGCTGCCCGTCCCCGCACCAACATCAATAAGACGGCTGACTTTTGCCAGCTCCAATCGTTCCAATGCCAGCGCCCTAACCGCTTCTTTGGTCATGGGGATGCGATGACCACGCAAAAACAGTTCATCTTTCATTCAGGTTCACCATTTAAAATCACCACGACATTCAGGCCATAATCCATGTCGCCGCGGTGCGCGACCTGTTCCGCGGGCAAACAAATAATTTGCTCATGTTCATGGGATAAATTTTTACCAATCACCATGCGCCGCTGCTGCCCGCGCGCCAGAATCGCTTGCGCAATCTGGTAAGGGCCAATAACGCCATCCGTTACCATCGCGATTTTTTCGTGTTGCAGCAGCCAATCAAAATCTGGTTGGCGTCCGTGGCTGCTGGTCAGGTAAATATCGTTCATATCCAGCAAAATCCGGGCGCACAAATATTGGATTGAACTGATGCCGGAGATGATGCGGGTATTTTGTCCAGAAAAATGCTCAGTAATTCGTTTGCCTATGCCATAAAAGAGAGGATCACCCGAAGCCAGCACGGCTATTTGCCGATGCTGATTCTGTTCAAGCCACTGCATCAATCCATCCACATCAGCATCCAAACGGCGGGTTTCCCCCTTGAAATGGGGAAATTCAGCGAGATGGCGCTTTCCTCCGACCAACACTTCGGCCTGCCTGATAGCCTCCAACGCAGCCAATGTTTGGTTTGCAGCGGCTCCTGGGCCAATACCAACAACGGTGATCATCGGCAATCCTCCGTAAAATCCTTCACTATGGCGTCCACAGGCCGATTGCAGCCCAAGACCTGGTTATCAAAAGAGAAAAGAATGGCGTCACACTGCGGCTTGCCGCTGGCAAAACGTAGCATTTGGTCGATACGCCCGCAGATTTTTCGGGCAATCTGTGGGTACACAGTCTGCCAGCCCTGTTCTGCAATTAACTCAATGGCCGCTTCGGTGGTATCACATTGATCCACGGCTTGAATCAGTTCGAAAGGTGCACCTAACAAAGCCAGATTGGCAATCAGCGTTTCCATGCGGCCATCCGCAATATGGCTGTGGGTATGAAAAATACCAGCAGCGATTTTCACCAGTTTGCCAACATGCCCGACCAGCACCACATGACGGAATTCCAGACGCACAGCCTCTTGCAACATGTAACCGACAAAATTACTCATTGTGACGACATAATTCGCATCAATACCCAACTGCTGGCTGACAAAACGTTCACCGTGATTCCCCGGCACAAAAATAATGCGATCCAACCCACTGGCACGTTTGGCCTCTAATTCCAGCGCCAGAGAACGTTTCCAGCTCTCTTCTGACATCGGCGTCACAATGCCTGTCGTGCCAATAATCGAAATACCGCCCTGAATCCCCAGTCTGTCGTTATAGGTTTTCTTCGCCCGTTCCTCACCTTCGGGGGCAAAGATGACGATATTCGCCCCACGGTGCAAACCGATGACCTCCCGTACCGCTTCTTCAATGGTATGCCGTGGGGTTTTATTAATGGCTGCCCAGCCAATCGGCAAACCAACGCCCACTCGCGTTATCCTGCCAATACCTTCACCGCCATCCAGTGTGATCACGCCGCTGTCATTGAGGGAGACACGGGCAAAAACCAACATACCGTGGGTGGCATCCACATCATCGCCACCATCTTTGCGGATAGCCGCAATCGCCTGTTGTCCTTCAACCAAGGGTTGCTCGACATTCAAGACCAATGTGACACCAGAAGGCGTGACAATCGAAACCTGATGAATAATCTGCTGACGCAAGATCATCAATGCGGCGACCTTGGCCGCGGCCGTAGCACAGGAACCCGTGGTGTAGCCCTTGCGATACCGCTTTCCTCTGTGCCAAACCGTTCCGAGACCATTGGCTTGCGTGTCACTGATTTCATTCATGCCTGACCTCCGGCATCCGATACAAAATGGCGTTGATAATGGCAGCGGCAATATTGCTGCCTCCCTTGCGCCCTTTGGCTGCAATGCAACTTAATCCGCTATTGATCAGGGCATTCTTTGACTCCTCCGCGCCAACAAACCCAACAGGCACACCAACGACTGCAATGGGTACAAACGGATGCTCCATCAAACGAAATAGTGCAGTCGGGGCATTGCCAAAGACAAAAATCTTCTCCCCTGTGTCTTGCAATGCCAGATCGACGGCTGCCATTGAACGTGTGATTTGCTGGGCTTTTGCCATTTGCATGGTACGGGGATCGCTGACATAACAACGGCATTCACTGCCGTACTGAGCCAGACGCGTTTTATTGATGCCAGATAACGCCATCGTCGTGTCGGTATATAACGTACAGCCACGCAAGATACCGTCACGAATAAGGCGCAAAACATCAGGAGAAAAATAGAGAATATCAAGCCAATCAAAATCGGCGGTGGTGTGGATCACCCGTTTGATCACCGCTTCTTGGTCTGCATCGGTAAAACGGTAATCAGGCCGCGATGCACAAATAAGTCGGCTGATAATATCAAAGCTATTTCTTTCAATCTGTTGGGGTTGCCGGATGTAGTTGCTCATGCTGTTCCCTCCTTACACTGTCACACGGATCAGGCTATGCAACAGCGCAAACAGCAAGAGCGCCATTACTGATGCCACCCTCATCATCTGAACAGACCGCGGGATATCGTCAGGCGTGACCTCGCGCCTTGCATCACCAATCCACGGCTTTTCGACTAGCTGATTAAAGTAAACATTCGAGCCGCCAAGACGGATGCCCAATGCCCCTGCTACGGTTGCTTCCGGCCAGCCACTATTGGGGCTACTGTGTTGATAGCGATCACGCCAGCCAATGCGCAGCGCCTGCCGAAAATCCAATCCCTGCCATTTCGCAGCCATTGCCAGCAGAAGCCAGCTCAAACGAGCCGGCAGCCAATTCGCCACATCATCCATACGTGCCGAAAACATCCCCAGTGCCCGATAACGGGGCGTTTTATAGCCCACCATTGAATCGAGGGTATTGATTGCCTTATAGGCCATAGCCAATGGAGCACCGCCAAGCATCAAGAAAAACAGTGGGGCAATCACCCCATCCACGCTGTTTTCTGCCACGGTTTCAATCGCAGCACGGCTGATTTGTGGCGTTTGCAATTGGCAAGTGTCCCGACCGACAATGTTGGCAAGCTGCTTACGGCTGGCGGCCAAATCCCCCTGACGCAATGCCTGATAAACGGCCTTTGCCGCATCGCCCAAGCCACGTCCTGCCAACACGGTATAAATCAGCCAAATTTCAGCCAAACATCCCAGCCAGAACGTCATGCCATAGGCCAATTGCAAAACCCAATAACTCGCCAACCAGACACTCCCTACCACCACCAGCCATAACAGTACGCCGCCCCATTTCAAGTCGGTTTCGGTCTGGCAAATCCGGCGAATAAGCTGCTCAGTCTGGTGAGTAAATTGCCCTATCCAGCGCACGGGGTGCGGCCAATGAGGGGGATCACCCCATTTCATATCCAGAATAAAAGCCGCAAACCACAATAAGACGGTCATAACAGCCTCCGTGCCATCATCAGCCAGCGATGGAGAAGATTGGGGCGTTGGGCAAAATGAATATGCAGATAGCCCGCCAGGGTATTGCCATTCTGGTAGCCTCCCAGCCAGCTTTTCTGCACTGTTTTTAATGTTCCTTGTGGATCACACCATTTAACACACTGAAAAACCGGAGGTTGAGTCGAAATAAAATCTGAGTAATGGAATTCATGTCCGCGCAGTGTTTCGCCTTTCGCCACTAACGGCGTATCACACATCGCTGTGGCTTCGCAGTAGCCAAAGCGTTTTAGGTGATCTTCCATCTGGCTTTCACCGGCAATCAATCCCACCATGCCATGCCGTACACCATCTGCATCAGTCAGGGCATTACCGAGATACATCAAGCCGCCGCATTCCGCATAAATGGGGATACCTTTTTGCTGCGCCTGACGTAATGCCGTATGCATAGCGTGGTTGGAAGATAAGGCTTGGGCATAAATCTCAGGATACCCTCCACCCAGATAGATCATCTGGCATTCAGGCAACTGCTGATCATGCAGGGGACTGAACCGTTTGATAGTCACACCGGTTTTTTCCAACAACAACAGGTTATCGGGATAATAGAAATGGAATGCCTCATCTTCTGCCAAAGCCAGCGTCAAGCCTTGCCCCATCGCGGGATCAATGAGGGAATCGATATTTCCTTTTGGCAAGCAAAATAGTCGGGTTAATACCAGCAATTTATCCAAATCCACCGCGGCTTCGATCTGCTGGGCAAGATAAGACCAACATTCTTCGCGTTGACTGACTTGCTCTTGTGCAGGGATCAGCCCAAGATGACGGGAAGGAAGGGTAACCTCTGGCATCACAGGAAGCCGCCCCAAAACAGGAATACCGCAATAACTTTCAATCGCCTGTTTTAATAACTGAAAATGGCTATCCCGATTGACGCGATTGATCAGCACCCCCACAATATTGACTGCGGGATCAAATTGCTGAAACCCCATCACTGTAGCGGCAATTGAGGTGGAAACTGCCTTCCCGTCCACCAATAAAATCACCGGACAGCCAAGTTGCTTTGCCATTGCCGCGCTACTGCAATAGTTGGGATCAGTGCCATAACCATCATATAACCCCATAACCCCTTCAATTACGGCAATATCTTGCTCCGCCATAGCTTGGTTAAACAAACCATTCAGGATAGGTTCGGGTAGCATAAAAGCATCAAGATTACGTGAAGCGACTCCGGCCACAGCCCGATGCCAGCCACCATCCAGATAATCCGGCCCGATTTTGAACGGCTGTACCCGCAGTGAACGGTTTATCAAGGCTCGCATGATGCCCAGCGCAACGGTTGTCTTACCACACCCGCTACCTGTACCTGCAATGACAAAAGCATGTTTCTGTTGCATGTGCTTACCCCAAAACATGTAAATTCTGTATTGGTGTTAAAATCGATATTAGTCTTAAGTCGGGATTAGTTTTAAATCTGCATGAGTATTAGAATCTGCAATTGACATTCTCAATATTGATGTTTATCAAACAAAAGGCTTTTAATTTATTTTCGACAAAAAAATCAACAATTCCTTTGTCTCGCAATAAATAAACAATATAATAAAAAATATTATCACTAAATTAATTTCATTTAAAAATTAAATAAAGAAGTAACTTATTTTTCAAAATACACACTTTTAATTTTTATAAAAACATCCTTTATTACTTTTGTGATCTTGCTCATGATTATTGGTTTTTAAAAACATTTTTTATTTTAAGTAAAATAAAAATCAATACACAGCAACAAATTAAACAATCAAAAATACAATCCAATCTATTGAATTAATTAAAAATTACAAAACAAAATAAAACCCATTAATGTGATAAAGCAATTTTCATATAGAAAAACATTTTCAATAGATAACAAAGTTAAATTTAAAAGCAATTCATATTTAAGAGCGTAAATATTGATATAAATCAAATTTACTTACCCCACATCAAAGTAATAATTATAAAAAATTAAAATCGATATAACACCATTCATAATAACAAGAAAAAACCGAGCTTCTCTATCCTGATGAAAATATACTTTCTCCTTTGATTATTTATATTTTAATTCCATAGAGGTAATCCAATGAATAAAGGCAATGTATGGTTAGTGGGTGCCGGCCCTGGTGATGCAGGTTTAATTACGGTCAAAGGGCTACACTGTATCCGAATTGCGGATGTGATTGTCCATGACCGGCTGGTTAATCCTGAACTTATTGCTCAAGTACCAGACCATTGTGAAATTATTAACGTTGGGAAAGAACATGACTACCACCCCATCCCACAGGAAGAGATTAACCAAATTCTGGTAAGGCATGCACAGGCGGGGAAACGGGTTGTTCGCCTAAAAGGTGGCGATCCCTATGTCTTCGGCCGTGGAGGAGAAGAAGCGGAAGTGCTGGCACAACATGGCATCAAATTTGAAATCATTCCGGGGATCAGTTCCGCAATTGGTGGATTGGCCTATGCCGGCATCCCTGTCACCCACCGTAATTATGCATCGAGTTTCCATGTTGTGACCGGACATACTTCTCAAGGCAACGAACAACAGAACTGGGCAATACTCGCCCAATTGGAAGGAACATTGGTTATTCTAATGGGAATGACTCGCCTGATGGAGATCTGCCAACAGTTGATGCTATATGGTAAATCCCCCACCACACCTGCTGCGGTGATCATGTATGCCAGCCATCCCAAACAAGAGGGCGTTACAGGCACACTGGAAACTCTGGCAGCAAAAGCAGAAGCAAAAGATCTCCATGCACCCGCGCTGATTGTGGTTGGTGATGTCGTCAATTTAGGCACAATGCTCTCCTTCTCCCCCACTTACGGAGCAATACCATGAGTGAACATGGCGGTAATATCATTGGCATTGCCCAACAATATGGTCTTCCAGCCAACGAGCTGGTTGATTTCAGCGCCAATATCAATCCATTAGGTGCTCCAGAACGGGTTAAGGCATTGATCAAAGAGAGTCTTGTTGATATCGAAAAGTACCCAGATGTGGAATATCGCCACTTGCATCAGGCAATCGCCAAGGCTCATCGATGTGATTACAACTCAGTAATAGCAGGCAATGGTGCAACAGAACTGATTTATGCCGTCACCCGTTATCTCAATCCCAGGCGAGCTTTGCTTTTTATACCCGGATTTGCCGAATATCGACGAGCCCTGGCGCAAATTGGAACAGAAATTATCGACTATCCACTAACAGAGGAAGCCGGATTTCAACCTGATTTACGCCTGCTGGATACACTTTCTACGATTCAACCCGATTGCGTTTTTATCGCCACGCCCAATAACCCTACCGGATTAATGCCAGATACCCAATTTATGCAATCGCTGGTGGAATATTGTGAGCAACAAAAGATCTCGCTGATTGTCGATGAATCCTTTATTGATTTTCTCCCTGATCACCGAGGGCTGATTCCACACCTTACTACCACTAAGCATCTTTATATCTTGCGTTCAATGACCAAATTCTTTGCCATCCCTGGATTACGTTTAGGCTATTTAGTCAGCGGCAATATAGCAGGAATTGCCAAGATGAAAAATCGACGTGAACCGTGGTCAATTAATGCCTTTGCGGCGCGAGTTGGAGAAATTCTGTTTGATGAACATGGCTATATTGCTGCGACACATCAATGGCTAACATCACAGCAACACTATCTCTGGACTCAGCTTTCAACGTTCCCTGAACTGACTGTCTGGCCGCCATCAGCTAATTTCCTGTTCTTCCGTTGCAATCAACCCAATGTTGATTTATGGCACGCGTTGCTTAAACAGCGCTTATTAATTCGCCATTGTAAAAATTATGCCGGATTAGACGAACATTACTATCGCATAGCCGTGCGCAGTGAGTGGGAAAATCAACGCCTGATCGCAGCCATGCCGCAGGTTTTTGCTGATGGCTGAAGCCGCTTGTCCCGCTTCCTGCGGAGAACTGCTACAAGGATGGCTATTTGGCGGAGAGAAGTTAATCTCCTGCCCAATCAATTGGTTCAGTTGTGTTGCTGTCAGCGACGGTATTCCCATACCCCAAGAACGGCCACGTATGCGCCAGATGGTCAATTTACTACTGGATTACTGGCAGGAGCCGCCAGAATCAACTTTTGGCTTGCGTATTGAATATCAATCTACCATTCCAATCGCCAAAGGCATGGCCAGCAGCACAGCAGATATTGCTGCTACCGCGCAAGCCACCGCCAGATTATTGGGCAAGTCACTGAAAAGTGAAGAACTAGCGCAACTCTGTGTCAAACTGGAGCCAACAGACAGTACAATATTCAAGCAATTAACCTTATTTGATCATCTCACCGCCCAAACGCAAATTCCCTTTGACTGGCAACCGAATATCGATATTTTGCTGTTGGAAAGTCCACAAACCCTTTTGACAGAAGAATATCACCAACAGGATCATCGCGCACAATGGCGGAATAACATCTGTTTATTCCAACAAGCATGGCGGCAATTCCGTACAGCGAACCAACGGCATGACAACTACCGCCTTGGGGAAGCTTGCACATTAAGCGCCATCGCCAGCCAATCGATACTACCGAAACCTTGTTTTGATCAACTGCGGGATTTAGTCGAACAGACGGGCATTTATGGCCTGAACGTTGCTCATAGCGGCAGTATCGTTGGCCTGTTATTCAATTCACATCGCCATGACGTAAATTACCTGCGCTGGTGGCTGCATCAAAAAAAGATTTCTGAGCACTATCCGAAAATTCACCAAGTCAAACTGATTGCGGGTGGTGTTCGCTGAAATCTATACATATCTTCACATTTTCTTTATTATAAATAACATAATTTAAACAATGAATTAAACCCTATGGAAAATACAACTCTGCCACCCGCTACAATCGACACCTTTATGTCACTCGACATTCGCGTTGGTAAAATTATCAAAGCAGAAAAAAATGAAAAAGCCATTAAACCCGCCTATAAACTTTATATCGATTTTGGTGGTGATATTGGCGAAAAACAGAGCTCTGCCCAGATATGCCAAAACTACACGGCAGAACAATTAATCGGTAAACAAATACTGGCCGTAGTGAATTTTCCCTCAAGGCGTGTGGCAGGATTCAAATCCGAAGTTTTGGTTTTGGCGGCGGTTTGTGACGAACAAGGAACCGTCCTTATCCAGCCAGAAAGAAACGTGAAATTAGGCACCCGCATGTTGTAATTTTTAAGTCGTAAAATAGTAGGAATACCATGAGAACACAAAAAAGATGTATGGGTTACGTTGCTATCGTTGTAGATGATTACGATAAAGCTATCGACTATTACACCAATAAATTGGGATTTACGTTGGTAGAAGATACGCCGCAACCAGGAAAAAGATGGGTTGTTGTCACTCCAAATCCTGCAAGTGACTGCAACTTACTGTTGGCAAGAGCATCTAACGAAAGGCAAGAAGCGTTTATTGGTAACCAATGTGGTGGACGGGTATTCTTGTTCCTGCAAACTGATGACTTTTGGCGCGATTATCACAAAATGAAAGAAAATGGCGTCCATTTTTGTGAGGAACCGCGTCAGGAAGAATATGGTATGGTAGTCGTTTTTGAAGATATTTATGGGAACCGTTGGGATTTATATCAGAATGCGGTTGCTTAGAGAATACTTATAAATATTATTATTAGCCCAATGATATTGGGCTATATTTAATTATCTGTATATTTATAGAAATAAACCTTGATCATTAATAACAACACTATTTATTGTTTTTACTATCAAAATTAACATCTCCTAATAAACATTAACCACGTCCCTTTACCTGATAATATTATTTCAATCAGTGATATAATTTTTAAATCGAGTTGCTATTTTTTATATTTTATATGCTCTTGCCAATATGTTTAGAATACTAGCAGAAATAATTTATTGTTCTAACACACCCATTAACAAAATAGATTATAACCATAAGGAGAAATTCCGTCATTATAAACAATCCTATAATGATATCGCCCATAATAAAAACCCTGTCAAAAACAAAGAAACCATATGTTAAAAAACGCAATATATTTTAATCAACTTTTAAAATAGGATAACACCTTATGAACACAATCAATATAAATATAAGTGGCAGTACCGTTACAGTCATAAGTAATAACGACACTAACCCAGAACCATTAACTTATAATACAAATACCCCAGCATCAGAACCTCTTACCGTCAGTCCTTATAGGGATATGACCATAGAGCCACACTCTTCTATTGAGGCAACAAGAACTGATACACCGATTATTCCCGAAAGACGCCGTAATTACTATGTAGCCAATTCTGGTCCCGCATCATCAGTTAGAGCTGTTTTTTATTGGTCTCATTCTTTCACATCACAATGGTTCGAACATTCCTCTATCACAGTGAAAGCTGGGGAAGACGGCATATTACAAGCACCGAGCAACTCTTTATATTACAGCAAGGTTGTCATTTATAATGATACTGATCAGCGAGCCTTTGTTACCGGATATAATAAGTAACAAGACAAAAACCATCTATAACTCATAAAGTTTAATTTAATAATTATCTAGCTAAAGCACTATTTAACTAAGAAATTAAGGTAAAGTAAAATCATGAATACCACACCGATTAATGTATCTGAAAATGAAACATTGCCTGTACTCTCTGATGTTATGCTTATTGTGCCTTATACAACATCTACCCCTGATTATGAATGGGATATGTCATCAATTATAAAGGATGCGATTATTGGTGGCATAGGGTTTATTCCAGCAGCAGGTCCTGCAATGTCTTTCCTGTTAGGACTATTTTGGCCTCAACAGAAAGATAATACCTGGGAGCAGATCCTCCAAAAAGTAGAACAAATGATAGAGAACGCCGTTCTGCAAACTATTAAAGGAATACTTAATGGAGATATACAAGAAATCAAAGGGAAAATGGAACATGTGCAATACATGTTGGAAACCTCGCCTGGGAGTCAGGAAAGTCATGAAGCATATATGTTCCTCGCCAGATATCTGGTGAGTATAGATGAAAAATTCAAATCTTTTGATAATAAAACAAACTACCAGATCCTACCGATGTACACCAATACGATTATGTTGCAGATCCCTTATTGGAAAATGGGGATCGAGAAGAAAGCAGATATTGGGCTGACAGATATTGAAGTCAATGAGTTAAAACAACTTATCAACAAATTAGTTGAAAAGGCTAAGAATTACATTCATACAATGTATACGAATGAATATAATAATGCTCTCAATACATCAACCGCATCGAATGTCACTAACAATTTACTCTCTGTAAGGGGATATTGTTTATTACACGGTTTAGAGTGTATTGAGTTAATTGAACATTTACAAAATAATAGCCTCGAAAGTGGTTTCTATCCTAAAACCATCAGTTATTCAACTGTGTTTGATCGTCAGACTAACAAAATGAGAATTCAGGCTCTGACAAAAGACGATCAAATGCAAGAACCCTTTAAGCCATCTTTAATCAATGGCAAATACAATAAAATACAATCCTTGCTTGGATATGTACAAAGAATTGGGAATGCCCCTAAATAAGCTTTCATAATAACGATACACTCATTTTTCTCACTCCCGGTTGTTGCCCTGATGAAAAGGCGGTCATAAATTCTTCAACGCACACTAAGAGT
>NZ_MKGQ01000038.1 GCF_001908105.1 Xenorhabdus eapokensis
GGAAGAACTGTGAGAGATATTTGAATACCAGCCTTCAGTTCGTCAATCTGGCATTTCTCGTCGTGTTGCTGCGTAGAAAAAATACTGAATAGGCTGTAAGGTACGGGCTTTGCCATTTATCACGGTGGTGGGGTTATTGGTGTCGCGTAGCCAATATTCGATTAACGCCCCTTTTAAGTGGTTTACTTTGTTCTTAAACATCACAGGAAACGCAATGGCACGGCCGCGATCAATAGCATCGCCAATATTGAGGATAATGACTTGTTTGCGTTGAAAGACGATCCGATCAATTACAGCCACAGCCAGTGAAGCCGTTGTAATGACCGACGGCGATAACATCATTTTTTACTCCCGAATGCGTGATCAAATAGTTGGACTAATTTATTTTTAATGCCCGTCAGCAGTTCTTGTCCGTTATTGCTGGCACCGATGACGGCGATGAACATCAGCGGCTCATCCCATTGTTGATGCTGTGCGAGAAAATAAGCGACGAGTCCAGCACTTACTGACATAATCAGTTCAGTCAGCAAATCCATAACATCACCCGAAATGCGTTTTTCACGTATTCCTTGCAGATATACACCAATGCCACTGAACACAGAAAAGACAATTGCAAGTGCTAAAGACTCTGTTTCTGGTTGCACTTAGCACTCTCCCCTATTGGAAATATGATTTCGGCAGAATAACAAAACTTTTCTTTGGAATTTAAATTGAAAATTGCCAATTTTTTAACAGGTTATAGTTGGGTTTTGATAATTGGAGTTAAATTTAAAGTTAACTTATTATTAATAAAATACAACTCACTGTATTTATTAACCAGATTTTAATGTGGAGGGTATTGTTTTCATATTAGGTGCATTTTTGTCTGATAAATAAATTATTAATTTTTAATAATTGAATTTATTTAATAACATTTGATTGATTTAGTTAAAAATAACGGATAAGCTGGCGCAGTTTCTTTCTGTTAACTTTCGTTTGGTTTGTTGTTAACTGGAAAAATGTTGCGGTCACGTTAGAACCTTTATTGCGTTAAGCGAGTCCTGTTTTCATCAGGGACACGGGCACGAAAGCCAATCTTGTCCATTGGCTTTTTTGCTTGCTTCTTTTCTCTCTATTCCCGTTATTCATTTCAGATAATTCCCGCATAAAAAGGTTAAATTACATTCTTGCGGGTGTTTATTCACATTAAATCAATAGTTGATTATTTATTGCTCATTGCGATCAATAATAAAAACAAAAAATAATCAGCTTTTTTTGTTTATTTTGAAATATGCCTGTGAATTAGCGTCAAAAAACGAAGTTAATAATTTTCTATAAAACCTTGGCTATACGGTGACCTTGCACTATTTGACTATCGAAGATATTACGCTTCCTCGCCCGTTCGCTCCCTACGGTCGGTCACTAGGCCGTGGCGAGCGTTGCGATTTAATGGTTTTATGTTTCTTTGAATGTCATGATGTTAACTGGAGATTATCGTTAATGATCCAATTGTTATCTTAACATGATCTGCTTTTAAAGCGCCGTTGAACGCTCTACATTGGATTATTTAGGGCTATGCAATAGCATTTCATGCCTTTGCCAATAAAATAGCTTAGAATCAATTTTAGGGCATTTAGGAGAGCGTAAAAAAGTGTGGGGTATGGATTTGGTGAGAATTGGATAAAATAGTTTAACAACTCAGGTTACAGGGAATTGTGGGTTCTCACCGCTATCTGATAAGCACGCTTAATTGCTTAATTATAGTGAGTTAAAAAAGTACCCTACCTTTTTTACGCCCCATAAAGTAACATTAATTTAACCTTTATTTAATCTTTGTTTAACAAAAAACAAACAAAAGGGTTGAAATGATAATCTTCGCTTAGTATGTTCTCTTAGTCGCAAAAAAGCGACCACAAAACAACATTAACATAAGGATATTATCATGCTAAAAAAATTCGATACTCAAAAAATTATTGGTCTGAAAAATCAATCTACTTGCTTCACCGTTATGACCATTGGTACTAAATAGTAACTTTATAAGTAGATAAGTAGCGTTAAGCTGCTTATCTACTTAAAGGAACATTCATTATGAATTTCACTCATCATCCAAGTTACAATCAATCTGAATACCTAAAAAACTCCACACAAGAAAAACTACTCTCATCATTAGAGTATGTATTATACGTTTGCGATGATGTTTTAGATAAAAATATCATCTCAGAAGTTGTTGATTTCGTTTCCAACGCTAAAAAAAAGCGCTATTCAAGTGGATTCTTATTTTACATAATCAAAGAAATCGGCAAGGCAATCGAAAATCAATCCGTACATCGTATTCACCAATGCTTCAATCTAATTCCATTACTAAACATAACACCGGCAACTAAAGTTATAGTTGGGAACAAAGAAAACCTGCCAACAGGCATGTTCGATTTCTACTCAAAAATTAATGATGATGTTTACGATTTTGAGTATGTAGATATAGAGATTGAAAATGAACGTCTTATCCAAGACAGCCTAAACGAAGCCTTCAAAATAATATTTGATATTGACTCAGAGCTATATCGAGAAATAATTAAAATAGTTGATGAGTTTTTCATATTCAGAACTCATAAAAGAGATAGCAACATCGTTTATTCAGGCAGTGATTTCAACAAACTTGGAACTGTATTTATCAATGAAGAAATATGTAACGGCGACAACATATACTTTTTAGTTGACAAAATAATACATGAGTCTGCTCATCAAGTTCTACTGTCTATAATGACTCTTGATGAAATAGTATTGAATGATGATAGAGAAAGGTATCCATCACCTCTCAGAACTGGTTTGAGAACAATGAATGGAATTTATCATGCTGCTTTTGTTTTATATAGAATATCTTGTTTCTTTAACAAGTTGGTAAAATCCGACCCTAGCGACACCAAAGCAATCATTAATTTAGAACAAAATGTTCGACAATTCAAAGATTGCTATGGTGTTATAAGCAACAAAGGAGTACTTACCAACGCTGGAAAAAATATAATTGATGCTTGCAATTCAGAAATAGAGGCAATATTGGATGGGATTTATTGATTCTCTTGACCAAAAAACCATTGATTTGATAAGTAAATTTAATGGTGATTCCCTAAGAAGGCTAAGGGAAGATTTGTATCCAATCGCTCCAGCTCTTGTGGAGCGGCTGATCAAAAGCATCTACCAAGATGCTTATCAAAGAGGTGTGCTGACCACAAGAGAACGGCACATTGCCACTATATCCGCCTTGATTGCTATTGGTGGAGCTGAGCGGCAGCTATCTTTCCAGAGTTACGCCGCGTATAGGCTTGGGTTTACGAGAGAGGATATGGAAGAAATTTTGATACAAAACTCGATTTTTTCTGGTTTTACTAGGGCTATGAACGCAGCTGTAATTTTTGATGATACTTGGAAAAAATTTCAACGTGGAAACGATAATGAAGCATAAGAATTTTTATTTATATCAATCGGCTGACATTATCTTCACATCATCTTGTCGTGCCATAGGCATGTTACTTGCTTGGGTTATGATACAACACTACCAATTAAAGATTGAACTCGGTTGGTTCATATCCATATCTTGGCTACTGCAAGTTTTAACTCTTATTTTCATGGGGTTGTTTTCTAACCGATTCAGAAAAAAAACAGTCCCCGTTTTTTGTTCAGCTGCAAGTTTTTTATGCCTCATAACCCTTGAATTTGGTGGTAGCGTCGAGCCATTGCAGCTAGGTCTTATTTATATAGCGACATCTCTATTTAGCATAGCAATTCAACCTATAGGCTCTAGCATTATCCCAAACTTATATACTGGAAAGGATATTGAAAGGGCTTTTAGAATTAGAGGCTTTGTAAATTCAATCAACACTATCTTGGGTGCAGCCATATCAGGGTTTGTTATTAGCGCATTTTCAGCCGAACAAACAATTAGAATATTAATCGTATCTATCGGCGTTTCATGTTTAGCATTTATAATAGTTAAGACAAATGAGCTTTCTTTTAAAAACCCCAATCACAAAAGTTTGTCAGCTATTAAAGCATTAGCAATAAATAATGTTGAAAGAGTTATGGTTACGGTTTCAGCCATGTCAAACTTCATTCTCACGCCAACATTGATGTATATTACCCCGATATTAATCATAGATAGATATGGTTATACCGCGTTAGAAATCGGTCTATCTGAGGCAATGTTTGGCATAGGTATGTTTTTAGGTAGTGCTCTTTTTTGTAAAAAATTAAATAATGTATTTGGTGTTAGAATTACAACTGTTTTCAGTATAGCTACTGTCGGTGCCAGCTTGCTACTAATACTGATTGCTGACAATATCTACTCTTTGTTCCTAGGGTTGTTATTTGCTGGCGCAGGGGTGGTTATTTATAACATAAACACAACAAAAATCCGCTGTTCAGCAACTCCAGCTGACTTAAGAAGCTCCTTTGAATCCATTTTTCTAGCCGTTTGTATTCTTCCAATTCCAGCAGGTGTAGCCATATCTACATTAATGGTTGATTCTGGTAAATTAGAACTCTCACTAACATTATTCTCTATGTTAATTTTCGCGTCGGCTCTGGCGGTTTGGCTATCTAAAGATTTTAGATTAATAGCTCAATTGGATAATGACGATTTGGATAGTCACTACATTAAGTTATATCCTAAAGCCTACTTGTAACGATTAGCGTTTAAGGTCGTGTATTCAACGCGTTGATCACCCTCAAACATAATATTCACGTTCAATGAAAGTGCCGATGATTTTGTCATGCATTTCAGGTGATTTTGAGTAACCGAGTGTTTTACGGTTCAGTCGCTTAATTCGGTTACGTAAGGTTAAGTTTTCGCGTTCGATACGTTGAGTAAAATATTTTCCAACCAGATGTTTGGCTGAAGGTAGTAAATTATAGGCTCGGTAATTATCAGTACACCAAAAGGCTACCTTGCATTTAGACAGTTTTTTCAATAACTTTTTCAGTGTTTTCTTGTTTCGTCTACCAAAAGCATGCGCAATGATACGTTTTAGACGAGGCTCCCAAGCATACCATAACCAACGTTGGCACTTTTTATTCCGGCTTGACAGGCTCGATAAGAGTAATCGAGCTGGAAAGTACGGTTACAGCATAAGCAACGATAACGTTGGTGACCACCTTTACCGATACCATGTTTTTTAACATACTTCGTTTGGTGACAAAACCGACACTTTACTTCCACTGTGGCCATGTATGTTATCTCGCAAAAATAAGCATTATAGACGAAGAACAACGCCTTGAATCATGGCCCAGTTGTTTCTGATATTCAATGGCCTGAGCATCCCTAATAAACAGGGGCATAATGCCCCTGTTTTTAAGCCATATGATAGGCATTATTAATATTGATTTTCTAATATTATTTTTATAAATCCATAATATAAAACTCTAAATTATGTGCGCCAAGTGAATTAAGATTTGACTCATGGAATATTTTTAGTGTTTTTCCATCAGGCATTATTTTAAAAATAATAGCAGCAACCATATCATTTTCATATCCAAGACTTACTGCTTCTTGATACGCTTGCAACACAATTTCTGGAACAGGAGGAATAAAAAGCCCCACACCAAAAGATATACGCTCACGCTGACGATACCTGGAAAATCCTTTAATAAATAAATGTTTACCTAGGCAATTTTCACTGAAAGTGAGACTCATATAATTTCTTTCCCCGCGTAGGTTTTGCTTATGTTCTCCAAACTCTCCAATTTTTCGCCATCCCTTCGCCCTATCCCGTGCCACGTCATTAACACGGGCATCGACCTCACCGCGACTGTAGGTTTCGCCTTTGCTGTACGCGCCGACATCGGCAGAGTTCAGCGCAATATCGCCTGACAGGGGTTTACCGTTGACGGTACGACCGGAGGGTACACGGCCATTGGCGTTATTATTAGCGTTGTTGGCGGTAGCTTGTGCTGCATTGGCAACGTTCCTGACATCCGTTACACGACTATCGATTTCGCCACGGCTGTACGTTTCCCCCTTGCTGTAAGCCCCGACATCGGCGGCATTTAATGCAATATCTCCTGCCAACGGTTTACCGTTGACGGTACGACCGGAGGGTACGCGGCCATTGGCGTTATTATTGGCATTATTAGCGGCAGTCTGCGCCGCATTTGCCAGTGCCTTAGCATCATTGACATGCTTGTCTGTCTCACCCTTGCTGTAAGCCCCAACATCGGCAGCGCTTAATGCGATATCGCTCGACAACGGTTTGCCATTCACTTTACGACCAGCCGGAACACGGCCGTTGGCATTATTATTAGCGTTGTTAGCGGCGGTTTGTGCGGTGTTGGCGACGTTTCGGATATCATTTACACGACTATCGACTTCGCCTCTGCTGTATGTCTCACCCTTGCTGTAAGCCCCGACATCGGCTGAATTTAATGCAATATCGCCTGACAGCGCTTTACCGTTGACGGTGCGGCCAGACGGTACACGGCCATTGGCGTTATTATTGGCATTGTTGGCGGCCGTCTGCGCTGCATTTGCCAATGCCTTGGCATCATTGACATGCTTGTCTGTCTCGCCCTTGCTGTAGGCCCCGACATCGGCAGAATTTAATGCAATATCGCCTGACAGCGGTTTACCGTTCACGGTACGACCGGAGGGCACACGGCCATTGGCGTTATTATTGGCGTTGTTGGCGGCAGTCTGGGCCGCATTTGCCAGTGCCTTGGCATCATTGACATGTTTGTCTGTCTCGCCCTTGCTGTAAGCCCCGACATCGGCAAAGTTTAAGACGATATCGCCTGCCAGCGGTTTACCGTTCACGGTGCGGCCAGAGGGAACGCGGCCGTTGGCATTGGTGTTGGCGTTGTTGGCGGCAGTCAGTGCGGCATTTGCCCGTGCATTGGTGTTGTCGAGTAGCGTTTTCCTGAGCGTATTGACTGCCTTGGGACTCGCGGCAATGCTTTCTTCGTCACTATCTATCTTTTCGCTTAACGTGATCCCCACGGTTTGAACGACGCGATGGGAAGTGTCAATCATGGCTTCTGTCACGGCCTTGGCGTCCATCGGCACGTTAACGCGACATAATTCTAACTGATTGCCGGATATTCCCTGAGAAACGTCTATAACGACGATATGCGCCGCTTTAATCGTGGAGGATGAATCTACCTGATTGGTGACTTTGCCAAATTCAAAATTCGCTTCAAGGGCAACGATGCTGGTTTTGCTGGCCGGAACCGGAACAGTAATATCTTTCACCTGTTGAATGGAAATCTGACTTTTCCTGACGTTGATGGACGCGGCGCCCTGTCCGTCCTGCTCTGAGGATGAGGTAATCACTACGGACAGGCCGGAGCCTGCTTTAGGCTGAAAACCGGTATAAATACCCGCTCGTAAGATCCCCTTAAATTTCCGGTTTAAGGCACTTGAAGTGTAGGGTTCCAAGTATTGAATATCGGCTAACAGGGGTAGGGACCCCCTGTCACTGGAAAGGATAACCGCTTCGTTGATCACCTGGGACATTAGGCCACCTTCTGCTCAATGGTCATGAGGGCGGTAAATAATTTGCCCTTATGCAGCGTGTCTTGCTGGCAGCACAACACGCCGAAAATATTGCCTTTGTTATCCACCAGCGCCAGTGTGTTGAAGTCAAAGGCTTTATCGTCGGGAAGATCGGATTCAGGCAGGGTTGCATTGATGGAAATCGTACTGCCGGAGACGGTACAAATGAGTGAACATTCAGCAAATTTCTTTAGCAGGTCGGTATTAGCGAAATCCAGCGGAATATCAGCAATATCCCAACCGCCCGTTGGATCGGCGGTAACAAGGGAGGATGTGCCGAACCAGCCTTTGGTAATCAGAAACTGGCCGTTAACCCCGATAGCCGATTCCGCACGACGACTGTAGTAATAATTCAGTAATTGACCTTTGTAGAGCTTTCCGTTTGATACGGAGGCGAGCGCGTCTGCCATAAAACAACCTCATTTTGTGTATTTTATGGCAGTGTATGCGAACTACAATTTCTCGATAAACCACCGCGTTGACTATACAAAGACGATCTTTACGATGTCTTTAAAGGCGTGTGAACCGTCATACGGGAGTTGGATTTCTCTTGCACCGGCAGGGAATTCATAACTACCCATTTTTCCGTCTGCATAGCTGACCAAACAGCCGCGCTGTCCGGTGGCTTCAAGGATAATTTGACCGGCCTCCTCCCGAAGACGCGGATCTCCCATAAATACGGGGGGCGCAAGGACGTTAACATCCAGTGCCCACATATCCAGCGGCACTTCATCCATGTTCAAAGGCGTGGTTTTCGTTTTGAATGTGACAGGCGCCATAGGGGAAGCGAGTTCAGCGCCGACCTGCATTTTTTTAACCCTGTCGCCCTGTTCGGGGAGGGCGCTAATACGTACTTGTTTAGCCGTCTGCTTAAGGTGAGTCATATCGGGTTTATCATGCAGCTGGGCTATGTTGTAAAACAGACGCGTTTCCGCCCTGTTCAGGTGGGTACGTTCCTTAAAGAGGATATCGGCCAGATGAGATGAGAGATCGGTATTGAAGCGTATTTTTTCCACCGTATCGTATGGTTCGGGGAGGGCGCTGATACGTATCTTTTCTGTTGTCTGTATCAAGCGAACGATATCGTTGTTATCGACCAGCTGAATATGGGGAGAAAGTTCGGTGCTGAACCGTATCTTTTCAACCGTGTTGTGGTGTTCGGGGATGGCGCTGATACTGACCTGCTCTGTTGTCCGTTTCAGATGAATGGCGTCGCAGTGCGCTTCTAACGGCACATCATATAGAATAAATTCGGGCATCACACAATACGTGATTTTTTCTATTAACGGGATCTGTTCAACCGGAATAGGCAGAAAGGCTTTTTTCGCCCAGGAAGGGAATGAATAATGCTTTATCCCCTTCCCTTTCAGTGACACCCGACACCCGTAATGGCCTTCCGTTGAGATCCAGATTTGATTATTAACGAGATTAAACCGTGTGTCAGTCTGAGTGCCAAAAGGCACCGGAATAATGGGGGGGGGTATGATGTAAGTCCAGCGCCCATGCATCAAGGGGCATTTCATCAAAACGATAAGCACTCTGTTTTAGTGGGCGGATAATGGCGCGGATGACCTGGTTGGGCAGTTTTAACTGTCGGGTAGATCCCAATAGTGTATTTACTACATCCTGAAGTTTAAATTTGGCATTGATTAAGATACGAGTTTGTTTGAGTATCAGTAATTCGGCTTCTTCCGTGATGGTGAAATAGAAAAAAAAGTGAAATCCGTTATACACGATTTCCAATGGGATCAGCGGGGCAATAACCTGATCAAACTGTTCTGTCAGCCTTTTGAACAGTCTGGCCTGTTCTTTGTAACCGTATTTTTCATACAGCGTGTTGAGTGATAATTGGATAACGCCGCGTGAGGTCAGAAAAAACTCGCCATAGCGTGACTGGGCGGTTTCCACCAGTTCATGAGGAAGAAATACTGTTCCGTAGGGAAAATGATCCTGATCCACGGGGGCCCATAAAGGCGACCATTTGGCAGGCAGGTTGTTAAATTCCCGCCAGAATGTGGAAGAAATGGGACGTTCCGTGCCTTTAAAATGTATCTCATCAAGACGCTGAGAGAGCAAAATTGGTTTACTTTTTTCGCGTTCTGTTCGGATAATAAAAAATTTCCCCAGTTCTGAGATTCGCTTGTCCAGGTCTTCGGGGTGCATGGTGAAGATCGATTTCCGATTGGAAATACGTTCCAACAAGGGTTCTACAGTTTTTTCCAAAACTGCCTGTAGGCTGTCGGTAAATTCACACCACAATTGTGATTTTTGTTTTTCGGGGGTTAGCCGGTGCTTTAACCAGTCCTTAATCATAAATCCTGCCCGACCTTAATAAGTGATTTCGAACACTGAGTTGTCAGTATCGAGGTAGATAAAATCATTCAACTGTTTAGCTTCCGTCATGCCAATCACCTCAATATTGAATTCAGTCAGTATTCCCAGTGATTCAACACAATCCCACAGGTTGTTAACCCGTATCTGTTCAAAATCACCGGCACTGTTTGAATCAAAACTGGTGGCATCGCGCCCGAATTGGTGATGGAGCCGATCACGGATTTGGGTTTTTGCATCGGAAATAATGACGCTTTTGATGGCAATTCCCGTGAGTTTGATGGTGAAGGGTAATTCGTGGGACTCGACATAAATAAACTTTTTATTCAGCGCATTCGGGATGGATTCTACGGCACCTAAAATTTCTTTTTTCAGGGCTTCTTGTGTGGATTTGGGTTTATGGCCACAAATGAAAATGGCGTTAATGTTATTCAAATCCTTAATGCCGGTGGATTTCTCCTGCTGCTGCTCTCCCCAGACGTTAATCCATGACGTCCCGACAATTTTGGATTTCAGGTAAAATTTGTAATCTCCGCCCCACACCACCTGATCATCATAGGCGATGTAGTATTGCGCACGGTTTCGGATTTCTTCCGTTGTCTCGCTCCCCGCGCCCCCTGTTATGGGCGTGGTGGTGATAATTTCTAAGCTGTTGGTGTAGCTAGAGAACTCATTGGACGGTATCAGCTTTTGCCCTTCTACCAGCGTAATATCCCCTGCACTGCACCAGACGTGAATATCAATAATACTGCCTTCTGGGGGTTTTTTCCCAATAGAACCATCCCCGAAACGAATGCCAAGCTGTTCTGTGGGCTTATAAAACAGGACATAATTTTGACTTTCGCCGGTTGCGAGGCGAAATTGCGGGTTTTCTTCCCATAATTCTTCTACCCCGTTAATCGTGACATAGACGTCAATCTTGACGCATTCTGCGGTCAGATCTTTGGGTAGCGTTACTGACATAAAATCTTCTTCCTGCTGGACAATTTTTGTGACTTTCACAATTTCCATCTGTTTGATACTGACATTTTGCATTGTCTCACCAGAGGGAATATCCAGCACATCCATGATCATATAGGGGTACTGGTGATCGGATAAATACGTTGAGAATGCTGGTAATTGAATCCGATTTGCGGTCTTATTGCGCACGAACGCTAACCCGTGGCTGGGGATGATTAAGCGGCCAACATAACCTTTATCTTCGGCAGCGGCCAGAATAGAGGAACGTTTCGTCGCAGTGGAAATAAACCCTTCAGCTAAAGCCCGTTCAGCGAAGGTTTGCGCGTAGTAAATGACCTGTGTGCCGAAAATTGCCATCATTTTGACAAACTGGCTGTTCGTAAAACGTGCCCACCAGCTGTTTTTCTGCAATGTTTCATTAAATTTGACGAGTAAATCCTGGGTAGTCATTAATCCTCCTTTTGAAGCCCAATAGTGACGATACCGGTTTGTATCTGAAATGTGATGACATACATATCGATGGTATCGTTGGCGGGTGTACAACGTATCCCTGACAGACTGATTTCAGGGATATCGGTGCGTAATTTAGAAATCAGGCGATTCTCAATGAAAACTGCCACAAGCTGATTAGTGGGTTCATGTTTGAATTCCACTAAGGGATTTCCCCACTCTGGTAAGCCATAAATACTGCCAATAGGAGTACGTAACCATTCCTCCAATCTGGCTGGCAAGGCTTCGCTTGCCCCTGATTTGAGGGTTAAGCCTCCGGCATTGATACGGAGTAGGCAGTCAATTTCATTCATTTCTAGTGATCCCTTTCTCTGAGCATTTCAGATAGTGCGTCGCTTGCGGCACCCAGCGGAATATCACTTCTCGGTGCGGGCTGCGCGGAATGGGTGGTTCTATTGGGATCTGTCCCATTGTTGTTGGCTTCTTTCTGAACGCTGATCAGTTTTTCGATAGACGCCGATATTTTTTGGAGTTGTGTCAGCATGGCCTTGTCTGCATTACTGGTCGATTTATCGCGTGTGACCGGCGTTTTTACCCCACTGGCCGCTAGATCGGTAACGGTGGGAAGACGGCTTGGCAGGGTCATACCGACGGGTTGGCGAATGGTGTTGGCAACGATGTTTGCCATGCCGTGTATACCGCTATCTATTTTCTGGGACACAAAGCCAGTGAGTGGGGACAGTGCCCTGATCTTATCGTTGTCTAAACCGATGTTGCCTAACATGCCGTCCAGCATTCCGCTGCTGGAAAAACCCTGAGTCATGCTCTTAACGGTATCGGCCATACTTGGCAAGGCTATCTCAGATACGGTTTGTAAAAAACCGTCAGAAGGCTGTTTTGATGGGGCTTTATTCGCACTCTTTGCCATCGCCACCGGCATAATACTGCCTTTATTGCCTACGGGCTTTTTATCCGTCAGGCTTTCAAGCGGAGCACTGGCAGGCAAGGCTTTATTTACATCATTGACAGAAACGATAGGTATCGCGTCTTTGTTTATTGGTTCAGCGTGTTTCTCATTATGGCTACTTACGGTATCAATAGGCTCATTTTGGGTTGCATTATGGCTATTTATGGTATCGGTTGGGTTATTTATGGTGGCATTATTGCCGCTTCCGGTATCAGAACGGTTGATAGCCGATACTGGATTATCTTCTAATTGTGCCAGCGGATCATGGACGCGATTTTTGACAAATTTAGCGTTATTCGCTTGGGCGATTTGGTCTACGGGAAACATGGCCGTTCGTAATCCTGCTGGCAGGTTTTCCGCACGCATATTCGTGGGGAGTGTTAGCCCTGCATCGGGTCTGTTCAAGCGAGTACCGGCCACATTATTGCCTGCGAATACATTGCTGATCTTTTCATCCGCGAGATGACGGATTTTTTTGATACTGCCCAAAACACCTGTATTTTCATCCTCTGACAGTGGTGTTACCGCAGCCTTGTTTTTTTGGGCTTTCGCCGTGGCACTGACCTGTTCGGGTGCACTGAATTGATCCGCTGAACTAATGGCTTTCAGCCCTTTTTCCGCCCGAACCTTGTTCACATGCTCCAGTGTTTCTGGGCTAAATTTACCAATCCATGAATTGGCTGATTCGTCACGGGTGCCGATGGCATTCTTGATAAATTCGTCAGTAACTTGGGGATTGCCTCCCTCAATGGTTGAAATTGCCCTGATCATCTTGGTCATGGTTTCAGGGTTTGATAGATCTAATTGCTGGTCAGCGTTAACCCCCAGTGCCTTTGATAAATTAGCGATATATTCTTCGGTGTTGTTTTCGTTTTTAGGTGCATATTTCGTGATGATTGACTCAACGGTATTGAGCTTTTGATAACCGACGGCTTTTGACGTGCCGTTGGCATAGGACGTAATCTGGTTGGCAAGTGCTCTCATGCCTTCTTCAGGGGTATCGAACTTCGCAAAGGTTTGCTGTCCTTTGGCGTTAGGATCTTCAAGACGTGCCCCTTTCTGTCCGACATACACCAAATTACCGAAATTATTATTGCGGAAGTTACGGTTTTTGGCGTTTTTTCCACCAATGTTAAGGTTGTTACCGAAATGATTCTGCTCCGGTGTCGAAGGGAAAAATACAGTAGGCACCATCTTACCGTCTTGCCCCATCTCCGCACCCAATGGAAGCATTTGATGTGTTAATTTGTTAACGGCCTGAGTCGTTTTATCTGTGCCTTCCGTGACAGCCTGAACCAATTCCGCGTTTTCTGAATTATTGTGTTTGTTTCCTTGCTTCGGCTTGTCAGAAGAGAAAAAATTAAGCGCGTCTATCACGCTGTCATCAATGGCTTTGCCAAGATTAATGATACCGGTGACGCTATTATCTATTTTTTTGGCTATATCTCCGGTATTAAAGGTCAGTGCATCAGACACACTGTCCAACCCCAGCCATTCTGCCCCGTCTGCCAGCAATCCCGCTGAGCCAGATACTAATCCCCCCAGATCTGCGACATTGGCGAGGGCATACTCTGTTTGCTGGCGAGTAGTGACCTCTTGTCCGTCTTTCAGACCAAATGTCTCGCGCTGGGCATCTGTGTCGGTAAAGCCATCATAAGCATCTAAACCGACGCCTATCGCCGTCCCAACAAGAGGAACGGCTTTGAGTGCGGTTTTCCCTGCTATTTTGCCCGCTGCTTTTACCGCACTTTTTTCTGTGCCTGTTTTAGCTGCCTTGGTTGCACTGCTCTCAGTAGCTTTTTTCGCGCCTTTTGTGGCCGCTTTTTGCGTGGCCTGTTCACTGGCTTTTTCTTCAGCACTGTTGAGGATAGCGTTACCCGCCGTGATAACACCTGCTGAACCGGCAACAACGGCAGTGGCTTTCGCTGCCCCTTTACCGATGTTTTTTAGCCCTTTTTTGTGCTTTTTCTTGGTCTTTTTGGTTTTCTTTTTATCGTGTCTGCTAACGTCAATATCAATGCCGTTGTCCTCGTCGCCTCTGGCGCTGAATTTGGATACCCGTGATTTGAGTTTTCCCAGCGCCAGTGCAGAGAGGATCGCCGCCCCCAATTTCCCGCCGATTTTTTTACCAAGGACTTTAACCGCCAGTGCGCTGAAGAGCGCCCCCAGAATACCATCTCCCTTCTTTGTTTTATTCTTATCAACAAGATCTTCAAGCAGACTAATGACTTTTTCATCATTGGCTTGGGTTAATTGGGTTTGTTCCTTAATCGCTTTCGTCTGGTCGTTCTGATTTTGAGTGGCAAAGGATTTAGCGGATTTTGTCTGTTTTTCGCTACCTAATGTCAGGGGCGGCAGTGAAGGACGGATGATTGGGGGGTGTTGGGTGGCAGGCTGCTTTTTTTTGCGTTTACCATTCACCCAATCATGCAGGGACACCACGTTGTTGACGGCATTAGAAGTGACATTGGCGGCTTCTTTTCCTGCCTTCCAGAACGAGCCACCGGCAGATCCCACAACATCTAAGGTGCTGCTATCCTTTGTGTCAGCCAGTGCCTTACTGGATTGTCCAATTATACCGCCCAGCTTACGCAGAAAACTGGCCTGCATTTTTGCCTTGTCTTTGGTTTCCTGCTGGTGGGCTTGGTTGGCTTTTAGTGATTCGCTTTTGTCTTTTGACGCAAAGCGCCCCGATGCGGTACGGGGTTGGGACGTGTTATTCCCGTTATTGCGGGGTGTCACGGTGTCTGGAGCTGTTCCATGCCCTGCTTTGATATTTTGGGCGGCGATTGATGCCTGTGTCTTCTGATCCCCATTTAACGCCTGTTTGTTTGCCAGATAGGATTTCAATGAAACGACATTAGGGATCGTGTCTTTCTCACTGTTTTTTATTCGCGCATCGCCGACAGGATGAACGTTGTTGATGGGATTAATGTTAGGCGCCCGTTTTAAGGTATTCGCTGTTTGGTTTTCATTTGGAATAGAAACAGTGCGTGTTTTTATTCTATTTTTATTCTGAATGTTGTCGATTGAATGTGTGTTTTTGGACGGTGTTTTTTCAGCTTCGGTGAGTTTTAAACCCAGAGCATTATGCTGTGTTGCTTTTGATACACGGCGAGTGGGGCGGCTGATAATGAATTCATCGCTATCAACATTGACCTTGTTGTTTTGGGTGGACAGGCTGCGAATATCTGTTTGGATAGCAGACAATGCGGATAACTCAGCGTCACTGGCTTTTTCAATCGCATTGATGATGCGTTCCTGTTCCTGTAAATCTAATGCGGTGTTGATCATCTTTCTATCACCATCACGTATTTTTCTTGAACTTTTTTTCTAAGGCTTCGTTCATCTTGAAGGCGCGCCATTCAGGCAGCCGGTCGATATCGCCAATGGGTTGATTGCCGTAGAGCGCCAAATTAGTTGTTAATACCAACCATCCATTGAGATCTAAAGTCTGGAAAGAAGTAGTGATTCCGAAATGGCGTGTACAGCTGAGTATATTTGGCCGTACCCTCCTTACCTGAATCAGGACAAAGGTGTTTGGGTAACAACAGGTTGGCCGTGCCTTTTTCAATTTTCATCGCCAGTCCGTGTGCAAGGCGGCGGTTCATCAGTTCAATACTGGCAACTAAGGGGGAAAACTCTGTATCCAGTGCCATTTTTGCGATAAGTTCATAACGGATTTTGGCGGCTTCCATGAAATCTTCAGGCTGTTCCTGTAAATGGGCTTGGTGTGCTAATTCCATGATCCTGAGATTAATTAATTCCTTGCGATAAGTCGGATCAGTCGAGAGCGGCAGGCTATTGCGGGTGCTCTCAAGGTGCTCCATTGCGCGGCCATCTAATGGTTTTAATATCCATGTTTTTGGCTGGCCTTTGACGGGGATAGAGATGGTTTCAAAGGCCTCAACCGTCAGGACATTCGCCGTCATATCCAGTGACCGTGCATCATAGTCGTAATAGTGCTCTTTTTGGCAATGGGAGCACGCATAAGAAACAGTGAGTGTTGTGTCGATTCGGGAATTACAGAAGATCCACCATAAGGCTGTGCGGCGGTCTTGCGCTGTCCAGAGTGCAGCATCATGCTTATTATCTCCTTCTTGAATATTATTCAAATACCGTGTGGTCAGCTCTTCTTCTTGTTCAGGATCTACGCCGCTGTAAGCCATCGCATTAGACACATCAGGCAGACGGAAGCGAATTTCAATACTGGGATTAGAGGGCAGGGGAAAATCAGGAACTTGCATATATAACCCGTTTAAAATTTAATAATATTACTGTTAGAAATAACCACCTCAGCGGCTGCATCGCGCTGCGCTCCCTCTGCCATTGGCACCACACTGGATTCAATGGATGAAATTTTCATGAAGGTCAGGGGGTAGGAGAGGAATTCGGTCACTTGGTCACGAGAACGGGTAGTTTCTCCGCGAGAGATCGGAAACACGTCAAATTCACTGTCTAATTCAAGGCTACCGTTTTTCAAAACGCGATAGAGGCGTATCCCCATCGAATACTCCAGAGGCAGGTTAACCGTACCGTCATTATTGGTGACACGATTTGCCCGTTCATCAAACCAACGGGCAATGGCACCCTCTTCAGAATCCCGCACGGTAATGGTGATGGTGCCCGCTTCCCGATGGGTGGGTTTATTGAAAACGACCGCCCCAATTTGCTTGGCTTCGGTTTCTATCGTGATGGAATCATAAGTAATGTCTTTGGCAAACATATCCAAACCATTGAGTCCGTCGGCTTCGATAGCCCATTGCCAGCCCTGTGCATAACGAATGCGCAGGGCGGAATGGACAACGGCTTTCGCGTTGCTCAGTTCAGCATTGAGACTACCCACACCACCAACGCGACCAGAGATCATGGAGGAGGAACGCTCTAATACCTTGCTGATAAAATGATTGCCCGCAGCTTTACCAAAGCTGGACAAACTGTTGTAACCTAGCGACTTGCCTACGCTGCTGAAGATTCCCATTGATGTCTCCTTACGGCATTAAACTGGCACCGGTGATAATGGCACGGTTCGATGCCATTTTATCTTCCAGATCGATTTTACGTTGATACAGGGTGGCTTCATCGGGCAGGTGACTGATATCCAGTTTGCCCGCTGCCGACACACGCCGCTTACGTTCTGTGTTTTGAATATCGATCAGGCACTCAAGGTAGTTTTCCAGTACACCGCAGAGGCTGGGGGGAATAACCCAATGATCTAGGTCACAATCGCGCAAATTGGTGAGATACACCAACGTCAAGGGATAACGTTCATCGCCCATCAAATCAAGCTGGAGTGCATCCTCATAAGGTTCAGTGAAAACGAGTGAGCTGCGTTGGTCAATGACATGCACCAGCTCAAGATAATCATCAGGATAGGGCAGGGAGATCCCCGCCGTTTTCTCTACATGAATCCGTTTAATGAGTCCTGCGCGATCTTGGTATTCTGTCAGCGCCTTAACCAACATGCCTTTTAACGTGTCTTCTTCCACCACCAGGAGTGGACGGAATCGCGTTTTCACAGAATCTAAGAGTTGCATCGGTGTCATGGATTATTCCTGCCAGTTGTACACGGCACGCATAGAAGGACGCACCACCGCTGTGACATCTTCAGAGGCCAGATCTACGGCGTCGCAGTACAATTTTACCATTTCATAGGAACGGATCGGGTTGCCCCACTCGCCGTTTTTCGATTCACTGGCAAGGTAAATATCAATATCGATATACGCTTTTTCCAATACCCACTCTTTCACCGCAGCTAATACCACGCCTTCGATAGTTTCTGCGCACTGAAACTGGAATTCGCCCTGATTCCTGAACACCCCGTGCTGGTTGATTTTCACACCAGAGGGCGCATAGTCTTCAACATCTTCACGGGTAAATTCGCCCAATTGCGTTGTCCGGATAAGAATGGATAAATGCTCATAGCCTTTGATGACCATCCAATAATCCGCGCCAATGAGCCGTTCTCCCGCCGCCTTGGATTGGTTAAACCGTTTTTTCAGAAACGCCTTATTTGCTTTACTATTACTGAAACCAGTCATTAATTAACTCCATTAAATAAACATGTAGGGGATTTCGGTTCGGTTTTGTACCTGCATACCGGACAGGGAGAGCGTCACTGTGTTATGGGTGTAGTAACCTTCCGCTGTTCTGGGGGCATCCAGTTCGAAGCTCACTTCCTGAATCACGACATCGGTCAGTTTTAACCGACGTCCGATATCGATCACGACCGGCTCAGGCCGTCTTCCTCCGGGCATGACCATACCCAATTCCGGCGAGGCCATTTGTAATAACGTCATGATGGCTGACTGGACTTCGATCTGCGCGTCCTGCTTTGCCATAAAATGCAAAGGCAAGGTGATTTGCGGGGGCTTTTGCCCCTGCCAGACCATCAGCGAGTTAATACGGGTAATGGATGTGCTGTCGGTCATGACCTGTGCGCCATTGGCTATAGTGGAGATACCGGCCATTGAACCAATGGAATCATTTTCGAAAGGTGATTCCCACAGGGACTGTAGCGTTGCCATCGCACCATCACCGATATAGCCAACCACCATTGATTCAGTATTCGTGATATAGGCTTTGAGAAACGGGCTGATACCATCTGGCATGATTGCACCGCAAATCATGAAATTCCCCTTATGCCACCAGCCATTTAGCTGGTGGCCTCATTATTACAATCCGCGTTTTTTACGGATGAGGTTAGATTTTCTACGGGCTTTTTTGGCCGACGCAGTTTGCGCTTTCATACGTGCTTTTTTCAACGCGCTTTTCTGCGCAGCACTCAGACGACGCGGGCGGGGTTGCTTGCGGATCAGTTTTACTACGCCGTCACGCACCACTTTGATGCTGGCTTCCATCATCGCGCCGTCAGCACCGCCTGTGACCGCAAATTCAGCAATGATGTCGTCTTCATCATCGGGTGATACGTCAATGGCAGACAGCACTGCATCCGCAGCGTCATCATCGGCATTGTCGATCATGGCCGTAACATCGCTTTGTTCGGCACCCATTGAAACCGCCGCATCTGCCATGAAACCTAGCCACATGTTGTAGTCATCAATTTGCTCATCCGTGAGGTCATCATCGCTGTCCTGGAGCAGGTCAGACAGTCCTAGGGCGAATTCATCAAAGGAATCGAAAGTGCCTTCCCCGTTTTGCGCCCAATCAATCACCGCAGCGGCAGCAATTCCGCGAAAATCCTGCTCGGCCTTTTTGTACACGGCTTCCAGTAGCATATCTTCTGGTGTTTTTTTACCTTTGGCGGATTGTAACGATGGGATCTTGCCCGCCGATTGCGCTTGGCTGGATTCCATCATCGCCACCTGACCCGCTGGCGTGGCAAATGCCCGTAAACGGGAGTTAAGTAGCCCGCCGCGAGTGAACATACCTTTACTCATTTTTGATCCCCTCCTTCATTAAGCTATCAACACAGGTTCAGCAACGATGCGACGTGATACACCGGTTGGACAGGCTGCATACCGAATATGCCACATATCAAATTCATCCTGTGTTACCTTCACGACATAGGGCGCTGTACCGTCTGCCGCATTACGGGGCGAAACCAAGGCACCCGACGCCACAAAACGGTCAAGCAGTTTCGGGATTTCCCTTTCCAAGCCACGGCGGGTAATGCCATCAGGCTCATGTTTCAACGCGTTACCAATGTCATACACTAGGCGGGCAATCGCATTAAATGTACTGTTGACGTGCTGGAAGCGAAGATAGTTTTTCTTGGCATAAGTGGTGAGGGCGTCATCGATCATGACAGAACCATCGGAGGCAAAACCCACGCTATTGATCCCACTAGTGGCATAAAGTTCTAGATCAATCTCAGTGGCGGCAGGCAATGGCTGGATATTTTGTCGCAGTAATACGCCGCGTGATTGTCCGGCGGGGGATAAGTGATAGCCACCCACGTCTGCAATCATCGCAACACCTTTGGCCTTCGCGGTAAACGCATCACCCGACAGGCCATATACAACCTGAGCACCTGAGAAGGGATCACGGCTTTTATAAGGAAAATGATAACGGCAAACATGGGCGTACTGACCAAACCCTTGCTTCTGAGCTGTACTAATCGCTCTGTCCGGTGTCTCAGTTGGGGGTAAATCACAGAACATATCGACACGGACATCATTCGCTAATTTTGCCAGTTCGGACAACGTTGAAGGATTATAACAGCCTAATGACAGGATCGCGGTATAGTTCACTTTTGAAGCAGCCAGTGCCCGAATAGCAGGTGCATAATCCGCACTGATAAGGTTGTTAATATTGCCGTCTGATCCGCCCTCAAAATATTTGTCTTCAAATCCATTAAAATTTTCTGGCAGCTGTGAGATGTTGTCACCTACTACGGCCCGTAAACGATGCGTGTTGTTTTCTAACGCAATAGGCAAAAAGGCGGGTTGCCCCATATCATCAGTAGCTTCAGGCTTAAATGACACTTGAATGGTATCCAGTGTTGTTTTTCTACCTAAGTCATCAATTTCTTTTAGGATGAGGGTATACATCCCTTTGCTGTCTGGATTTTTAATCAGCGATAAGGTGCGGTTCTCAGAAGCATCACCATCATCCACATAGATGGAGAAATAACCTGCCTTATTCGTAGAGATTTCTTCACCAAAATTAATATTAGTCGTGTATGCCGAGGGGGGATAGCTGGGTGAATCTTCACCAAGCACCTTAATGACTGGAATTTTCATGCCGTCAGTGGCAATACGCACAATATAGCCATTGCCCCCATTTAACGCCTGATAGACATGGCGATACGGCTCAAAATGTTGGCTTGAATAGGGATGTATCGGATCGCCCAAGACTTTTTGCAGGGTATCGGGGGTGACGTGCAATACCGTATTCGGTTTACCGCGTTTTGCCACTACCACACCGGCAAAGACGGAGGAACCGCCTGTTGCATTCGTAAAAGTGGCATCTGCGTTGGGCGGCATAATGGCGATACCGGTCGCCTGACCAATAGCGAAAGGAATTTTATTCATGTGCTATGCCTTATGGTGCCATTGCTGGCACCGTCATCAATGAAATTTAATCAGTGGTTTTTTTTGTCGTTTTGTTTTCCAGTATCGACGTTTGTAAACGCTGCATTCGTCTTGCCTTTTCTCTGGCCGTCAGAAATGAGTTTGCCGGTGAGCATGTCGATAGCGCCGATCTTGGTGTTGGTCAGTGTGAGTTTGGTGAAATATTTTTCGCCATTTCGCGGATGAATTTCATTGATCGCCGAACCCCATAATGTGGTGCGGTTGATGAGCGCGGTGGTCGTTGGATGAACGAACGGAATAGCGGGTACGGCATCGCCGGCCACTAAGCCGGCGTCGCCGATATTGTCCCCACGACCATAGAAGAAAATGTCGTTGCCAGAAAACTGGCAACCTTCGTCAGACAGTTGCTCACACACGCTTTCCGGTACTTCAAAAATACGGTATATGCCAAACAACGTCCCGATGAACTGAATGCGAGGGGACTGGACATAGCCTTCAGCGGGCTTAAAGTACGTTTCCGGCATGGATTTAATGAAGTTAGCTGCCGCGCCCCCCGCAAAACCGCCGCGAATCCCTGTTTTTTTGGTGCGGTTGGTCATTCTGGTAGATTCGTGCGTAATTGCAGATTTCAGTAACGCAACGTAGGAGTCCCATTGTTGGGTGGTTGGCAGGGCAATATCAAATTCGCTACCGTGGATAGTATGAAAAACGATTTTGCGCAGGCGCATCATGTCAATTTCATGGGATAACCAGCTGCGCACGGTAGAGAACTGCATGGAGGCTAAGTCAAGACCAAACTCACGTCGCGCATCCATCAGGGATTGAATGGTGTGTTCCGCTGCCAGTACGTATTGAGACGGGACAACTTCCCATTTGCGCATACCGTGGTTCACCAGTGGGATCAGGTCGGCTTTTTTCTCAATATCAATTTCAAGCGCGACGGCTAATTCGGTGCCTTTGGCCGGAACCGCCTCCCCGTTAAATTCAACCGTGATTTCGCCTTTGGCATAATCAATCGTGCCGGTGACGGAATACGTGACGCCTGCATGATCCTGACCGTCAAAATAGACCTTGCCGGATTTGTTATCACGATCAGAGCGTTTGCGGTTAACCATCAGCACCGTGCGACCAGCACGGATAGGCATTTCTTGGCCTTCCTGAGAATCCGCCAGCTTAAATTTAAAGGATTTTTTTGTGCCGTCCGGTTGCTGGTCATCAGGGAAAATGTAGGTGCGGCTCATTTGTGAGTAAACACCGGCCGACTGCATATTCAGCTCATCACCGATATCATAGGAGCCGAATTTCGAGCCTGCGACGTTGAAAACCTCATAAACATTGGATTCGTCGCGTTCGCACGGCACGAACGTACAGGCATCGCCTGTAGCGGCACCTAACGCGGTTGGCAGGATCAGGGCGGCAAACAGCGCTTGACGCATCACACCGTCGCTGGTGGACATATCCGATTTGACACTTTCGAACATGGCCGCGCCGACACCTTCGTGTTTTTCCGCCGCCGCTTCCAGAATCAGACGCTCACACGCATGATGGGCGTTAGCCAGAATTTCAGATGAAGGGTAATGCCCATTGCGATCACTGTATTCCGCCAGACTGTCCGCCCATGCGCTGGCAACTTGGCCGACATATTCAGGGTTCACACCCTCAAACATGGGGACGGTTTTCGCGGACTCTAAGATACTGGCGTAACGCTCTTGCGGATCGTCAATAAAAGCCCCGTCCCTGAACTGTGCATGAGCTGCAAACGAAAGGACTTGTGCAGCGCGCTCATTAACGTCTTTCTGACGTTCTTTGAATTCTTTAATATTGTTACTCACCGTAATGGCCCTTTTCAGAGTGCGAAAATACGGGAGTTAGCTTTTCGACGCGCTTAGCATAGGTTAACTACAATATCCCTCCCTAATCCTGACGCGGTGTTTTTGATATTTTTTCCAAAAAAAATCATTTAGAATCTACGTGATTACGCCAGTTTATTAATTAATAAATAAGGAAATTATGAGTTATCGCGCTTACCTGACCTATGAAAACGGTCGCCAGAGTCATTTGTGCTTTACCCGCGACAGAAAAGAGATCCACCAGCATATTGAATTCTTGTTGGCGGATGCGGATTTGCGCGAAACGGCAAAAGAGATGGTGCTGGAATACAATAACGTTCCATTATTCTTCTGTCGTATGGATGAGGTGAACGAAAAAACGATAACCCTGATCCCGTGGCCGAAAGTGGGCAAGAAACGTACCCTGAAAACGCCGAAAATCGCGTCTCTGTCGATGCCTGTCCAAATGTATGAATTCTTACAGTCCGTTGGGGGCGGGAGTGCCAGCAAGGGCATTCAGGCGATGTGCTTGGAAAAAATGGGGGACAACGCCCCGATGGATGCCATGTTTTACGATTGACGAAATAGTTCATCGTGACTGGGGGAATTCGCCGTGGGACAGTGATATCCGCACGGCTTTTCCCTTAAAGAGGATCAGCGGACAAGGTGAGTTTGTAACCCAAATTCAATAGCGTTTTTTCGATAGTGTCAATTTTTGTATTGTGGTAAATATCAATTTCTCCGCACCTGATTCCCTGCCGCTTGCGGCGATGGAAGTATAATTTTCTGGACAGTTGCTTGATTTGTATGTTAATGCTAATGTATGCGTACACTAACATTAAAAAGGATACTGAACAGTGAAAACAATGAAAGAAGCAACAAAGCAAGCGATGGATTATTTTTTGAGGAGTAAGGTCTACACGGTGGAAAAACTCAAAGCAGATTATATGGCCGAACTTGCTGATTACAGCGACGGAATCTGGGAAGCGCCGCAGCGTGCTGCTCGCTTGGGGGCGGCGGTGAAGCGCTACAAAACATCAGAAATGTTATGTTTCATTTTCGCAACTGTCACAAATGAATATAAATTCGACCCAGATCTAACCCCACTGACAGTAAAACGTTTATGTAACGCGCTCTTTGGCAGAACGGGTAGCCAGTGGCTTATTGTTGACGTCTTCGGGGAGAAAGGGCGTCAGCACCGGAGCAAAGACAGCAATCCGGAAAGAATTGAACAAATGGCAGACAGATTTCGCACAGCAGCCATACAACACTGGAGCGTTACTCTTGCGGAAATTGAACGGGTAAAACGCGAGTACCAGGCAGAAATAAAGAAAAAACAAAATGCAAAGGAATAACTGCCTATTAATGCTAATGTATGCATGCATTATCATTAATAATATTCAGTAGATATGATAGGCAAATACGTTAAAAATCAGGGTGGAAATTATCAAAAACTCCATGCAGATCACCAGTTGGCTCTACTCTGAAATACCCCGCTGCTTGCGGCGGGGCTGCTTATTTAATTGTTTTAAATTCTGTTCTTTTAATGCCAATACGCAGCCCTCATTCTGCGTGGCTAATACCTGATTTGACCATTGCATTTAGCAAAAACACCTTGGCCACCATGCTGGAGGGGATATCAATATAGTGCTCTGTTATCGTGTTACTCGGTAGCGGGATTACCTTATCTTTGTGTGTTATAAATATTAAGTCCTCAAGAGAAATTAATTGCAAATTGGTCACCATAACCAGCTAATAATGTATTGATCTCATATTCCATGGTTTCCTGAGTCCAGGTGATAAAAC
>NZ_MKGQ01000039.1:0-12596 GCF_001908105.1 Xenorhabdus eapokensis
GTGGACTGATCGCTTACTGCCTTAAATTGAAAAAACCATCACTGGAAGTTTTCTATTCAGAAGACGCTGTTCCAATGATGGCTTAAGCAGAATTCGGGTTATTTAAACAGCAAAAGGATAGCGGCATGGGAGCTATCCTTCTAATTAATTGTCGGCTGGTTCAACCCTTGGGTTCAATACCACGTGATTGGAGTTCTTTACGAAGTACGCGCTTGATCCATGTAGCAAGGGAAGCATCACCATCGGTTTTTGCCTGTTCTTCAAGTTGTTGCCTGAATTCTTCCGTCAATCTCATTTGGTATTGGGGAGAACGCTTTTCTTTTTGTGTTGACATGGTAATTACCCAAGGATATTTTAAATTACATGGTAATGACCATTTTAATTTTAGTAACCAAATAAAACAACGCCCCATAGTGCTCGCAACACATACAGGGCGTCTGACCAATAACCGTTGAGAGAGAACGATAATGGCTGATACACAGCATAACCAAACTCACCCTAAATTTACATCTTCAGATAAAACAGACGGACAAAAACAGCCCGATCTGATTCAGACCGTGAAAAGATCTGCTATGTACCATTGGGAAAATCTGTTGCCTGCATGCGGCATCGACATTCCCGCAAAGGGGAAACATGGTGCTTGCCCTGTCTGCGGTGGTACTGACCGTTTTCACTTTATTGACGACCATCATCATGGCAACTGGCATTGTCGCCAATGTGACGCCCCAAACTATGGTGATGGGCTGGATTTAGTGGCAAAAACCAAAGGGATCTCGATTCTTGAAGCAGCAAAAGTTATTGCGGATACGCTGGCATTACCTTTGCCAGAACCCAAGCCAAATAGGGAAAGCATTCAAACAACACAATCGATTGCTGAAAGAGTGACGGCACTGATGGCGCAAACTGTCGCCGGACAATCTCCCTATCTGACCGCAAAAGGGCTGCACTGCCCTGGTCAGCGGCTGCTGTCCGATAATTCGATAGTGTTGACACTGACAACATTGGATAAAAAAGTAACAGGCGCACAGATCATTAAGCCTAATGGCGAGAAAAAATTACTCTCTGGTAGCCAGAAGAAAGGTGCATTTATTGCTGTATCAGATCTGGAAGAGCACTCCGACACAGTAATCATTACTGAAGGTTATGCTACTGCGCTCACAGTTAATCAACTTTATAAAGGTACTGTTCTGGCGGCACTGGATGCAGGTAATTTGCTATCTGTCGCTCAAGCAGTTCGGGAGCACTGGTTGGATACAAAAATTATTTTCGCCGCCGATAATGACTGGCACAGTCCCGACGAACTGGATAAGAACGGTAAGCCCAAAAAGAATGTTGGAAAGATCTCAGCGGAACAAGCTGCCCTTGTGGTTAATGGTTGGATCACATTGCCACCTACAGAGCATAAAGCTGATTGGGACGATTATCGCCAGCAATACGGTGTGGAAATAGCAAAACATGCCTTTTCTCAGGGACTTTATCAACCGATATCAACCAAGAAAAAAGCAACTCCTCAGCCCAATGATGCCAAGCCTTCAAAACTGACATTATGCCAGATGGGAGCCAGTCAGCGCGGGGAAGTGTTACTGGCACGTTATGACGGCAATTTGGCACTGGATGGCGCTTCGGAAAGCGTTCATCACTATGATGGTATTGTCTGGCGTCCGGTCAGTGACCGTGATTTAAAACGGGAAATGGTGGCGGCCTTTATGGAAGAAAAGCTGCCGTACTCACCACATGGTATTAGCTCTGCCGTGGATGCTCTGAAATTACAACTTCCCATGATGCAACCACCAAAGCGCCACTTAATCGGGTTCAATAATGGTGTGTTTGACCTGAAAACCTGCCAGTTCCGGTCGCATCGTAAAAGTGACTGGCTGCTACTTGCTAATGATGTTGAATTCAATTCCCCCACTTCGGGGGAAACCCTGAAAAACCATGCGCCACAGTTCTGGCACTGGCTGAATCGGGCAACAGCCAACTGTGAAAGCAAGTTTAATCGTGTATTGGCGGCACTGTTTATGGTACTGGCGAACCGTTATGACTGGCAGCTTTTTCTGGAGGTCACCGGCGCTGGAGGCAGTGGAAAAAGCATCTTTGCTGAAATCTGCGCTATGCTGGCAGGCAAAGGCAACACCGTTTCCGCCAGTATGGCTGCACTGGAAAACCCACGGGAACGGGCGTTGATTGTCGGGTATTCGTTGATTATCCTGCCAGACCAGACTCGCTATGTAGGTGATGGCTCCGGCATTAAGGCCATTACAGGCGGTGATGAAGTTGCCATTGACCCGAAGCACAAACAACCCTATTCAACCCGTATTCCTGCTGTCGTACTGGCAGTGAACAATAACGCCATGAGTTTCAGTGATCGCAGTGGTGGCGTGTCGCGGCGTCGGGTAATTTTCAACTTTTCCGAAGTTGTGCCAGAAAATGAACGCGATCCACTCCTGCGGGATAAAATTGCGGCGGAATTGCCTGTGATTATCCGACATCTGCTGTATCGGTTCGCTGATCCACAAGCCGCAAGGTGTTTACTGGCAGAGCAACAAAAATCAGAAGAAGCGCTGGAGATCAAACGCGGCACAGATCCATTGGTCGATTTTTGCGGCCATCTGATTGCATCCCATGAAGCTGATGGTCTGTTAATCGGCAATGCGGAAATTATGCCATTCAATCCTCGCAAATACCTTTATCACGCCTACCTTGCTTATATGAAAGGCAATAACCTGAATAAACCTGTTTCCGTAACGCGTTTTGGCATGGATATGCCGGGCGCACTGGCAGAGTATGGACTGCATTACCTGCGCAAGAAAAGCAAATACGGTATTCGCAGCAATATGAACCTCAATGTCGACACAGCTAATGAATGGATGCCAAAACTGACAAGGAATGACCAGCCAGAAGAATAATTTTTTCTTATACAGACATTTTTCAAAGAAATATAAAAAAGTATTCACCATTATTCACTTTGTAATTTAAACCAGATATATCAATCTATTATAGGATTGATAGTTATTTTTAAACTGTTCGCAAGTATTCAACCCTGTTCACCATTTTTTCAAGTTTGAGGTGAAGGGTTAGTTGAAGAGTAATGATGAGTTTGATTTCAGGTTAATACCATTTAAAATTATGAATTTAAACAAAAATATTTAAAAGTGAATAGGTGAACAGTTTTATCACTAATTCTTTAATAGGGTGGGTTAAATAAGAATTTTTTCTGGCAGGTGTTTTTCAGTTCTCCGAGTTATCGGGTTAATGTATTAGCCCGGTAACTCGGAGAAGACAAGCGCAGCGCGTCAGTGACGTTATAGGTCAAAATGGTTATTTCCCGATTAAGTGAAAAACTCTTTTTGACTGACCATTAGTTTTGTGCTATGGCAGTTTCAAATTTATGCAGCTAATAGCATTCTTTATGTACGTATAAAAATCACTTTAATAACATATTTTTAACAAAAATGATAACATTTATTTAAAATTTGTTTAATTAATCTGCTTTTATTATATGGATTGTCTATTTAGTTTTTATTAAGATTTTTTCCGGGCTAAAAAGATTGAACTATATTGTTACTGGGAAAATGGATAACTATAAATCAATAAATTTTATAATATCCCATATTGTTGATCTTTATGGGGACTCACAGGCTGTTATTGACGAAACAGAATCCTTAAGCTATTCGCAGTTATATGCTGCGGCAAGCCAGCTCTGCGTGCATTTGGCGAATACCCAGCAAGGTAAAGGGAAGTGTATTGCTGTCGCAGGTCCTCATAATGTCAGAACTATTGTTGCTTTATTGGCAATCGTACTTTCCGGAAATTACTATGTCTATGTTGATTTAAATCAACCAAAAACTTGGCTTGAACAGCAACTTAGTCGACTAAATTGCCATATAATGCTCTATTCCACAGGTAATTACCCTGCAAATATACCTAACGGTATTACATTGTTTTCTTTAAGAATTAAGAGCGATAGTTGCTTTGTTCCAAGTACTTTCCCCGATATACCAATTCATCATGCGGCTTATGTTAATTTTTCATCCGGTAGTACGGGTGAACCAAAAGCAATTGTTTGTGCTCACGCGGGTATTATCCGTCTTTGTCGCCAACAAAAATTTCTCGACTTTGATTCTCGTCCAATATTTCTATTTCATTCCCCTTTATCTTTCGATGCAGCTACTCTGGAAATCTGGGGAGCATTGCTCAATGGCGGTACTTGTATCGTCCATCAAGAAAAAATACTGACCCCACAGGCTCTACAAAAAGCTATTCATTATTATGGTGTCAATACTTTGTGGCTGACTACAGCCCTTTTTAATGCTCTCGTTGATACTGATATTCAATGTCTACATGGATTACATACTGTACTAACTGGTGGAGATATTTTATCAGTTTCTCATGTACGTAAAGCCTTTAATGCTCACCCAAAAATCAATTTTGTAAATGGCTATGGTCCAACTGAGAACACTACGTTTACTTGTTGCCACATAATTCGGGCTAAGGATTTAACGGGGCATGATATTCCTATCGGACAGGCAATCAACGGTACGCAGGTATTACTTTGCGATTTGCAAGGTGAACATATAACTGCACCTGGTCTCAGTGGTGAAATATACGCTATTGGGGAGGGAGTAGCATTGGGATATTTCGGTGATCCAGAACGTACAGCACAAGCCTTTGTTACTATTACTTGGCAGGGAATATCCCAACGAGCTTATCGTACAGGCGATCTTGCATATTATGACGAAGAGGGAAATCTACATTTTATTGGTCGAGCGGACAGTCAAATAAAAATTAATGGCTACCGTATTAATTTAAATGAAATAGAAAATAGACTGCGCAATATTCCGGGAGTAGAAGATTGTTCATTATTGGTGCAGCAATATCATGGTAGTAAACAGCTGATAGCCGTACTACAAGCAGAAGATGATCGTCCAGCTCGTCAAGCTATGCTGAAATTTCCTTCTTGGGAACGTCCGTCCTCTTGGTTTTGTGTCCGTTTACTACCTTTGACTCAGCATGGAAAAGTGGATCGTCGAGCGCTTTTTTCGCAATGGCAAGCATTACAATCCCAATCATCAACTATGGAAATGAGCCAGCAAGAAGCAGCCTGTGCCATCTGGTGGTCAGAATTGCTGGGCTATCCAGTTACCTCTCCAGCATACAATTTTTTTGAATCAGGCGGTAATTCATTACATGCTTTGCGCTTACTGGCTACTTGTTATCAATACTATTCTGATGTGGCACTTTCCCTTCAGGAACTTTATCAGCATGCGACTCTTGCTGATTTCGCTTCCCTGCTAACCCGCAAGGGAATTGATGTCAATACATTACAGAATCCTATTCCTGAGGGGGTTCTGGTACTATGAATGAAATCTTTGAGAAGTTATCTCAGCGGCAAATTTATTGCTTACCATTTGGTAATCGGCTGGTTATTTATGGTCAGTGGCAACAGTTAGATCAAGAGGAACGTTCCTGGCTACAGCAAGAAAAAGAACAGCTGCTTACCTCTTATAGTGATAGTTCCTGCATTTTGCCACTTCCTTGCTGGCTTAATGCAATGGTACTGAGTGAGATTATTTCCGGAGACTGTTCACAATTCGGATTGTTCTACCTGGCACCAGACTCTGTTCCTCCAGAACCTTCCAAACTAAAAAACTTGATCGAAGGTCTATATAGAACTTTTCCACTTCTCAATAGTGCGGTGGAGTGGGGGGATAGTGGACTCGAATTACGTCTTTTTACCTCACCATATAATGCCGAACCTGAATATCAGGAATCTGTGCAGTATGCAGATGCTCAGGATTTTATTCGCGAACAATTACAGCACTCTCACTCTGTGTTTAAAAGAGGAATGCTGCGGGTCGTATATGCACGTTGTGGTAAGGACATGCGGTGGGGAATATGGCTGCATCACTTGATTGCGGATGCTGACTTTGTTCAGACATTGCTTTCCCGGGTACATGTTTGGTTAAAGACCGCTACATGGCCAAAGCCGGATCTGGATTTTATTCAACAAATTTGGGTCTTAGAACAACAAATCACAGTACACCGAGAACGGCTACAAACTTTCTGGTGTAATCAAAAAGTGCTTTTCAGCATACTGGCCATGCCTCCGACATGGGAATTGTTACCCGATAGCTCATTGATGAGCTTCACATTGCACGATGAACCACAAATGCTTGCCCGTATGATTCTGGCCCTATCACGGACATTGGCTAAGCTGAATATTAATGGTCCTCAGTTAGCAGTAACCCCGGTTACTTTGCGCCGTATAGGGCGAAATACGGGCAGTGGATGTTATGTCAATCTATTACCGATACTGCTGGATGCTCGCTATGAAGTCACGGAGTTTGACCAGCTCCGTTTGTCGTGGCTAGAGCACGCACAGTTGCCTCAGGAGGAAATTACTTCTCTGTGTGAACTCAATTATCGTGATGCTATTGTGATGCTCAATTTCATAGATACATCAATAGTAATGGAAGGGTTTCAGCATCATCCTGAATTTCGTAGTAGAAAACCTATCACCATAACCGTCACTCATGGAGAACCAGGATTCTGGCACGTTAAGCTGACAACCCGCTGGGGAGAAACATTTAGCAACGCTTTACACAGCGCCTTGGTAGAGGAGCTGACTTGATGATACTTTTGCTTCCTGATTTCGTTGGACATCCCAGTTGTTTTCAGACCCTGCTTTCCCATCTACCTGAACAGGTGGAAAGTATTAATTATCACACATTAGCTATGAAAGAAGATCTTTCTGAACTGGCTGCTCTTATCGCTGATGGACTGAAATATAAGCCGACTTGGATCATTGGCTATTCGTTCGGTGGTGCTCTGGGATACGAACTCTGCCAACGCAATTTCCCTACTGCCCGCTTAGTTATGGTGGACAGCCATTTGCCTTCATTTTCGTTACGTGAAATGCCTGTCGACGAACAGTATCAGCGCTGGCTAACAACAGATATACAAGACTGGCTTTCCTTGATGCAGGAGCTTAATGAAATAAAGTTACCTGTTATTCTAAATAACATTAGCCTATTCAGCCAATGGCAACCAAAACCAGCCTTGCAACAAGCATGGTGGATACGTTGCACTCGAAATAATATCAACGTAAACACTGACTGGCATTTGTTGATCCAGCATGTCCATCAATTCGACGCCTCAGTACGTCATCACGAGGTAATGAAAGAGAGTAGCGTGATTTCTTACCTTATCAAACTAATTCAAGAGGTTACCTTTTCATGATATTTCATAAGCAGGCAATTTTACCCGATTTTCAAAAACTGGCGCTGGATTGGATTCTTGCACAATCCGATTTTCCGTCTGCAGGGCTAGAGCCAGAGTTCGATATTGGTGATGATAAACTGCGTTATGCAAAAAAAATCCGCAACATCTCTAATCATGACCCACAATTCTGGCAGGCATGGCGTTATGATTCCGGGCTGACGAAAATTGTAAGTCAGTACCTCGATAACCCTCGTTTGTTACGTCATGCAGCCTTTATTAAACGTCATGCTGATGAATCGTTTATTCCTCTACATCAGGACATTGCATTGTGGGAAAAACCCTTTAATACCGCTTGGACGTTCTGGGTAGCTTTGACTCCGGCATTTAAAGAGAACGGAGGTATGTTTTATCTGCCCGATACTGATGTGGTTTATCCGCACGAGTTCAATCTAAATTATCCCATGTTTAAGTGCATCGACCTCGAAAAAAACCAAATTTCTCAGGAAAAACTAAAGGATGTATCACTTCAAGCAGGAGATATCTCGGTATGGCCTGCAAAAACCCCGCATGGCAGTTACATGAATATCAGCGGTCAATTGCGTATAGGCATGCCAATAGTGTTTGTTGAAGAGAACGAATATCAAAGACTAATGTGAGGCAAATATGAAAGTATGGGTAATTGATAATCTAAAAATTATTTTCCCTGATAGAGAGATTTCAGAAACCAATATTGATGAATCCCTCAAAGAATTATTAAATCATTCAATGAAAATGGTGACTTTTTTGGCACGCTTTGCTCGACAATTTAATCATGCACCAAAAATTATGGATTTTCAGGCTGCTCCTTGTTTTGAAACCTTAGTCAGAAGTATGGAGCACCCTACATGATACGTATTATTGATTGCACTTTGAGAGAAGGCATGCAAACCCGCCAGTGTTGCTTTACTACTGAACAGTCGGTACTACTTTCCCGAGAAATAGCGGCATTAGGGGTAGATACGATTGAATGTGGACATCCTTTTATTTCGTCGAAAGAAGCAGAACGTGTGCAAGCTGTGGTAGCAACCTCACCTGTGCCAGTGTTAGCTCACGCCAGAGCTCGCTTGGAAGATATCGATGCTGTGTTACAAACTGGCGCTCACTGGGTTGGATTGTTCGCCTCTATTAATGAAATTTCAATGGCAACGAAGTTTAAAGGTAAGAGCCGCGAAGAATTGCTAACCATGTTTGGTTCTTCTATCCGATATACCCGTGAACAAGGACTGTTAGTCAGGGCAACCATTGAGGATGCAGGGCGAACTGCAGTCCCTGACTTGGTCAGTATGATTATAGCTGCTCGTGAAGCAGGTGCTAATCGTATTTGTTTCGCTGATAGTGTAGGTATTCTACTACCCGATGAAACTTTTGATGTGTTATCGCTATTACGCTATGAGTTTCCTGACATTGTTCTTGAATATCATGTTCATAACGACAGAGGACTAGCGCTAGCTAACACGTTAAAAGCGATTGAAGCGGGAGTTGAATGGATCTCTACGAGTTGTAATGGTATAGGTGAACGTGCAGGTATCACTGATACTTTCCAATTGATTACGCTGTTTGCTACACGTTTTGAACAAAATCGTTTTGATATTTCCCGAATTTTGGCGCTCTCTGAATTGGTAGAAGCGTATAGCAGAATACCAATGTCTCCAATGCAACCGATTGTAGGTAAAAATGCGTTTGTGCATGTTGCCCGCTTACACCAACTTGCTATGCAAAAAGACAGTGCTGCTTACAGCATTTTTGATCCAAAACTCATCAAGGGATACATCTCTCTGGATCATTTTACTCCCTTACAAGAACAAGAGCTTTTTCTGGTTCCGTTGGAAAAATCTTCAACAGAACTGAAGTATCACCGCCACGGCCCAGGAAAACGCTTTGTGATGTTGGATAAACGATTGGTAGATGGGTCTCCCTACTATTTTATTGCCCGCCAATTTTCGATGATAGGCGCTGATGAGTCTGCAGAGACAGGTCATGTTGATAGCCACACTCATAATTGTGACTCCGTATTCTTGTTCTTAGGAGATGGTCAAGACTATATCGGCCTAGAGGTGGAAGTCGATCTTGGGGGCGATATTCGTCATATACATAGCCCAGCCAGTGTTTTCATCCCTGCGGGTGTGGCTCACTCCTATCGTTTTATTCGCGGTTGTGGCACCTATATTAACTTTGTCCATAAAGGCGATTACCATGAAAGTTTATTGGAGATAACACAGTGAAACAATTTAATAAAAATGCAGAATCTTATGATATCGTAAGGGGCAAAATCACCTACCCCGATGAGTTATATCGTTCACTCTCTGTCCGAGCACCTTCAAATGAAGCTGCATTGGATATTGGCTGCGGCAATGGCGTTTCTACCATTCGTTTGAAAGAGTATTTTGCTTATGTTCAAGGGTGTGATCTTGGTGATGCTCTTATTGAGCGAGCGTGCCATAGCTATCCTGATATAACGTTTAGCGTATCTCCAGCAGAAACTTTCTCCCCGCCACGCAATTATGACCTGATAACCAGTGCAACCTCATTTTACTGGATGGATCGTCAAGTAGTGTTAATGAATTTACAAAAGTGGTTAAAATCCGGAGGGCTTTTTTGCGCCTATAAATATGATTTTCCAATGGTTTATGGGCCATTGCGCGATTATATTGAAAAAGAATTGATCTCGCGCTGGGCAAAGTACCGAGATTCTCGTCTGACACAATATGATGATACGCTCGAACTGATGCGTGATTGTCCGCACCTGTATAACGCACAACGTGAGGTGTTTGCCAATATTATTTTCCTTTCTGCAGAAGAATTAGCATTGTTTTTTTTATCTACTAGCTACGTGACTCGCTATATTGAGCTGGAAGGTGGGGAGGCTTACGCTCATGAATTTATGGAAAATGTCATGACAATTGGTGGTGCCAATTCGATTGCTGTTAACTTTGATATTCATGCTTTTACTGCGGTAAACCGCTAGGAGGACAGATGGAATATCTGCCCATCACGCTGGATACTACACTCCGTAAGAAAGCCCTTAGTTCGCCACAGCAATCTCTGTTGATTGATGCCTTAAAACCCGAATCAGCTATTGAATATCGATGGAAAGAAACCAATATGCTTGTCGATGCTTTGGCTTGGCAGTTTGCGGGTTTACCTGGCAAAGGCATTGGTGTGATACTGGACAACAGCTATAACTGCCTGTGTATGATTTATGGCGTTATCCGTTCAGGAAAAGATTTGGTCCTAATCGATCCTGAATGGGGTATTACAGCAAAACAGGCAATTATTGATGAGATGGTGCTACAGATATTGGTAAGTGCTGTCCCTATTCAGGATGAGTTTGCCACATTGCAATTTATTCCTGACTTTTCATCCGATTCTGTTGAGATGTTTGATGAGCACGCAGCCGCAAATAGCAGAATGATTATTTTTACCTCAGGAACTACAGGTAAACCTAAAGGTATCGTTCTCAGTCAGCGAGCTATGGTGAACGCCTATGCCATTGGTCAGCGCAGCCTAAAGATAGGTGAACATACTCGTGCTGGCTGTTTTTATCGAGTCAGTGGATTAGGAATACTTGGTATCAACTTCCTGTTTCCTCTACTGTATGGTGGCAGTGTAGTATTACTTCCGCAACATTGCTGGTCTGACTGCATAAAATTTTGGCAGTTAGTAGAACAATTCAATATCAGCTTTCTCTATATGGTTCCACCTATTGTCAATTTTATGGTTAAGGAAGGGGTTCCGCTCACGGTTCCTTTTCCATTATCCCGCTTATTGTGTGTGTCTGGTTCAGCCCGCTTGGATGCCGGTTTACAGGAGGAATTTCAGCGCAATTTTGCTCCGTTAGCCAACATTTATGGACTGAGTGAGTGTGGTTTTGCCTTTTTATTTGGTCGTCTAAATAGAAATAAATTTGATAATACGGTAGGTTCTGCTATCGGCCTGACACTACGTTTGACTGATGAACAGGGTCATGAAATTACCCAACCTGGTTCTCGCGGGCGATTATGGGTGAAAACACCAAGTCTGTTTTCAGGATATGTAAATCAGCCCGAGCTAACGGCACAAGTGGTACATGATGGCTGGCTGGATACCCAAGATATTGCCTATTTCGATGATCAAGGTGGATTTTATGTATTGGGTCGTGTGGATGGGACAATAAATAAAGGGGGAAACCTGTTCCACCTTAACGAGTGTGAACAATTGTTGAATACCCGTAGTGATGTGATAGATGTGTGTTGTCTGAAAGTACCCTGTGATATTTATGGTGAAGATTATATTGCAGTTATCCAAGTAGAACTTGGGCAAGAAAGTGTTCTGTTAACTTGGTTACAACAGCATTTAGGCATATCCCGTGCCCCGCGTTCTGTTTTCTGCCTCAATAAAAAGCTTCCACTAAATGGTGCCGGTAAACACGACCGACGCGCTATTACCGAACTTATTACCCAGGGAGTATCATAATGTGCGGCATTTTGGGTGATATTGGACCAAGGTTTGATGGTGCTCGTTTTCGTCAAGCACTTCAGAATCTTCATCATCGGGGTCCTTATGATAACGGGTTTGTTGACTTACCTGCAGGTGCATTAGGAATGACACGCCTGCCAATGTCTAGTGCAGCCTCACTACCGATACCAGTGAAATATGGAGAAACTTATGCCGCATATAATGGTGAAGTTTACTCCCCAAATGTGGGAATTGTGGATGAAGTTCGCTTGCTCTGTGAGGGAATAGAAAAAGGAATACTACCAGATGGAATGTTTGCGATAGCATTATGGCAACCGCATAGTGCTTCATTGACACTACAACGTGATAGTTACGGAATCAAACCCCTCTACTATTTTTATCAAGCAGATCGTGGACGGTTGATATTTTCATCCGAGCTTACGCCGATACTGACTTTGTTAGGTGAGTGTATACCAAATATCGCCGCGATAGCTCAGGTTGTGGCAACAGGGGGTACTTTAGAAGGCGAAAGTTTATTTTCCGGTATACGCCTTGTAGCCCCTGGAGAGCAGTTAAGATTTAGGCTTGGTGAAGGGCAAGCACGGTTGATTCAACGCCAGCATTTTTTTCCTCAAACTGAACCATCATCGCATTCAATTGAAGAAACACTAGGTGAAGCTATCAACCGTTGTAAATCGACATTTCGTCCATCAGCACTGTTACTCAGTGGGGGAATCGACTCAACTCTGCTTAATACCTGGATGAAGCCTGATATAGCTAAATTCACTCTTGCCTTAGAGCCTATTCGGAATCTTTTTTGAACGTAATTGTTTTTCCTGTATTCTGTCCGCCCAAATAAGATAAGTGCCTATATAAGTGACCTGCTGGAATGAGAAAAACCT
>NZ_MKGQ01000039.1:12696-24638 GCF_001908105.1 Xenorhabdus eapokensis
AGCGATGGGTTGTCGAACGTTCATTTGGTTGGCTGGAAAAATGTCGACGATTGTGGAAGAACTGTGAGAGATATTTGAATACCAGCCTTCAGTTCGTCACTCTGGCATTTCTCGTCGTGTTGCTGCGCAGAAAAAATACTGAATAGGCTGTTAGAAAGTGCCGAGGAGTCAGTGCGCCTACAACCCAATTTGCATCGGATTTCTCTGGAACAAACAGCTTTTATGCCTGTGTTGCGAAAGGCGGTAAAAAACTTTGGTGCAGCAACCCGTATGTCCAGCCTGCTGATGTATCAACAAATAGCGGATGCAGTCGGGGATGCAGGATACCACTGTGTATTGCTGGGAGAGGGTGCTGACGAGTTGTTCTGGGGCTATCCACGCCACCTTGACCTACAACAATCAAAGCGACATGATGCAGGCAGTTTTGCCCGTATTTGGTTCGGTGACTACCAAAACAAAGCAAAGTTATTTTCTTCTGAAATTACCTCTGAACTGAATGATCAAATTGAAGAAATTTCTAATTCAGCCCTAAAGGAAGGGTATGAAGCAGCTATTGACCATTTCGATCTGCATTACTCTTTGGAGCCTCTGTTGCGTCGAGCTGATCATCTCCTGATGTCACGCACAATTGAAGCTCGAACACCTTATTTACATGCTGGACTCGGTATGCTGGCAAGTCGTTCCACACGCCTTGCGGATGGTATAACTAAAGCCCCACTGTGTAATTTACTCAAGAAACGGCTACCAAACTGGCAATGGAAACCTAAGCAACACTTCCGTTTACCTTTCGCCTATTGGCCTAAAGCAGTACAGGAAATGCGTCACTATCTGCAGGAACACTGCGAGTCATTACGCAATATCGGTCTGGTGAATTTAACACCTGCATATATAGAAACGGTGGATAATACTCAACTTTTTACTCTAACTACGCTTTCCCTTTGGCAACAAGAATATGAGGTGAATTTATGAGTTTTTCTTCCTACCCGCGCCCGATTGCTTGGCGAGGAAATATCGTGTTTGAACGTTCGGCTCGTTTTAATCAGTCGTTGGAAGCTCTGCTCAGAGCAATGGCGGAAGGCTATCAACCTGATAAAAGTGATGATATATTGCGTCGTAATTTGCATCGGGAACTTGAGCTGGAAAGTGGTGTAGTAGTGCATGATTCCCCAACGCTCAAATCCCTATCGGCTGCACCATTTCGAGCACTGTTTAATGAGTTTTGCCTTTGGTTTGGTATTCCAGTTTCAATTAACAAACAAGGACATTACTTAAAAGAAGTTCGTGATCATGGTGTACGCGATAGCCTTAATATGCCACAACGTGGACATTTAACTAATCAAGAGCTCGCTTTTCATTCTGATAGGGCAGATATCACTGTGCTGGGTTGTTGGAGTCCTGCTGCTCGCGGAGGTGCTTTTCGCATTCGTTCTTCTGCCGATGTAGTATTGCAAGCAGAACAACGCCGGTTTACTTGGCTTTCCCACCTAAAAAAGCCCATTCCTCATGATTTGCGTGATGAAGGTGATCAATCTTGGATTGCTTTGCCACTATTGAGTGAAAATCATGATCAATTTGTTTTACGTTATATACGTAAGTTTAACGATTCAGTAGTTCGCCATGGCATAGAGCAGGCACAAGAAATCAACCAGATGCTAACAGATATGGATTCAATTGTTGAACAGCCTGGTCATTACGCTGAACTGAACTTCAGTAAAGGAATGTTAGTAATGGTCAATAATCACATTACATTACATGCTCGCACTTGTTTTGAAAATGATGAAAAACATGAGCGTTGCTTGTTGCGTTGTTGGCTTAGCAGTGAATTTACTCGTCCATTACCCACAAGTTTTTTGCCTTTGTTTCATAGCGTAGACGCAGGAACTTTGCGTGGTGGCGTCCAGGCAGATAAGACATGGTGATCCGATGCAGAGTAAAACCTTTACCCTGGCACGTTTTCGTGCTTTACCCGCAGAAATTCATTTGATGTTGGTAGGCACCCTGCTAACGCGGGGAGCCTATTTTATGATCTGGCCTTTTTTAGCGGTGATACTGTACCGCCAGTTCAACTTCTCTGCAACTGCCATTGGTGCCTTACTCTCCATAGCTATCATCTTTGGTGCAATCAGTGGCGTCTATACTGGTTGGCTATCAGATCGTTTTGGTCGTAAACGCCTTATACTTTGTGGAACCACATTGAGTGCACTGGCTTTTGTCTTACTAAGCTATGGTAATAACCCCGCACTGTATGGCATTGGTATTGCTGGTGTCAGTATTGGTTGTGCTCTACTTGAATCCAGCTGCAAGGCATTAATAGGAGATCGTATTAATGATAAGGCTTCGCGTGAGCTGGCACTCTATTGCCGTTATTACGCTATCAATGCTGGTGCTGCGGTAGGTCCATTATTTGGGGTGACCTTAGGCGTTGACAAACAAGGTTTAACCTTTTTAATTACTGCCTCAATCTATTTTATTTATGGTTTGTTGCTATGGCGCTCACTGCACTATACCGTATGGCGAAGTACTACACCAAAGCAAACTAGTACCACATCTTCCACGTTTTTTGCCGCCTGCGGACAAATGATCCGTCATCGATTTTTTGCTTTGTTGATGCTTTGTAATATGCTGGCAGCCTTAGTATACGCCAGCTTCGATTCCACATTGGTCCAATATCTCACTCGTAGTCATGTACCAAATGTTATGTCGCTGATTGCTACCCTGATTGCGATTAATGCTCTGACTATTATTATTGCTCAGTTTCCTTTATTACGTCTGCTACAACGTTATTCTACTGGAGTTAGGCTAATGACAGGATTACTAATGATGCTATTGGCACAGCTGCTATTTGCTTTTGCTCCTGTTACACAATTTTATATGCTCGCTGTAGCAACCATCATCCTTAGTCTGGGTGAATTGGTAGTATTCCCTACATTCAGTGTGGAAGTGGATCAGATAACCCCAAATGCGTTACGTGGGAGCTATTTTGGTGCCGCTAACCTTTACCTATTGGGCAGTGCCGTTGCTCCATTGTATGGTGGTTTAATGTTGGATCTTGGCAACCACCAGATACTTTTTCTTAGCCTAGCAGGGCTTTGTTTGCTCACCATGATACTACAACGCACTGTAAACTCGATGAAACGGACACAAAGTGAGGTAACTACACCATGACTGCACGTATTCTGGTTTCAGGTTTTTTTTTACGTCGTGGTGTTTGGTCTCCAAATTTGATTGGGGAAGATGTAGATGATATCAGAGATCAATCAGAGTGTGACCTCCAGCATTGGCTAGATGAAGCGGAAATGCTTGCCTCGGCTTTTAATAAACCAATAGAAATTATTGGTCACAGTTTCGGAGGATATCTAGCACAATGCTTGGCAGCTCGATTGGGAGACAAGGTTAGCCATTTATGGTTATTGAGTGCGCTGACTAGCCAAGGTGGCAGTGCTCTTGAAAGCTATCAAGAGAGTGGACAAGAGGCGTTATCAGAAATTTGTAGGTTGGATATAAGTAGTGGTCGTATCTACTTACATAAACCTGAACGCTTCCTCACACTTTTAGGCCAATCTGTTCCTTTAGCATCAAGTGAGCCAGTGCAGTTATTACTTGCTCCGCCGCCACCACGTATAACTAACTTGAGCTGTCCAGTTAGCTATGTAATCACACAGCAAGATTTGCTAACACCTCCTTTACTACAACATACTTTTGCCAGCCGACTAAATGCACGGTTAATTAATTGGATAGGAGGACATATGTCTCCTTTAATGGAGAGCGAATGGCTGCATAGCAGATAAGTATAAGGGAATCACAGACCTCAATAAGAAAATTTACTTTGAAAGCGGTAGGAAGAGTTGTTACCTAGATTATCCCTATCGTTTTTTCTCAATTTCATATCAAATAAAAATTTGACCCTACTCGTTCCAACCAATAAAATATTTAATTGTTATCAAAGATCCATCACCTGTCAGGATCGCCTTCGGGTGGCGAAACAAAACTCCTGTAGCCTGAAAGGGAGAGCAAGATTGCGGTACATCTGCCCACCTTTGGAAGCAGATATTGTCAGACATAAACCCTTGTCTGGTAATGAAGGTTTCTTAAACTAAAAATACGCCCAAAAGGTGTTTTTATCTTGTCGCCGAAGGGTGTTGAACGTGGGTTCATACACTGACTTTTCAAATCAACATAAATCCTGTTTATCTTCAATGAACAACAGGATGGCTTTTGCGCATCCGTTCATACTTTTATCTATCCCTGTCTGAATTATTCAACAGGCAATTTTTCTACCGCTAAACCATTAACACATGACTGCCGTTTGACATTGAATCTGGCGGCGTTTTGCTGTACCCGTTGGTATTTCAACGCTTGCATAGCCGTTGCTGATTGTTCGAAAACTCAAGGCGTCACTTTTTGCGGGTTACCGCTGAAAGTGACGCCGCAGCCAAAGCACAACCCAACCCTGACAGACTCACGCCTGCTTCACTATACAGTGAATCTGACACTGCATTTTTAGATTGAAAAAGGAGAACTTGACGATATCGAGGCTGGCTTTTAGCCGGTGGGGATGACCTGCTTATGCAGGCGGCAGTACTGCGTACTCAACCGATACCCCGCAATACCTCAACCTGCGTTCACTCTGGCGCACAGATATCGATCAAGGGCAAAGCAGGTTTTTCTGTTTTGCCAGAATGGTCGCGCGCCAGAGATTGCATGTTGTCAGGTATAGATCGCGGGAGAAGCTAATGAGTCGATTGATTAAGGAATTAAAATTTTTTGCCCGGCAAGGCGGCGGCAGCCATAAGACCTGCCATGATCGCATTCGGATTGCTGGACGCTTGGGCGCGTTGTTATTGAGCCTGAATATTCAGGTGAAAAGCCTTAATAATTTGAAAGCCAAGCATGTGGAACAGTATGTTGATGCCCGTTTGTCTCAGGGGATCGCCAAACGAACGGTGCAAAATGAAATGGCTGCGCTGCGTAATATCTTTCGCATGGCAGGCCGGGAAAAACTGGAGACCTCGCCGCGTTTGAGTAATCAGGCATTGGGATTAAGCGACACCAGCCGCGCCGGAACAAAACAAGCAATCCCTGATGCCACGTTTCAGGTTGTTTATCAGAAAGCACTTGAACGTGATGCCGGATTTGCCGTCACACTGACACTTGCCCGATTGTTGGGGTTACGTTCTCAGGAAGCGGTGCAATGCAGTGCTTCATTGAAAAGCTGGCGAAAACAATTAGATCAACCAGAGCCGAAACTGCATGTTGTCTTCGGTACAAAAGGTGGCCGACCAAGACAAACCCGTGTACTGGATATCGCAGCGGTAAAAGAGGCTGTCGAACAGGCCATTACTATTGCAGAACAACGTGGCGGCAGGCTGATTGATAAACCCGACCTCAAGCAGGCCATGAACTACTGGCGGACACATACCACAAAGATTGGTTTAACAGGCTGCCATTCTCCCCATAGTTTACGCTATGCATGGGCGCAGGATGCACTGAATTATTACCAACAGAATGGTTTTAGTCGTCAGGAGGCAAGGGCATTGGTTTCAATGGATTTGGGGCACGGTGATGGTCGCGGGCGTTATGTAGAGCGGGTTTATAGCCGTTAAAGTGTATTAGCTATGTTAATCGCAATCAGATCTGACCCTATTGATAATCTGAGCGAAATCCAATCAGATAGTCCAGATAGTCGGCTTTGTGTCAGAAGCGGGCTTCTCCGATCATCTATTCATAAGTTCGACCCTTGGCTACAATATTGCGGTTTCAATAATTTTTTTAAAAACTGTGTCTTCTCTAAAAAGAGCAGTGTTTTCATCGGGTACTGCTATAGAAGTTCTGTTGTTCAACACAACCTCGGCTATGAGGCTTTTAGTTTTATCTTGCTTTTTGTTATCGCTTTGCAGCACCAAATCTAATGTTACACATATAAGGCTGGTTGATTTTGGAGAGCAACACAAAAATCTCACAAACTTGTATTGAAATATATAATGAAAATTTGTTTATGATTAACAAGTGGAACGGTTGTAATGCGGCTACACTGCAACCTTAAGAGTACATTTTCATGCTGGTAACAATTAGTTTATTTTTGTGGAGAAAGTATGCCGTTAAAGCTACAGCAGGAATCGCCTTCTGATAATGATTTATTTGAAGGTGAAAGTCATAAAAAAGTGGCTGAACGAATGGCCGGAGTGTTACGTGAAGTCGATAATAACATTGTAGGACTTGAGGGGGAACTGGGTTCTGGCAAATCAACTATTATAAATCTTCTAAAAGGCGAACTGAGTACTGAATATCGGTTCATTGAGTTTGATGCTGAACGTTATCACTATGGTAATACAAAGAAAGCGTTGATTGAAGTCATTTACAAGGGACTCAGTAATGAGACAGGAGCAGATCAGAAGAAGCTGGATGCCTACCGTAATCAGGCCCTTGGTAATATTATTGAGTACGAAAAAAGAGTAAACAGTCGGCTGAGTTGGTGGACGGTTATGTTCATTCTGTGTTCATTGCTGGCAGTACAGATGATTAGATACCTATTCATTGATATCAGCACGTTGATGATGACGGATAAGGCCGTCAGTAAATTAGTTCTATTACTGGAAGCAATTGGTTTTCTGTCTCCGGGGATACTCCTATTAGCACTTTTGATGAAACGAGTATTTAGCACCAAACCAGAGAATAAGAAGCAAGAGGATAAGGAATCAATCACTGTTGGCGATCTGTTTAAACGCAACAGTACAGATATAATATCTGAAACTTGGATGGTGAATCGTGAAGTGGGAACCATTGAACTTCACAATGCCCTGTCAGGTTTCACGGACAAAGATACGCTTCATCATGCTCTTCGTTTCATTCTTATTATCGATAACCTAGACAGAATTGTGCCTGACAAAGTGAAGGAACTATGGAGTGATATGGAGCTTATTGCCGGAACGACACATGAATATTTTCGTGTCATCATTCCTTACTCTGCACGCCAAGTGGCTTCATCTCTTGATATGGAAGGGCATAGCGGGCGGGAGTTTATTGCTAAGCGTATTCCTGTCACTTTCAGTGTCCCACCTCTAATTACAGCCGGATGGCAGGATGCTTTCAAAACAATGTGGTCTCAGACTGTTAGCGATTCGGATGAAGCATCTTGCACTGAAGTTATTCAGTTGGTAGAACGGTGGCGTCCCCAACAGTATCCACGCATCACACCACGTCTTCTGAAAAAATTGGTGAATGATATTTATATTCTGAATCTAACGGTTCCGGTTGGATCTCCTGAAGAACCATCGCGCTTCGTTCTTATAGCGCTTTATATTTTGATGGTGAGATATGGGGATTATGATATCAGGACTCTTCTACGTGATCCGTTCCAGGGCGAGCTAGATGAATCTGCGAGTCTGGCACCAGATGAGCAATCCGATAAACTTAAGGCTAACTACGCTCAGTTGAAGCGCATATTCAACAATGATGCGAATCGTTGGAGCGAGTATCTTATGAGCGTACATTATCAAGCACCGGCAGCACTAGCCCGAAGCGAATTAATTGATACCCCACTCATAGACGCCGTGAAATCGAAGGATTCCATCGCACTTGAAAGACTTGTTACTATGTGGGGCTTTACTCATGCTTGGCACCGTTGCGCTTCCGTGATGGATATGTCTTCGTGGCTGGAGACTGCGGCTGCGTTGCCATCAACCATACTTAATTTGGTTCAGCCACAAATTACTTTTGCATTGCAGCAACTGAATACCAGTTATGCAATACAAGCTCGAGAAGTTTTTAATCCCTCCCTAAATACCGCACTTTTAAACTTAATGCGGCTTAGCTCTATCAGCATTGAGCCATTCATGAAACGCCAACGTGCTTTTATCATTTCGGAGCTTGATGACTTACAGTCAGCGCCAAAGGATAGCGATACGAATGTTACCTCACTCCTCCGCGAGGCTGATCAGTATTCCAAATTGTTCGGTGCTAGTCTATTTGATTCAATGGATGTTGAAATACATGGCGATGTGTATGCGCGCTATCTCCTAAACAATGAGGAAAAATGGAAAGGGCTAAATATCCCTGCTATTCACTTGGACGATATTGAGACGGAAAACATGCTCCTTACTGTGTTGGAAGAACCCAGTGAGGATGTATTCAATCCGGGCGTCCTTCGGTTCATTGGTACAGGTAGTCTGTCTACTGAAAATATTATAAAAAAAGATCAGGATATTCTTTTATACATCAGCAAATTGTCGTCAAATTTTACCAGTAGGGTTGTAATCGATAATTTTATTGATTTCAGAAAACTCATCTTCACTGAGCAATGGAATTCATCCAGCCAACTCTCTCTGTTTGCCCATCAAACTACAATGCAGCAGAATTATCCGATTGAATTTGCCGCACATGTCGTTGCACATATGGTTGCAACTGATAACTTTACCGGAATTGAGGATTATAGTGATTATATTGAGGATGATGAGTACATCGGACTTCTTACAAACTATTTCAAATGTAGCAAGAGCTGGCATAAAATCGCCAACTCATTATCAAACAACAAGATGATACCGTTTGTTAAAGGTGCAATTCAACGGCTTTTCGAAGAAGATAAGCTAGAAAGATTAGATGTAAGCCAGTATGTGAAGAAAGATTATCCATTATTGAGTGCACACATTACTGGGGTTGATCTGATGGAACCCGTCATTGCGCGTCAAGAATTCTTCAACGACAGACTCAATTTGAACGAGATTGAACTGATAGATGAAGAAACACTCCTCGATTTGCTTCGAACTGAGGCTCTACCGGGCACCCATGAAAAACTTTATTCTTTAAGCGAATCATTGTTAGCAGCCGATATGCTTTTAGGTTCATTTGAATCGATATCTTCGAATAATCAGATAATTTTGCTCCATATGCAGAGTTTGGGCAGAAAAATCCATCTGAACCCTGATGTTAACAGCTTTACGGAGTGGTATCGATCTGTCTCAAGGGAAGAACTGGCGAAGGGTAAATACATTCGTTTTATCTGGGAGTTACTTGATGACGAGCAGCAACAGGATGTTTTGGTACAACTGCATGACGTCCTGCTAGAGATTCAGGTTAGCCAATCTACTCGGATTAAACTCATTCATGATTTTGGCGATGTAATTAACTTTACTGAGCCCGAAAAAGGAACCTCTCGCCGTGGCATTGGTGCATTATTTACCCTTGCGGAGAAAGATGTTTTGTTACGGGAGTGGTTGGACAGGCAAAATTATGCGTTGAGTCATTGGCCTAGCTCAGAAAATAGTTCTGTTGCAAAGTATATTATTGCTCATCAGAATTTATTTCCTGGCATCTGCAAGTCGTCAAAATTCATTGCAAAAAGGATCAAAGAAACTGAAGTTGAACAATTATTGGAAAATATAGAGCAAGTTGTAGAAGATTGAGCTGTATCAGTCTCAACCTAATATTTGGCAAATTATGAACTACTGGCGAACATACACCACAAAAATCGGTTTAACTGGCCCTCACTCTCCTCACAGTTTACGCTATGCCTGGGCGTAGAATGCTTTGGCGTTTTACCAACAAAATGACTTTAGCCATCAGGAGGTGAGAGCGTTGGTTTCAATGGATTTGGGATATGGTGACGTTCGTGGGCGTTATATTGAGCTGGTTTATAGCCGTTCAACTTAGTCGTTCAGTTATTGTGTTAGGTAAAACAATCAGTTAAAGTATTCCTGCCATTAGCAAAATCTAGTGGTGAGGTTTCGCAGCCTCGAAATATGGTGTCCCACTGGTAGGATGTTTCTACCAGTGCGTCTGCTATCACCCTTTCAATGGTGATTCAGGCGGGGGAGGCTTCGGCCTCGCCGGTTGGACACCACCGGTACTGCGAACCCTGTCTGAATCGCCACCATCAATATTAATTAATGGAAGGGGTAGCAGGAATGAATAACAACATTAGAACTGACTGGCATCAGGCCGATATCATCGCAGCATTACGTAAGCGTGGAACAACCTTAGCGGCTGTTTCTCGTGAAGCGGGACTCAGTTCATCTACACTAGCAAACGCATTCAGTAGGCCGTGGCCTAAAGGTGAATGGATTATCGCAAATTACCTTGGCATCCATCCCTCAGAGATCTGGCCTAGTCGATATTTTGATAGTTATGGTCGATTAGTTGAGCGTAAAGCTCGTAATAAACCACAGGAATAATCCTAGTACTGCTCGCTTAAGAGAAATGAGAGTATTAACTATCATTTTCTCAATTTGAAGAAATCAATAATGATAGGAGTCTCAAATTTCATTTTTCAGCACTTTTATGATCGTTATTCAAAAAAGTGCTTAAGCGAGCGGACTAAGTATATTATAAAACTTAGTGACAGAGTTCCTTTTGCCTTCGCATATCAAGCTGGGGATTTCAGGAAGGTTCATTCGCAGGTAATATCCTCCAGCTCCCATCAACTTAAAATGCATATACAAATACAGGATAAAACTGACAACATATACGATCATAATTAATAAGTTACCCCTATTATCAATACTAACAATTGACTAAATATTATCACAACATACCCGATTGAAATCTCAATCTACTATCACCATAAAAGCCCGTTTCTGTCATTTTCAGTCAAGCTAAAAATATCAATAGCAGTTCCTTTTTCTTCATTCTCACCTTTAGCCATGCTTTTTTAAACTGGAACATCCAGTAAATACTGCTGCACCTGTCCACTAAATACAGTGCTTTTTATGTTCTTGTAAGGATCGTTAAAAACACGTGAGTGCTGGAGTTTAATGGGGTAAAAGATCCTGATTTGATCTTGAAAATTAGGATGAGAAATACGTAACTTAGAAATCTATTTAATGAAGAAATATTTTTATATTGTAACTATTTCATTGCTATCACCGCTAAAAATATTAAGAACAAATATTGGCTTTATTGTATATTTATGCTTACTATTTATAAATACTCGGTTACGTTGTATTTTGATAGAAAAAACATCCATACAGTATTTATTGTTTATCTTACTGAGGCATTCATGAATGAATTATCATCAGATACGAATAGTTATGACTTTTATGATTCTAACCTACTGGTCGGTCAACGTATCCAATCGCGGCGAAAAGAACTAGGGGTGACAGCAACCGATTTAGCTAAGCGGATTGGTACAACTCAACAACAGCTATCCAGATATGAAAGAGGAACTAATAGAATTAATATAACTCATCTTGTTGCAATTTCTATAGAATTAGAAACTCCCATTAGTTGGTTTTTTATGGATTGCTTTGAGCATGTATCTAAAGAGGATACAGAACTAAAAAAATGCTTTGAGCAAATTTGGCCTCGTTTATCACATAAGCAACATAGAACGCTAATATTATTTTTGGCTGAACACATAAAAGCATAATTTTTTCTAGGGAGTAATTACAAGATGTTTGTACTGAATATAAAGGGTGCAATGAAATCACCGTCATTATGGTGCTTTCTTGCTATTGTTACAGTCCTTGGAACTTTTAAACCGAAAATTATATCTGATTTTGAACCTTATTTATCATTCTTTGCATGGCTAACTGTTGTTTTTATCTTCACTTACAATATAGTGAATTTTAAAAAGATATGGTTTAACCAGAAGGAACTAGAAAAAATATACAACTTTACTGAGATAAAAAAATTAAAGGAAATGCATGTTAGAACGGTTGTTGTTTTAGGGTTATCTAAAGTGGGAAAAACAACATTTATAAACTCACTATTCAATGAGTCTTCTGCTAAACAGAAGACACAAGATATAAATGGAAGATTAAAGAAACTTAAAAACAACCAATGCGTTATTTTTGTCGATGTAAGTGGTGACTCTATGTCTCAAATATATCAAGCATTACAAATAGCTGACGTTAACGCGATGCTCGACTTTAACATCCTATAACATTGGCTTGTTGAAGCCAGTCCCGTTGACTTTTACCTTGTTGAAAATTGGCAAAAATACCCAACGT
>NZ_MKGQ01000004.1:0-53608 GCF_001908105.1 Xenorhabdus eapokensis
AATGAGGTTCAAGCAGGCTCCAGGCGCGATCTGAAATATCGTGGCGGCGGTGTGCAGGTGTACTCATGGTTAATCGACTCTTATGATGGAATGATGGGGCATTATTATTGCACGAAATTTCTCATGACGACACCATCTAGCGTATTCCATAAAGATTTTGATAACATTGTTCTTGGCATGATGAGCTGGAGTAATGGTTTTTTCGCGAAGACAATGATACCAGATCATCATGCTGTTCAAATTCCCCTCACAAAACGTCAACACGCCCTAAATAGGATGAAAAATAAATTGCGTTATTATCATTCATAAGATAATCATAACCAATAGCATATTGTCACTGTTTCGGCTTTCAATTTGGGCTTACTGCGTTTATGATTCTGCTAGTTAACACAGTCTTTTCCCGTGGCGGCTCTATCTGCATTATTCCAAAGGATAAATGATAGTACAAATGACTGAGCCCCCCTAACACCGCTCGTTGAACTGAAAGCCTTGAGTAAGGGCTTCGGCGGTAAACAAGTTATTTTACAGCTCGATCTGACAATCAATGATGGCGAGTTCCTGACCATTATTGGGACATCCAGTTGTGGCAAAACCACAGTACTCCGTCTGATAGCAGGGCTAGAAGATGCAGATAGCGGCAAAATTTTATTGGAAGGGCAGAAATTACTACCTTCTTGGTAGAGCTGGATGGCACCAACGCAATCCCTCCCAACACTAACTAAGAGATCAAAATAGATGCTTACTGGCTATATGAAATCTGGCTTGCATACGGGCTATAATTTCACTGGAGTTCGGTAGTAAGTTATCGAAAAAATTAAATACTTCCTGACCTACAAGGTGCCTACTCCCAATCCATTCAATACAACGGTCAACTTGTTCATTTACCACTCCCTTGTCCAACCACTATTTGGCTTTGTTGAGGCATTATGCTCTGTAACTTGTAGCCCTAAATCTAGTACTGAGAGTAGCTTGAACAACGTTTCCAGTTTGCTTTTTTCAGGACTGTTCTCAAATCCAGAAACCGTACTTTGCTTTATTCCAAGTCGATCAGCCGTCTCTTTTTGGGTTAGACGCATTTTTTACGTTGCTCCCGCATTGCCACAGAAAGTGTTTGTGGTGATGTGATCTTCATAAATATCCCCTATAGAGGATAAATACAACATATCCTCTACAAGTTATACAGCGGGTTATTACAACCAAATGAGTTCCCCCGCCAATATAATTATGGATTGATATCTAATGATGCAGAAAGGCTATTTGAGAAATAACGCTATTATCAGCCAGACGCTTTAAATAATCATTACTTACAACGTCGGATAAATCCCCGGCCCAATCGGCAACCCAGCAAAATACCATCCTACTAACAACACTATCCAAACAGCATAAAACACCAGTGGATAAGGCAATATTAAGGTGTAATAAGTGCCTAACTGGGCATTTTTATAATAACGCTGGAGAAATCCCAGGAAGAGCGGTACAAAAGGTGATAACGGTGCTAAGGGCAAGACAGCGGAATCGGAAATACGGAAGACTATTTGGGCAAAAGCAGGATGAAAGCCCAGCAAGACAAACATCGGCACAAAAATCGGCGCCAGAATCGACCAGATGGCCGAGCCACTCGCGATAAACATACACAGGAAAGAGGATAAGAACATTAACCCGATGAAAGCCGGAACACCTGTCACTCCTAAGGTTTCCAGTATGTCGGTTAACCCTATCGCCATAAATTTGCCCATATTGCTCCAGTTAAAGAAAGCAACAAATTGCGCCAAAGGGAAGACCATAATGAAAAACCCCGCCATGCTTTTCATGGGATCAACCAGCAGCTCAGGAATATCATTAGGTTTTTTTATCTGTTTTATGGAAACACCATAGGTAATCGAAACCACAAAGAAAAACAGGATAATGACAGGCACGATCCCTTTTATAAATGGCGATGGAATAATGGTTCCGGTCTGTGGATCACGCAGTAAGGCATTTTCAGGGACGACCAATAACGCAATAATTCCAATGAAAACTAACGCTGATAGACCACTCATCAACAATCCACGGTTCTGTTGTGAAGTGAGTTTTTCCAGCTTCTCATTGTGATCACCTTTCCAGGCGGGGAGACGTGGCTCGACAAATTTATCCGTTAAAATTGCTCCTGCAATTGTCAGGACAATCACCGACGTTGCCATAAAATACCAGTTATCAATAACACTGACTTGTAAATCAGGATCAAGTATTTTGGCTGCTTCTGTGCTGATACCCGATAACAGAACATCGGTTGTCACAATCAATAGGTTCGCAGTAAATCCCGAAGCGACTCCCGCAATCGCAGCCAGTAATCCCGCAACGGGATGTCGACCTACTGCAATAAAAATCAACGCCCCTAACGGTGGCATGATAACAAGCGCAGCATCCGACGAAATATGGCTAAAAAAGGCAATAAATAGCACCATGTAACTGGCATAACGTTGATTAATACCAGAAGCCATTTTGTACATCAGGGCTTGCAATAACCCGACTTTTTCCGCAAGTCCCGCACCAATAACCAAAGCTAATATGGCTCCAAGTGGGGCAAAGCTACTAAAATTTTTAACGATATTCGGTAAGATCCACTGTAATCCTTCAGCACCCAATAAATTTTTAACTCTGATAAGTTCTCCATTGGTGGGATTTTTTACACTTAAATCAAACCAGGAAAAAATAGCCGTCGCTATCATTAATACAGCGGTTAAATAAACGAATAAAACAAAAGGATTTGGAATTTTATTTCCGATTCTTTCAATCCAACCAAGAATACGCCCCGGACTTTTATTTACAGGAATAGTTACTTCACTCATCGTTATTTCCTTTGTGCTTGCTGTTGTTATTATTTTGTCATCAGGTAGCATCGAAATAAGGGAGATGCAGGGCGATAGTCGCCAAGGTTTTTACTGCGGTTGTCATCACATTTTCATCAAAGTCAAACCGCTCATTATGGTGACCCGCGCTCAGTTCTGCGCCGAAAATCAGGTAGGTAGCTTGACCGCCATTCGCTTTGACACGTTCCATAAAATAGGTCGCGTCCTCCGAACCCGCAGGTTGCTGACGGCTTTTGACAACAGATGAAAGCTCTGGAATATATTGTCGGGTTTGTTGATCAATAAAATCGACCCATGCAGGGCTAGGTGGGCTACTTTGCGCAGCGCCCATTAACGCTATTTCATATTCAACACCCTGCATTTTTGCCGCCCCATCAATAATATTCAGGGCTTGATGGTAGACAAAATTATTGATTTCATTGGTTTTGCCACGTGTTTCTACTTTCATTAAGGCATAGTCAGGGATAACGTTACGGCCAATGCCTGCCCGCAATACTCCGACGTTGATGCGTGAACTACCCTCACTGTGGTGAGCAATTGCCTGTAACCCTAAAACTGCGTGAGCAGCGGCCAACAACGCATTTTTTCCATCTTCAGGTTTGGCGCCAGAATGGGCAGCAACGCCACGATAAGTGACATCGATTTTGGTCGTAGCAAAAAAATTATCACTCCCGCAGACCAGTTCTCCCTGAGGCACGCCAAGGCCGATATGAAGGGCGATAAATAAATCAACATCATCAACAACTCCCGCTTCCACCATGGATTTTGCCCCACGGGTTCCCTCTTCCGCAGGCTGAAAAATCAGTTTTATTTTTCCTGTCAGTTGGCTTTCATATTTTTTCAAGATATGAGCAAGCCCCAGGCCGATTGCTGTATGACCATCGTGCCCACAGGCATGCATCATATTTGCGTTGCAAGAGGAAAAACCTTCCGCGTAAGGGAGATGTCGATGAGTTTGCGCCTCATTCTGGTCAAGGGCATCCATATCAACCCGAAAAGCCAGCGTTGGCCCAGGCTTTCCTGTATCGAGTGTCGCCACAATACCCGTAAAGCCACCGGAAAAATGAGGCAGCCAGGCAGTCAAAGCACCTTGCTTAATCGCGCGCTGTTCCTGTGCTTGCAATGCCTGCTCCGGCGGTACGCCCATTCGAGCGTCTGCTTTGATAACCTCTTTTCCCATTTTTAGGCTATAACCTAAACGATGCAGTTCATCTGCCACGATAGTTGCGGTTCTGAATTCGAACCAACCTGACTCAGCAAACTGATGAAAATCACGGCGCCAGCTTTGTAATTTCCCGGCAATTTGCTGAATAGATTCGCTTAATAAAATATCCATAGTCATTATCTCTTTTAGTTGTCTAAAAAGATGGAGAGTGTTTTGCTTTATTTCATCAACATTGATTCACGTTAATAAATAAAGTTAATCCGATTCCAATTAAATTATTTCCATTTAATTATGAGAATAATTAATAAATATGTTCATTCTCTAACGTGGAACCTATTTTTATTACTCCACTCTAATGTAGACAGTAAATTCCATTTAAATAAGATACAATTAACTTTTCCTATATAATTAAAAGTTATCGCAAGAGAAAAAAATGACGACACCAATAAAACTCAATCAACTGCGTGCTTTTGTTGAAATCAACCGTCACGGCAGTATCAGAGCTGCCAGTCGTTTTCTGTCACTCTCCCAACCTGCTTTAACGAAAGCAATACGTGAGTTGGAGGATGTGCTCGGTACAAAATTATTTATCCGTAGTAATCAAGGTATTCATTTAACCGAATGTGGTAAAGGTTTTCTACAACGTGCCAGCTTAATACTTGAAGAGCTTAGGATTGCTCAGGAAGATATTCAACAACGTATTGGATTAATTGGTGGTGTTGTTAATATTGGTGTTGCCGGCAGTATTACGCGTACCATTATGCCAAAGGTCATTACACAGTTTCATCGTGATTACCCGACAATAAAATTAAGAATTGTAGAGGGTCAATTATTGACAATGTTGCCTCAACTCAGGCAAGGTGAATTGAATTTCACCGTAAATACTTATTATCCCGGCAATCTGGATGCAGAATTTAATGTCGAAAAACTGATGGAAAAAGAGTACAAAGTCATTGTACGAAAAGGACATCCCAAAGCGAATGCCACTTCTTTGGAGGAATTAGTGGATTGTGACTGGACTATGCCAACACCAAAAGGCACTTATTATCACCGATTATTTGAGAATTTTTCATCTCTGAATAAACCCCCTATCTTTAGTGTTACATGTGAAACATTGATGTCTTGTATGAGCTTAGTCGCTGAAAGTGATTTTTTAACGATTGTGGCGGTAGATGTCGTTAATGAGGCTTTATTTGCTCAGCAATTTGTCGCTTTAAACCTTAAAGAACAATTGCCGTTTGCAACTTTTGGACTTATTCAACGCAGGGATACAAAGCTCACTCCCGCAGGAGAACATTTAGCGAAGCTTTTTCGGATGTATTGTCGTGATTGATTTTTAATTGCATCTGCTACATCGGCAAATAATTCTGTTAGTTTATCCATTTAATGTACTTTTTCCACATGATGAAAATAATTTACATAAGTAACTACCGAATAAGTTCCCATTTATCAAATTGCTCCTTAATTTCTTTAATGGATGTCAGTTTGATCTTGGGTGTGGTCACTTGTTCAAATAAGTCCGCATAACGTTTTCTGCTCTTTGGTGCGACAACGGAAATATGATGGATCATTTTCCATTTGATACTATCCCTATTACCTTCCAGACCACCATAGCGATCGCGTTGGAATAGTGTTCTATTGACATAACGGAGCAGGCTTGAGGGTGTTGAGACATCCAATAAAATCATCCCTGTTGCTCTGGATAACCGTTGTGGTAAACATTTTCTATAATTCCCATCTATCACCCAATTCTCTTCTTCTATTGCCATATCATGCAATGAGATGAATTCATCTACAGAACGTTCTTGCCAGTTTGTATTGGGTAAATGAAAAAGCTGATCCAGATGAATGACCTTCAAGTTACACTTCCTTGAGATAGCATTAGCAAGTGTAGATTTACCGCTATTTGAAGGCCCCATAATGCAAATTCTATTGCCTAAATCTGAAAGTTTCATTACATTCACCAGTAGTAATAGCGTCAATTTTTGTTATCGAGATGAGAGCATTCGCTCACTTACATTAATGAAGCTATGGTATGAGTAAACTCATAATGATATTGATGACCAGAATTCTTATAGAAGCTTTGCAATACGTGAATTTCAGACATAAAAAAAGACGCTTCTTTTTATTGAGCGTCTTAATTTATATGGTGCCGAAGGCCGGACTCGAACCGGCACACCCGAAGGCGGTTGATTTTGAATCAACTGCGTCTACCGATTTCGCCACTTCGGCACTGAAATGGTTCGGAGAACGGGGGCCATTATACCTGTCAGAAGCGCATTCGCAACACTTATCCTTTCGATTTTGTTCAAGTGCCGAAAAAAGAATCGCTTATTCTGTTTTTTCACCAGACCTTTCCCCGTAACGCTTAAAATCCAACCATCTTTTCCACCACACCCCACCAATTCCTCCTCACACAATTCCTTCCAACCAATAGACAATCCATAAGCTCCTTATATAATTCAAAACAATACACTGCTATGAGGGAAATTATCATGACTATTATCAGTTGGATTTTTACAGGTATCCTGTTGGGTGTCGTTATTGGTGCCATTATGGCGATTTTTAAGAAAAACAAATAACTGCTTTATTTCCCACTTGAATGCTCCCTGATTGGTTAATCCAAAAATGAAAAAACGGCTATATAAACTGTGTGCAGTTTCTGTCATGGCATGGGCGATTTCAGCTTGTGCCGATTCTGGTCATTCACACCAGAAAAAATTTCAGCAATCCAATGCGCAACCTGCAAAATGGGAAGTGTTCGAGAGTAATGACAATATCAGGAAAATGGCTACAGCATTGGTCGATCAGTATTCTCAATCCATCTTCGAAGAAGGTAATCCTTTGGGAATGGCGATGGTGGTTATCGATAATAATCAAGTCATACATCGCAGTTTTGGAGAAACTTATCCAGGGAGCGGCGTTCGGCCACGGCAGGACTCTTTGATTCGTATTGCTTCTATTACCAAATTGATGACCAGCGAGGTCATGGTGAAGCTGGCACAGAGGAAACACCTCAAAATTACCGATCCATTGCAGAAATACACTTATTACGGTGTCCATGTGCCGAACTACGGCACAGGTCAACCAATTCTCTTGTATCATCTGGCGAGTCATACCAGCGGATTGCCACGGGAACAGCCTGGTGGAAAATGGGGACGCCCTGTATTTATTTGGCCGACCCAATCGAACCGTTGGGCTTGGCTGAAAACCGCCAAAATAGATACCACGCCCGGCACGACGGCTTCGTATTCCAATCTGGCCTATGATTTATTGGCTGATGCCCTTTCTAAAGCAACGGGAAAACCCTATTCCCGTCTGCTGCAAGAGGAGATTACTTATCCTTATCGCATGAAAGATACGACGCTGACGCCCACGCCATCCCAATGTACCCGCTTGATGGCAGGGGTTAAATCCAGCCCGTGCGTAAATACTATTGCTGCTGCGGGCAGTGGCGGGGTTTATTCCACTCCCGCCGATATGCAGCGCTGGATGCAACAGTTTTTATCTTCCCATAATCAGTTAAGGAAACAGACTGCCAGCCGTGAACAAGGTATCTACTTTAAGCGTGCCGATCTGAAATCAATCAAAGGGATGGATGTTGCGGGTCAGGCGGATGGTATCGGTCTTGGCTGGGTATATATGGATGCCGAAGGTATTTATCAGAAAACAGGCGGCGGCGGTGGATTTAATACCTATATGGCAATGATCCCTGAACGCAATATCGGCGTATTTGTGGTGATGACGCGCAAGGAGCAAAGTAAATTTAGTCACGTGACAAGTGGAGTTAATGAATTGGTTGCCGCATTGGCGCGCAATCATAATCAAATTTAGTTTCGTTAAGATAGGAATCGCCTCCACTATTGAAGGTGGAGGCGATAGATACATTTGATTATTTATCAGGTTATTATCGCTATTTTCTATGTAAGAGTAAGTAAACACTCACTACAAAAAACAACAAACTTGGCACCAGCGCCCCTAATATCGGCGGCATACTATAAACCAGACTGAGTGGGCCGAATATCTCATTTAAGACATAGAACACAAACCCCATACTGATACCCACAACGACCCTAAATCCCATCGGCACGCTACGCAATGGCCCGAAGATAAAGGAGAGAGCCATCAGCATCATCACCGCAACCGATAAAGGTGCGAAGATTTTCTTCCACATATTAAGCTGGTAACGTCCGGCATCCTGCTGACCCTGTTGCAGGTAGGTAATATATTGATGCAGGCCGCGTATGGAAAGCGCTTCAGGATCGAGAGAAACCACGCCCAACTTTTCTGGTGTCAGCCTGCTTTTCCAGTCCGCAGAAATACGTTGTGATCCAGTAATCTGCCCATTTTGAGTTAAATCGGATTCTTCAACCTGAGATAACTTCCATTGATGGTTATCTTGGTCATACACCGCTGAAGCTGCATATTTTATGGATAACAGTTTTTGATTATCATCAACATGATAGATGCTGATGCCGTTCAGAGCGTTGTCCTTATCAACACTCTGGATATAGACAAAATCGTAGCCATCTTTCGCCCAAAGCCCTTTCGTGGTGGACATCAGTGAGCCACCATACATTTTTTGCGAGCGATAATTACGGGCAAGCTGCTCTCCTTGTGGGGCAACCCATTCGCCAATGACCATTGTCAACAAAACCAGCGGAATTGCCGTTTTCATGACGGAGCCCGCCACTTGCAGGCGGGTAAAACCTGAGGCCTGCATCACCACCAGCTCACTGCGTGTTGCCAGTGCTCCCAAGCCCAATAACGCCCCAAGCAGGGCAGCCATTGGGAAGAAGATCTGAATATCTTTGGGAACACTTAGCAGAGTATAAATGCCAGCGGAAAGTGCGGTATATTCCCCCTGCCCCACTTTGCGGAGCTGATCGACAAACTTAATAATGCCGGAAAGTGATACCAGCATAAACAAAGTCATCAAGATGGTTTGCAGGATGGTACGGCCAATATATCTATCCAATACCCCAAACATCATGACGCTCCTTGAGTCTTAAAGCGTGAACGCAGTTTACGCATGGGCACGGTATCCCACAGATTAAGTGTCATAGCCAACGCAAAATAGACTCCGTTGACTAACCACATCCAGAACAGGGGATCTAGTTTGCCTTTACTGCCATTGGAATGCAGGGAGCTTTGCAACAGGAAGAAGATCAGATAGAGCAACATGGCTGGTAACATACTGAGTATCCGCCCCTGGCGTGGGTTCACGGCACTTAACGGCACCACCATCAACGCCATAACTAGCACCGAAACAACCAACGTCAGACGCCAGTGAAATTCCGCGCGGGAGTCGTTGTCAGTGTCATGCCAAAGCTGTTCAATCGATTTTTGTTCAACTTTGTTATCGATATCTGCTTTTTGGTGCCCAATCACGGCCTGGTAATCAGTGAATTCAGTAATGCGGAAGTCACGTAACAGAGCGGTGCCTTCATAGCGCGTTCCTTGATGGAGTACCGCTACCTGATTACCATTCGGGCGCTCTTCCATATGGCCACCATCGGCAATGACCACAGAAGGACGCTGCTCATTCGTCGGACGGAGCTGAGCCAAAAAAACATTTTCAAAAGAATTGCTCTTCACATTACCGATATACAACACCATGTTGCCATCACGGGAAGGCTTAAACTGCCCCTCCACGATCGCCGCAAGGCTTGGATTGGCTTTTACATCGGCTAGGACTTGTGCTTTATATTTGGCAGACCACGGCGTGATCCAGATAACGTTAGCCGCCGCCAACGCTGATGTGAACAGAGCCAGAATAATGGCTGATTTCACCAATACACTTTTACCCAACCCGCAGGCATGCATGACGGTGATTTCACTTTCGGTATAGAGTTTACTAAACGTCATTAATACCCCAAGAAATAAACTCAGGGGCAAAATAAGCTGCGCCATCTCTGGCACACCTAAACCTAACAACGATAAAACCAAATTTGCGGGAATATTCCCTTCCACCGCCGCACCTAATACTTCAACTAATTTCTGGCTGAAAAAGATCAGCGATAAGATGAACAGTATTGCGATTTGGCTTTTCAGGGTTTCCCGTACTAGATATCTAATGATGATCACGCTTATTACGCCTGTGAAAACTTGTCTTTTTGCAGGAAAGTCGCTAACTTCGTCGTATATCTACCATTTATATGAATCAGTTTGGCTTCCCCATCGCTAAAATGATACCAAAGCATTCCATATATTGGTTCCCAATTAGAACATAGTTATCGTTATCTAAGTACCAAAAAATAATGTGCTTAGCTTAACATAACCGTTAATTTTCTTTGGGATGCATTAATGCGGAACGCGGTATTTTAGCGATTGTATCCGTCTTTGTCTTTAAGATTCAGGAGAACTCATGGAGTTTAGTGTAAAGAGCGGTAGCCCAGAGAAACAGCGCAGTGCCTGTATTATTGTCGGCGTGTTTGAACCCCGCCGTCTTTCCCCTATCGCAGAGCAACTTGACAAAATAAGTAATGGCTATATCAGTGCCTTATTACGCCGTGGTGAACTTGAAGGCAAGGTGGGTCAAACCTTGTTGCTACATCATGTTCCGAATGTACTGTCCGAGCGTATTTTACTGGTTGGATGTGGAAAAGAGCGTGAACTGGATGAACGCCAGTATAAGCAAATTATCCAGAAAACGATCAATACCCTCAACGAAACCGGCTCAATGGAAGCCGTTTGTTTCTTGACAGAACTGCATGTGAAGGCGCGCAATAATTACTGGAAAGTACGTCAAGCGGTCGAAACAGCTAAAGAATCACTGTATGTTTTTGATCAGCTCAAAAGCAGCAAAAATGAACTGCGTCGTCCACTGCGCAAAATGGTATTCAATGTACCGACCCGCCGCGAGTTGACCAGCGGTGAACGCGCTATTCAGCACGGTCTTGCCATTGCATCGGGTATCAAGGCGGCGAAAGATCTCGCCAATATGCCACCCAATATCTGTAATGCTGCCTATTTGGCATCACAGGCGCGCCAGCTTGCTGACAACGCGGCTAACCTGACCACCAAAGTCATTGGTGAAGAGCAGATGAAAGAGCTGGGCATGCATTCTTATCTGGCGGTTGGTCAGGGTTCGCAGAATGAATCCCTGATGGCAGTCATGGAGTATAAAGGCAGCACAGACGCCAATGCGAAACCTATCGTATTGGTGGGCAAAGGGCTGACTTTTGATTCCGGCGGTATCTCGCTCAAACCAGCCGAAGGTATGGATGAGATGAAATATGATATGTGCGGTGCTGCTTCCGTCTATGGCGCCATGCGCGTTGTTGCCGAACTGCAATTGCCAATCAATGTCATCGGTGTCCTGGCCGGTTGTGAAAATATGCCTGGCGGACGCGCCTATCGTCCTGGAGATATTCTGACTACCATGTCCGGCCAGACCGTTGAAGTGACGAACACCGATGCGGAAGGTCGTCTGGTATTGTGTGATGCGCTGACTTATGTTGAGCGTTTTGAGCCGGAATCGGTCATTGATGTTGCAACCTTGACCGGCGCCTGTGTCGTCGCTCTGGGTGGCCATTATACCGGCCTGATGTCTAACCATAATCCCCTGGCGCATGAACTTCTGAATGCGTCAGAGCAAGCAGGCGATCGTGCATGGCGCCTGCCTTTGGCTGATGAATATACCGAGCAGTTAGAATCCAATTTTGCCGATATGGTAAACGAATGTGGACGCTCTGGTGGTGCCATTACCGCAGGTGCTTTCCTATCCCGCTTTACCAGCAAATACCACTGGGCACATCTGGATATAGCGGGTACAGCATGGCGTTCAGGTAAAGCGAAAGGAGTAACAGGTCGTCCGGTTGCACTCCTGTCACAATTCCTGTTAAATCGTTCAGGTTTGAATTCTGACGATTAATGCTCCTGCCGCTTAATGGAAGTAAGGGTATTGCAACTGCAATACCCTTACTGTTTCCAGTAACCTTGCAAGCAAGAAACTATGAAAAACGCCACCTTCTATTTATTAGAAAAGCTACCATCATTAGAAAAGCTGTCACCGGAAAAGCGGTTATCGGAACAATCATCGTCAGATGATCTACAGCCACATGAATGGCTGGCATGTCAGCTTGCTGCTGATCAATGGCGTGCAGGGAAGCGGGTTCTGATTGCTTGTGAAAGCCAGCAACAGGCTGAAAAATTGGATGAAGCATTATGGCAACGAGAGCCAAGTCAATTTGTACCGCACAATCTTGCCGGCGAAGGCCCCCGCTATGGTGCCCCCGTGGAGTTGTGCTGGCCGCAAAAAAGAGGCAATACTCCCCGCGATGTGTTGGTGACACTGCTTCCTTATTTTGCAGACTTTGCCACAGCTTTCCATGAAGTGATAGACTTCGTTCCTATTGATGAAAATCTGAAACAGTTAGCGCGCGAACGATATAAATCTTATCGTAGCGTCGGCTTTAATTTGACCATGGCAACCCCGCCAACCTATTGAATATCAAGACACAATGGAAAAGACACCCGCTAATCAAACGCAATCTGAGCCATCTCTCGATAAAACATACAACCCGACAGAGATAGAGCAACCCCTTTACAACCACTGGGAACAGAGTGGTTACTTTAAGCCGAATGGCGATACCAGCCGTGAAAGTTTCTGCATCGTCATTCCGCCACCAAACGTCACTGGCAGCCTGCATATGGGACATGCATTCCAGCAGACTATTATGGATACCATGGTGCGTTACCAACGTATGCAGGGTAAAAATACCCTGTGGCAAGCCGGGACTGACCACGCGGGTATCGCGACTCAAATGGTTGTTGAGCGCAAGATCGCGGCAGAAGAAGGCAAAACCCGCCATGATTATGGTCGTGAAGCTTTTATCGACAAAATTTGGCAATGGAAAGCAGAATCGGGTGGCAATATCACCAACCAGATGCGCCGTCTGGGTAACTCCGTAGATTGGGAGCGTGAGCGCTTCACTATGGATGAAGGCTTGTCCAAAGCGGTTAAAGAGGCCTTTGTTCGCCTGTATCAAGAAGATTTGATTTACCGTGGCAAGCGTCTGGTTAACTGGGACCCGAAATTACGCACTGCGATTTCTGATCTGGAAGTCGAAAACCGTGAAGTGAAAGGTTCTATGTGGCACCTGCGCTATCCGCTGGCTGACGGCGCTAAGACTGCGGAAGGCAAAGACTACCTGATTGTTGCCACAACCCGCCCAGAAACCATGCTGGGGGATACCGGTGTTGCCGTGAATCCGGAAGATCCGCGTTACAAGGATCTGATTGGCAAAGAGATCCTCTTGCCACTGGTGAACCGCCGCATTCCTATTGTTGGCGATGAACACGCAGATATGGAAAAAGGCACTGGCTGCGTGAAAATCACCCCAGCCCACGATTTCAATGACTATGAAGTCGGTAAGCGCCACAACCTGCCAATGATCAACATCCTGACTTTTGACGGCAATATTCGCGAAGCCGCAGAAGTCTTCGATAGCAACGGCGAAGCTTCTGATCACTACCCGACCGACATCCCTGCCGAATACCGTGGTATGGAGCGTTTCGCTGCCCGTAAGGCAATTGTGGCCGAATTCGAAAAACAGGATCTACTGGTTGAGATCAAACCTCATGACCTGACGGTTCCTTACGGCGACCGTGGGGGCGTAGTGATCGAGCCAATGCTGACCGACCAATGGTATGTTCGTACCGCACCACTGGCGAAAGTGGCGATTGAAGCGGTTGAGAACGGTGATATCCAGTTCGTACCAAAACAGTACGAAAACATGTACTACTCCTGGATGCGTGACATTCAGGATTGGTGTATTTCCCGTCAATTGTGGTGGGGTCACCGTATTCCGGCGTGGTATGACGCACAAGGCAATGTCTATGTTGGCCGCGATGAAGAAGAAGTTCGCCGCGAGAACAACCTGAGTGCAGATATCATCCTGACCCAAGACGAAGACGTACTGGATACCTGGTTCTCTTCTGGCCTGTGGACATTCTCTACCCTCGGTTGGCCTGAGCAGACCGACGCTCTGAAAACTTTCCATCCAACTGATGTGCTGGTCAGTGGCTTCGACATTATCTTCTTCTGGATTGCCCGCATGATCATGATGACCATGCACTTCATCAAAGATGAAAACGGCAAGCCACAAGTGCCATTCAAAACAGTCTACATGACTGGCTTGATCCGCGATGAAGAAGGCCAGAAGATGTCAAAATCCAAAGGGAACGTTATCGACCCTCTGGATATGATCGACGGTATCTCGCTGGAAAACCTGCTGGAAAAACGTACCGGCAATATGATGCAGCCACAACTGGCAGAGAAAATCCGCAAACGTACTGAAAAACAGTTCGCGGAAGGTATTGAAGCCCACGGTACTGACGCCCTGCGTTTCACTCTGGCAGCACTGGCTTCTACCGGCCGTGATATCAACTGGGACATGAAGCGCCTGCAAGGCTATCGCAACTTCTGTAACAAACTGTGGAACGCCAGCCGTTTCGTGCTGATGAATACGGAGGGACAGGATTGCGGCCAGAACGGTGGTGAAATGTCGCTATCACTGGCAGATCGCTGGATCCTGGCCGAATTCAACCAGACCGTTAAAGTTTATCGTGAGGCACTGGATACTTATCGTTTCGACATCGCCGCAAATATTCTTTACGAATTCACATGGAACCAATTCTGTGACTGGTATCTGGAGTTGTCCAAACCGGCAATCAATAAAGGGACAGAAGCCGAAGTCCGTGCGGCTCGCCATACCCTGATTGAAGTTTTGGAAGGTTTGCTGCGTCTGGCACACCCAATCATTCCATTTATCACTGAAACCATCTGGCAACGAGTGAAAGTCGTCAAAGGCATCGAAGCGGATACCATCATGCTGCAATCTTTCCCTGCATTCGATCAGGCGAAAGTCGATGAATTGGCGCTGAACGATCTGGAGTGGATCAAGGAAGCGATCATTGCAATACGTAACATTCGTGCAGAAATGAACATTGCGCCAAGCAAACCGCTGGAAGTTCTGCTGCGTGATGCAAATGATGATGCACAACGCCGTGTCGCTGAAAACCTCAATTTCATTCAGGCAATGGGTCGTCTTTCTTCTGTTACCGTATTAGCGGCAGGAGAAGAAGCACCTGTTTCTGTTACTAAACTGATCAATGGGGCGGAAGTGTTGATCCCAATGGCCGGTTTGATTAATAAAGATGCAGAACTGGCGCGTCTGGATAAAGAAATCGAGAAGCTGGATAAAGAAATCGACAGCATCGAGGCCAAACTGGCTAACGAAGGTTTTGTCAGCCGAGCACCGGAAGCCGTTGTTGCCAAAGAGCGCGAACGTCTGGCAAGCAACAAGGCTGCAAAAGAGAAATTACTGGCGCAAAAAGAGACTATCGCTGCACTATAATTTTTCCTAGTTGAAATTTCTTCATATAAGCCACTGTAATGTAATTTGCAGTGGCTTTTTTGTGCTATCTATTCTGCATTAACAGTATGCCACCATGAATATAGAGGTAACTTGCCTCTCCCCTATTTCGTCAATGAAGTTGGAGAAATATGTGTCATATTTATGACTAGCTTTATGGGTATAACACCTATAAATATATTGATCACTAGAAATTTTGTAGGCATTATACCCACTCATTAGCAAAATGGAGGGTTGATGAGTAGTACAGAGTTAATCAAACGCCTGATGGCTAACGGATGGACAAAGGCACGACAAGACGGAAGCCATATCACGTTAACCAAACCGGGGATCACAAAGATAATCACCGTACCGCATCCCCGAAAGGATGCGTCAAAGGGAGTTATCCGGCAGGCACAGAACATTTCAGGATTGAAATTGTTGTAACAAAAAGGAGCGGTATAACCGCTCCTTATCTGTACTACTTATCATAAATGACGAGGTAATATTATGATTTATCCGCTTTTTATCTTTAAAACAGAAGATGGTTTCGACGGTTACTTTCCCGATGTTGACGGTTGTTTTTTCGCTGGCAACACCTTGGAAGAAACTATCCGTGATGCTGAAAGAGCTTTCGGACAGCACATGGAGGTTTTGACTGAACAAGGCGGGTATGTCCCTGCACCCAAAAATCCATCGGATTACATCGGTGATGACCGCTTATCTGAAGATGGCGGGGTTATTGCGCTCATTGAGTTAGATCCAGCGAAATACGAATCAAAGGCGGTGAAATTCAACTTGACCATGCCCGGCAATTTATTAACTGCGATAGATCGCTACATTGAGAAAAATGGTCACTATAAAAACCGTTCTTCTTTTCTCGCTGAATTGGCAAGAAAAGAAATTGCTCACTCTTAACCTATAGGGCAGGAAACTGCCCTGATTTCCAACTTAGCCAATCACAGACTAATGCTTTTGTTTCAGCTCATCTGGATTTATAGGCCAGTTCTTTCACCAAACCCACTGCATCAACATAAAAAATAGCAGGGAAAGCATTAAACTTTTTAATATTGATCTCGTATACTTACTAATAAAATAAGCCAACATTACCGTAATCAATGCGAAAACATATTTAATATTAAAATGTTCAATTAATTCACTTAAGGATAAATTATTCAATGAAATATTAACGATAATCGTCCCCAGGATAAAACAGATGGCATAATCCAGGGAAGTAATTAGCAACCCCTTTTTCTTAAACCAGCGATTATTATTCATTAAAAAAGGAGCTATTCTTAATATGAAACTCATTAATCCCATCAATACGATCAACAGCATCATGATCTTCTATCCTTTCTGATTTTCCGTTCGATAAACGCAATCATTATTCCGCATAAAACAGGGACTGCCAGATCCATTAATTTCATATCTACTTCATTCAATAACGGTGCGCAAACCCCTCCCATTACTGTCGCCAAAACCGACATATCCTTGCCCGAACGCTTGGCAGTCAGGGAAGCAAAATGGATGGGAACCAACATCACGAGGAACAGCGAAAGGGAACCATAATCCAGATATTCGGCCGAAATATACCCCAGCAAAGTGGCACAAAATGTAATCACAAAACAGGGTACAGCAACACCCAGATAAAAATGAAATTGGGACTTTCCATCCGTGATATTTTCCGCAGAGAGATGTGAATGTGTCACTGTATAAGTGCTGGCGCTAAATCCCAGCATCGACAGCAAAATATTTCGCTTAGGGATGCCATGAAAATATTGTGACATCACCATTGCCATCAAGAAAAAGCGGAAGTTGATCAGCAAGGCCAGAATAATAACAGAAAGTATCGCCCCATCAGTCAGATAACCCACCGCAGCGACTTGTAATGGTGCTGCATATATCAACAATGATCCGACTAACGTTTCCATTAATGGAATACCGTGACTTTGATAAAGAGCACCAATCGAAGTAAAAATAAGGAAAAAAGAGATACAAACAGGCAAAGAGTCAACCATGCCTTTCCGAAAGAGTGAATTCAACACTTGGCACCTATATTTAACGTTATATTTAGGGTAGCTGAGATATCGATACATTTCATAATAATAAATATAATCAAACCATAATCAATATAAACCTTATTGATTAGAAATGACATCAGGATATGATATAACTTTATTTTATATATAAAGCTTATGATATTACCGCTATAGTAAAAATAATTTTAAAAACAATAATTCCCCTCGGAGAAATAGATAACATGAAAGCGGTATTAAATATATTATTGGCGGGCATTATTCAATTGGGTTTCACCCACTTCGCTTATGCACAATCTACTCTTGATAACATTCATTCCACGGGAATATTCAGGATTGGGACTGAAGGTGCCTATGCCCCATTCAGTTATCATGACACTTCTGGAAAATTGACCGGATTTGATGTGGAAATCGGTCGTGAAATTGCTCAGCGCATGAAAATGAAGCCTGAATTTATTGAAGGCAAATGGGATGGCTTGATTGGCGGGCTTGATGCCGGGCGTTTCGATGCCGTGATGAACCAAATCGCGATTACACCGGAACGTGAGAAAAAATACAGCTTTTCTTTACCTTACGTTATTTCAGAAGCTGTACTGATTACCCGAAAAGATAACAACGATATTAAGACATTTAGCGATTTAAAAGGGAAAAAATCGGCGCATACTCTGACCAATAATTTTGCCCAGATCGCCAGACATTATGGCGCCGACATTATCGGCACTAATGGCTTTAATCAGGAAATAGAACTGGTAAGTACAGGCCGTGCTGATGCCACCATCAACGATAAACTTTCTTACCTCGATTACAAAAAACATCGCCCGGATGCTCCAGTAAAAATTGTTGCCGCAGATACCCGTGCAGCACAAACTGCCGTGCTGTTGCGTAAGAACGACACTGAATTAAAAACCGCAGTAGATAAAGCCATTACTGAAATAAAAGCGGATGGTACTTATCAACGTATCTGGGATAAATATTTCGCTGAAAACAACTGACCAATCATTAAAATAAGGGCTTGATGGAATAGGCCCTTAATGTTTATTTCAGGTTCTAAGCTATAACTTTATTGTATATAGCGTTCACCTTTTCTTGCCATATCATCATTAAAACAACCACATAAAGAATAAACATATTTTTAATATCTATCAGGAAGGTTCTATGACTCCATCATGGCTTGATTTAACGTTGGATTCTCTATGGCCGATGATTTACGCTGGCCTGACATTCACTATTCCCCTCACGCTGATTACTTTTGCTCTTGGGATCTCATTAGGGTTTATCGTTGCTTTAATCAGGCTATATGGTCCTAAACCCCTGGTTGCTGTCGTTCGGTTTTATGTCTGGTTGATCCGCGGTACACCTCTGTTGGTTCAGCTATTCCTGATCTTCTACGCCCTGCCTAGCGTGGGCATTACTTTGGAAGCGTTCACTTCCGCCGTTATCGGCTTTACCCTGAATGTCGGTGCCTATACCTCAGAAGTGATCCGTGCTGCTCTCACTTCTGTTCCCAAAGGGCAATGGGAAGCCTCTCATTCTATCGGCATGAGCTGGTGGCAATCACTGCGCCGGATCGTTCTGCCACAGGCGGCACGGGTTTCAATTCCTCCTTTGTCCAATACCTTTATTTCGTTGGTAAAAGATACCTCGCTGGCTTCCGTGATTACCGTGCCAGAAATGTTTCTGGCGGCACAGCGCATCGCTGCCGTCACCTATCAACCGTTAATCCTGTATACCGAGGCCGCCATTCTCTACCTACTCTTGAGTTCAGTATTGTCAGCACTGCAAGTCCGGTTAGAAAAGAAATTTGCCCAGCAAAACAGTAATAAGGAAGCCAAAGATGATTCAGCTTACCAACATTGAAAAAAATTTCGACGGACAGAAGGTGCTGAAAAATATTAACCTGACCATCAAGGAAGGCAGCCTGACGGCACTTATTGGCCCTTCCGGTAGCGGAAAGAGCACCTTGCTGCGTTGTATTAATCTGTTGGAGATCCCACAGGCTGGCAAGCTGGAAATTGGTAAAGAGCAAATCAGTTTTACCGGTAAAGAGCGATTACCACATCGGGAAATCCAGCGTTTTAGCTTGCAAACTGGCATGGTATTCCAGAACTTCCAGCTTTTCCCGCATCTGACGGTGATTGATAACATTATGGAAGGGCTAATTTGGGTACAAAAATGGCCTCGCGAACGCGCCAGAGAACGGGCGCTGGCATTACTGGAAAAAGTCGGTTTATCCCACAAAGCGGAGGTTTGGCCGAATACACTGTCCGGCGGCCAGCAGCAACGTGTCGCAATCGCCAGAGCGATGGCACCTTCCCCCAAAGTGCTGCTGTGCGATGAACCAACATCGGCACTTGATCCTGAATTATCTAAAGAAGTCGTCTCAGTTTTGAAACAGTTGGCAGGAGAAGGCACCACCATGTTAATGGCAACGCATGATCTGCGCCTGGCTGCCAATCTTGCTCATGATGTTGTCTTTCTGGAATCTGGCGAGATTATTGAATCGGGTACGGCAAAAACCCTTTTTACCCGTCCTGCTAAGGTGCGTACTGTCGAGTTTATCTCAACCCTGACAGAAACCTTGCCGGACTGGGAAATATAGCGAGCAGTCACACGGTACATTACTTATTTAGAGAAATACAGTTACTTGGAGAAACGCAATGAAAAAAATTTTGAGTCTGTTACTGGCGAGTGCGACTGTCCTTGCTATTTCGGCTCCTGGCTATGCCGGCAAAGATTTTGACGCTATAAAAGCCTCTGGCATCTTTAAGATTGGCACGGAAGGCACTTATCCTCCTTTTACCTACCACGATGCCAGCAATAAATTAGTCGGCTTTGATGTGGATATCGCACGGGAAATCGCCCAGCGTTTGAACGTCAAACCTGAATTTATGGAGGTCAAATGGGATGGTTTAATTGCCGGATTGGATGCGAAACGTTTTGACGCTATTATCAACCAGGTTGGTGTCACCCCAGAACGGGCAGCGAAATACAGTTTTTCCATTCCTTACACGACTTCTCAGGTTGTGTTGATCACCCGTAACGATAACAGTGATATTAAAACCTTCGCGGATATTCAAGGCAAACGCTCAGCCCAATCACTGACCAGCAATTACGGGCAATTGGCAACGTCTTACGGCGCTAGTTTGGTCAGTACAGATGGTTTTAATCAGGCTATTGATCTGGTCGCTACCGGACGCGCTGATGCCACACTCAATGATCGCCTGTCATTCCTTGACTTCAAAAAACAGCGCCCTAATGCGCCAGTAAAAATTGTTGCCCAGCAAACCGATGCGAGTCAATCAGCCGTCTTATTGCGTAAAGGAGATGCCGAATTACTAGAAGCAGTTAATAAAGCCCTGCAAGAGATAAAGGATGACGGTACATATGCCCGTATCTCTGAGAACTATTTTGGCGTGGATATTACCAAATAAATTTTTCTTTACCTGAGAATAGGGCGGTATTTTTATAAAACCGCCTTACAGCCCAAACCTCAATCCGATAGAGCGATTGTGGAAGTATATGAATGAGCAAGTGCGTAACAATATCTATTTTCCGGATGCGAAGACCTTCCGTGAAACTCTTCGTCACTTTTTTCATGTCACTTTGCCAGAAAAAGCGAAAGAGCTCACGACTCGACTGACTGATAATTTTCAGATTTTAAAACCTGCATCTTCAAGTTAGATTGGTATAGACTACATTAAAAAACGGGAAAAAGAGCTGGTTGAACAAACACTCTTATATTGGAGGAATCTCCCTAATTTCGAGTTAATGGGTAATCCTTCCCTTCCCAGACTAGCCATCTTCTCATTTAATATTAAAGGACTGCACTATGGTGTGGTTGTTGCCATGCTAAATGACTTATTCGGAATTCAGGCAAGAGGTGGTTGTTCTTGTGCGGGACCTTATGCCCACCAGTTACTAGATATAAACCAAGACGATAGCCGGAATATCCAAGAAGAATTAGCACAGGGAAACAAGCTTGCCCGCCCTGGCTGGGTACGGCTAAATCTGCATTATCTGCTGGAAAAACCCACAGTTTGTTACATTCTGGAGGCCGTTTCACTCATCTCCCGCTACGGGCACTGGTTAGCAAAGCAGTATCATTACCACAATGACAAAGGTGTTTGGTTATACCAACAATACCAACCTCAATTGACCGTTTCTCTCGATCATCTAGAATTCTTTCACCAACAGAGGAATATCCGCCCAGAATCTCTTGAAGAATCCATGAAATCAGCTAAAAATATCCTGTTAAAAAGCAAGTCACATGTCAGTAGTGAGAAAATCGCTAATATATTAAATAGTTAGCTGTTATGGTAAACTCCATCTCCTTTTTATTGGTGGCGCATAGATAAAGTTGATGTCTATTGTATTTTGCTTACAATCCAATCTAGAGTTAAAGAACAAATCGTCGATATAACCATAAATACGCTAGCATTTGCAATACTGCTCGTTTGCTGAAAATCGCAAGGGTCACCGTCATGAGAACATGAAAAACTCACCGCCCAACACATGCTTATACTCGTGACTGCTCCCCGCCCTATCGGGCGAGGCTTTCCACTTCACAGGCCGCTGCTTGCGCCTAATTGAACGGGAATGACATTTGCCCTGTCTTAGCAGTGGATGAACAATGGTCTTTTGTTCGCCACAGAATATAATAGATGGAAAATTAGTGAATTTTTCCATTTAAACCACATGTATCCACGCCTCCATAGTGAGCTGATTAATTATTGATTAACTTAATATATTTCATGCTGTATTATTTCATTCCCTATAAATAAAAATATAAAGAGAAAATAATGACAGCAAAAACAACACACAACTACGTTATTCGCCCCATCACCCAACAAGACAATGCAGGCATTGCCGCTGTGATCCGTGAAGTCTCTGCCGAGCATGGCTTAACCGCAGACAAAGGTTTTGCCGTTGCTGATCCAATTCTGGATACCCTGTACGAAGTTTACAACCAGCCACGCAGCGCTTATTGGGTTGTTGAAATGGATGGCGAGGTCGTTGGTGGTGGCGGTATTGCTCCGTTAGCGGGTAGTGATGGTGATACCTGCGAATTACAGAAAATGTACCTTTCATCGGTACTACGGGGAAAAGGTATTGCCAGGCAAATCGTGAAGCAATCTCTCGAATTCGGTACAGAACAAGGTTTTAAACGCTGCTATCTGGAAACGACAGAGAATCTGAAAGCCGCCATTGCTTTGTATGAAAAGCTGGGCTTTAACTATCTTAGTGAGCCTCTTGGCAATACAGGCCACAGCGATTGTGAAGTCAAAATGCTCAAGGCACTATAACGCCAATGGCCTTCAATATTAAAGCTATTCGTAATAAATCAGCCCCACAGTTTAAGTGGGGCATTTGGTTTAACGCTACTTTTTTGCCGCAATCTTCAAAAGATTTTAATGGAGTCTGGGTTCATCGTCCTCAGGGGGAAAGAGATCACCGTCATCTTCATCATCAGGCGCATTAGGATCTTCAAAGTACGTTCCCCAACCGTCGTAATTTACACCGATCTTTCCAACCAGATCCATAAGCTGCTCAACCTGTGCGTCGATCAATTCAGCTTCCAGACGACTTTCGCTGATCACATCACAGCACATCAAAACAACACCGTCTTCTGTTTCCAGCTCTTCCGCATCCGTTACTTCATAGCCTAATCTGAAAGCTTCAAGGGCGGCTTTTTCCAGTTGGTCGAAGTTTTCTGCCGAAAAATGGTGCTCAATAATATAAAGTGCATCAGGATCACTGCCATCTTCCAATAATTCTTCGATGATCAAGCGAGTTTCTTCACACTGTTCTTCTAAAGCATGTGGGTCTGCCATGCCAATCCCCTCCGTCAGTTGGCTGTCTTGTTGTGCATTCTCCCATCTTTTATGTGCAAAGGATATATCTATCCAATTTTGCTCTAAAAGAAATGAATAACTAAGCTGCTGATCTATAACCTGTCTTAATACCTTCACGCCTATAAACGCTGAACACAGAGCTTGTAATTAAATTTTTTATCGATATATAGTGAATATAAATTCAATATTGCACTCATGGAGACAATGCATAATGAACCCATTTTTCAAGCGTTCTTTCCTAAGATTACTTGACATTACATCCACAGAAGTTGATACCCTTTTAACTTTGGCTCATGCATTAAAATCGAATAAAAAATCAGGTTCGGAATCTCGCTTACTTACAGGGAAAAATATTGCCCTGATTTTCGAAAAAGATTCCACCCGTACACGCTGTGCATTTGAAGTTGCAGCTCATGATCAAGGTGCCAATGTTACCTATTTAGGCTCAAGCGGCAGTCAGATCGGGCACAAAGAATCCATTAAGGATACTGCGCGGGTGCTTGGGCGTTTGTATGATGGTATCCAATACCGTGGACATGGTCAGCAAATTGTCGAAACGCTCGCGCAATACGCAGGGGTTCCGGTCTGGAATGGCCTGACTGATGAATTTCACCCAACCCAACTTTTGGCTGATTTAATGACGATGCAGGAACACAGCCAAAAGCCACTCTCCGAGATCAAATTTGCCTATTTAGGCGATGCCCGCAATAACATGGGCAATACCCTGCTGGAAGCGGCTGCATTGACGGGTATGGATCTCCGTTTAGTCGCGCCAAACGCATGCTGGCCTGACGAAAATTTGGTTACAGAATGCCAAAAACAGGCGGAAAAAACTGGCGGTCAAATCACCCTGACAGAAGATATTACGCATGGTGTAAAAGGAGTCGATTTTCTGTATACCGATGTTTGGGTATCGATGGGAGAAGCGAAATCGGTCTGGCAAGAACGCATTGCATTACTGAAACCCTATCAGGTCAATATGGATGTTGTGAAACGCACGGGAAACCCAGAAGTTAAATTCCTGCATTGCCTGCCCGCTTTCCATGATGAAGAGACGGTACTTGGTAAGCAACTGGCAGAGGAATTTAATGTATATGGTGGACTGGAAGTCACTCATGAAGTGTTTGAATCAAAACACAGCATTGTGTTTGATCAGGCTGAAAACCGAATGCATACCATTAAGGCCGTGATGATAGCAACTCTGGTGGAAAACCTCGTATTGTAATAGTTGATTCATATTTTGCTTCCTCTCGTACTGCAAAAATCACAATACCAACTTACCCAACTTACTTGGCTTCTGTATCTTCAAATAAGTTGGGTATTCTCCACCGACTTTCAGTTAAAAATCAGAAAATAGCGCTATCACTGTGCATAAATTTCCAATATATTGATAGTCATCACATTAAACCAGATTTATTTAACAATTTGATTTATATGAAAAATTATCAATTTTGAAAAAAATTTTCTCTATAGCAAAAATTTTTCGTTACTTTTTAGAAAATTTTTTTAATCACCCTATGCCATATTCTTTCTAAATAGTTCAATATTTCCACTAAAAAATATTAATAATCAATTTATAGGATTGCAAAAATGATAAAAAATATAGCCACAGCATTAATTCACGGCGGAAAATCACAGGACAAAGAAAATCATGCCATTTTTCCTCCCATTACAACAGCCAGTACTTTTGTACAGAAAGATTTATCTGAACAGGGTGAATACTGTTATTCTCGTTGCAGTAACCCGACACGCTATGCCTATGAAACATTATTAGCCGAAATAGAAAATGGTATTTACGCAACTGCAACCGCATCTGGTGTAGCAGCCGCTGCTTTAGTCTTGAACTTGTTACCTAAAGAATCCCATATTATCGCAATGAAGGGGGTTTATGGTGGCACATTTCGTTTATTTGAACGGGTAGCAATTGAAAATAATGGCCACCAATTTGACTATGTCGACTTAAATAATCTCACTGAAGTTGAGTCGAAAATAAAAGAGAACACTCGTTTAATTTGGATAGAAAGCCCAACCAATCCATTATTAGAATTAGTTGATATCAAACGTATTTGTGCATTCGCGAAAAATTACAATATTTTAACTTGTGTTGATAATACATTTGCAACTGCATGGAATCAAAAACCCCTTGAATTGGGGGCAGATCTTGTGATGCTATCTACAAGTAAATATATTGGTGGTCATTCGGATCTTATTGGTGGTGCGGTTATTACCCATCGGGATGATTTAGCCAATAAGCTGGATTTTTTAAAAACAACGACTGGTGCCATTGCATCTCCCTTTGATGCCTATTTAGCACTACGTGGATTAAAGACATTAGCGTTACGCATGTCAGCACAATGCGCCAATGCACTTGAAGTTGCCAATTTTCTTCAATCTCATCCAAACATTGAACAAGTCTATTATCCTGGCTTACCCACTCACCCGCATTATTCCATTTGCCAGCAGCAAATGCGCGCAGGTGGTGCTGTCGTTACAATTAAATTAAAAGGCGATTTGGAAGACACAAAGAGATTTTTAAGCAAATTACGCTATTTTGTTTTAGCAGAATCTCTCGGTGGGGTAGAAAGTATGGTTAACCATTCTGCAACTATGTCACATGGCTCAATGACAAAAGAAGAACGTGAAGAGATTGGTATTTATGATACTGTATTACGCTTATCAGTAGGGATTGAAGATATTCACGATTTATTGGCTGATCTTGAACAAGCATTAGAATAAATTTACTTAATATAAAAAATAACAAAAAATAAGGTGAGTAAAAAATGAATGATTACGGCATTTGGACTATCATTACTCCTGTTGTCACAATTATTTTGGCTATATTTACACGTCAGGTTATATTATCTCTACTACTTGGGATATTAGTCGGATTTACTGTTATTAATGACCATCATATTATTTTGGGTATACAAGGTACTATTGAAGGTATTATTGATACCTTTTCCTCTTCAGGCAATACAAAAACCATTATCTTTATGTTGATGATTGGTGGAATAATGCGGCTTGTGGTTGTTACAGGTGGCGTACGATCCTTAGTTCGTTTACTCACGGATAAGACACAACTTATTGAAAACAAAAAATCTGTTCAATTTTTGGCAATGATCATTACATCATTAATTTTCATTGAAAGCTCAATTAACCAATTAATTGCTGGAGCATCAACCAAAAAATTAGCCAAAAATTATGGTATCCCACCAGAAAAAATGTCTTACATTATCCAGACATCCTGTGTTTCTGTTTGTTCTTCTGCCATGATTAATGGTTGGGGAGCCGCAATGATGGGGGTCATCGGTGTACAGATTTCCAGGGGGTTAATCAGCGGTGAACCATTTGATATCCTGGCGGGTTCTATGGTTTATAATATTATGGCTTGGCTATCGCTGGCTTCTGTCTTATTTTATATTTTTTCTAATGTTTCCTGGGGGCCAATGAAAACCGCAGAAATGCGAGCCTTACATGAATATTTAAATAGTGAGATTGAAGACAAACACGGTGAAGATAGTGATGATGTTATTGAACATCCCAACTGCCATACTTCATTAAACTTTTTTATTCCTATTTTATCGACGGTATTAATGCTCCCTATTGCCCTCTATATCACAGGTGATGGTGATTTTAGTAAGGGCAGTGGTTCAACGTCTATCTATTGGAGTGTGATATTTGGAACCACTGTTTCTTTTTTCTGGTTCTTATTACGCCGAATTTTAACCATCGAAACTTTTTTTAAAGAACTTTATATTGGTTATGCCAGCATGATAAAAATAAGTTCTGTCATGGTATTGGCATTCTTAATGGGTAACGTTTCCGCCGATTTAAATACCGGTGCCTATATTGCACAAATAACTTCCGGTATCATTCCGGCAGGTTTTTCCATCGGTTTTATTTTCCTGATTAGTTCCATCATGTCATTGGCAACGGGAACTTCATGGGGAACCTTCGCAATTATGATCCCTATTGGAGTACAGCTAGGTATTTCCGTGGGTATGCCTCCTGAATATATGATTGGTGCTGCTATTGCAGGTTCTATTTTTGGTGATATGACATCGCCAATTTCCAGCGATGCTATCGTTGCATCAATGGCAACAGATTGTGACCATATTGAACATATTCGGACTCAAATGCCATATGCGGTAGTGACTGCAAGTTTTGCCCTCGTCATCTATTTCTATTTAGGCCTTACTTATTAATTGATAACCCGCTGAGGATAATATGTCTTTAAAAGAAAATTTAGCAAAATTTGCCCGCATTGATTTACTAAAAACGGCGACCATGATGGATAAATTGGAGAATTTATCCCACTATTTAGGGCGCGATGTTTATATTAAGAGAGATGATTTAACTCCCTTAGCGATGGGGGGGAATAAATTACGTAAATTGGAATACCTTATTGCTGACGCCTTACAAAAAAAGGCTAAAGTTATTGTTACCGCAGGGGCAATTCAATCAAATCATGTACGGCAAACAGCAGCTATTGCGGCGAAATATGGCCTAAAATGCGTCGCCTTATTAGAAAACCCCATTCAAAATCAGGATAGTAATTTTCTCAATAATGGTAATAAACTGCTGACGGAATTATTCAATACTCAATGTATCATGTGTGATGAATTGATCGATCCAAATAGGCAAATGGAAGAATTGATTGATCAACTTAATCTCAAAGAGGCTTATATTGTGCCTGTCGGCGGTTCCAATGCGCTGGGTTCATTGGGATATGTGCGTTGCGCATTAGAAATTGCCGAACAGCGCCCGAAAAATGTGGAATTTGCTGCTGTTATTGTTGCCTCTGGAAGCGCAGGCACACATGCAGGGTTGGCTATCGGGTTACATTCTGTACTACCTCAAACGCCGGTTATTGGCGTTACCGTCTCACGTATTACCACCGAACAAGCACCGAAAGTGAGTCAATTGCAGCAAGAAATCAGCTCGCTCTTAGGCCAAAAAACCTGTCCAGATGTTCTTTTGTGGGATAATTATTTCGCTCCCATGTATGGCATGCCAAATAAACAAGGATTAGATGCCATTACACTATTAGCACAAAAAGAGGGGATTTTATTAGATCCCGTCTATACCGGAAAAGCGATGGCCGGATTAATTGATAATGTGCTGAACAATAACATTGAAAGCCAGAAGCCATTGCTTTTTATACATACAGGCGGGGCTCCTGCATTGTTTTCTTATTCTGGAATATAAAAAGGGATCCTGACTATGTACTTACCTTACTCCAATATATAGGGTTTAAATTTTAAAAATTGCCATTAATCTAATGGGTTAGCTTTTACAGAAAAAAACAGCTATCTTTTTAGCTGTTTTTTCTGAATTTAGTTAGATATTTTGCCTTCATTTGGCAAAATCAACTGGTGCCGGTAAATCTTTTCTCGCCCGTCGAATCTATCAGTTACGGCAAACGCGCCATTTAATCAAAGGGCGATTTGTGGAAGTAAACTGTGCCACCTTGCGCGGTGATAATGCAATGTCTATGCTGTTTGGTCACATCAAGGGGGCATTTACAGGAGCGATTCAGCCACGCACCGGACTTCTTCGTGAAGCCAATGGCGGCATTCTGTTTCTTGACGAAGTGGCAGATGATTTTCAATTAATTGCCGGCACACACCCTGCGTGAGTGGGTGGCTCAAGGGAAATTCAGCGAAGATATCGAGCCAAATATCGATTATGAACTCGCCCGTTATGCCCAAATGCAACAAACGCAAGTTCGCTTTGACAAAGAAGCGGGGAAATTTTCGGGAACTCAGCGCTTCTATCGCACGGATGGCGACATTTGCCGAAAATGGGCGTATCAATCAACAGTTGGTTGAAGAAGAAATCACGCGGCTTAAACAACATTGGCGCAGTGAAGGGCAACCTTCTTTGCTACTCAATAACCTGCCAGAAATTGACCTGTTTGATCTCCAACAGTTGGAAACAGTGATTAAAGTCTGCCGTGAATCCAGTAGCTTATCGGCAGCCGGCCGCAAATTATTTGCCGTTTCCCGTCAACAGAAAAAACAGCCTAATGATGCCGATAGGTTACGTAAGTACCTTGCTCGATTCGGGCTTGATTGGGAAAATATTCGACATTAATTAGAAATCGACAAATAGGAAAACAACATGGAACTAAAATTTCTAGGCACTAGTGCCGGCATTCCCACAAAAGAGCGCAATGTCACCAGCCTGATCCTCGATTTACAGGGCATCCGCAACGCGCTGTGGATGTTTGATTGCGGTGAGGGAACCCAGCATCAGATCCTTCATTCTCCCATCAAGGTATCTAAACTGGAGAAAATCTTTATCACTCACCTGCATGGTGATCATATCTTCGGTTTGCCTGGATTACTGTGCAGCCGCTCGATGGGCGGTTCTACCGATCCCCTCACCTTATATGGGCCAACGGGGATACGTCAGTTTGTGGAAACCACATTGCAATTGAGCAGTTCTTTCTTGACCTATCCATTGGAAATTATCGAAGTCCAGACCGGACAACTGTTTGATGATGGAGAACTCAAGGTCACAGCTTATGCCTTGAATCATCGCGTAGAATGCTATGGCTACCGTATTGAAGAGCACGACAAATCCGGCGCACTTGATACAGAAAAATTAAATCAGGCTAACATTCCCCGTGGCCCGTGGATGCAGGCTTTAAAGCAGGGCGGCACAATAACACTGGAAGATGGCCGCACAATTTGCGGCAAAGATTATTTAGGCACTCCGATTCGTGGCAAATCATTGGCTATTTTCGGGGATACTGAACCGACACCCGAAGCACTGAAACTGGCTGCCAATGTTGATGTGATGGTGCATGAAATCACGTTGGAAGATGCATTTGCCACAAAAGCCAACGAGCGTGGACATTCCACCACTAAACAAGCCGCAACATTGGCACGCGATGCCAAGGTCAAACACTTTATCGCTACGCACATTAGCGGACGCTATGGAATTGAGGATTGCCCGCGATTATTGGCTGAATGTCGGGAAGTATTTCCAAATACTGATTTGGCCGCAGATTTTGCTACATTTATTATTAAATAAAATATAGGCAGAAAAATAGATTTATATCACCTATTTCTGGTTAACTCCCTTCAACAAAATACTTAAGAGATAAAAATGAATTACGCAAAGATCATGATATAGAACAAGTAAAACTGGATAAGTTACCTGCATGGTTTAATTCCAGTATCTACAACCCAAAAGAAAAACTGGCATTGGAGTGGTGCGAAGCCTTAACGACAAACCCTAGGCAAAGTATATTGGATAAGATCAAAGAACGCCTGGATGCTGTTTTTACAGAAAAAGAGATTGTTGACCTGACAGCAACAATCTCCTTAATGAATGCTCTTAACAGAATGGCAGTCAGTTTAGGTGATCGAAACGAATAATCACATCATTATGCAGGCTATTTAACCTGACCATTATATTGAAACAAAAATTTCTTCCGCCAATCCTTGCGATGAATGCTATCGTGAGTATAATGCGCGACGATTTGCAGGGAGAAAATATGAAAGATTGCGCTGTAAAAGCTGTTAGAAAACACCAAGCTAACAAAGCTCTGTCTGCTGGCAGCGTAAACGCGTTGTTTTTCCCATTGCTTAACCGAACATTTAAAAAGCCCCTCAATTGAGGGGCTTTTTTTTGCCTACCAGTCCAAGGCTATAAGTCATAAAAGAGGAACGTAAACATGGCTAATCCGTTATATCGCAAGCATATCATTTCAATTAATGATCTGAGCCGCGCAGATCTGGAACTGGTATTGCAGACGGCCGCTGCATTAAAAGCCAATCCACAGACTGAATTACTGAAACACAAGGTGATAGCGAGTTGCTTCTTTGAAGCCTCCACACGTACCCGTCTCTCTTTTGAAACTGCCATTCAGCGACTCGGCGCTTCCGTCGTGGGTTTTGCTGATAGTAGTAATACTTCATTGGGTAAAAAGGGAGAAACGTTGGCGGATACTATTTCCATTATCAGCCAATATGCCGATGCAATCGTTATGCGTCATCCACAGGAAGGTGCAGCGCGACTGGCGTCTGAGTTTTCCGATCAGATCCCTGTTATCAATGCTGGCGATGGCGCAAACCAGCATCCAACCCAAACCTTGCTCGACCTGTTTACCATTCAGGAAACTCAGGGCAGGCTGGAAAACCTGAAAATTGCGATGGTCGGTGATTTGAAATATGGCCGTACCGTGCACTCACTGACACAAGCTCTGGCAAAATTTAATGGCAACCATTTCTGTTTTATCGCGCCAGATGCACTTGCAATGCCAAGCTATATCCTGCATATGTTGGAAGAAAAACAGGTGAGTTACAGCCTCCACAATAACTTCGAAGATGTGTTGCCAGAACTGGATATTTTGTATATGACTCGTGTCCAGAAAGAGCGTCTTGACCCTTCAGAATATGCCAATATCAAGGCTCAGTTTGTTCTGCGCGCGGCGGATCTGGAAAATGTTAAGGAAAACCTGAAAGTACTGCACCCGCTGCCGCGTATCGATGAAATCACAGTGGATGTCGATAAAACGCCATATGCTTACTACTTCCAGCAAGCAGGAAATGGCATTTTTGCCCGTCAGGCATTATTGTCACTAGTATTGAATGAAAATGTTGTTATAGAAAATAAATAGGCATCAATATTATGATCAGGGAAATTATTCTTTGGTCATAATCGTGCTTTCCTTGAAAAGATTTTTATTTCTATCTCCTTCAGACATTTTATCCAGCTCGGTTTTTAATGAAAACTACATCGTTATCTTCAAAAACCGAGCCTGCATCACCATACTTATGATTACCTGATTTTGACCCACAGACACTTTATATAAGGCGTTGAGGTTCAGTTCCTCTCTGTTCAGTAAGGGATAATTTCACCGGTACAGATTTTGAGGTTGGCGTGCCTGTACCATCACCAATACTTTCCATTGGGACTAATGGATTGGTTTCTGGATAATAAGCAGCAAGGTTTCCACGTGGAATGGCATAAGGCACTAATTTAAAGCCGGAGACTTTGCGCTTGATACCGTCATGCCATACTGTTTCGATATCTACCAAATCACCGACCTGATATCCCAATTGAGCAATATCTTCCGGATTCATGAACAACACTTCCCGCTGACCATAAACCCCACGATAACGATCATCCAGCCCATAAATCGTGGTGTTATATTGATCGTGTGAACGCAAAGTTTGCAAAGTAAAAGGAACATCAGCGCCTTCAATTTGCGGGAACAGGGTTTTTGGCAGCGGTGCATGACTGAATTCGGCTTTTTGGCTCGGTGTTGCAAAACGTAATTCGGCTGCCGCATTACCAAGATAGAAACCGCCAGGATGCTCACATTTTTTATTAAAATCAGCAAACCCTGGAATAGTTGCAGCAATATGATCACGAATTTTATGGTAATCTCCGGCTAATTCCAGCCAGTTAATCGTTGCAGTATTACCTACAGTCGCATTGGCAATGCCGGCAACAATCGCTGTCTCAGAACGCTGGCTATCAAATAATGGCTTATTTACCCCCTCTGAGGCATGAACCATGCTGAAAGAGTCTTCTACTGTCACAAATTGTGCGCCCGTAGCCTGAATATCTTGTTCGGTACGCCCCAATGTCGGCAGAATAAGAGCACCTTTTTTACCAGTAATAAGATGGCTCCGGTTTAATTTTGTGCTGATGTGTACGGTCAAATCACAATGTCTAAGCGCTTCTTCTGTTCGTGCACTATCTGGAGCCGCGGCCGCAAGATTTCCACCCAGTGCGATCAGAACCTTAACTTCATCACGCAACATGGCACTCAATGCCTCCACAACATGATGGCCATGTGCACGAGGTGGCTCGAAACCAAAATGAGCAGCCATGTTATCCAGAAAAAGTTTGGCAGGTTTCTCATTTATTCCCATCGTCCGGTTACCCTGTACATTACTGTGACCACGTACCGGACAAAGCCCTGCGCCCAATTTACCCAATTGTCCAAAAAGCAATTGAAGGTTGACGATTTCACGTACCGTAACCAAAGAGTGTTTATGTTGGGTTATCCCCATAGCCCAGGTACAGATGACACGTCCAGCATTCTGATAAATGGTAGCCGCTTCGCGCAATTGAGCTTCGATTAATCCCGATTGATCTTCAATCAATGACCATGCGGTTGCTGCAACTTGTTGTAAGTAAGCATCCACTCCGTTGGTGTAAGTTGCGATGAATTCCAGATCAAAAATACCTGATTTGCCTTCAGCCAGCAGGGCGTTATGGGTTTCCAAAAGTGCTTTGACTATCCCTCGCACCGCCGCCATATCGCCACCAAGTTTGGGCTGATAGTAACGGTGGCTGATTTCCCCTGCCATTGGGGTAATTATTTCGAGCGGTTTTTGTGGATCAGCGAAACGTTCCAATCCGCGCTCACGCAGGGTATTAAAAGTGACAATGCGTGCTCCGCGTTCAGCAGCATGTCGTAGGCTATGCAGCATTCGTGGGTGATTTGTTCCAGGATTTTGACCAAATATAAAGATGGCATCTGCATGATCAAAATCTTGCAACCGAACGGTGCCTTTCCCTACGCCTAAGCTTGCCAACATACCGGAACCGCTGGCTTCATGGCACATATTGGAGCAATCCGGAAAGTTGTTGGTTCCCACGACACGCCCAAATAATTGATACAGCCATGAAGCCTCATTACTGGCGCGCCCCGAAGTGTATAGTTCAAGCTGGTTAGGATTATCCATCGCCTTAATGTGACTGGCAATCAGGGCAAAAGCGTCATCCCAACTTATCGACTCATAATGATCCGTCTGCGGGTTATAGCTCATCGGCTCAACCACTCTCCCCTGATATTCAAGGAAATAATCGCTTTGTTGGTAAAGTTGGCTTACGCTATGGGTTGCGAAGAATTTTCGGTCAACATAGCGACGTGTCGCCTCCCAAGTGACTGCCTTGGCACCGTTTTCACAAAAACTAAACAGGCTTTTGTTGTCATCCCCCCATGCGCATCCAGGACAATCAAAGCCTCTGGGCTTATTCATGCGCATCAGGTTAACCATATTTTTCAGTGCTTGTTTACTATCAAAGACAAAACGGGTTGTTGACTCCAGTGAACCCCAACCACCAGCAGCCGCATGGTAAGGTTTTATTTTTGATTTGAATTTCATAAAAATCTCTATTTTTTATGGCGTGACCAACACAATCAGGCCACTTCTTTACAGGTGAACCAATAACGTCGATTTCATTCATTGGCGGCTTACCACCGCTGTGATCATACTCCTATCTACCCATTATGATAATTATTCCGTGGTTAGATCACGAAAAAACCGAGTTATTTATCAAGTATTTTCAGCGAAGTTAGACTCGGTATCTGAATCACAAATGATATAGTCATATACCGACTTTTCAGCTTTCACCATATCTTTGAGGTAGCCAGTCAGTTTTTCTTCTTAAAAAAGTTCTTGGGCATAGTATGCCTTGTTACCAATACGGTGATATTTAATACCATCTACAATGACAATACCTAGCAGAAACTGGAATCAGGCACAAAAAATAGTAATGAAACTGGCTTAACAATTACCACCAACTATTGAAATGTCATATGCATCACAACACATAAAAAAAATCAATGAAATACTCTATTATGTGATATTGAGTTAACGTGTAGAATTAATATAAAACCTATTTACAACAACCAATTAAATATTAATATAAAATTTTAAATTAAAAAATAAATTACTATATTTACTCCCATCCCCCCTAAAATGAACATTTAAAAACAATCAACAAGGCATCCAATAGATAAGAATAAATCGTTATAAAAAAACTTGTAACACAAGTATTATTATTTATATAAAAACTCACAGTTATAGCTAATAATATTTTTTCTGGTTTTAATATGAATCAACTAAAAATTAGGAGAAAATAAAATGCCATTTTATGAGCCTTTTACAAAAAAAATAAAAATTGGAGATCTAATTTACGGATTGAATTCAGAAAGAATAAGATATTTAAAACAATACGAACAATTTAAAGACGTTGACCCTGCTAAAAACATTAATAACTTTGAATATGTTTATGCATTTAATAACTATCGACCAATATTCATAGATCATTATGTGCTCCCACAGGAAAAACCTCGACTAAGGGGGACATCACAAGAGGAGAAAGAAGAATATAGAAGACGCTATTTCATCTGGGAATTCCAGTCGAACAACATGAAATTGGCGAAAAACCATCCCTACCAAAAAAGCTTTACTTCATATGGTGATAACCATCAAAAATATAATACTGCGTTTAGCGAAACACTAACAAAAGAAGGGGTTGGTAAACTTTTTTCACGAAAATGTAAGGCTGGATTATCCTGGATAACCATGAGCGATGGTAATAATGATATAGTTAAAAATAATACGATACATTTTATTCTTGATAATATAGACATGAGGTATGTAACAAATAAATTAAACTATCGTCACGATAGATCTGATGTAACTGCAATAGAATTGAGGTGGATCTATAGAAACAGGGAAAATCCTAACGTGCAAAAAAAAATACAGTTTTGGCTGAATGGCCACCCCACTCTACCACCTTGGGAAAATGAAGCAGGAAAAAAAATGTGGAAACTATATACACCAAACTCTGAAATTGAAGAGGCTTTTAACTCTAACTTACCTATAGATTTATATTTCTAAGGCATAGAGAAAAAGTTTAAATCACTTATGCTTCTTTGCGATCCTTTGAAGAAGTTTTGAGGCTTGTCGCTTTACGTGACGAAAGAAATGCGCATAAAGGAGTCAGTGCCCTTTTCTTCAGGGTGAGCATGCGGGTATAACTGACTAATCCGAGAAAATCGGCGGTAAGGTATTGTTTTACATTTTTATTATAAAACGTTTTAAAATCAAGGTAATGGCTCATATGGAATAGAATGAGGATCATCATGACTTCGCTGAGCGAAAGGGACGCTTCGCGGTGCCGTTTATGTAATCCGTTTTCAATGAGCTGTTGATGCCAGAAAGGGATAATTTTTTGGCAAAAGTCATCGACGCAACAGTAAAAGTTCTTCTAAATTAGACATGCCTGAGGGTATCCACGATTTTGTTTTCTTTAACAAAAACTTTGATCATGCCTCAGGCACTTTAGTTCCCTTCTTAAGCGGAGTTCAGGTTAGATTAGGCTATGAATTAGTATCATGATTATTTGAAGGACTAATCCAACATTCCTCCCCCAAATCAGGAATAAAAAGACTCATATTATTAATTCAATGGATTAATTTAATGATTTTTTAAAAAACACAACTTTTTCAGTTACTTGAAACCCCAATCCAAAATGTGCTTTTTGCGACACAACGTTATCCAATTCAGTATCGGATGCGAGTTCCTTACACCCTTTTTTTATCCCCCAAGATTGCACTTCGTCGACTAGTATCTTGGCTATCCCACATTTTCTGTGATTAGGAGAAACAAAAACTCCTTCCAGAAACGCCACAGGGCTGCTATTACATCCGTTGACATAATCATATCGAACTGAAGCGTCAACAAAACCAAGCCCGTTACCGTCTTTATCCAATGCAATAAATGAAACTAACTGATTGGAAGAAATAATATCTTCCCCATCCGCTTGATGGGCTTCTTTTGCATGGTCAGGCCATAACTGTTTCCGCAATGCTACCCATACATGAAGGTTATTTTTATTAAGCTCTTCAATTAATATATTGATATTATTCTTCATTAATTATGATTAGCCCCCACTCTACTTAATTCCTGCATATCCTAAAGAGCAGCATTATGCCACATCACAAATTACCTACCATAAAATAAACAAACGTCCCCACATAATTACCAATGACATAACCAACAGTACCAATCACCATAATCGGGCCGACCAGATTAATCCAACCACGGCTAATTGCCATCGCTGCGGCGGTAGTTGGCCCACCGATATTGGCATTACACGCCAAAATGTTTTCCTCAAGGCTGAATTTAAACACTTTTCCCACGGCAAAAGTCAGTATCAAGTTCAGCATAGTAATCACAAAAACGAAGGCAAATAGTAGTGGCGCATGGCTGATAATGACCTGAACGGATGCAGGTATGCCAATCACAACAAAAAACATATAAACGGCGTAAGTACCCAATTCCTGAGTGCCATTCAGTTTGCTGAATGTCTCTTTAAATATTGAGACGATAATAAAAGTGACGGTAGTCAAAAGCAGGTATTTATCGGAAATTAGGCTGAAAATCAGCTCTTGGTAAACGTCGTTTGGCTGCCCAAGCAAGGTTTTTAACCATGATGAAAGCTGAAATGATAGCGCAACGATAAAAATTGACCATGCCAGTGATATAGCGATGTCTTTCAGGGCGATATTTTTGGGTTTCCAATAAGCAGCAGCCAAGGGTTGGGATTTATCTAAATTAGGCGTATTTTCAACCAAATCGGTATATGGACTGCCCCAGAATTTTCTCGCCACTGTCCAACCAGATAATAAACCGGTTTTTGTTTTAATTTCTCCGAATCAGTAATCATTTCTAAAGATTCATGGCATTCATAAATAGGTATTTCATTAATTACTTTCCAATCAAAATCGCTCTCTATCGAGATTTTTTCCGCAGCATTTTTTCCCACGTTTATATTTCCAGAAGAAGTAGATAGCAACATGTTCAACCTTACACTGTGATATTGTATTGATTTCATTTAAATAACAATATGTTTACAGTTTAGAAACATAAGTGCTATCCATCAAATTTTATTTATTTTCTATTATTGAGTTAAATCGTCTTTTATATTCAAAAGGTAATCAGGTGAAATGCCAAATCGTCTATGACAAAATAAGCCGACCCTAATATCTGGAGGAGGAATACCGAGACGGTATTCATGACACAACATGACGCAAGACCATCAACTACAAGTAGAAGCCATTAAATGTGGCACGGTTATCGATCATATCCCAGCCCATATCGGCTTTAAATTATTGTCTCTGTTCAAACTCACTGAAACAGACCAACGCATTACGATTGGCCTGAATCTGCCTTCCAACCATTTGGGTAAAAAGGATCTGATCAAGATTGAAAACACCTTCCTGACAGAACAACAGGCAAACCAGCTCGCCATGTATGCCCCCCATGCCACAATCAATAATATTGAAAATTACGTTGTCGTCAAAAAGATGCCAATCAATTTACCAGACCAGATCGACAGTGTTCTTGTCTGCCCAAACAGCAATTGCATCAGCCATAATGAACCTGTCGAGAGCAGCTTCTATGTTATGTCAGAAAAAGATGATGTGGTGTTACGCTGTAAGTACTGTGAAAAAGAGTTTGATCGTCAAGCCGTTATTGATAACGATTAACCGCCGATTCAAACAATCGACCCGCTGTCGGTTCAGGCAATCTGCAAGAATGCCCTGTATCAATTGATGCGGAACAAAGGATCACTATAATGGCGATCCAGAAAATTTTTTTTCCATTTAGACGTTAAACAGGAGTTTCTAATGTCACGTTCTATTCATACCGAAAATGCACCAGCAGCAATCGGCCCTTATGTTCAGGGTGTTGATCTGGGCAGCATGGTTATCACTTCCGGCCAGATCCCTGTTGATCCAAAAACCGGTGCTATCCCTGAAGAGGTGACTGCCCAAGCCCGTCAATCTTTGGAAAACGTTAAAGCAATTATTGAACAATCTGGCTTGAAAGTTGCTGATATCGTCAAAACCACGGTATTTGTCAAAGATCTGAATGACTTTGCTGCCGTGAACGCAACTTACGAAGCATTCTTCGCTGAACACAATGCACCGTTCCCTGCCCGTTCATGTGTTGAAGTTGCCCGTCTGCCAAAAGACGTGAAAATCGAAATCGAAGCTATCGCTATTCGTGGCTAATTTGTCGTTTTCTCAACCCTGATAGCTCCGGTATCAGGGTTGCTATTCCCGTCTGATTTTCCTTCTTCCCAATAACCTGCCCTTTCTTTGTCTTAGATCAGCTTTTTAGGTTGTATATTAGCTCACAAGCCCTACATATTGTGATTTAATGTAATTAAATCACTACATATAGTATTTATGCACAAGATTATCCACACTAAAGCAGAAAGTGAGCTTTCATCTCATTTTGGCCTGTGGATAACATATTGAGGAGCTTTATCGTGAAAATGGTTGTGACGCAACAGGATGAGGTTATTAAGGGCAATACCTGCGAACAAGCCTCTCATACATGGCACGATCGACTCGATCAAGATATTCGAGGCTTGATCGAGCAAAGCAATTTCCCTCTTCTTAATGAAAATGCCAATAAAGACAGCAAGGTCATTCCAACCCAGCGTGATTTATTGGCTGGAATTGTCGCCCGACAATATGCCAAGCAGCATATGTTGCCACACGATGTGGTGCAGGCACACGAGAAAGGAGAAATTCACTATCATGATCTGGATTACGCCCCGTTTTTTCCTATGTTCAACTGTATGCTGATCGATTTGCAGGGCATGCTGACTAACGGCTTTAAAATGGGCAATGCGGAAATTGAACCGCCCAAATCCATTTCTACTGCCACTGCGGTCACTGCCCAAATCATCGCACAAGTTGCCAGCCACATTTATGGCGGCACAACCATTAATCGCATTGATGAAGTCCTCGCTCCTTTTGTGAAGGCCAGTTATGACAAGCATCTGGCAATTGCCAAAGAGTGGAATATTGCCGATCAGGCTGCCTATGCAGAAGCCCGCACCGAAAAAGAGTGTTATGACGCCTTTCAGTCTCTGGAATATGAAGTCAATACACTACATACCGCCAATGGACAAACGCCGTTTGTCACTTTCGGTTTCGGATTGGGAACAACCAAAGAAGCCCGCTTGATTCAAATCTCAATTCTACGCAACCGCATTGCGGGTTTGGGAAAAAACCGCAAGACCGCGGTCTTCCCCAAACTGGTTTTTACCATTCGTGATGGATTGAATCACCGGTTTGGAGATCCCCACTATGACATCAAATTACTGGCGCTGGAATGTGCCAGTAAACGCATGTACCCCGATATCCTCAATTATGATCAAGTGATCAAAGTAACGGGATCGTTTAAAACGCCAATGGGCTGCCGCAGTTTTCTCAGCGTGTATGAGGAGAACGGCCAGCAAATTCACGAAGGGCGTAACAATTTGGGGGTTATCAGTTTGAATCTTCCCCGCATTGCGCTCGAAGCTAAGGGCAATGAGGCTGATTTTTGGCAAATTTTGGATCAACGTTTGTTGCTCGCTAAAAAAGCACTGATGACCCGAATTTCTCGCCTCGAAAATACGAAAGCGCGGGTTGCCCCGATCCTCTATATGGAAGGTGCCTGTGGTGTCCGCCTGAAAGCAGATGACAATATTGCCGATATTTTCAAACACGGCCGTGCTTCCATTTCATTGGGCTATATCGGCATTCATGAAACAATAAATGCGTTATACGGTAATCACATTCATCTGTTTGATGATGAACAACGCCAACAGAAAGCTATCTCTATTGTTAAACGCTTACGTGAGGCCGTCGATCAGTGGAAGCAGGAGACGGGTTATGGGTTTAGTTTGTACAGTACGCCAAGCGAGAATTTATGTGATCGCTTCTGCCGTTTGGATACCGCTGAGTTTGGCATAATCCAGGGTGTCACCGATAAGGGCTATTACACCAACAGCTTCCATCTGGATGTGGAAAAGAAGGTCAATCCCTATGATAAGCTGGACTTTGAAGCGCCCTATCCACCATTAGCAAACGGGGGTTTTATTTGCTACGGCGAGTATCCCAATCTGCAACATAATTTGAAAGCGTTGGAAGATGTCTGGGATTACAGTTATTCACGTGTGCCTTACTATGGCACCAATACGCCTATTGATGAGTGTTATCAATGCGGTTTTACCGGTGAGTTTGCCTGTACCAGTAAGGGATTCACCTGTCCTCAATGTGGCAACCACGATCCAGCCCATGTTTCAGTTATTCGCCGTGTTTGTGGTTACCTCGGTAGCCCGGATGCCCGCCCATTCAATGCAGGTAAGCAGGAAGAAGTGAAACGTCGCGTGAAACATCTCGGCAATGGGCAAATAGGTTAATAGTATGAATTATCATCAATATTATCCGGTTGATGTGGTGAATGGCTCCGGAACTCGCTGTACGCTGTTCGTATCAGGTTGTTTGCATCAATGCCGTGGTTGCTACAACCAAAGTACATGGCGAGTCGACTCAGGCCAGCCTTTTACACAAGCAATCGAAGATCAGATCATCACTGACCTGAAAGATAGCCGCATTAAACGACAAGGTCTGTCACTGTCTGGCGGTGATCCTCTGCACCCCCATAATGTTCCCCGCATACTGCAACTGGTTCAACGTGTACGGAAAGAATGCCCAGATAAGGATATCTGGCTATGGACAGGTTATGTTCTTAATGAATTAAGTGAAGCTCAACAGGAAGTGATCCGTTATATCCAAGTGGTGGTGGATGGGAAATTTGAACAAGCACTGTATGATCCTTCGTTAATCTGGCGGGGCAGTCATAATCAGGTTATCCACTATTTTTAACGCTGCCAATGCAATTTTTTGCCAAAACCAAGGGTATTGTTCACCATTTTGACTTCATTGAGATTGAGCTGCCAGATTGGGGATTTGGCTGCCAAAGCGATGGGAAAACGGCGGCAATAACGTGCTCTGGCGATGGTTTCAGCTTCACCGGTCAATGGAATGACTTCACCACGAAATTGAACACCCTTGATTTGCGCGATATTGCGTGTCTGGCCGGCAACCGTGCCTGCAACGATAGAATTATTTTGCATCATCTGGCCGTGGCGGGTTTCCGGTTCAGTCATAAACCAGAATGCCATGCTATCAGTATCAAAGACATAAAAGCAGTTTGCACACCATAAATCCTGGGCGGAAGATGTGCAAAGAGTAAATACATGCTGCCTGGCAAGATATTGACTAATTATTAAAATATCTTTATTTAAATTCATATATTTCCATATCGTTATTTTAATCAAGCCATAACAGAATACGATAGGCGCCTTATCCAGTTACGTATTCTGTATTCGACTCAATAAACCCTGAGGTCTGTATAGAAACACTATAAATTATTTATAAATTTCGGCAACTCCACTGAGTTGATTCTGACCATTTGCAGACACAATACGGAAATAAGTTGCGCCGGCTTCATCAGCTTTTTTGGATAATTTTGCAGTTAGGCTATCTAGTGTTTCTGCACCACTAACTGAAACAACTCCGATTTTTTCTCCCTTAACATTCTGAACTTCCGTGGCAGCAAAAGAACCGAAAGAAAGCGCACTTAATGCTAAAACAGCGACGATATTTTTTACATTTTTCATATTTTGTTCCTCTACTCATTTTTAAAATGGAGTTAATCTTTTGTAATTGTGAGCATGTTATACGCTTGTTCAGAATATTATAATTAGCAATTATTGTTATAATATTTCAATTTTTTTGAACAAGAAAAGTAGTTATTGGGTAATGATCGATATATAATTCAATAAATTCATTTTGTTATATTAAAATATCAGCAAAAAATTCAACTTAGAATTAAACTTATTACTGAAACATGCATTAATTTTCCATATAAATTAAATTACTGAAATTATTAAAAATAAATAATGAATATTACAGTATCTCACTGGTATATCTATCTGATCAGAACACGGGATGGGAGCCTGTATACCGGAATAACGAACAATATCGCTTGTCGATTTAAGCAACATGCAGCCGGCAAAGGCGCAAAATACCTGAAAGGAAAAAATCCTTTGACTTTGGTCTATCAAAGTCAGGTAGGGAACAAAAGCGTGGCATTAAAAATGGAATATCGCGTAAAAAAACTGAGTAAACAGCAAAAAGAAAGACTGGTTATTGACCAGCCTCTCTGCATAATAACTTATTTAACAAGCATCAATTCATCTAAGAGATTTCTCACTCAGGTTATGACCACAGGTGAGCAAAATAAGCAGGATAAGTAACCTGCCCATGACAGTCTCTCTGTGAAATCTCAGCCAGGGGATAGATCAAGAAATAGTCCTCACAATCAGGCCATTGGCAAGACACTTGATATTCACTGGCAAGTTTAAAACCAAAACGGTAGTAGTATTTCGGTTCCCCCAGTACGACAACCGCTACATATCCAAACTCGTTCAGGCTATCCAGTCCTTCATAAACCAATTTTTCACCAAGTCCATGACAACGATACGGTTCCGCCACAGCCAATGGCGCCAAACCTACCCATTGATGATCTTCACCATTGATATCAACAGGCGCGAAACCGGCATAACCAATCACATGGCCTTCATCGTCGGTCGCAACAATGCCTAGTGTCAATAAACCCTCTTCTCTTAGTTGATGAATTAACTCAGCTTCTGCCGATGTTTCAAAAGATTGACGCAGTAAACGATCAATCCCCATAGCATCAACAGGAATTTCGACCCTGATTAACATGACGATAACACGCGATCGTTCTGATCAGCGCCCTCTTTCTGTCCCACTTTGATCAATTCAGCCAGCCGCAATAGACCAAAGTGAAGGATGGATGGCATAGATCCCATTCCAACGGAATCCAGCAAATTTTTCACATGTAATCCCAATTCTGTATTCCCTTCAACCCGTAAACGATGCTGAAAAACAATGTATCAGGAAAGTGATTATCTTGTACACTGATAGCCCGTGTCAGCCAGGCTCCCGCACTTTTACCTTCACCAGCGGATACAAAATACCCGCACCCATCAGCCAAAAAACAGTTTCAGCACCTGATGCTGTAAGAGGTAAAAAGATTACTCGCAATGGGAAAATTGATAATAAATCCCTTATCACAAAACGTCTACAGGGCAAACCGGCAAAAGCCATACATGACAATCAAATTGTGATTTGATGAATATTATGAAGAGAAAAACCGTTTAATACGCAGGGTGATACAACGAAATTCTTTATTACGTAGCATACCAACCAAAATGCCCAAAACCATATACATCACACCAAGCAATAACATCATGCCGATATCTTTGTATACATTGTGCAATGGCAAGCCCATTTGATTAACGCCGGCAATTGCTTTTGTCGCCCATGTCGAGGGCAATGCCGATGAGATCACTCTGACCCACTCAGGCATCGCCTGAGGCGGCCAGATGGTGCCAGAGATATAGAAGATCGGTGTAGTAATAAAAGCCAGGGTTAAATAAATCATTTCCACGCTGCGCAAGCATTCTGTCACCAATTTTCCTAACCCTAATACGGCTAACAGGAATGGGAATGTCAGCAACAGCACAAGATAAATCGGCGCATCTTGCCGATATCCCAATATCCACGGCCATAGGATAAAAAAGATCACAGATAAGAACAGCCAGATAGGGATCAGAGCGGACAATGTTCCCAAATAGACTGGGAGTGGCGGGTTGTTGCCCTTGGGCGTTTCCCGTAGGGTAATACTGACGCGGACACACGCAATCAATAAGGAGTGCTGCAATAGCATGACCAATAAACCTGGAAAAACTATCGCAGCATAGCTGATGCCCGGATTAAATAATGCAACGGTTTCACCCCGAATCGGTTGCAGTAAGATTTTCACTTGCTCAATGCTGAAACCCGATTTCAAAAGCAACATGCCGTTGTATTCTGACAAGAGTTGTTGATAAGCCAGCGCTAAGTCCTGTTGGATCTGCCCATTGGCGAGACGATTTGTCGCATCACCATAAACCGGCACGGTGACATTCTGTCCGCTCAACAGGCGTTTTTCAAAATCCACGGGTACGATGATAATGGCGAATATTTTTCGCTGGAGCATGTCACGGCGAGCATTCTCCAGATTATTGTAGCTTTTGGTTTCCACCTTTGCCGTGGAATCAATATGACGGATCAGCACGCGGCTTGCATGGCTGTTATCCCGATCGATGACTGCAACCGGTAAGTCCCACAAAGAAGGATGGATGTAAACCAAGCTCATCACACATAACGAAACCATCAGTAGCAACCACATGGGTTTTTCCAGCATCCCCAAAAATACATTGCGAAATGTCTGCCAGTACAACGCCCAACTTGTTTGTCCATAACTTGACATTATGCAACTTCCTCTGATTGATTAAGTCGCTTCCACAAGCGATTGCGTACCAGAAGGCCACAAACCGCAGGATAGATCATCAATATCAGGCAAACATGCAAAATAATCTGTAGTGATACTTCCCGCAGAAAAATATCAAACATGGCATTCAAAGCATAGGTTAATGGCTCAAGCGTGGAGATAATCCTTGCAGGTAATACCATAGACAATACCGGCACGATCATGCCAGAAAACACCATCGCAATACTGACTAACATCCCAATCAAGGTATAGGCAGTTATTACACTGTTGGTGAAGGTAAACAGTAATAGGCCAATACTTTGTGCCGCAATCACATAGAAAAACCCAACAATCGGCATATACAAAGGATTACCCGCTACTTTTGCCGCCGAAAAAAGAACCAGCGCCGTAATTTCCACCATCAATAGCAGTGTGAAAATCAAGGTATAAGGCGCCAATTTTCCCAACAATGCGCCGATGAAATATTTCGCCTCCAAAAGCTGCTTTCCTCTGGCCATTGTGTAGATAGTACATGTGACGACAAAAAGTTGTAATAGATGAATGGTTGCCGCAAATTGCTGGTAATAAATATAACTGCCACTGGCGTTAAACAAGCTGTCATAGGACAGGGTTGCTTTAGCTAATGGAGGTAACGGCCGACCTATTTCGGAAGCAATGATGGTGCGATATTTTGCATTAGTTTCCGCCACCAATCCGCTGAAATCCTGAGTCGAGTAACGACCTGCGCCATAAAATAGGGCGTTGTAATACATACTTACCGTTGGCTGTTTCCCGCTTAGCGCCTGTTTTTCAAAATCTTCAGGGATATAAAGCAGGGAGTAATCCTGTGCCCTACGTAACCGTTCTATAGATTCTGGCAAGCTATTGTTATAAGACTTAATATTCGCATGGGGTGCAGCGTCCAAGTCACGGATAAAGGTGCGCGACAGCGTACTCTGGTCATTATCCACAACCGAAACAGGCAAATTAAACAGGGTTCCTTCTGAAAAATTAGCGCTAATTAAGATAAACAACAGTAAAGGGAACAGCCACCCCAGCCAGTGAAAAACCGGACTGTGCAGCGCAGTACTAAATTCTCGCGTAAATTCCTGTTCGAAACTGCTCCACACAGCTTTTCTATTCATCAGGATGCCCTTAATACTCTTACTTATTCCAGAGCCATAAGGCACTCATGCCCGGACGTAAGCCATCAACGGGTTGCAATGGGTATAACCGAACCTCAAACGTTCGCAGGTCAAAATCTCCCGTCGCACGGGTTGCACGTTTTGTCGCATAATCTCCCATTGGCGCGATATAACGGATTTCAGCCTCAATCTCTTCATTACCCAACGCAGGCACACGCAATGTAATTTTGTCGCCTTTACGAACGTGAGCCAAAATATCTTCACGCAAGTTATAGACGAAATAGGCCTGTGAAATACGTACCAATGTTGCCAGCGGGCTATTTGCATTAAAAAGTTGCCCCTCTTCTGCGGGTAATGGCCCAACTTCACCATTAACAGGGGCTTTAACTTGCAGATCATCGCGTTGTATTTTTAATTCACGCAGATTTTCTTCTGCTTCATTCAATGCGGCCTGAAGCTGTTGTCGTAATTCTATGCGGTCTCCATTTTTCCCTTCATCCAGCTCCGCTTTAGCCCCAAGCATTTTCTGATAGGCAATATTTCGTGCATTACGCGCATTATCCAAATCACTGGCAGATACATAGCCTTGGGTTGACACATTTTTGAGACGATCAAATTCACGTTGTGCATTTATATAGCCTGATTGAGCTTGCGCAAGAGCCGCTTCTAAATTTCGAATATTTTCCTCACGCGTCCCATGCAGGGATAATTCAAGTTTGGCTTTCGCTTGATCGCGTACCGCTTGCGCTGCGGCAACTTTCGCCGCCAGTTCAGGGCTATCAAGACTCACCATCAGTTGCCCTGCTTTGACTCTTTCCCCTCGTCCAATATGAACTTTAACGACTCGCCCCATCGCTTTGGAAGCAATGATAACTTCCGGTGCGTCAACCTCTCCCTGCAACAAAAGTTCCTGGCTGTGGGAACGGAAAAGCACAGCCATTGCGATCAGGAAAATGATCAATAAGATTGTGAAAAGTGTTCTTTTCTTCATTATGTTCTGTAAGCCCTAAGCGTACTATCAGGTCAAATCTATCAGGTCAAAACGCTCGATAAATTAGCCGCCCAGTCCGATGTTAGTCACAGTACCCGCCAAGATGTCAGGAACAGCATAATATCGCCTAAATATCCTCCACTGCCTAAATTTTAGCACCCCTGAGAAAAACCCCATGAATTAGTTATAAATATTGCTATTAGGCATATTAATGCTAATAAACAAGGAAATAACGGCACAAAATACCACAATAATAGTATTATATTTTTAACAAATGCAAAACATTTAACCTGTCACCACATAAAATACTCTTACAATCATTCCACCATCTTCTCTCGTTTCCGATTCTATTCAAACAAATCGGTTGATAATAAAAGTTATATTGATCAAAAAATGATTTTATGTTGGAATAAAAAACCCCACAAAGGCAAAATGTCAGATCAATAATCTGATTGTTAACTATTAAGTAAAATTTGTTAAGTATTTTGTGATATTTCAAATCAGGCAATGCCGTGTTGTCACCCTTTTATTGCGTCACACTCTGGCGTTTTTCTCTGATTACACGACTCATGGCAGACAGTAAATAGAAAGTAATATCCTGAAATGGATAGGTTTACTGTTGGCTATCGTCTGGTGTTTTTTTTATTGTTATAGGGTTATAGCTATGAACAAAAAATCCGATAAGCCGTGGCTACCACATCAGCAATACCTGGTGAAACGTGTAGCTTGGGTAAACATTGTGACCCAACTTGCGTTTCCCATTGCTGGTGTATTCACCCCCGCTATTGCTGCCGCTAAAACTCACTCAGCTTTTCAAAATGAAAAATGGGATTTACCAACAGAGCCTTATGTCCTGAAATCAGGGGAAACGGTCAAGATAGTCGCTAAACGTTATGGTTTAACTGTCTCTGATTTAAAAGAAATCAACCAATTACGTCTATTTGATAAGCCTTTTACCGCACTCGGAGTGGGTAGTAAGATTGATGTTCCAAAACCTCGAAACAATAAATTTTTGCCCTATAACTATTCCTCATCAGAAATCTCTTCATCAAAGCAACCTTTATTATTAAAACAATCCCCACCATTAGAAAAATTCTCATTAGACAAAACCGCTATTAAAGAAGACAAATCTTCTATTGATGAAAATTCTAGTCATCTGGCTGAGATTTCCTCTCGCATTGGTCAGTTGATAGCCAGTAACGACATTAAGGATAATGCAGTAAGCCAATTAAACAGTCTGGCAATGGGAGTTGCCAACCAGAAAATTCAAAATTGGTTGGGACACTACGGTACAGCCCGTGTACAACTTAATATGGATAGTCATGATCATTTGAATGACAGCCAATTTGATATGTTACTGCCGTTGTATGATACCTATCACCAGATGATTTTTACGCAGTTCGGCCTGCGCCATATCGATAAACGCAATACCGCCAATATTGGATTTGGACAACGTCATTTTTTTGATGATTGGATGCTGGGCTACAATGCTTTCTTTGACCACGATATCACTGGCAATAATAGCCGACTCGGTCTTGGGGCAGAATATGCCCGCAATTACCTGAAATTAGCGGCTAACAGTTACATTCGCTTAAGTCATTGGAAAGAATCCCGCCTGTTGACCGATTATGATGAGCGTCCCGCCAATGGCTTCGACCTGAAAGTGCAAGGTTATTTGCCTTCTTTACCACAACTCGGTGGTAAGTTGATGTATGAGCAATATTTCGGTGATGAAGTTGGGCTTTTGAATAAAGACCATCGCCAGAAAAATCCCGCTGCTTTTACTTTCGGGATTGATTACACGCCTGTCCCATTGCTGACTTTCGGCATTGATCGCAAACAAGATATGTCGGGTGGTGGGGAAACCCTGTTCAATATCGCGCTGAATTATGAGATTGGTACGCCGTGGGTCAAACAGATTGATTCAGATGCCGTAACGTTTAAGCGTTCTCTGCAAGGCAGCCGCTATGATTTAGTCGATCGCAACAACCAGATCGTTTTGGAATACCGCAAACGTGAAGTGATCTCTCTGGCAATAGATAATCTGATTATTGGCTATGCGAAAGAGACCAAACCTCTCCATATCAGTGTCAACAGCAAATATGGGTTTAAAGATATTAAGTGGGAGACAGCAGACTTTTTTGCCAATGGGGGTAAGATCCAACACCAAGGCGGCACACACTACCTGTTGACCTTGCCCAACTATCAATCTCAGGGCAACAACACCTACACAGTGGGCGCAACCGCTTACGATGAACACGGCAATGCATCCAAACGTGCCGAAATGAAAGTACAAGTGCTCCCCAGCATCGTTAACGCCAATAAATCCACCTTCTCGACAAAAGATAAAGAGTTATTGGCAGATGGTCATGCCACCACCCTCCTGATCTTAATGCTGAAAGATAAGGACGACAAACCCATCAGCGGAGTTGCCTCAGACATCAAATTGCTTTCAAGTGGGTTAAGTGGGAATGGCAGTGATCCGAAAATCGATCAAATGAAAGAAGTCCGTCCAGGTGTCTATGAATCTCAGCTTACTGCTGGCGAAAAGATCGGGGTACTGAAAATTACGCCGAAAGTCCATGGCATTACTATCAAGCCCGTCGAAGTCATGTTCGTCCATCCTGAAGCACCAATCGTCAAAAACTTGACCCTGGTTGGCAAATTAGAGATAGGGCAGAAATTAAGTGCCACCTATACCTTTAATGCCAATCATGGCGATAAAACGGATAAATCGCGTTATGTGTGGGGCAATAAAGGTAATATTGACATAAACAAAGGCCATACGATAACAGAATCAGGCACGATCCCTGACTATACGTTGACACTGGCAGATGCAGGTAGGGTGAAAGCGGTTTCGATCCAGGCACAAAATGCGATGGGGCGAATCGGAAATACTTTGAACGTTGATACCAGCATGACTGACGGACAAGGAAACCATACTCATGATGGAGGAAAAGGGGGGACTGTCAGAGGGCTTGCCGATAATATGGCGATCACGGTGAGTGCTGATAAGGTTAAAAAAGACGAACCGATCATACTGAAAATCAAAACGCTAAATCACGGCCAGCCCATCCGAAATGTCGCCGTCAGGGTGAAAGCTATTAAGGCACTGAATCGCCAGAATTTGGCTGAGAAAATCACGGCATTTATTAATGAAACAGAGAGTTTGTATCAAGGTGTTACGGATGATCAAGGTGTTTTATCTATTACCGTGACCGACCCGAAAGGGCTTGGTGTAAAGACGACGCTGTCTATCTCGGCAGACGGTACTGCTGCACCACAAACTAAAGATGTTATTTTTACTGTGGCAACCAGTCCGGACGTTTCCGTGGCTAATTTTTGGGGGCATATGGCTGAAACTGCAGTAGGTGAAAATGGCGTTGTCTTTTGGCGCCCTCTATTGAAGGCGGAGCAGGCCGCGCATCATGTATTCACAAATGACACTTTCCCTGAAAGCGGTGAAGTATGGCCGCGCCGTACCAACACAGGCGCAAACTGGTATTGTAAGCAACTAAAGAAAAAGTTGCCGACAAAAGACGACTTAATGGCGTTATATCGAGCCCATCCAAACAATGCAATGCATGACCAACTTGGTTGGCCTGAACATCGTTCCTATCGTTCTTCGACAGTAGGGAAAGATGAAAAAGGGAGAAATGAACATTACACTGTGAATATAGACGTAGGATTCGAACACGTTATCAATGATAAAGTCTATGATTACGCGATCTGTAAGGAATAACACAATGAGTTAGTCATTTTCAGCGAGTAACTCAAAAATCCGCCCCCTTGGGGTAACACTATTCAGTTAAGGATGTTTTGATTGAATGGGATAGCGGATTTTCGACAGACAAACGGCCCGATTTTTGGGCCGCTTTCTTTTCTCAGGCAAAATATATCGCTTGACCCTTTCCCTCAGTGCACATACTAAGCAATGTATTGATGAATTCGAACTCATCATTTAATTCATCATAAGCCTGTTTCACTTCTGGGTTTTGTAATGCTTTAGCTTTAAGGGCTTATAATTGACTCATTTTTTCACCTCTTTCATACGGCTTTTGGCTAAGTCTAAATCTTTCTTAGGTGTTTTCTGGCTCTTCTTAACAAAAGCATGGAAAATGGATACGCATATGCCTTTGCCCCTGACATCCATTGGTAGAGTGGACGACCACATTACTCCCAATATTGACGATGTTTAATTCAACCTTTGATAATAGCGGGTAAAATTTATTTACCGTTATTAATCACACACTTTGAACATAAAATGAAAAAATATGTACGAATTTAACCTCGTGTTGTTATTACTCCAGCAGATGTGTATCTATCTGGTGATCGCTTGGCTGCTGAGTAAAACCCCTCTGTTTATTCCCCTATTGCAAGTGACTGTCCGTTTACCGCATAAGTTGATGTGTTACGTGATTTTTTCCATCTTTTGCATTATGGGTACATATTTTGGGCTGAATGTTAACGATTCAATTGCCAATACCCGCGCGATTGGGGCGGTATTGGGTGGCTTTCTTGGCGGGCCAACCGTCGGAGCAATGGTCGGATTCACTGGCGGGCTGCACCGTTATTCTCTCGGTGGCATGACCGCATTTAGTTGTATGGTATCCACCATTGTAGAAGGAGTACTGGGCGGCCTGGTGCATATTTATCTGATGAAAAAAGGACAGCTCAATAAGTTATTAAACCCGTGGACGGCGGCCATTGTCACTTTCCTGGCTGAATGCACTCAAATGGGTATTATCCTCCTACTTGCCAATCCTTTCAGTGAAGCGCTGAGTTTGGTAAAAGATATAGCTGCCCCCATGATCATCGCCAATAGTATCGGGGCGGCCATGTTTATTCGTATCTTATTGGACAGGCGAGCCATTTTCGAAAAATACACCAGCGCTTTTTCTGCCCAGGCACTAAAAATTGCCGTCTGTACAGAGGGAATTTTACGTAAGGGATTCAATGAAGATAACAGTATGCGTGTAGCAAAAGTGATCTATCAGGAGTTAGAGATCGGAGCTGTCGCGATTACGGATAGGGAGAAGTTACTGGCGTTTATTGGTATCGGTTCGGATCACCATTTACCTGGTACTCCCATTGCTGCTAAACAATCTCATCGTGCCATTGAGAATAATGAGGTCGTGTACGCTGATGGCAATGAAACGCCTTATTGCTGTTCCCTTAGCCCAACCTGCAAACTTGGTTCCGCTCTGGTGATCCCTTTACGGGGGGAAAACCAACAGGTTATTGGTACGATCAAACTCTATGAAGCCAAGAATCGTTTATTCAGTTCCATCAATCGTACATTGGGAGAGGGAATTGCCAGCCTGCTCTCTGCCCAAATTCTTGCCGGACAGTATGAACGAAATAAACAATCTTTACTGCAATCAGAAATAAAGCTCCTTCACGCGCAAGTGAATCCTCACTTTTTATTTAATGCGTTAAATACACTGCAAGCGGTTATCCGTCGAGATAGCCAGCAGGCAGGCCAGCTTGTGCAGTATCTCTCAACATTTTTCCGTAAGAATTTAAAGCGACCTGAAGATATTGCCACGCTGGAAAATGAGCTAGAGCATGTAAACGCTTACTTACAAATTGAAAAGGCTCGTTTCCGTGAGCATCTCCAAATTGCTATCGAGATACCTGAATCCTTACACGATGCACGGTTACCGGCTTTTTCTCTCCAGCCAATGGTAGAAAATGCCATTAAACATGGCACATCACAGTTACTGGATACAGGAAGAATTACGATTAGAGCCTATCAAGAAGACCAATTGCTATTGGTGGAGATTGAAGATAATGCAGGGTTATATTGCCCCAAAAAAGTGGGGGATGAGGGGCTTGGGATGAGTTTAGTCGATAAACGTCTGCGGCTTCGTTATGGTAAACAGTATGGGGTGAGAGTTGATTGTCAGCCAGAAGAATTTACTCGTGCCATTTTGTGTTTACCATTAGAAAAAAAACAAGTTAACCCGAATTCTGGATAAGAAATTGACGAGAAGCCTGTTCCAGGAGCAAAGTTTTGGTGCACACCGAAAACAACTCCGAGGGGGAACAGGCTATGGACAAGTTAGTTGAAATTTTCTGTGATGTCGATGATTTTTGCCGTTTTTTCATTCCTCAATGGGAACAATTTTGTCTTGAGAGTGGGCATCGTTTACGCCGCCGACAAGGTCATATGTATCCCAGTGAAATCA
>NZ_MKGQ01000004.1:53708-178492 GCF_001908105.1 Xenorhabdus eapokensis
GTGGACTGATCGCTTACTGCCTTAAATTGAAAAAACCATCACTGGAAGTTTTCTATTCAGAAGACGCTGTTCCAATGATGGCTTAAGCAGAATTCGGGTAAGTTAATAAAGCGGCGTAAATATGGATATATTGATTGTTGACGATGAGCCATTGGCTCGTGAAAATCTACGTTGTCTGCTGGAAGAGGAAACTGATATTCAAATCATGGGAGAATGTGCCAACGCAATCGAAGCGATTGGTGCCATCCATCGTTTGAAACCCGATGTTGTTTTTCTCGATATTCAAATGCCCCGTATTACCGGGCTGGAAATGGTAGGTATGCTCGATCCAGAGCATCGCCCTTATATTGTTTTTCTGACTGCATTTGATGAATATGCAGTGCAAGCCTTTGAAGAACATGCCTTCGATTATTTATTAAAACCTCTGGAAAAAGAGCGCCTGAGTAAGACGCTGCAACGGCTGCGTTCTGGCTATCAAAAGCAAAATCTGGCAGATCTTCAACGTGAAGATGAACAACTGAAATATATTCCCTGTACCGGACATAGCCGAATCTGGCTGATGCCATTGGATGATGTTCTGTATGTCACTTCCCGCCTGAGTGGTGTATATGTCATGAACGCTAACGGTCAGGAAGGCTTTACCGAGTTGACCCTGCGAGCACTGGAAACTCGCACGCCACTAACCCGCTGCCATCGCCAATATTTAGTCAACATGACCCAATTACGGGAAATTGTTTTTGGCGAAAATGGGCAGGCCGAGCTGGTACTAAGCAATGACGAGCGTATTCCAGTTAGTCGCCGTTATCTGAAACCCCTTAAAGAAGAATTGGGGTTAAATTGATCGCTGCTTATAGAAAAAGCCCTTCCTCTTAATGGAGAAAGGGCTTTATTCAATTCATTGCGATATTTTCAACGCAACAAGCAAGTCAATGAGAGATTAGCGTATGCTTATACATTGCCATTGCTTTGACGGCGACGTGGTGCACCACCATTGAAATCATCGTTGCCACGACCACGGAAAGAGCCACGCTCACCACCGCCACGACGTTCGTTGTTAAAACGACGGCCACCGTTATTGCCGAAACCGTCACGGTCACGACGTGCACCATTACCTCCGTTGCCGCCGTTACCGCCGTTACCATTACGACCACCACCACGACGCTCACGACGTTCAAATGGTTGCGCATCCCCCATCAACTGCATATTCATGGGTTTGTTCAGAATACGAGTACGGGTGAAGTGAGAGAGTAATTCCCCTGGCATGCCTTTTGGCAGCTCAATCGTAGAGTGGGTGGCAAACAGTTTGATATTACCGATATAACGGCTACTGATATCACCTTCGTTTGCAATTGCACCCACAATATGGCGAACTTCAACGCCATCATCACGGCCAACTTCAATGCGATACAGTTCCATATCACCCACGTCACGACGTTCACGACGAGGACGATCACCTCTGTCACGCTCACCAAAGCCATTACCATTGCTATTGCTATTGCGACGGCGGTCATCACGATCGTTGAATTCACGGCGAGGACGACGCACTGGATCGGGTGGCAGAATAAGTGGACGCTCACCCTGTGCCATTTTCAGCAGGGCTGCTGCCAATGTTTCCATATCCAAATCATCACCGGTGCCCAGTTTAGACAACAATGCGCGGTATTGATCCAGATCGCTGCTTTCCAGTTGATTCTGAACATTGGTCGCAAATTTCTCCAAACGACGCTGGCTCAGAAGCTCTGCGTTCGGCAATTCAACTTCCGGGATAGTCAGTTTCATGGTGCGTTCAACGTTACGCAGCAAACGGCGTTCGCGGTTTTCAACAAACAACAGAGCACGACCCGCACGACCCGCACGACCAGTACGACCGATACGGTGTACATAAGATTCTGCGTCCATTGGGATGTCGTAGTTAACAACCAGGCTAATGCGATCAACGTCCAGACCACGAGCCGCTACATCAGTCGCAATCAGAATGTCCAAACGGCCATCTTTCAGGCGCTCAAGTGTTTGTTCACGCAGAGCCTGGTTCATATCACCATTCAGAGCTGCCGAGTTGTAGCCGTTACGCTCCAGCGTTTCTGCAACTTCCAACGTTGCATTCTTGGTGCGCACGAAAATAATTGCAGCATCAAAATCTTCTGCTTCAAGGAAACGCACCAACGCTTCATTTTTGCGCATACCGTAAACAGACCAGTAGCTTTGGCTAATGTCAGGACGGTTTGTGACACTGCTCTGAATACGAACTTCCTGTGGATCATTCATAAAACGACGAGTGATACGGCGGATCGCTTCTGGCATTGTCGCGGAGAACAGCGCGGTTTGATGTTCAGCAGGGATCTGGCTCATGATGTTTTCAACATCTTCGATAAAGCCCATACGCAACATTTCGTCAGCTTCATCCAGTACCAGGCCTTTCAGGTTGGACAGATCCAAGGTTCCGCGTTTCAGATGGTCAAGCAAACGTCCCGGCGTTCCTACCACAACTTGTGGTCCCTGACGCAAAGCACGTAACTGAACGTCATAACGCTGTCCACCGTAAAGCGCAACAACATTCACATTGCGCATATGCTTGGAAAAATCTGAACATGCTTCAGCAACCTGCACCGCCAGTTCACGGGTTGGCGCTAATACAAGGATTTGTGGCGCTTTAAGTTCAGCATCAATGTTATTCAATAAAGGTAAGCTGAAAGCTGCGGTTTTACCACTGCCAGTCTGTGCCATACCCAGCACATCGCGGCCGTTCAGCAAGTGAGGAATACATTGTTGTTGAATAGGAGAAGGCTTCTCATAGCCCAGGTCTCCCAACGCAGAAAGGATAGGTGCTGATAAACCTAAATCAGCAAAAGAGATTTCAGTCTCAGTGGTCATGTAATGGTGCCTCATTGATCATGGCGGCCAGTCTACATAACACAGTGAAAAGAATTTCTGTCATTTTCATTTAAAATGTGAACTGGCTCAAATTATGTTATTAAACGAACAAACAAGCCCCCACCTCTAGAGATGTGGACTTTAAAATCTGTCGTGAAAATGTTCGTCAGCTATTGTTGGTTCGATTCCGATAAGTCATCTTGTTTTTGGCTCAATAGCGCCAATTCCAACAATGCGTAGCGGTGCTCAACAAAGTTATGCACATTGTTAGCCACCGTCAGCTTGAATAACGCAACTGCGCTATCCTCATCCCCCAGACTTAGGTAATGTTTACCTAAATAGAAGTCAGTTTCACTGAGATGCTCAGCGAGCGAAGTGTTATCTGCTGAACCCTGTTTTAAGCGTTCCATCAGTGTTTTTTCACTGATTTTGCCCAAATAGAATTCAACAATATTCCAGCCCCATCTCCCCCGGTTCGCTTTGTCAAAATGATGCGACAAATTAGTCATTGCAGCCTTAGGATCAATTTTATCTTCCACAAGGTACAACCACAACGAACGGAAGGGATCATTTGGATCGTCTTGATAAAACGCCTGCAGATCATCCTGCGCCAATCGATAGCGGCCACCGTAATACAGTGAAATGCCGCGATTCATTCGCGCGTAGTTGTAAGTTGGATCAAGCTCTAAAACAGAATCAAACGCTTCATAGGCAGAATCAAAATTGCCTGCCTGCGTAAAATAAATTCCCAGATAATTAAAAATTTCAGGAATATCAGGACGGATAGTCAAAGCCACTGAAAAATCATTCTGTGCCAATGCCCTCAGCCCAAGGCTATCATACAGCACACCTCGTTCATATAAAAGCTGTGCATATTCATCTTCCGTAAGTGACCGACTCGCAAGTATTTGCTCCATGCGAGCCAGAATAACCTCTTGTTGCAATGTCGGTTGTAATGGAATAGCAATAACTTCATTTTTACGCCATCCAGTGCCGCTACATCCCACAAGGAGAAAAATAGCCGCCACATAACACCAGCGCAGAAAAGAATTCATTTCCCACTCCCGAAGCCAGACATCAATCAAAATGCCCTATTACTCCACCCACATTGTATATTTCAGGCTTCCTGCCCAAAACTGACTTCTTCTCATCTTTCAGGCCATTGCCCAGCTACTGCCAACAACAACTCGAAATCTATTGAGATAAACGGCGCCCTTTTTACAGGACGCCGCTCTTTACGTCAAATTTATTCTACTGATGATTCCGGTGATTGCAGTTCTGCATCAGTTGTAATCACAGCTTCTTTCATGCTCAAGCGGATACGACCCTGACGGTCAATTTCCAGCACTTTCACCGGAACTTCTTGCCCGATTTGCAGATAATCAGTGACTTTCTCTACACGTTTTTCTGCGATCTGAGAAATGTGTACCAGCCCTTCTTTACCGCCGCCAATAGCCACAAATGCGCCAAAATCAACAATACGAGTCACTTTGCCAGCATAAATACGACCCACTTCAACTTCCGCCGTGATTTCTTCGATACGTCTGATAGCATGACGTGCTTTATCGCCATCAGTTGCCGCAATCTTCACTGTACCGTCGTCTTCAATTTCAATGGTAGTCCCTGTTTCTTCCGTCAATGCGCGGATCACGGAACCCCCTTTACCAATCACATCTTTGATCTTGTCTGGATTGATCTTGATAGTGTGAATACGTGGTGCAAATTCAGAAATATCATTGCGTGGGCTATGAATTGCCTGTTCCATCACATTCAGGATGTGCAGACGAGCGCCTTTGGCTTGATTCAGTGCAATCTGCATGATTTCACGGGTGATACCTTCGATTTTGATGTCCATTTGCAATGCACTGACACCATCACGGCTACCCGCAACTTTAAAGTCCATGTCGCCCAGATGATCTTCGTCACCCAGAATGTCAGACAGAACAACAAAGTTATCCCCTTCTTTCACCAATCCCATTGCGATACCTGCAACAGCAGCCTTAATTGGCACACCCGCATCCATCAATGCCAGTGACGCACCACAGACAGAAGCCATAGAAGAAGAACCGTTGGATTCCGTGATTTCAGATACCACGCGAACGGTATATGGGAATTCGTTAGCGCTTGGCATCACCGCCAATACACCACGTTTCGCCAGACGACCGTGACCAATTTCACGACGTTTTGGTGAACCAACCATGCCAGTTTCACCAACAGAGTATGGAGGGAAGTTATAGTGGAACAGGAAGCGATCTGTACGCTCACCCATCAGCTCATCGATAACCTGAGCATCACGCTCTGTACCCAATGTTGCAGTCACCAGAGCCTGAGTTTCACCACGGGTAAACAGGGATGAACCATGAGTACGTGGCAATACACCTGTGCGGACGTCCAGAGCACGAACCATGTCTTTTTCACGGCCATCAATACGCGGTTCACCACGCAGAACACGGCTACGAACAACATTTTTTTCCAGAGTAGCGAGAACTTCAAGAACTTCTGTTTCTTCCTGTTCAACGCCTTTTTCTGCGAATTCTGCCAGGATAGCCGCAGTAACTTCTTCTTTGATGCTATCAACCTGAGCATAACGCGCCTGCTTCTCAATAATGCGATAAGCATCACCCAGACGGCTTTCAGCCAGTTCTGCAACACGATCGTGCAGAGGCTGATTAACAAGCTCTGGCGCCCAATCCCATTTTTCTTTACCCGCTTCAGCAACCAGTGCATTGATGTTATCAATCACAATCTGTTGTTGCTCGTGACCAAACACCACGGCACCCAGCATTTGCTCTTCAGTCAGCAGTTCCGCTTCGGACTCTACCATCAGTACCGCGTTATTTGTACCGGCAACGACCAGATCCAAACGGCTGTGTTTCAGCTCATCGCTGGTTGGGTTCAGAACGTACTGATCGTTAATGTAACCAACACGCGCAGCACCAATTGGACCATTGAATGGAATACCAGACAGCGCCAGTACAGCGGAAGAGCCGATCATGGCAACGATATCAGGGTTTACTTGTGGGTTAACAGAAACGACTGTCGCGATGATTTGAACTTCATTCAGGAAACCTTCTGGAAACAGAGGGCGTAGAGGGCGGTCAATAAGACGGGCAACGAGCGTTTCACCTTCGCCCGGACGGCCTTCGCGACGGAAAAAACTTCCCGGAATGCGGCCAGCAGCGTAAGTACGCTCCTGATAGTTAACGGTCAGAGGGAAGAAATCCTGACCTGCTTTGACTTTCTTTTGACCTACAACGGTGACAAATACCGCTGTGTCATCCATATTTACCATAACGGCTGCTGTCGCTTGACGCGCCATCATGCCAGTTTCAATGGTCACAGTGTGTTGACCATACTGAAATTTACGAACAATCGGATTTAGCAAAATAATGTTCCTTTGTTAGTGTTGCCGCATTAAGAAACCAGCAACAAGGGATTTCCTCTTCTTGCTACACCCTCACGACTAATGACAGTGCTCATTGCTTTGAGTACTCTCATTAGCCGCGCGAGTCACTACTGTAGCGGAAGAGGTTCAAATTTTAGAGACGGTGCCAAAAACAGTAGATTAAATTTTCCAATTCTGTTTCCTGGCAATTCCGTTTCCTAGAAGAAAAGGGGCCCGATTAGGCCCCCTTTCCACTGAAACTCATCAATTAGCGACGCAGTCCCAGACGCTCAATCAGAGCAACATAGCGTGCCACATCTTTACGCTTCAGGTAGTCCAGTTGCTTACGACGCTGTGCAACCTTTCTCAGCAGACCACGACGGCTGTGGTGATCTTTTTTGTGCTCTGAAAAGTGACCTTGCAGGTGGTTGATGTCAGCAGTCAGCAGTGCGATCTGAACTTCGCTGGAACCACTGTCGTTAGCGCCGCGACCAAATTCAGCAATAATCTGTGCTTTTGCAGCAGTACTTAGAGACATAGTATAACTCCAAATATGTAATTTAAAATGACGAGTGCCGATCTCTAATTCAGCAACTCATATACAGACGCAGTATTCTACGCTGCAAATAGGTGAAGCGCAAGACAGCATAATCACCGCCATTCTGTGCCCCAACTCAATTTACCTGCTGTAAATTCCTTGTCTGTTGCTATCATGATTCAGTTTCAACAACCAGACGGCGTGGAGCCACTAATCCATCATCATCAATCACGGCAATACCGATGAATTTATTTTCATCTCCTTCGGTCACCCTCACCCATTCATCTGAAGCCAAATTATGTTTGCTTCGAATCGGCTGGCCTTGTTTGAAGTAAGACGCAACGACAGAGGGTAAGTGAATGACAGGAAAATGAGCCACCGCGGTATCCATTGGTAGCAACAATGAATCAAGTAATTCCCATGCCTCAATTTCTTGACCTTCAGCCTGTTGTTTTAACTGATATAACTGTTCCAACGTTACCATTCTTTGATTGGGATAATTGGCAACCTGCAAACGGCGCAGATAAATAACATGCGCGCCACAACCCAAAAGTTCCCCTAAATCATCAATGATGGTACGAATGTAAGTTCCCTTGGAACAGTGTATTTCCAATTCCAGCTCATTCCCTTCCCAGCGAATGAATTGTAATTCATAAACAGTGATAGGACGCGCTTCTCGCTCAACTTCAATCCCCTGACGGGCATATTCGTATAGCGGTTTTCCCTGATGTTTCAATGCAGAATACATGGAAGGAACCTGCATGGTATCACCACGGAATTTATCCAATGCAGCATTAAGCTGAGACTCGGTGATTATTACATCACGCTCACTGATGACTGTCCCATGTGAATCCGATGTATCTGTACGCTGCCCCAAACGGGCAATCACACGATAGCGTTTGTCAGAATCCAGCAAAAATTGGGAAAATTTGGTCGCTTCACCCAGACAAATCGGCAACATGCCTGTCGCCAATGGGTCGAGTGCACCAGTATGACCCGCCTTATTGGCATTAAAAATCCGCCTGACTTTCTGTAACGCATCATTGGAGGAAATATCTTGTGGCTTATCCAGTAACAATACACCGTGTATAGAACGGCCTCGACGACGGCGCCCCATCATTTTTCCTCATTATGATCCGTAGATGCGCGACGCTTCTCATCGTCTTTAACGACGTTGCTAACCAAATTCGACATACGCATCCCGTCTACCAAAGAACTGTCATAAGAGAATGTCAGTTCAGGAATGATACGCAAGCGCATCGCTTTACCCAGAAGGGAACGGATAAAACCAGAAGCTTCGTTCAATGCCTTGATGCCTTCTTTAACCATATCTGAATCATGCCCTTCCACCAACACATTCAAAAAGGTTACAAATACTTTGGCATAAGCCAGATCGCGGGAAACCTCAACACCAGAGACTGTCGCCATGCCGATACGAGGATCTTTGATTTCACGCTGTAAGATGATGGCAATTTCTTTTTGCATTTCCTGTGCAACGCGCTGAGTACGACTAAATTCTCTTGCCATTGTTATATCTCCTGACATTTTGGGGGGCATGAAGCCCCCCAAGAATGGAATGAATCTATTGATAAATAATGGTATTAATCGATGGAGCGTTTAATTTCAATCACTTCAAAGACTTCAATCATGTCACCAACGCGAACATCATTGTAGTTCTTCACACCGATACCACATTCCATACCATTACGGACTTCATTAACGTCATCTTTAAAGCGACGCAAGGATTCCAATTCACCTTCGTAAATGACAACGTTATCGCGCAGTACACGGATCGGGTTATTACGCTTGATGGTACCTTCTGTCACCATACAACCAGCAATAGCACCAAATTTCGGTGACTTAAACACATCACGAACTTCGGCAAGACCCATGATCTGCTGTTTGTATTCTGGTGCCAGCATACCGCTCATCGCCTGTTTGATCTCATCAATCAGGTTATAGATAACGGAGTAGTAACGCAGATCCAAACTTTCGTTTTCAATGATACGACGTGCAGAAGCATCAGCACGAACGTTGAAGCCCAGAATAATTGCCTCAGATGCCGCTGCCAGTGTTGCATCAGTTTCAGTGATACCACCCACACCAGAACCGATGATTTTCACTTTCACTTCATCAGTAGACAGTTTCAGCAGTGAATCACTAATTGCTTCACATGTACCTTGAACATCTGTTTTCAGAACAATGTTCAGTTCAGATACTTTGCCTTCTTCCAGGTTAGCGAAGATGTTTTCCAGCTTAGCTTTGTGCTGACGAGCCAACTTCACTTCACGGAATTTACCCTGGCGATACAAGGCTACTTCACGCGCTTTTTTCTCGTCACGAACAACAGTTGCTTCATCACCCGCAGATGGCACATTGGACAGACCCAAAATTTCCACTGGGATAGATGGGCCAGCCGAGGTCACTTCACGGCCAAGTTCGTTACGCATCGCACGGATACGGCCATATTCGAAGCCACACAGAACGATGTCGCCTTTGTTCAGAGTACCGGACTGAACCAGAATGGTTGCGACTGGACCGCGGCCTTTATCCAGGAAGGATTCAATGACCACACCATTCGCCATACCTGTGCGTACCGCTTTCAGTTCAAGAACTTCTGCCTGCAGCAAAATGGCTTCCAGCAATTCATCAATACCAATACCTGCTTTAGCAGACACATTCATGAACTGGTTTTCACCACCCCACTCTTCTGGAATGATACCGTATTGTGACAATTCATTCTTCACGCGATCTGGATCAGCTTCTGGCTTATCGATCTTGTTCACAGCAACAACAACCGGTACGTTGGCCGCTTTAGCGTGCTGGATAGCTTCGATGGTCTGTGGCATCACACCATCATCCGCTGCGACAACCAGAACAACGATATCTGTTGCTTTCGCACCACGTGCACGCATGGAGGTAAACGCAGCATGGCCTGGGGTATCCAAGAAGGTGATCATGCCTTTTTCAGTTTTCACATGATACGCACCAATGTGCTGGGTAATACCACCCGCCTCTCCAGAAGCCACTTTAGTGGAACGGATATAATCCAGCAGAGAAGTTTTACCGTGGTCAACGTGCCCCATGATGGTGACAACAGGTGCACGAGGTTCTGCCTGCGTTTCACCCGTATCACGATCACTCATCAGCGCTTCTTCCAGTTCGTTTTCACGACGCAGGAAAACTTTGTGCCCCATTTCTTCGGCAACCATTTGTGCTGTTTCTTGGTCGATCACTTGGTTGATGGTTACCATTGCGCCCATGTTCATCATGGTCTTAATGACCTGAGCACCTTTCACGGCCATTTTGTTAGCCAATTCAGCAACAGTAATTGTCTCACCAATCACAACGTCACGGTTAACCGCGGCAACAGGTTTCGTGAAACTCTGCTGTAAGGTACTCGGCTTACGTTGTTTACCTTTGGTACGACCCACAGCGCGCGCTTCTTCGCGATCAGCTTTCGATTCAGAATGTTTGTTATTCTTTTTCTGGCGGGATTTACCGCCACGGGAGCGGGAACGACGATCGCCTTCTACTTTGGCGTCATTTTCATCTTCCGCATCACGAGCATAGCGGGAAGTGGTTATGTGGTAGTCACTGTTGTCACTGTTCTCAGAGTCATAAGACCATTTGTCTTTGTTCTCTTCTGCCATTCGACGCGCTTCTTCTGCAACACGTTTCGCTTCTTCCTCCACCTTACGGCGCATTTCTTCTTCAGCTTTACGTTTTAAATTTGCAGCTTCAGCTTCACGACGCGCTTTTTCATTTAGCGCGGCAGAATGATTCTGAACTGATTTTTGATTGTTTTCGGTATGTTGCTTAGTCACTTTTTCTTTTTCCACCGCCTCACGCTGAGACAGTTTAGCCTCTTCACGTTTGGCTTTTTCTTCTGCTTCACGTCGAGCGCTCTCTTCAGCTTCACGTTTAGCCTTTTCTTCAGCTTCACGTTTAGCTTGCTCTTCTGCGAGTTTTTTCGCTTCAGCCTCAAGCCGCGCCTTCTCTTCTGCCTCGCGCCGAGCCTGCTCTTCCGCTTCACGCTTTGACTGCTCTTCCGCTTTACCCTGTTCAGTGGCATCGCGGTTTACATATGTGCGTTTTTTGCGGACTTCAATCGCTACCGATTTACTTTTGCCACCGGTGCCAGGAACGTTCAATGTACTGCGTGTTTTACGCTGTAGTGTCAATTTACCTGGCTGACCGCCAGAACCGCCTTGTTCGCGGTTAAGGTGGGCCAGCAAAGCTTCTTTTTCTTTCTGGGAAACAGAGTCAGTTGCGGTTTTCTGAATGCCAGCATCAGCAAATTGCTGGATTAGACGTTCCACCGATGCCTGGATCTCTTCTGCCAGTATTTTTACGGTTACCTCTGTCATTCTGTTCCTTCCTGCTACAGTTTATTTATGCATCATCGCCAAACCAACAGATATTGCGGGCTGCCATAATGAGTTCTCCTGCTTTCTCATCATTCAGTCCTTCGATATCAGATAAGTCGTCGATACCCTGCTCGGCAAGATCTTCCAGAGTGCAGATGCCACGGGCAGCCAGGTTAAACGCCAAAGTACGCTCCATGCCAGGCAGATTCAATAAATCTTCGGCAGGTTGCTGATCACCTAGACTCTCTTTCTGAGCCAGTTCCAGCGTCGTCAAGGCCGCTTTAGCGCGTTCACGAAGAACTTCAACGGTTTCTTCATCCAGGCCTTCTACAGCCAGAAGTTCATTGATTGGCACATAAGCCAGTTCTTCCAGCGTAGAGAAACCTTCCTCGACCAATACAGTGGCGAAATCTTCATCAATGTCGAGATGCTTAGTAAATGTATCAATAGAAGCGTGTGCTTCTGCCTGATGTTTTGCTTGTAACTCTTCCGCAGTCATGACATTAAGTTCCCATTTGTCATCACCACGATGTTTTTTCAACAGTTGTGCCGCCAGACGAACGTTCTGACCATTACGTCCAATCGCCTGAGCAAGATTACTGTTTTCTACGGCAACATCCATAGTGCAGTTATCTTCGTCAACCACAATAGATGCAACATCTGCCGGAGCCATTGCATTAATGACAAACTGCGCAGGGTTATCGTCCCACAACACGATGTCAATTCTTTCACCGCCCAGCTCACTGGAAACGGCTTGTACCCTTGCACCACGCATACCAACACAAGCACCAACAGGATCAATACGCTTGTCGTTAGTTTTCACTGCGATCTTGGCACGGGAACCCGGATCACGGGCAGCCGCTTTGATCTCAATGATTTCTTCACCAATTTCAGGTACTTCGATGCGGAACAACTCAACCAACATCTCAGGACGAGAACGAGTGATGAAAAGCTGTGCACCACGTGCTTCAGGACGAACATCATACAGAACACCACGCACGCGGTCACCTGGACGAAAGTTTTCCCGTGGCAACATGTCTTCACGTAAAATGACCGCTTCAGCATTATTACCTAAATCTAAGGTAATATTTTCACGGTTCACTTTTTTGACCTGACCGGTCACGATCTCACCCTGTTGTTCACGGAATTGATCAACAACCATCGCACGTTCAGCTTCGCGTACTTTCTGTACGATAACCTGTTTTGCCGTCTGAGTCGTAATGCGGTCAAAAGTCACTGATTCAATTTGATCTTCAATATAACCACCCAGATCAATCTCTGGGTTGTCAAATTTTGCCGCTTCCAGTGTGATTTCGCGCGTTGGCTGAGTCACTTCGTCAACAACTAACCAGCGGCGGAAGGTATCAAAATCACCTGATTTACGATCGATACAGACGCGGACGTCGATTTCCTGCTCATATTTTTTCTTGGTGGCTGTTGCCAGTGCAATCTCTAATGCTTCGAAGATTTTTTCGCGAGGGAGTGATTTTTCATTAGAAACCGCTTCCACAACAGCCAGAATTTCTTTATTCATCCTAGTTGCCTCATCCGAACTTTAAAAGTGGGGTACCAGGTTCGCTTTCTGGATGTTGCTCAGTGCGAACACTTCGTCTTTTCCATCCACCGTAACCGTAATCATTTCACCATCAACTGCCTTGATGATACCTTGCCATTTGCGACGGTTCTGCATTGCCATGCGTAAAACCAAGCTGGCTTCTTCACCGATAAAACGCTGGTAATGTTCAGCCTTAAACAGTGGACGCTCAAGCCCTGGTGAAGATATTTCCAGGTTATAAAGCCCTGGAATCGGATCTTCAACATCAAGCACTGCACTGACCTGGTGGCTAACATCAGCACAATTATCAACAGTGATACCCTCCTCACTATCGATATAGACTCGCAACGTCGATACACGAGCGCGAATAAACTCCAGGCCAACTAATTCAAAACCTAAAGCTTCAACTGGTGCTGAAATTATCTCTGTTAATTTTTGCTCTAATGTGGACAAGCCCACCCCCAAGACATAAAAAAAGGGCTATATTAGCCCAGTAATTCTGCTGTCAAATAACAAAAAACCCCGATACTCGGGGCTTTATGCAACTGGACCCTGTTTACTGCCAGCGGTCTCAACCAACTTCTTTTTTATACCTTTTAAAGCAACCTGTCAAATCAGGAGAGATATCTCAATGGCTGCTGAATATTACTATTGAAAAGGTATAGGTTGTTAAGAAGTGGTTGCGGGAGCCGGATTTGAACCGACGACCTTCGGGTTATGAGCCCGACGAGCTACCATGCTGCTCCATCCCGCGTTCGAAAACGTGGCAAATCTTACGCTGATAATACTAAAAACGCAAGTTTCTAGATTAATGGTGCCGAGGACGGGACTTGAACCCGTACGCCCGTTGTTTAGGCACTACCACCTCAAGGTAGCGTGTATACCAATTTCACCACCTCGGCACTGATTTTTATAGGACTGTTATTCTAAATGGTTATCTAAACTCATCGTTAAAACCAACAACCCTATTTCAATTCTGTTACTGAATATTACTGTGGGATATCACTATTTGGTTGTGCTGGCGTTGCCGGAACTTCTGCCTGTTTTTCAACTTTTACAGGATCGACAAGGTTATCCCATTTACTGCTAGAACCCGTCTTATTGCTGGTCATGTTACCAAGAATCAGGCTGATAACAATGAACAACGTGGCAAAAATGGCCGTCATGCGGGTCATAAAATTACCGGAACCCGATGAACCAAACAGCGTGTTAGATGCACCCGCGCCGAAAGAAGCACCCATATCAGCACCTTTACCTTGCTGTAGCAGAACCAGGGCGATTAGCCCGATACCAACCAGCAAGAATATACCTAAAAGAGCTTCATACATATGTTGTACCCGTTTCCTCGTGGCTTTTACCACAATTTCATAGCGACGTTATGTTGCATCACCCGCTCACAAAATTAGAAAAATTAACTTATTGAGCGGGTGTGAATACTAACCAAAGCGTATCAGACACGCAAGATTAATTTTAAATCCTGACGCTGATCGAGCAAAAAATCAACAAATCAGCCGATTTTTTTCACAGCATCAGCAATACGATGCGCTAATGCTGTGACTTGCTCTTCATCCTCACCTTCCACCATGACACGAATCAATGGTTCTGTACCTGATTTACGCAGCAGAACACGGCCACGACCATTCAATTCAGTCTCAACTTCTTTTACGGTTTCAAGCACGGAGTCTGATTGCAAGGGATCAACATCACCTGCAAAGCGAACGTTAACCAAAACTTGAGGTAAAAGTTTCATGCCACTGCACAGATCATGCAGGCTCATATTATTGCGTACCATTGCACTCAAGACTTGCAATCCAGCAACAATTCCATCACCTGTAGTGGTTTTGTCCAACAAAATCACATGGCCTGAATTTTCTGCCCCCAGACGCCAACCTTTTTCCTGCAATTTTTCCAGCACATAGCGGTCGCCAACTTTCGCACGTTCAAATGGAATACCAAGCTGTTTCAGTGCCAACTCCAGCCCCATGTTGCTCATCAACGTACCCACTACCCCACCCCGTAGCTGGCCTTGTCTCAACGCTTCACGTGCAATGATATAAATGAGCTGATCACCATCAACTTTTTGCCCCAAGTGATCAACCATAATGATACGGTCACCATCACCATCAAATGCAAGGCCTACGTGCGCTTGTTCTTCCAATACGCGCTGTTGCAATAGACGGACATCTGTTGCACCACACTCTTCATTGATATTGATACCATTAGGCTCACAACCAATGGCAATCACTTCCGCCCCTAACTCTCTGAGCACATTCGGCGCGATATGGTAGGTCGCACCATTGGCGCAATCTAAAACAATTTTCAATCCATTTAAACTTTGTTCACTAGGGAATGTCCCTTTACAAAATTCAATGTAACGACCTGCCGCATCAACTATCCGATTTGCCCGCCCTAACTCAGCAGATTCCACACAAGTCAGAGGCTTTTCCATTTCTGCTTCAATCGCCTCTTCAACATTATCCGGTAATTTAGTCCCATCAATGGAGAAGAATTTAATGCCGTTATCATAGTAAGGGTTGTGGGAAGCGGAAATGACAATGCCGGCTTCTGCACGAAAAGTACGTGTCAGATACGCCACGGCAGGCGTTGGCATCGGGCCGGTAAAGGATGCCGACAGTCCCGCAGCGGCTAACCCTGCTTCCAACGCAGATTCCAACATATAACCTGAGATTCGGGTATCTTTACCAATAATAATTTTGCGAGAACCATGACGCGCCAGCACTTTTCCGGCAGCCCAACCAAGTTTCAATACAAAGTCAGGGGTAATTGGGGTATTCCCCACTCTGCCACGGATACCGTCAGTGCCAAAATATTTACGGTTACTCATAAATTTCTTTCCTTTGCTGAACGAATTTTCTGTTCTCAGCGTTTTTTGCTGACATCATGTTCTTTACAAACGATGTATTCTACAAACTATATATTCTATGAACATGGATTCTTTTCAGATAGCGTTGCATGAACTACTTGCATTGCCTGAACGGTTTCTTTGACATCATGTACACGGATAATCTGGGCACCTTTCATGGCTGCAATCACAGCACAAGCAACGCTTCCTGCCACACGCTCCTGCGGTGGTACATTAAGTAATTGACCAATCATAGATTTGCGGGACATCCCCGCCAGAATAGGTAATCCCAAATGATGAAATTCTTGCAAGTGAGCCAATAACTGATAATTATGCGATAAGTTCTTACCAAAACCGAAACCAGGATCAAGAATCAGGTTGTTTTTCGCGATACCCGCCGCAACACAGCGCTCAATTTGCTGTATCAGGAAGGTTTTTACTTCCGATACCACATCTTCATAGTGAGGTTCTGTTTGCATGGTGCGCGGTTGTCCCTGCATATGCATCAGGCAGATCGGCAAACCACTTTGTGTTGCCGCTTCAAGTGCTCCAGGTTCCTGTAACGCACGGACGTCATTGATAATATGCGCTCCCGCCTTGGCTGATTCCCGCATAACAGCCGCTTTTGAGGTATCAACAGAGATCCAGATATCAAAGCGCTGTGCCAGTACCTCAATCACGGGAATAACACGATCCAGCTCTTCCTGCTCACTTACTTCATTCGCTCCAGGACGAGTTGATTCTCCTCCCACATCAATAATCGTTGCTCCTTCTTTGATCATCTCAGCAGCATATTTCAATGCTGAATCAAAAGTATTATGGGTTCCACCATCAGAGAAGGAATCGGGAGTGACATTCAAAATTCCCATGATTTGTGGGCAGGAAAGATCGAGGACACTGCCTCTGGCTGTCAGTTTCATCGCTAGGTGCCTTAATGTCAAAACCCCAGGACAAGCCTGGGGTTTAATGTAGGGTTGTTAGCCACGTTATACGGTTGGGTTACCGTCCGCTGGCTTTGAAGTTTGCTGCTGAGATGGAGTGTTGTGACGGTTATTACTATTACCGCTATTTTTATCTCCTTCCCAACCGGCCGGTGGACGTACTGTTGTACGATTCATCAGATCATCAATCTGAGGAGCATCAATGGTTTCATACTTCATCAAGGCATCTTTCATTGAATGAAGAATATCCAGATTACCCATCAGAATCTGACGCGCACGTAAATAGTTACGATCGATGATGGCCTTCACTTCCTGATCGATTAAACGCGCGGTGTCTTCAGACATATGTTTTGCCTTGGCAACCGAACGACCGAGGAAAACTTCACCCTCTTCTTCCGCATACAGCAATGGCCCCAGTTTTTCTGAGAAGCCCCACTGTGTCACCATGTTACGCGCAATAGATGTCGCCACTTTAATATCGTTAGAGGCACCGGTAGAAACATTATCTACACCATAGATAATTTCTTCCGCTAACCGTCCACCGTATAAAGTTGAAATTTGGCTTTCCAATTTCTGACGGCTTGCACTGATCTGATCGCCCTCTGGTAAGAAGAACGTCACACCCAACGCACGACCACGCGGTATAATTGTCACTTTATGTACAGGATCGTGTTCTGGAACCAAGCGGCCAATAATGGCATGCCCTGCTTCATGGTATGCGGTGGATTCTTTCTGTTCCTCCGTCATAACCATTGAACGGCGTTCTGCGCCCATCATGATCTTATCTTTGGCTTTTTCGAACTCAACCATAGAAACAACGCGCTTGTTACCGCGAGCGGCAAACAAAGCAGCTTCATTCACAAGGTTAGCCAAATCCGCACCAGAGAAACCAGGTGTACCACGAGCAATGACCGAGGCATCAATATCAGTATCCAGTGGAATGCGGCGCATGTGAACTTTCAGAATTTGCTCACGGCCACGAACATCTGGCAGGCCCACAACAACCTGGCGGTCAAAACGACCAGGGCGTAACAGAGCTGGGTCGAGAACATCAGGACGGTTAGTCGCTGCGATAACAATGATGCCTTCGTTACCTTCAAAGCCATCCATTTCAACCAGCATTTGGTTCAGTGTCTGTTCACGTTCATCATGTCCGCCACCCAGACCAGCACCACGCTGACGACCAACTGCATCAATTTCGTCAATAAAGATGATGCACGGTGCAGCTTTTTTTGCCTGTTCAAACATATCACGAACACGGGAAGCACCAACACCAACAAACATTTCAACGAAATCTGAACCAGAGATGGTGAAGAACGGCACTTTCGCTTCGCCAGCAATAGCTTTCGCTAGCAATGTCTTACCGGTACCTGGAGGGCCAACCATCAAAATACCTTTCGGGATCTTACCTCCGAGTTTTTGGAAACGGCCAGGTTCACGCAGATACTCAACCAATTCGCCCACTTCTTCTTTTGCTTCATCACAACCAGCAACGTCGGCAAATGTGGTTTTAATTTGATCTTCTGTCAACATACGGGCTTTGCTTTTACCAAAAGACATCGCCCCTTTACCGCCACCACCTTGCATTTGGCGCATAAAGAAGATCCAAACGCCAATGAGCAGTAACATTGGGAACCATGAAATAAAGAGGGTCGCCAACAGGCCTTGTTGTTCTGGTGGTTCACCAACAACTTTTATCTGCTTATTGAGTAGGGTGTCCAGCAACTTTTCATCCTGAACTGGCATATAAGTGCTGTATTTTCCACTGTTGTCCTTCTTAGTGAAATCAATGTCACGACCCGAAATACGTACTTCGCTTACTTGATTCTGCGATATCTCATTGATGAAATTAGAGTAATCTACCCTACGACCACTAGAATCGCCGGGACCAAAACTCTGGAACAATAACATCAAGACAACTGCGATGACTAACCAGAGAATCAGGTTTTTCGCCATGTCACTCAAGGGATTAACCTCATATTACAACTGTGTTAACAAATAGTAGTCAGGGTACTATACTTTCCGCCCTGTCGCTACAATGTATACTTCACGTGATCGTGCCCGCGAAGATTCGGGTTTACGAACTTTTACCTTCGCAAAAAGGGAGCGTATTTCCCTCAGGTATTCATCAAAGCCCTCTCCCTGAAATACTTTGACAATAAAACTACCCCCAGGGGCCAGCACATCACGACACATATCCAACGCTAACTCAACCAGATACATGGATCGGGGAATATCGACCGCGGGGGTTCCACTCATATTTGGAGCCATATCCGACATGACGACCTGGACTTTATTATCACCAACTCTCTCAAGTAGTGTTTTCAATACCAGCTCATCACGAAAGTCTCCTTGAAGGAAATCGACTCCAACTATCGGGTCCATTGGCAAAAGATCACAAGCAATGACGCGCCCGCTATTACCAATCTGACTCACTACGTACTGAGACCACCCACCTGGAGCAGCACCTAAATCAACAACGGTCATGCCCGGTTTAAAGATTTTGTCGCTTTGCTGTATCTCATCAAGTTTAAACCAAGCGCGAGAGCGAAGCCCTTTTTTCTGCGCCTGGAGAACATATTTATCACTAAAATGTTCCTGTAACCAGCGACTTGAGCTTGCTGAACGTTTTTTATTGGCCATTGTTCTTTCCAACTCTACTAATAAGGCGCCTTATTTTTTGCGCTCTCTTATCAAACCACACCACACTTTTATGGTGATAGATATGAGATGGCGGTAGAATATATCGTTTTCAATCCTAACTAAGCAAAAAAACGATGACTCTTAACAAGAAACAAGTCCAATACCTGAAAAGTCTCGCTCATTCATTAAAGCCTGTCGTTATGATCGGCAACAATGGGTTGACCGAAGGCGTGTTGGCTGAAATCGAACAGACCCTTTCGCATCACGAGCTTATCAAAGTTAAAGTTGCTGGCGAAGACCGTGAAATAAAAACTTTGATCGCTGAAGCGATTGTTCGTGAAACAGGTGCACATAACGTGCAAATCATTGGCAAAATGTTAGTTCTCTACCGTCCATCGGAAGAACGCAAGATTAGTCTACCTAAATAATCACGGCATATTTATACAAAAGTGCCATATTAATTGATTTATTATGATAAAAAGGCCAAAAGCTGGCCTTTTTCTTTGATCATGGTGTATTAAACATAATCCACGTTCAAAACTTCGAATTCCACTTGACCGCCAGGCGTTGAGATGACAACAACATCATCGACTTCTTTACCAACCAGGCCACGGGCAATCGGTGAATTCACTGAAAGAAGATTTTCTTTAATATTGGCTTCATCATCACCGACGATACGGTAGGTCTGTTCTTCATCGGAATCCAAGTTCAGTACCGTTACCGTTGCCCCAAAAATCACTCGGCCATTATTGGTTATCTTCGTGACATCAATCACCTGTGCATTGGAAAGTTTAGCCTCAATCTCCTGAATACGGCCTTCACAGAAACCCTGCTGTTCACGAGCAGCATGATATTCTGCGTTTTCTTTCAAATCACCGTGCTCACGCGCCTCAGCGATTGCGGCAATAATTTGAGGCCGACGTACATTTTTCAAATGTTCTAATTCTTCGCGCAATTTATCCGCGCCACGTACCGTCATCGGAATTTGTTTCATTTATTCAACCTCTAAATTAATCCTAAGCCCAAACAACATCTTCCTGATTTTTTGTAATAACAGCACATTTTTTAATAACAGCACAATGAGCACACCTTATCAGGCAGGCTTACAGATACTTAATAAAAAGAAGTGTAATTCAGCACAATCTGAAGTCTACAGGCATACTTACCTGTCAATCTATCATTCTAACGTAGAGTTGATGATGGATCATCGTTTACTTTGCCTTTAAACAGCACCTTAGTATCATTAATACAAATATTCTTGGAATACATTACCTTCATATGCGAGATCTATGGCTCTTTTAAAACTTCCCAGCAGAATAGCGTGTATGCTCAGCTTAAGCCTGAGCATTTTCAGTGCAAATGCCTCTTTTGATATCTCTTCTATTGAGAAAAGCACCCAATATCTGCCTACGGGAACTGATTTCTCATTTATTGCCCAAGCCGTTGGTGCCAAAAATCCTTTAATTGATTATCACGGGCAACAAATGGCTTTACCTGCAAGTACGCAGAAAATTGTAACAGCATTAGCAGCGCTATTGCAGCTTGGTAAGGATTACCGTTTTATCACAACACTGGAAAGTGATGCTAATCTTTCAAATGGCGTATTAGAAGGTAACTTAACGGCTCGTTTTGTCGGTGATCCCATGCTGACACGCTCACAACTGCGCACTATGGTCGAAACCTTAAAACAATCGGGGATAAAACAGATTGATGGAGACCTCATCATCGATGTTTCGATTTTCTCCAGCCATGATAAAGCCCCAGGCTGGATATGGAACGATATGACCCAGTGTTTCAGTGCCCCTCCATCAGCAGCCATCGTGGATAAGAACTGCTTTTCTGTTTCACTTTACAGCGCGGAGAAATCTGGCGAACTGGCATTTGTTCGTGTCCCCTCTTTTTATCCCGTTAATGTATTGAGTGAAGTCAAAACATTGGCTAAAGGCTCACCAGAAGCGAAATATTGTGAATTTGATGTTACATCGGGCGATTTAAATCGATATACCCTTACAGGTTGCCTGACACAACGCGATGAACCACTGCCATTGGCATTTGCTATCCAGAATGGGCCTGACTATGCTGGCAAGCTCCTGAAGAATGAATTGAATATTGCCGGTATTGAGTTAAAAGGCCATATACAGCTCCAGTCGGCTCCCAAACAACCAGAAAAGATCCTCGCCGTAAATCAATCTGTGCCATTAAATAAGATGCTCGAAATCATGTTGAAGAAATCAGATAACATGATTGCGGATACTCTCTTTCGTACCCTTGGTCACCGCTATTTCAATGTGCCTGGGACATGGCGGGCAGGTTCCGATGCCGTCCGCCAGATCCTGAAACAGAAAGCGGGTATTAATTTGGGCAATACTATCATGGTGGATGGTTCCGGCCTTTCACGCCACAATTTAATCGCCCCCGTAACCATGATGGAGATATTGCAATTTATTGCTCAACACAATGATGAGCTGGACTTTATCCCGATGTTACCCAAAGCGGGATATGATGGCACATTGGCTTATCGTCCTGGCCTGCATGAAGCGGGGCTTGATGGTAAGGTTTTTGCCAAAACCGGATCATTACAAGGCGTTTATAACCTCGCTGGGTTTATGACTACTGCCAGTGGACAACACATTGCTTTTGTCCAGTTTGTCTCTGCCTACTCTGTTCCGCCAGAAGATCAACGAGCCCGTCGTGTTCCGTTATCGCGTTTTGAGCACAATTTATATAAATCGTTATATCAAAGTCACTGAGCTGGCTCAGTGACTAAGAAGGGCTTGACCAAAAGAAAAAAGGGCGCTGTATTGGCGTCCTTTTGTTATATTCAAATGACTACATGAAGATTAGCGTTTATAAATAAACTCAACGCCTTCGTCATCTTCTTCGTCCCAGTCATCATCCCAATCTTCGTCGTCAGATGCTTGCTGTAACTGCTCTTTATGGTAGTCATCCCACATGAATTCAACTTTTTCAGGTTGAGATTCTCCCGACGTTTCCATGCTACGCGGCTGTGTCTTCATGAACTCCATAATGTCCCAGCAAAGCTCTTTCACGCCCTGACGGTTCACGGCTGAGATCATGTAATAATCGCCTTCCCAACCCAATTCATCAGCAATCGCTTTTGCCCGCAACTTAGCGTCTTCTGGATCGATGAGATCGACTTTATTAAAGACTAACCAGCGTGGTTTTTCTGCCAGTTTTTTACTGTAGTTGTGCAGCTCTTTGATAATGATACGCGCGTTTTCAACCGGAACAGATTCGTCGATCGGGCAGAGGTCGATCAAATGCAGCAATACGCGGCAACGTTCCAAATGCTTCAAGAAACGAATACCCAATCCGGCGCCTTCTGATGCACCTTCAATCAAACCAGGGATATCTGCGACAACAAAACTTTGTTCGTTATCCATACGCACAACACCCAGGCTTGGCACCAGAGTTGTAAACGGATAATCAGCGACTTTCGGTTTTGCTGCTGATACAGCACGAATAAAGGTGGATTTGCCTGCATTTGGCATCCCCAGCATTCCCACGTCAGCCAGTAGCATCAGCTCCAGCATCAGCTCACGGCTTTCTCCAGGCGTTCCCATCGTTCTTTGACGTGGAGCACGATTCACCGAAGATTTAAAACGGGTATTACCAAGGCCGTGGAAGCCCCCTTTTGCCACCATAAAACGCTGTTCATGGTGCAGCATATCCCCTAGTATTTCGCCCGTGGCAACATCACGCACACGGGTTCCGACCGGAACCTTAATAGTAATGTCCTGACCACGTTTACCCGTACAATCGCGGCTTTGTCCATTCTGACCACGTTCAGCACGGAAGGATTTTTCAAAACGGTAATCAATCAGTGTATTGAGGTTTTCATCTGCCAGCAGGTAGACATCACCACCATCACCACCATCGCCGCCGTCTGGCCCACCTTTTGGAATATATTTCTCACGACGGAAGCTGACGCAACCATTGCCACCATCTCCCGCTACAACCAGAATCCTGGCTTCATCTACAAATTTCATCACTTTTCTCCGTAGGATAGCCACTGTAAAGCTGGATGGCTGTTAGTACCCAGAGATGGCATAATCCAAAATAATAAAAAGCCCCGCAACACATATTGCAGGGCTTCTGATTCGATCAAGATACAAAAAACTTATTCAGCTTCGATGCTGATAAATTTACGGTTTTTTGAACCTTTAACTTCGAACTTAACTTTCCCGTCAGCTAATGCGAACAGGGTGTGATCGCGGCCACAACCTACGTTGTTACCTGCGTGGAATTTAGTACCACGTTGACGAACGATGATGCTACCTGCCAAAACAGATTCACCACCAAAACGTTTTACACCCAGACGTTTGCTTTCAGAATCGCGACCGTTACGAGTCGAGCCGCCAGCCTTTTTGTGTGCCATTAATCTGCTCTCCTAAATCTTAAGCGATGCCAGTGATTTTAACATCGGTGAACCACTGACGGTGGCCCTGCTGTTTACGGCTGTGTTTACGACGACGAAACTTAACGATTTTAACTTTCTCGCCACGACCGTGAGCAACAACTTCAGCTTTGATTTTAACGCCTTCAACTACTGGAGCGCCGATTTTGATATCTTCGCCGTTAGCGACCATCAGCACCTGGTCAAACTCAACAGTTTCACCTGTTGCGATGTCCAGCTTTTCCAAGCGAATTGTTTGGCCTTCGCTTACTCGGTGTTGTTTACCACCACTTTGGAAAACTGCGTACATATAAACTCCGCTTTCCGCGCACCCCCTAAAAATGCTTTCCAGAGCGCGCTATAAAATATTCACAATAGGGCGCGAATTCTACGCAAAAACCACTTGGAAGACAAGTGCAGAATTAGAACAGATGAGAAAAAAACGGAGTTTTTCAATTGTCATTTATTTGAACGGTTTTTCAAGTACAATCGATATATCTTGATATCTATTGATATGCTAATTAATGAGCACAGCTCTGAATCAGAGTCCAAAGCCAAAACATGAATTTAGAATCGATAATTAAACTCACCGCTGATGATATGGCAGCGGTTAATGAAACCATTCTTAACCAATTAAATTCTGACGTTGCGCTGATCAACCAACTTGGTTACTACATCATCAGCGGCGGTGGCAAGCGCATACGACCAATGATTGCCGTACTGGCAGGTAAAGCCCTTCGCTGCCAAGACGCAAAACATATCAAAGTTGCTGCTTTGATTGAATTTATCCACACAGCAACGCTGCTGCATGACGATGTTGTTGATGAATCTGATATGCGCCGTGGTAAAGCGACAGCCAACGCCATTTATGGTAATGCGGCCAGTGTCCTTGTGGGCGATTTTATCTATACGCGCTCATTTCAAATGATGACCGATCTCGATTCCATGCGCGTATTAAAACTGATGTCTGACGCGACCAATGTCATTGCTGAAGGCGAGGTCATGCAGTTGATGAACTGCAATGATCCGAATATTTCAGAAGATGACTATATGCGGGTCATTTACAGTAAAACCGCCCGCCTGTTTGAAGTTGCTGCGCACTCAGCCGCTATTCTCGCCAACGCGACTCCTGAGCAAGAAATAGCACTACGTGATTATGGCCGTTATCTAGGCACCGCATTTCAATTAATTGATGATCTGCTGGATTATGACTCAGATAACAGTACGCTTGGGAAGAATACAGGGGATGACTTGAACGAAGGTAAACCAACATTGCCTCTTTTGCATGCCATGAACCACGGAACAGCGGAACAGTCTGCGCTGATCCGCAGTGCCATTGAACAAGGTAATGGCCGCCATTTGCTGGATACCGTCCTGGCAACAATGAAACAGTGTGGTTCACTCAAATATACCCGCCAGCGGGCAGAAGAAGAAGCTGATAAGGCCATTTCAGCATTGCAGTTACTGGAAGATTCTCCATACAAGGCGGCTCTTGAGGGATTGGCCCATGTCGCTGTACAGCGACTTTCCTGAATTGAAGCAATCAGTGCCCAGATCATTCAATCTAGGGCGCTGTCTTTATTATCAATATCATGAATACTGACATATTGGACAAGGCTGGCTAGCCCTTTTCTCAAAATAAATTTAACCATTCGTTCTCTTTCAGACTTACTCAACTGGTAATAAGCCTCTACCCAGATCATAAATGGATCTTGTCGCTTATTCCGATAGTATTCGACTGAATTTTCACTGACTGTCAGTACATTCACGACGTCTTCGGGCAAACTGTTGACATTATATTCGAGCGCTTTTCCCTGTACGCCACGCTTACGGCGTTGTTCCCAGCCCTCGCGTCTTGCCATCAGATTGACTCCTTGGGGAGACGATGGCAGCCCTGCGAGGCCGATGAGTTCTTTTGCAGAATACCACTCTTTTTTCATCTCTTTCTCCTCGCTTGATACTGGAGCAGTGACGAGAAAACCAAATTTTAAGCACCTGGCTTTTCAAAAGCTGCCTCAAGTAGCTATGATTTTTTCCAAAAAACTTCTTATGCCATCTCGTAATATCACTTCGGTAATGACCTCCTTCTCTTCCTCGGTGAGTAAATTAAATGCGCTTACCCAAATGGATAAAGGATCTTGTTTCTGAACCTGATATTCCGTTGGTGTTTCATGAAGCTCTAAAGCTTCTAACGTTGATGGAGGAAAACAAGAGTAATGGTATTCAATCGCCCTTCCCTGGACACCTGACCGTTTTTGCCGCAACCACTCTTCACGTTTTGCCTTGGCATTAACTCCTTGTGGTGATCTAGGTAACTCACCTACACCGGTCAACTCCATTGCCGTATACCACTCTTTTTTCATAATGTTTCTCTATTTTTGTAACCAAGTTCAAAAAAGAAGTTATTAAGAAAAAATTAGAAACATTTTTAGAAAAAATAATGTTATTTTGTTTTCTTAATAACAGGTTCGTGTTCGTTATTAATTTCACATTAACGCTTTAGTTATACCACTAATGTGGCTTCTAATTTAATAGAAAAGGATTAAAAAAATGATTTCTATGAAATCGGATTGGCATCCTGCTGATATTATTGCAGCTTTACGTAAACGTGGAACGACGTTAGCTGCCGTTTCCCGTGCGGCGGGACTGAGTTCATCTACTTTGGCGAATACACTTTCTCGCCCGTGGCCCAAGGGAGAATGGATAATAGCGAATTACTTAGAACTACATCCGTCTGAAATATGGCCAAGCCGTTATTTCGATCCCCACACAGGAGAACTATTAGAAAGGAAAATGAGAGAGAAAAAGAATAATTAGCTATCAATATAACTATTGAAAGAAAAACCGCTAGTTATTCCTAACTAGCGGTTTTAGTTATTTAATATATTTAACTTAATTCGTATATTAATAAATTATTAATAAATGAATTAGCCGTTAATAAACTTCTCGCCCAATTCAATATCTTTCTTCAAAACATCCAGCATGTTATCCAATGCCTTCTGTTCAAAGTCACTTAACTTACCAATATCTAAACGTTCTTCGATACCATTTTTACCTAAGCGAACAGGCTGTGCAAAGAAACGGGCATATTTGCCATCACCTTCAACATAGCTGCACTCAATGACATCGCCTTCACCTTGCAGGCCACGGATCAACGACAGCCCCAAACGAGCCGCTGCCTGTCCCATAGACAGTGTTGCAGAGCCGCCACCCGCTTTTGCTTCCACCACCTCAGTACCCGCGTTCTGGATCCGCTTGGTCAACGCTTCAACTTCTTCATCAGTGAAGTTAACACCAGGAATTTGCGACAACAGAGGCAGAATAGTCACACCAGAGTGCCCGCCAATCACAGGAACTTCCACTTCTTCGGCATTCTTACCTTTCAGTTCAGCAACAAAGGTGTTGGAACGGATGATATCCAGGGTTGTGACACCAAACAGGCGGTTCTTATCGTACACCCCTTCTTTTTTCAGTACCTCAGCGGCAATCGCGACAGTAGTATTAACCGGATTGGTAATAATGCCGATTAATGCTTTTGGACACGTTTTAGCAACCTGCTGAACCAGATTACGAATGATACCCGCATTGATATTGAACAAATCGGAACGATCCATACCCGGTTTACGTGCTACACCCGCAGAAATCAATACGACATCTGCACCGACCAGTGCAGGGGTTGCATCTTCACCAGCAAAACCAGTGACTTTGACTTCCGTTGGGATGTGGCTCAGATCGGCTGCGACACCTGGGGTCACTGGCGCAATGTCATACAAGGAAAGTTCTGAACCTGAAGGAAGTTGGGTCTTAAGTAGAAGGGCAAGTGCCTGACCAATACCACCGGCTGCACCGAGAACTGCAACTTTCATCCTGATACTCCTTAAATTAAGTACTGTAAACACCACGTATTAAAAACAATCTGTTAACAGGCAGATTATCCACTTAATGACCTGATGATGGAATACAAAAGTTATTTTATTCTAAACAAAATGCTTATCTGTTAATGAGATAATGGGCACTTTTTTAAGAATTATTTCCGTCATATCCTGCATCAATTGGCTGATTACCTTACGCTCCTCTTTCACACCAAACAACACCATTTGATTAACAATGCATTTACCATGCTTAATTTGGTTTTTTCTTCCCTTTCTTGAATAAAAATTCACTCTTTCGCATAATGTTGGCCTGATAATGGATTCAACGATGGTGAAATATGCGTGTTCCTTCGAAACAGGAAGATTTGGTAAAAGCTTTCAAGGCATTATTGAAAGAAGAAAAATTCAGCTCTCAAGGTGAAATTGTTGCAGCACTTCAGGACGAAGGGTTTGAAAATATCAACCAATCTAAAGTTTCCAGAATGCTGACGAAATTTGGTGCTGTTCGAACCCGTAATGCCAAAATGGAAATGGTTTACTGCTTACCCGCAGAATTGGGCGTTCCTACCGCCACCAGCCCATTAAAAAATCTGGTATTAGATGTCGATTATAATCATAGCATTGTCGTTATACGAACCAGCCCTGGTGCAGCGCAATTAATTGCACGCCTATTAGATTCATTAGGGAAAGCAGAAGGGATCCTGGGCAGTATTGCCGGCGATGACACCATTTTTTCTACACCAGCACAAAACTTTACGACAAAACAACTCTACGAAGCGATCCTCAACTTGTTTGAACAAGAACTTTAATTTTGCAGGTCTGCCGTATGCCAATCCCAACAAGAGATGCGCACGGCAGACCAGGCAACAGATAAATACGCAAATTTTACCGTTAAACTGCGTTTGCTTTTTGGGTCAATGCGGCCAACAGTTTCTCGTAAATGCCGCCAAATCCGCCATTACTCATCAGCAGAATGTGATCACCCGGCTGCGCCGTTTCGACAATCATCTTCACCAACGTATCAATATCAGCGCTCCAGCGAGCGGGCTGAATGCACTGTTCGGCAATTTCAATCACCTGCCATAGAATATTGGTGGGCTGATAGAGAAAGACTTCATCAGCGCGTCCCAGAGAAGGCGCAATATCATTTTTGCTCATCCCCATTTTCATGGTATTTGAACGCGGCTCCAGTACGGCAAGAATGCGAGCCATACCGCCCACTTTGCTTCTCAGCGCTTCCAATGTGGCTAAAATGGCCGTGGGATGATGGGCAAAATCATCATATACTGAGATGCCATTGATTTCACCGCGTAACTCCAGACGACGACGGGCATTAATAAATTTGCTAAGAGCCTGACAGGCATCCTCCGGTTGAACCCCCACATGATGGGCGGCCGCAATCGCGATTAAACCATTATGCATATTGTGTTCACCGACTAATGACCAATTGACCTCCCCAATCAGTTCACCCTGCCGGAATACGTGATAATTGCTGCTATCCTGACTGACTTTCTTCGCCTGCCAATGGCCACTGTCTCCGATCTGTTCCAGTTCACTCCAGCATCCCATTGCAAGCACGTGCTTCAAATTAATATCATTATCAGGAACGATAATCTTGCCCGTACTCGGCACAACCCTGACGAGGTGATGGAACTGTTTTTGAATGGCGGCCAAATTTTCAAAAATGTCGGCATGATCAAATTCAAGATTGTTCATAACCAGAGTGCGGGGGCTATAGTGGACAAATTTCGAACGCTTATCAAAAAAGGCGCTGTCATATTCATCGGCTTCAATCACAAAAAACGGACTTTCACCCAATTGTGCTGACACTTCAAAATTCCCCGGCACACCGCCGATCAGGAATCCTGGTTGATAGCCACACGCTTCCAAAATCCAGGCCAACATTCCCGCGGTTGTTGTTTTGCCGTGGGTGCCAGCAACCGCCAATACCCAACGTTCCGGCAAGATATGATCATGCAACCACTGCGGACCCGAAGTGTAAGGAATACCTCGATCCAGCACCGCTTCCACGCAAGGATTGCCACGTGTCATCGCATTGCCAATGATCACCACATCTGGCGCAGGATCGAGCTGTGCTGGATCGTATCCCTGAATCAGCGCAATGCCCTGTTTTTCCAGCAGGGTACTCATTGGCGGGTATACATTGGCATCAGAGCCAGTCACTTCATGCCCTTGTGCGCGAGCAAGGATCGCCAGCCCCCCCATGAAAGTACCGCAAATGCCAAGAATATGAATACGCATTTATTTCTACCTGATATCATGAAACGTATCACTATTCTAACCCTCAAATCAGAGATTAAAAATGCAATAGCCTATGAATCATCAGATTCTTTAGCTAAACTGCCCGCGCATAAGTGCGACACATAAGCGCAATATAGATAAGCGCAATATCTACGTGGAGCACACTTCCTAAAACCACAATCAAATTCAAGGCCTTTGTCATGAAAACATTAGGCGAATTCATCGTCGAAAAACAGCAAGATTTTCCGCACGCTACAGGTGAGCTGACTGCCCTGCTGTCGGCTATCAAGTTAGGTGCCAAAATTATCCATAGGGATATCAATAAAGCCGGTCTGGTGGATATTTTAGGCACAAGTGGCGTATCGAATATTCAGGGGGAAGTTCAGATGAAACTGGACTTGTATGCCAATGAAAAACTCAAAGCCGCATTGAAAGCACGCGGCGAAGTTGCAGGCATTGCTTCTGAGGAGGAAGATGAGATCGTTATTTTTGATGGCGACCGAGCAGAAAATGCGAAGTATGTTGTTTTGATGGATCCACTGGATGGTTCTTCGAATATTGATGTAAACGTTTCCGTCGGGACTATTTTCTCGATTTACCATCGAATTACCCCTATAGGCCAGCCTGTCACTGAAGAAGATTTCCTGCAACCGGGGAATCGGCAGGTTGCCGCCGGTTATGTGGTTTATGGTTCATCCACCATGCTGGTTTACACGACAGGCTGTGGTGTCCATACTTTTACTTATGATCCTTCCCTTGGTGTGTTCTGCCTGACCCATGAGAAAGTCCAATTCCCCCAAAAGGGCAATATGTACTCTATCAACGAAGGGAACTACATCAAATTTCCGATGGGTGTGAAAAAATACATCAAATATTGCCAAGAGCAAGATGAAGCAACCCAGCGTCCTTATACTACCCGTTATATCGGTTCTCTGGTGGCTGATTTCCACCGCAACCTGTTAAAAGGTGGGATCTATATCTACCCAAGTACAGCAAGCCATCCGACAGGAAAACTGCGCTTACTTTATGAATGTAACCCCATCGCATTCCTGGCAGAGCAAGCGGGTGGGAAAGCCAGCGATGGTGCCAACCGTATTCTGGATATCGTGCCGAATAAACTGCACCAGCGCGTGCCTTTTTTTGTCGGGACAAAATCGATGGTAGAAAAAGCAGAAAGTTTTATGGCGGAATTTCCTGACCAATAAGGTTTTTTATTATGTCATGGATTCAATCATAATATAAAGGGGTGGATTACCACCTCTTGTTTTATCTGTATTTTTCAAATGTATGCGTTTTTCCTATTTCTGCTTCCTGCCCCTAAAACGTTTTAATGATATATATCCATTGATGCTCCCTATTATTACTGAAAAAACACATTTCTTTCATGAAAATGAAATTAAAATCACGGTAAAAATAAAGCAATGACTTTTTTCTATCGATTAATAATTATTTTTCATTACGCATAACAAGGAAATTTTTCCTAATGTATGTAGGTATGGGAAATATTATCTTTTTTATATTAATGAGATAGCTATACCCAATAGTCTAAAATTTTTAACATCAAAGGTGTAACGCTAAAGCGCTGGCGACAGCCCATATTTTATGAGGATTCATATATGGACTCGTATATTAATCATAAGGTTTTCCGGCTTTCTATTCTCATGTATTCGCTTTTTTTACCCTTTACGCCTACGAGTGCGCTTTCAGCAGGGGAAAAAGTGCAGGAGAATAGAATAGGAGACAGGGCATTTTTACAACCATCGGCAAATGAAAATCACGTTAATCTGGCACAGAATAAGCAAGCTGCTGCCGATAATGAAGTGAATGTCATCGCCCAAAATATTCATCGGGTAAGTAATATTTTATCTTCTTCCCCATCGCAATTAACTGAGCAGGCGAAATCCTACGCGTTGGGAAAAGTCAATGGTGCGATATCCTCGGAAACACAAAAATGGTTGTCCAGATTTGGTACAGCCAACATTAATTTTACCCTCGATAAAAAAGGCAAACTGGATAGCAGTTCCTTAGACCTGCTGTTACCGCTCTATGACAATAAAGCGGATTGGCTCGTTTTCTCCCAGTTAGGTTATCGACGTCACGATAGCCGTAATATCCTAAACCTGGGTCTTGGTGGACGTTATTTCACACCCAATTGGATGTATGGTTTAAATACCTTCTTTGACAATGATTTCACCGGACAAAATAAACGGATGGGTTTTGGCGGAGAAATCTGGACGGATTACGCCAAATTCTCGGCCAATACTTATTGGCGCATAAGCAAATGGCGCCAATCACCAAAAGAGCTGGATTATGATGAAAGACCGGCCAATGGCTTCGATATTAATGGGATCTTTTTCTTACCGGCTTATCCAAGCCTTGGGGGTAAACTGAGTTATGAACAGTACTTTGGCGATAATGTCGCTCTGTTTAATCGGGATACCAAGCAAAAAAATCCAACCCTTGCCCGGATTGGTCTGAATTATACCCCAATCCCATTGATGACGATGGGCGTAGATTACAAACTCGGAAATAGTGGGCACAGTGAAACGCTCTTTTTGGCAAATCTGAATTATCGTTTCGGTATGCCTTTTGAAAATCAGATTTCACCCAGTAGTGTTGATGATGTACGCACATTGTCTGGCAGCCGTTATGACCTCGTGGAAAGAAATAACCATATCGTACTGGATTACAAGAAAAAACCTGAATTCAACCTTACCCTGCCAAATATACTTAGCGGATATAGTTCCCAACATATTCAAATCACTCCGAATATGACCGCTGAACACAAGTTGAAGAAGCTATCATGGCAGGCTAATGAAGCATTCCGTAAAAACGGGGGAGCTATCATACCTCATGGCAAATCGGTTGAACTGGATCTGCCGAAATATTCTGCCAAAGGGGTAAACAGCTACGTCCTGTCTGCGATTGCTGATGTCGATGGCAGCAATAAGCCGAAGACAACGCAAATGAATGTAATGGTGGAACCTTTTGCCATTAAAGAGCAAAGCATCAAGCCAAGCAGTCAAGGCCCTGCGATTTCCAATGGTAAACCGGCTTACGATCTGGCTGCTACCATTACCTATGGCAATAAAAATAACCTGCCGATTAAAAACAAGGCGATACCCAACGTTAAATGGAGCATCGAACCGCCAGATGAACATGCCACATTGCACTGGAACGAAGCTGGCATGACCGATGATAACGGTCAGTTAACGGCAACATTGAGCAGTACTCAACCGCTTAAACCCAATACCAAGATTTATCTGACAATGGATGATCAACCTAAACTGGAAATAAAAGGCGATAAGCCACTGACTTTCATCCCGCTTTCTGATGCGCTTCAAGCCAAGGACTTCGTATTTGACAACAAAGCGCCTTATGAAGCAACGGAACAAAACCCAATTATAGTGACGGCGACCGTGTTCGATACCGATGGCAACCCCATCAAGAAAAAAATGGATATGAATTTACAATGGAGCACAGAACCTTCTGACCTGTCAGGATTATCAGTTACACCTGAAAAGGGCTATGAAAACGGCTCGGATGAGGATGGTAAGATCAAAGCAATTGTGACCAGTACCCGAGCGGTGAAAGGTGCTAAAGTCGGTGTGTTGATCAATGGGAAACACCAAAGTTTTTCTGAGCCATTCGATTTTATCACGCCAGAAAATCTGAAGATTAAATTGGGCGATATTTCCGCAACCATATCCACTCAAGGGGCAGTAAAAGCGGACGGGAAAGAGTACTATACCTTTAAAGTGCCAATTCTCGACGAGAACGGTAACCCTCTAAAGAATCAGTCTATTGGTAATCAATTTAAAACTGAACTAGCCATGCAAGGTTCGGCCAAACCCGCACCACAAGAAGTTAAACTTGAGATACCGGCCAACCCGACAACCGATGCCGAGGGTAATCTGGCTCTCAATATGACCAGTTCAGTCGGTGTAACTAACGTTTATTTTACGATATATCCTGATTCATCCGGTACAGATACTGCCGAAGGCAAGGCCTCTGAAGCTGTCATTTTCGAGCCATTTCCAGAACTCACGGGAATTATAATATTTGGGAGATCGGCGGGAATGCAGAAATATATTCCTCCACAGGGAAGGCTCTATAACGTGCATAAAGATATAAGAGTTAACCTGTCGAGAGATGGAAAAACAGGCATATTGCAGGAATCTCCGTCCCTGAAACTTTTAAGTGTCAAATCTAGCAATCTCAAGTTGGTGACAGCAGATCTGTCTTATGGGTATATAAAATTCCATCCTAGTGGCTTCAGCACGGAACCATGGCCAGTCACAGTGACTATCACTGTAGTCGATGAGGAAACCCAAATAACGCATAGTTATTACCATACTTTCAACCCCAGAAGGTTTATAGCTCTCCTTGAAGAACCGATGGTGAGTTTATCTAATCTGAAGGATGGCTGTGGTTATGACACAAATGATGTTGAGCGACCTTACTGGTGGACTGATGGCAGCAGCAATAAATCTCCTAATTTCGGTTTAACGCCATTCGATACTCCTCCATCTAACGCAACCGCGCTTGATATAGGAATAGATCCTTACAATAACCAGTCTTCATTGAGTTATGAATATGACAAAACGAATTTCCCTGATTTTGGATTGAACCTTTTACAGTATGGTAATGCTCTTCACGGTAAGACCTTAAAAGTCTATAGCCCACAAGAAGACAGGGTGTATGCATATGATGTCGAGACGAGAACCGCTAAACTGGTGGATCCACAGAGTACGGAGCAGGCATACGCAATATGTGTATTACGCAATAATTAATTAGGTAATATCGCAAATACTGAACAGGAAGTTTTTTATATAAAATAAGCGCAGACCTAAGAGTGATTGGGTCTGCGCTTTACCGTGATTGCATTTCCGGGCTTTCTTGCGCTAACAATTCTCTGTAAGTAGCCATAACTATTTTTCCAAGTGAAGGCGGTACTCAAAATCAAATGTACAACATAAGCTAGATTGACAAAATTGTAGTTTTAAAGCTACAGTCATTCACATGAACACGATCAAACATTATCTCACTTCCGATGACAGGGACTTGTATATGGAATTCCTGAAAGGTATTCGGGATCCTATAGCGAAATCAAAGATCTCGTCACGGGTTAACCGAATGGCTACCGGAAATTTTGGTGATCATAAACCTTGTCGAGAGGGTGTCTGGGAACTTCGTATAGATCAGGGGCCTGGCTACAGAGTGTATTACAGCTTGGTTGGTCATGAAGTGGTGGTGTTGTTAATTGGCGGCGATAAACGAACCCAAGACGCCGATATAGATCAGGCAATTGAATGTCTGAAGGACTATTTGAAGAGGTGATTATGGCCAAAGCACGTTTACATGATGATGCAATGGTGCAGCTTCTCCGTGAAGATACCGAATTTGCTAAGTATTATCTGCATCAAGCATTTGTTGATATGGATGAAGAAGGCGGACAGGAAGCATTTCTTGTGGCGTTACGCCATGTTGTAGAAGCGCGAGGAGGAATGGCACAGATTGCAGATAAAGCAGGTATTTCACGCGAGACGCTATACCGAACACTATCGCCTAAGGGCAATCCGACTTTGAAAACTTTGCGTAATGTCGTTTCAGCAACAGGATTCCAATTTTCTCATATCGCATTAATGAGCGTCTGAACACTTTGTTGCTCTACCGCCAATAACCGAAAAATCCGAGGCATTTTGGCCTGTTTTGGCTATAATGCCTCGCATCCCATTTTGGTTTGAAATTGAAGGAAACCGTTTTATGAGCCTGAATAATGTACCGGCTGGCAAAGAGCTGCCTGAAGATATTTATGTCATCATTGAGATCCCTGCAAATGCCGATCCCATTAAATATGAAGTAGACAAAGAATCGGGCGCCCTGTTTGTAGACCGTTTCATGTCAACCGCCATGTTCTACCCATGTAACTACGGTTACATCAACAATACCCTGTCTCTCGACGGTGACCCTGTTGACGTATTGGTGCCAACACCATACCCATTACAGCCAGGTTCGGTGATCCGCTGCCGTCCGGTCGGTGTGCTGAAAATGACTGACGAATCCGGTGAAGATGCAAAACTGGTCGCGGTTCCTCATACCAAACTGAGCAAAGAATACGATCACATCAACGATGTAGACGATCTGCCAGAATTGCTGCGTGCCCAAATCACTCACTTCTTCGAACACTACAAAGATCTGGAAAAAGGTAAGTGGGTTAAAGTGGACGGCTGGGACAATGCTGAAGCCGCTAAAGCTGAGATCCTGTCTTCTTTCGAACGCGCTGCTAAAAAGTAATCCTGACAGGTAATTGCAGATTTTAATCCCCAAAAACCTCTGCCCCAACTAGGGACAGAGGTTTTTGTTTGTCTTCCGCTTGTCTAATTTTCACTCTTCTTCATGGCGTTTCAGCCAGTCACCACAGGTTATCCGGTGCAATCCTTCAACAGGCAATTGATAGAGATAGATCCACGCTTTGCCATAAGGTGTTTCAATCAGTTCCCTTTCGTACTCCTGCGCGTTCTTTTTCAGTTCATCCAATTCGGTCAGGATGGATGGCGTAATACGATAGACTTCACATTCGATTATCCCTTCACCCCGGATAACCGCCGGATAGTGCCCCAGATCATAAATTTCATAACCGGCTAATCTGTGTTTTCCTAACAATTGGGCATCCGTCATCCAGTGATGATTGCCTTGCTTCTGCCTCAGGCTGCCATAAACAATAACTCGCATCTTTAAAACTCAAACTCATAGAGCAGATCTAAAGCCTGATCAATACCAGATACCGCTTCCAGATACAATCTTGGCATAACTCGATAGCGTAATGTCAGTGTCGCCAACGAGTCAAAAATCCCCACGCCATACTTCACTTGTAAGTCGTTGGTAATTCGTCCACTGACAACCACCTGAGATTTATCGCCAACCCCCTGAGTATCTAAAGCCAAATCAGAGACGCCAAAAGTTTCCCCAATCTTACCGACTAATTGACTGCTCTGGGCAATCCCCAACCCAATCAGCATCGCCGCCATTTGCGAGTTGTCAGAATCGCCTTTCTCCAACCCTTCACCCCGTAGCAAGTAAGACAAGGCTTCTTGTTGGGATTTTACCGGATCAGAAAAAACTTCGACTTTCGGTTTATCTGCCAATCCAGTTACGCGCACACCGGCAATCACTTTGTTCGCGGTCGATTCTGGATTACGGATCGCTTCAATATTCAATAATGGCTGATCTGGCGGGCCGGAAAACATAATCGTTCCCTTACGCACTTGTAAATCCTGTCCATAGGCATGGAAATTCCCTTCAGGAATATCAATCTGGCCATTCAGCCCCAACCCCTGCTTATCCTGAAGGATTTTTAACGCACCCTTGAGCTGGGCTTTCAAGCCAAAAGCACTCAAGCGCACATCATTGCCAATATACACATTTAAGTTACTTTGAATTAAAAGAGAAGATTTTTTCTTTTCTATAGGCTGGAGGTTTTTATCCAGCATCACTTCATCAGCAGAAACACCAACCGCAGATTCCGGCAACTCTTGAACCGTAATCCGTGCCCACGGGATCTCCACACTCCCATCGAGTTTCAACAGGTTGGGTTTCGCTTCCAGCACTAAATCCGGGCTGACATCCACCTTCACCATCGGCGGCACAGTCACGCGCAACTTCTCCCCATTAGCTGCCATTCTGGCGTACCAGTCATCCACATTACGCCAATCAGCGTGGCCGTTCAGGTTTAATTGCCCCTTCGGTGTTCTAATCATGCCATGCAAATCAGAGCTGACACCGGCAAAATGCACCGCTAACTGGCTTTGGGTAATATCAAATGGCAGCCAATGGTTGCTCACCTTCAAAACATCTGCGTTAAGCTGACCAAATAACAGTGGGTGCTTAGCATTTCCACCAATGCGTAAATTCGCATTTAATCCCCCCTCCGCTTTTTCGTCTTTACTCAAAATAGGTTTAATCAGCTTTAAGGAAAGTGCCTGAATATCAATATTCCCCGATAACTTTCGGCTGCCTTCTAAATCAGCGACCTGCACATCGCCTTTTAACTGTCCATTGCCAGCCAATTTGAATAACCATGCCAAATTAGCCTTACCATCGGCCAGCCCGACATGCAAAGTTAGTGTTTCAAAATCAATTGGTAATGGATTACCTTCCACCACCTGACGAACTTGTACCCCATTCCCTTGAAGAGCCACTTTTGCTTGTGGCAACCCCTGCTCTGCCGTCCATCTGATCTCCGCATTACCACTGAACAGCCCCTTAAGTTGGGTACTTTTATCAAGAAATGGCTGGATCATAGCCAGGTCAAAGCGTTCAAGTGACACTTGTGCATGGCCGCGAGCTCCCGCCTCAATAGGTTTTGGGATACAAAGATGTGCATTGGGATTCAGCCAGCAATGGGTTCCCACTATCGCTTTTTGTTGCAAGTTGAAATAATCAATGGCTATCACTTTGCTTAAACGCCATTCTCCAACAGGTGTATCAAAGTCAGTATTGTTGATACTGCCTTTCCAGTGTTCCTTTTGACGATCAAAGCTGCCATTAAGTGCCAATTGGCCTGAGACCGGAGTTCCTTCGATTTTCAGTTGTAAATCATGCTGCTTTTCTGTGCCTTTCGCATGGAGCACCAAATTCTTGATAGTGAAATCCGCCTGCTGCAATTGCCGCACAACAACCGATAGCTGGCCTTGGATCTGTTCAGCCGAACGTATATCCCCTTTAATCGTGGCACTATCCACCCTGAACGCATCCTGCCAGCGTAACCCACGGGCATTCAAATCTGCCATGATTTGTGGGGCTTTTATATTGCCCCGCAGTTTGACGTCACCCGTAATAAAGCCCGCTAAACCTGGCAGTAAGCCAGTTAATTGCGGTGCATTAATTTCACCATCGAGTTGCCACGCCTGATCCGTCAGCCGACCTTGTACATTCAGCGTATTACGCCCAACGGTAAGATCGAGTTGGGGAATATCCCACTGTCCAGCTGCGTTACCCGATGCCTTACCACGCGCTCGGATGGCATTTTGTTTCACATGACCATTGAGGGCAATTTCAGGGATCTGAAGCTGCCAGCTTCCTCCATACAGGCTGCCACGTACGGCTATTTGACCGTCTATTTTGGCAGGCCATTCCGGCCACTGTTTGGCCGTATTGATACCATCCAAAATGAGCCTGGCATTCCAACTAATGGCTTTACTCCAATCAATCACGCCGGCAATATCGGCTTTACCCTGCAAGGCCGCCAAACGCAGGCGCGTTAACCTCAGCAATTCTTCATTGCCTTTCGCATCCAGCAGCAACGATGCCGGCGGAAGGTCATGGCCTTTGATATCCGAGCGGAGGGAAAGATCGTAATGACTGGCTTGACCATTCAAGCGCAACTTGACGCCATCAAGCTGATATTCTGGCTTGCCTTTAAGTGGCCATTGCAGTTGCTGGCTTTTCAATGTCAGGCGAACAGGTAAGCCTGCTTTTGCCAATTCAGCCTGAGCATCCAAACTGGCGGTGACAGTGCCGGAAAGATCCAATGCGAGATTAAGCTGCTGTAACAACGCACCTTTTAACGTTAAATCAATCTGTTGCCCTTTTAAGTCATCCAGATTGATATGATGTAAGTTATCGACCTTCCCCTTAACCACCAAGTTAACTGGCCATTTTTCCGCTAGCTTGGCCGTCCCCCGTATTGCCAGTGAACCTTCCGGTGCCTGTACGCTTAACGTTTTTATTTCGACTGCCTGCCCATGATTGCTGGCCTGTAGCCGCAACTCGTTAATCTTGATATCGGTATCCCCCGTCAAATGAAGCTGGCTGCCGTGGATACCCTCCAGCGTGATATCAAGTGGAATGGGAACCTCAGGCAATTTCGCTAATAACGGGTTGGCAAACAACGCTTTCAACATCTCACCCAAGGGTTTTTCAGGTTCGGACGGCGGCACATTTTTTTGTACCGCACCAACTTTCTCAGATGAATACGTTGGTAATGCGACCAACAAGTTTTTAATTTCTGTGGGTTTTAATATCAGTTGCTTTTCCTGCCACTGAGCCCCCGTTTTAAACTCATCCAACGCAATGACAATACCATCAACCTTGACATGCGTATTTTTCAAGGAGAGTACATCCAGTGAGATAGGATACGGCGTTTGTAATTCAGTCAATGGTTCTGATTCAGCAGAAGGTGCCGATGGCGGAAGTTCAGCGGTATTCACCGAAACGGTGACCCCTTCGGTTGTCAATGCATTAACGCACACCTGGCTGTGTTTCAGGCAGGAGAGCCGGATAGAGAGATGCAAATTATCTGCATTAACGTTAACGCCAGGCATCTGATATTTGACGCCTTTTAACGTTAAATCGCGCCAACCGCCGCTGACACTCGCAATATCCAATCCCGGCACCCAACGCGCCGCACTGTTGATCACCAAATGCAAACCAGTTTGAGTACCAAGTAGCCCGACAACTGCCACCAATAACAGACCAACAATCAGCAGGAAAGCAATACTAACCCTTTTCGCCCACCTCATAGTTCGGCCCCTAATCCAATATAAAATTCAACATTATGACTATCTGGATCTCCAATTGGCGTTGCCAAATCAAATTTTATCGGCCCTACCGGTGACGCCCAGCGCACGCCAATTCCCGCACCCGTTTTAAAATTACTCTTTTTAATGTCATCCACCGCTTCACCGGAATCGACAAATAACGCACTCCACCAATTGCCATAAATATTGTATTGATATTCCAACGAGCCAATCGCCAACTTTGATGCCCCGACTAATTTGCCTTTACTGTCTTTCGGTGAGATTTTCTGGTACTTATAGCCGCGAATGCTGCGATCCCCGCCGGCAAAGAAACGGAGATCTGGTGGCACCATGTCGAATTCATTCGTCTCTATCCAGCCCAAATCCGCTCGCACCACAAAACGGTGATTCTCCCGATACGTTCTTATCCAAACGTGATGAGCCTGTAATACGAGAAAATCGACATTGGAATGCCAGGTTGTATTAGAAATATCAATCGAATAGCGCTGACTATCCCCCCAATAAGGCATCGCACCGCCACGTTGGCGAATACGGCTAAGACTGGCACCCGGATAAAGCAGCATGGTGGTATTGGTTACATTAGCCTGAGTAAAGTGGCTAAGGCTCCAGCGCAGATTCACGCTGTACTGCCAGCCGGTAAAACGATCCCAATTACGGGAAAGGTTCAAAGTTGCCGTATCCGAAATGGTATCGTTAATATCTTTGCGTTTATAACCCGTTTGTAGCTGAAAATATTCCTCAAGCGGGTTGACCTTAAGCGGCATTTTGTAGGATGCATCAATGAGTTGTTCACGTGCAGAAAGGTTAAGGCTGGTACTCAGACTGTGCCCACGGGAGTTGAGCCACGGCTTTTTCCATTTTGCTTGAACACGAGGCCCGACATCCGTTGCATAACCGCCCCCCAATTCGACATAGTTGGCAGAGCGAGGCACTAAGGACGCATTCAATGGTAATAACTTTTCCTGACTCTCACGCCCGATTTTAAAATCAGGCACAACCACCGCAGAGTTGAACCAGCCGGTATCCACCAAACGGCGGTTAAATTCAGCTAATTGTTCAGAGGTATAATATTCGCCTGATTTAAAAGGAATAAGGTTATTCAGGTAAGTTTCTCGAATTTGTGATCCGTGAAATGTCACTGGGCCAAACCGATAGCGTTGCCCACTATCAAAATCAAAATCCCAAATAGATTCATGCTGATCTTTTGCCACCCCCAACTCACTTTTCTTCATGACGGCATCAAAATAGCCTTTCTTAACCGCCAAATTCGTCAAGGCACTTTTAAAATTTTCATATTCACCGTGGTTGAGTATCGCCTCTTCTTTTGGCATATTTTTTTTGATCAGGGCGGCATAATCTTTATCTGTTTTAGCGCCCCCTTCCAAATCCACGTCCACTTTAACGACCCTCACCGGTTCGCCGAGTGTGACTTTAGCCGTTAAAACCGGGCGGGCAGGAGGGGGATTCTCTTGATAGGTAAATGTAACAGTGGGATCATAATATCCCAATGGACGAAGGCCTTGTCGTATCGCTTTCTCCACACGAGCCCGAAAACGGCCATCAGGGGAAACTTCATCGGTACTGATATTGGAGAGTTGTACTCTGGCATTTTTTTCTAATTCGCCAGAAAGACCTTCTAGTTTCAATCGTAAATTTGCACTATAAGCCGATGGAGTAACGATAGATACCAAAAGCGCACCTATGAGGGGATATCGTGACACTCGAACTCCTAATGTTTATCTCTCTGTTGAATAAAATTCAACAATATAAAAATGCCGTAATCAATTAATTCTGGTAAAGTTTTAACAATATACAAGCAACATATAATCATAAAACTTATGGATATACAGGAGAGAACCTTGCCAAATTCAGCCAATGAAAAACAACCTGTTTCTGCACCAGATGCCATACCGGGTAGAGCCACTCCATTAACCATATCACCCTACCATGTCATCACACAGCATGCGATAGAGAACATTCCTGAAAATATGGAAATTGCCTATGTTGGAATGGGATGTTTCTGGGGCGTGGAGCGCCTTTTCTGGCAACAGGAAGGCATTTACACCACCTCCGTGGGTTACAGCGGCGGCACTACGCCAAACCCAACTTATGAAGAAGTGTGTACAGGCTTAACCGGCCATGCGGAAATCGTCAGGATCGTATTTGACCCGACTAAAATAACCTATTCACAATTACTCACTCTGTTCTGGGAAAATCACGATCCTGCCCAAGGTATGCGTCAACATGGCGATATTGGTACGCAATACCGTTCTGTCCTGTACACGGTTTCACCACAACAGTATGAACAAGCAATTGCCAGCCGAGACCAATACCAGCAAGCGATGGCGCAAAATGGCGACCAACGCACTATCACGACGGAAATTCGCAAAGCCGAGCCATTTTATTTTGCCGAGGACTATCATCAGCAATATCTCTACAAAAACCCTGAAGGGTATTGTGGCTTAGGTGGTACTGGGATCTGCTTTCCGCCGACACTTAGAAATTAGAAAATAGCTGATTGAGTTAGCCCAACGGTATGATTGTTGGGCTAATTACCTGAAATACATCAATCAGCATCTATCCCCCAACCAGTAACAAACCTTGACCTGTATTATATTTATACAAATTTTCTCCAAAAAGTGAAATTTTCCTATTGAGTTAATTTCTCCTTCTGTGTATATTTTGAGCAGGAGGAATTAGAATGTTTGATGTGATAACCCACCCAGATGCACTGTTAGAGTTAAAACAGTTACCGGATGAGCTACGAGGTCGGATGTTTAGATTAATAGAGCGTCTGCGAATGGATGGTAACCAGCTAAAAATGCCCCATAGCAAGGTTATTGGTGGTGGCCTATTCGAATTGAGAATAGGAGATAAAAACATTGCCAGAACCCTATACGCATTTGAAATAGACCAGAGAATTTATCTACTCCATGCATTTGTGAAGAAAACGCAAAAAACACCTACTGGTACGATAGAAATAGCCAGAAAACGGCTGAAGGAGATGAACAAATGAACGGTATTGATTTTGAACAACTGAAATCAGAAATGTTAAACACCCCAGAAGCTATCCAGGCATATAACGACGCAGACAGAGAGCTAGGTATTATAGAGTTGCTATACCAAATGCGGGTAAACGCGGGTTTGTCTAAATCAGAATTGGCCAAGAAATTGGGCGTTTCACCCTCTGCCATTACTCGGCTGGAAGGAAATCCGATGGGGGCTAGCATAAGAACCCTCTCCCGATATGCTAATGCCTGCGGTGCCAATATCAATATTAAATTGAGTTATTGATAACCCACAATCCAAAAACGGCCACAAGGCCGTTTATTATACTAATGTTATGTATTGATTTTATTACCATTAGTCGATAGGCAATTACAAACAATCATCCCATTTCGGTCTGTAAGCGCAATACTTGCTGGTTAATTTCACTCATTACATGGAAATGACGTTTATCTTTGATTTTCGGGGGTAAAATCTTTCCATAATTAAATTCAAAAGCGCCCATGTCCTTAATATATAAACGCCCACGAAATAAGGTTTTTACGTAGAGAGCAATTTTCACTGGGTTATAATGGCGAAAGATTTTCATCTCTGTTTTTCCTCCCATGCTTCTTACGATACTATTTTTTTACGTAATATTTATTGCATAACATTGGTGACTCAATGCATCAGAAAACCCACCTCCTGTTATGCCAACTGTATAGACTACGTATATGGAAATTTGTTCCCCTCAATATTAAGATTCAATCTCTGCTTTAATGTAACATAATGATATTAATGAATATTATATTAAATCCCCCTTTTATTTACTTATACCGCAACCAAATGTTATCAAATTGTTTATTTTATTGAGGACAGACCAGTTAACAAGCGCTATGCTGAATATGTCATTCCCTGATAACATGCCATACCATGATAAATAAGGAATAAATATGTTAAAAAACAACTTGTTAACAAGAATCGTATTATCTGCAATATTGAGTATAACGCCCATATTTGCACTCGCTCATAATATTGCCTTAGAACAACCTGTTCCCGCTATTAGTGTGACAGATAAAGGTGAGCTGTTGCTAAACGATGGTAAGTTCAGCTACCAAAATTGGAGCAGTATTGAACTTTCGGGAAAAGTCAGAACAATCCAGCATATTGCCGGTCGTAGTTCCGCAAAAGAGATGAATGATCCCTTGATTCAAGCATTGAAGAATGCTGGTTTACCTAAGGATAAGTATCAAACCACCAGCATCGTGAATACCGATGAGGCTATTTTTGGTACGGGCGTTTTTGTTCGCAATAGTCTCGAAGACAGCAAAAAACAGTTCCCGTGGTCACAATTCATTGTCGATAGTAATGGGTTGGTTAAAAAGGCTTGGGGACTGGAACCTAAAAGTTCGGCAATCATTGTGCTGGGTAAAGGCGGTAAGGTGAAATTCGTCAAAGATGGCAAATTAAGTAACGAAGAAATTACGCACGTTATCAGCCTCATTAAAGAAGAATTGGAAAAATAGCCTATTCAATGCCGTACAGTGATAATGGTTCCCATTGTGAGCCATTATCACCTTAATATATCGCTCCAGCATCAAAAAACCCTGACCCTAAATCCTGGATTCAGGAAAGATTCACGCGGTGTGTAATCTAATGCCTTCCCTTGCCAATCCGTCACATGCGCTCCCGCAGCAACAGCAATGGCATGACCAGCTCCCGTATCCCAGATGTTGGTCGGACCAAAACGTGGGTAAAGTTGGGCTTTTCCCTCCGCAACCATGCAAAATTTAAGTGAAGAGCCGACCGCAAGTGTATCGTGTACCCCTAGCTGGGAAAGATAGTCTTGTAACTCCTCATCATCCTTGTGAGAACGACTGACAACCACGACTGGCGGCTTCGCAGCCATAATTTTAATGGGAAGCATCTGACCATTAGCTTCTTTCCACGCCTGACGCCCTTGCCCTGAATATAAGACATTCTGTACCGGGACATAGATAACGCCCATCACAGGGACACCTTGTTCTACCAGTGCAATATTGACCGTAAACTCGCCATTGCGACGAATAAACTCTTTCGTACCATCCAATGGGTCAACCAGCCAATAACGCTGCCAATTTTTCCACTCTTCCCATGTTGGAGGTTCTTCTTCTGATAACAGCGGGATATCAGGTGCAATATGCAACAATCCTGCTTTAATGATCTTATGGGCGGCAATATCCGCGGCAGTAACGGGTGAATCATCCATTTTATGCTTTACTTGCAACGGTTGTTCAGCCTGATAGACCTCCATGATCGCCGCGCCTGCTTCCCGTGCCAATTGGCAGATCTGTTGTAGCATCATACACCTCTGCATTTGTTGTTTGGCGATACCACTTGAAGCACCATTTTAAACGCATTTTTTACCGGAATGGCGAATATTTTATGCTGCCATATTCCCAAATACACCTAAAAAAATAGCCGGCTAACCGGCTATTTAATAAGTTACAGAATTTCCAATAATTCTACTTCGAAAATCAGCGTGCTATAAGGAGGAATGGATGCTCCTGCCCCACGCTCACCATAAGCCAGATTGTGAGGAATATAAAGTTCCCATTTGGAACCGACTGGCATTAAGGTCAACGCTTCAATCCAACCTGGGATCACGCCGCTAACAGGGAATTCTGCTGGTGTACCACGCTGTACTGAACTATCGAATACAGTGCCATCGATCAGGCGACCCGTATAGTGAACACGAACACGGTCGGTACGAGCTGGGATCGCGCCATCACCTTGCGTCAGAACAGAAAATTGCAGACCAGACTCAGTGCTGCTTACGCCTTCACGTTGAATGTTCTCTGCCAGAAATTTTTTACCTTCTTCTGCCATCGTTTGCTGACGTTCACGACGAACGCTATCAGCACGTTCATGTATCTCACGTAGCGCACGATGCAGTTCTTCTACCGGAATAGCAGGAGAACAGCTTTCCAGTGCATCACACAATCCTGCCAACAAGGCTTCTGGTTCTAACCCTTGTAAACCAGATTCCTGTAATTGTTGCCCAACCTGCAAACCAATACCGTAACTTGCCCGCGCTTCAATAGACTCAAAAGAAGGTTTTGTCATGAAAATACCTGTTATTAAATGAGTGAAGGCTCAAGCATAACAGCACTGTCCGGATGGGTAAACGCGTGAAAGTGGGTAATAATAATGTAAGGCACCAATTCTTGAAGTATAACTGCTACCAGGCCTTATGTTTGGGGGCATGTTTTTACGACACAAAACAAAAAACGCTGGCAATGCCAGCGTTTTTTGTCACATGTTCTTCAGCTAATCAGCGATTAAGCTTCTGGAACGATGTTAACGTTCAAATGTGCGAACACATCGCTGTGTACCTGGAAGTGAACTTCGTGTTCACCAACAGTACGCAGAACGCCGTTAGGCAGGCGAACTTCGCTCTTAGATACTTCAACGCCAGCAGCAGTCACTGCATCAGCGATGTCACGAGTACCGATAGAACCGAACAGTTTACCTTCGTCACCCGCTTTAGAAGCGATAGTGACAGAACCCAGTGCATTGATCTTCTCTGCACGAGCTTCTGCTGCTGCCAGAACGTCAGCCAGTTTAGCTTCCAGTTCTGCACGACGAGCTTCGAAGAATTCGATGTTTTTCTTAGTTGCAGGAACAGCTTTGCCCTGTGGTACTAAGAAGTTACGGGCATAACCCGCTTTAACGTTAACTTGGTCACCCAGGCTACCCAGGTTAGCTACTTTATCAAGCAGAATAATTTGCATTACCTTATCCTCTCAAAGTCGTTAATGGACTGAACCTATTACTGATGGCGATCAGTGTAAGGCAACAGAGACAGGTAGCGCGCACGCTTGATAGCACGAGCGAGCTGACGCTGGTATTTTGCACGAGTGCCAGTAATACGGCTTGGTACAATTTTACCGCTTTCGGTAATGTAGTTTTTCAGCGTAGCAATATCTTTATAATCGATCTCTTGTACGCCTTCCGCGGTGAAGCGGCAGAACTTGCGACGACGGAAATAACGTGCCATTTGGCTAGTCTCCAGAATCTATCAATTCAATCTGCTCGGCATGTAGAACCAGTTTGCTAAGACCATTGCGCCCATAATGGGAATTAATGAATCCTGAAACCGTTATTCGACTGCCGACCGTTATACTGTGAGTATATTTCTGTAACAACTGTCCGCTGGCAATAACGGGCATTCTGCACCATGATTGCCGGCTAAATCCGGCTTCCTGCTGCTGTGAACGATGTTCAAGCACAAACTGACAATGTGGAATACCAGATGGACTGACTTTTCGTATCGGTGCCTTGCACACTGTGCCTAAGAGCACCAAACGATTAGTTGTCACGGTAATTACTCTTCAGAATCCCCAGCTTCATCAGCATCATCAATCAGGTCTTCTTCCAAGACCAGATCACGGCTGCGACGTTCGTCTTTAGCCTTAACCATTGGTGATGCTTCAGTTACTGCGTGCTTAACGCGCATAACCATGCTGCGGATAACGGCGTCGTTGAAGCGGAAGTTAGTTTCCAGCTCATCAATCGCTTCTTGTGGCGCTTCAACGTTCATCAGAACGTAGTGAGCCTTGTGCAGTTTGTTGATTGGGTAAGCCAGTTGACGACGACCCCAGTCTTCCAGACGGTGAATCTGACCTTGCGCGTTAGCGATAGTCGCACTGTAACGCTCGATCATGCCCGGAACTTGTTCGCTTTGGTCAGGATGGACCATAAAAACGATTTCGTAATGACGCATTGATTGCTCCTTACGGATTATTCAGCCTCCTGTCAGGGTCAGCCGTGGCCCATGGAGGCAAGGAACGTGTTTAGTACGGCTGAAAAATCGACGCGTCACTATACCCGTACAATACAAAAAACTCAATAAAGAATTACCGGAATAAAGAATTACCGGACGCTTCTCTGGCGTACAATTTCAAACAAGCATACCCCTGTTGCAACCGATACATTCAAAGAAGAGACTGACCCCGCCATAGGAATACTGATCAATTCATCACAATGTTCGCGGGTCAATCGGCGCATACCTTCTCCTTCCGCCCCCATCACCAAAGCCATCGGACCAGTCAACTTGCTTTCGTATACAGAATGCGTGGCTTCACCTGCGGTTCCGACAATCCAGATATTGTGTTCTTGCAGTAAACGCAGTGTCCGGGCAAGGTTAGTAACACGGATCAGCGGTACACTTTCTGCCGCACCACAGGCTACTTTTTTCGCCGTTGCACTCAATTGGGCAGAACGATCACGAGGGACAATAATTGCATCACCCCCCGCCGCATCCGCTGTACGCAGGCAGGCGCCCAGATTATGTGGATCGGTGACACCATCCAATACCAGCAGAAATGGCCGCTCCAGCCGAGATAACAAATCCGGTAGATCATTTTCCTGATACTGACGCCCTGGCTTGACGCGTGCAATAATCCCTTGATGGACGGCACCTTCTGTTTGGGCATCCAACCATTGGCGATTAGCGATTTGTACCGCAATACCGATACTTTCCAGCTCCTGCAATAACGGGGTTAAACGGCGATCTTCACGCCCTTTCAGCACATAAACTTCCATGAAACGTTGTGGATCGCGCTCCAGCAAGGCTTTAACGGCATGGATACCGTAAATAATTTCACTCATGACTGACTGATACCTAACTCACTGATATCTTTAAGATACCGAAAAATAGCGGGCGGCAAAATCCGCCCTGTTTGATGATTGTATGGATTAATTTTTACCAGCGATTAGCTTGCGGGTTTTTTCGCGCGCTTCGCTTTTAGTTTTGCTGCAATTTTTTTAGTCTTGCTTGATGGTTTTTTCTTATTGCCTGGCTTAGGTTTTTCCGTACTTTTCTTTTTACGAAAGGCGCTATCTGGCTCAAAATTGGCGGACTTTTTATGATCACGGCCTTTTTTACCATTTTTACGCTCTGGCGTATCTTTTTTCGCCTTATCTCGTGCCGTCTTCCCCTGATTACGCGCTTTGCGGGTTGTGGAAAGTAAGGTGAAATCAATATTGCGTTCATCCATATGAACCGCTTCCACGCGGATCTCTACTTCATCACCGAGACGATAAGTTTTCCCTGAAGACTCACCAATCAAGCGCTGGCCGACATTATCATAGCGATAATAATCGTTATCCAACGTCGAAATATGCACCAAGCCGTCAATAAACAGATCATTTAAGCGGACAAAGAAACCAAAACCTGTCACGCTGGTAATTAGTCCGGTGAAAACATTACCCACCTGATCTTGCATGAAATCACATTTCAGCCAGTCTGCCACATCCCTTGTCGCTTCGTCAGCACGGCGCTCAGTCATGGAACAGTGGTCACCCAATTGCAGCATCTGTTCCATATCGTTGTGCCAACCTCCTGTTGGCGTTCCGCGATGTTCAACGGCACCTTTTTCTTGCTCTTGTGCCAGTAAGTGTTTGATCGCCCGATGCAGAGCCAGATCAGGGTAGCGGCGGATTGGCGAAGTGAAGTGAGAATAAGAGCGCAATGCCAAACCAAAGTGTCCCCGATTCTCCGGCTCATAGATCGCCTGCTTCATAGAGCGCAACAGCATCGTTTGCAGTAATTCGCGATCGGGTCGATCAGCGACTTGTTTCATCAATTGCGCATAATCTTTCGGTTCTGGCGTCATGCCACCCAACAAGCTCAATCCCAACTCATTGAAGACTGAACGCAGGTTCAGGATACTCTCTTCCCTTGGTCTATCATGGATGCGATATAACGCTGGCTCATGGTGTTTTTCAATAAAGCGAGCGGCGGCAATGTTCGCCAGAATCATACACTCTTCGATAAGTTTATGCGCTTCGTTGCGTACAACGGGTTCTATGCGATCAATGCGACGCTCTGCATTAAAAATAAATTTAGCTTCTTCCGATTCAAACGCAATAGCGCCACGCTGTTCACGTGCCTGTTCCAGTGCCTGGTAAAGTTCATGCAGATGTTCAATATGTTGCACCAGCGGCTTGTAGTGCTCACGCAACTCTTGATCACCCTGTAAAATTTTCCAGACTTTGGTATAGGTTAAACGGGCATGTGAATTCATCACCGCTTCATAAAACTTGTAGGAAGAGAGTTTGCCTTGGGCGGAAACGGTCATTTCACACACCATACATAGGCGATCAACTTCTGGATTGAGGGAGCACAATCCATTAGACAGCACTTCCGGCAGCATAGGGACGACTTGAGACGGGAAATAAACCGAGTTTCCACGGCTGCGTGCTTCAATATCCAAAGCTGTTTGCGGGCGAACATAGTAGCTAACATCAGCAATCGCTACCCACAATCGCCAACCACCACCCCGTTTTCTTTCGCAATACACCGCATCATCAAAGTCTCGTGCATCTTCGCCGTCAATTGTCACCAATGGCAACGCGCGTAAATCTACCCGATCTTGCTTAGCTGATTCCGGTACATGTTCATCCAAACCAGCGATCTGTTTTTCTACCAATGGCGGCCAGCTATGTGGGATTTCATGGGTACGCAGCGCAATCTCAACCGCCATGTTTGTTCCCATGCTCTCACCCAGCACTTCAACAATTTTGCCGATGGCTTTAGTCCGGCGGGTCGGGCGATTTGTCAATTCAACCACCACGACGTTACCCATTCTTGCCCCGCAAGTTGCTTCTTTTGGGATCAATATATCGAAACAGAGGCGGCTATCGTCAGGGACGACAAATCCCATGCCCGCATCCATAAAATACCGGCCAACAATCTGGCTACTCTTTGGCTCTAAAACCCGCACGATACGCACTTCAATGCGACCTCTTCTGTCTGGTCGCAAGGGTTGTGCCAGTACTACATCACCGTGGATCGCCATTTTCATCTGATCGGCTGGCAGGAAATAATCTTCTTTGTGGCCTTCCACACGTAGAAAACCATAGCCATCACGGTGCCCAATCACCGTACCTTTCAATAAATCCAGCCGCTCTGGCAACGCGTAACATTGCCGGCGGGTAAAAACCAACTGTCCATCACGTTCCATTGCCCGTAAACGACGGCGTAGTGCTTCCAGGGCATCTGGAGTGGTTAACTGAAGTTCCTGTGCTAATTCCTGACGGCTTACCGGAGTGGCGTGTTTAGAAATGATATCCAAGATGTATTCACGGCTTGGGATAGGAGATTCGTATTTTGCAGCCTCTCGTTCCTGAAAAGGATCTTTTGACATCGTCATTCCTCTATTGTCATCAGCAAGCTGTTTATCCCCTTGCTTCATTTAACTAAAAGTAATTGATAAAGGGGACGATTGTCTTTGACCATATCGGCCACAGTATGTTTATCCAACTCTTCCAAAAAATTTTCTACCGCTTGATTCAAGACTGACTTTAAGCGACATGCAGGCGTGATTTGACAGGCACTACAATCAACCAATGACAGAGGCTCCAATGAGCGAACCACATCACCAATTCTGATCTCGTTGGCAGGTTTCCCTAAACTGATGCCGCCATTTTTTCCCCTGACAGCATTCACTAACCCTAAATGACTCAGTTGGTTGATGATCTTTACCATATGGTTACGTGAGACACCATAAACTTTAGTGACTTCTGTAATACTCGTCATTTGGCCTGCTGGTAGAGAGGCCATATAAATCAAGGCACGTAATCCATAATCAGTAAAACTGGTTAACTGCACGCTCACCTCTGAGAGACTGAATATAACGGAGCTTATTTGGCACCAAAAATAATATATGTTTATTGGTTTTCGTTAGTTGATCATCATTATGTGGGTATTTTGAAAATTAAGCAAAACCGGAAAAAACAAAAACCGGGCAATAAGCCCGGTTATGTGCGCCGAAAAGATCGATCTATCGATTAAGCGTCAAAGGGATCACGCAGGATCATGGTTTCTGCACGATCTGGGCCTGTAGAAATAATATCAACAGGAACACCTGTCAGCTCTTCTACACGTTTGATGTAGTTCAGTGCTGCTTGTGGCAATTGGCTGTGATCTTTCACGCCAAAAGTGCTTTCATCCCAACCAGGCAGGGTTTCATAGACGGCTTCAAGACCTTCCCAGTTTTCTGCGGCCAGTGGTGTCGTATCAATGACAGAGCCATCAGGCAGGCGATAACCAACACAGATTTTCACCTCTTTCAGGCCATCCAACACGTCCAGTTTAGTCATGCAGAAGCCAGACAGGGAGTTGATTTGGATCGCGCGACGAATAGCAACAATATCCAACCAGCCAGTACGACGGCTACGGCCTGTCGTCGCACCAAACTCCTGACCTTTCTGACGCAGGTATTCACCTGTTTCATCAAACAGCTCAGTTGGGAATGGACCAGCCCCTACACGGGTAGAGTAAGCCTTGATGATACCCAGGACATAGTCAACATAGCGTGGACCCAGGCCAGAACCCGTTGCAACGCCACCCGCAGTAGTGTTGGAAGAAGTCACATAAGGATAAGTACCGTGGTCGATATCCAGCAGAGTTCCCTGTGCCCCTTCGAACATGACCAATTCACCTTTCTGGGTTGCTTTGTACAGCAAGTCAGAAACGTCAACTACCATGCCAGTCAGGATATCGGCAACAGCCAAAATGTCATCTAAGGTTTTCTGGTAATCAACGGCAGGTTCTTTGTAGTAGTTAACTAGCTGGAAGTTGTGGTATTCGATGATTTCTTTCAGTTTGACAGCAAAAGCTTCTTTATCAAACAGATCACCAACACGCAAACCACGACGTGCGACTTTGTCTTCGTATGCAGGACCAATACCACGGCCTGTTGTGCCAATCGCTTTGGCACCACGCGCTTTTTCGCGGGCGTTATCCAATGCAACATGGTAAGGCAGGATCAGCGGACAAGCTTCAGAAATAAGCAGGCGCTCACGTACAGGAATCCCACGTGATTCAAGCTCTTTCATCTCTTTCATCAAAGCATCTGGTGCTAAAACGACCCCATTTGCGATAATGCTAATGACATTTTCACGTAAGATCCCGGATGGGATTAAGTGGAGAACGGTTTTTTCACCGTTGATGACTAGTGTATGGCCTGCGTTATGGCCCCCTTGATAACGAACTACGTATTTAGCTCGTTCAGTCAGCAAGTCGACGATTTTACCCTTGCCCTCGTCACCCCATTGGGTGCCCAATACGACAACGTTCTTACCCATTTCAAAAGTTCACTCGGTTGCTTAAAAATGGATTCTACCATCTCATTTAGCACCTTTCAGTATTTTTTGTTACTTCCTGTTATTTCGTTTAATTATATAAACATAAATATAAGCAACTTTTTTGTAATAATAGCGGTATATAAAAAAGCCACTGTCGTTTTTTTACAGTGGCTTACAGTAAGTTAAAAGGATTTTACTTCACAGGGGCTTTCATATAACGGAAGAAGTCAGTATCTGGACTGAGTACCATTACATCATTACCGTTATTCTTGAAGCTCTTCTCGTAAGCACGCAAGCTACGGATAAACGCATAGAACTCAGGATCTTGGTTAAATGCATCCGCAAATAGTTTAGTGGCTTCCGCATCACCTTCACCACGTAATACCAATGCTTGGCTCTGTGCTTCTGCCCTGATTTCAGTTGCTGTTTTATCAGCAGCAGCCCGGATCTTTTCTGCTTCTTCCGAACCTTCTGAACGCAGGAGACGTGCTTCTGCTTCACGATCAGCACGCATACGCTGGTAAATAGCTTCTGAAATTTCCTGTGGCAAGTTGATCTGTTTGATACGAACGTCAACAACTTCAATACCTAACGCAGCCATGCTGTTTGGATTAATAGCTGGTTGCTTGCCTTTGGTCTCTTTTTCTACCAAGGCCGCGGCAGAGGCAATCGCATTATCGACATCGGTTGCATCATCTTCTTCGTGGGTTCCCCGATTCAGAGCATCACGCACATCGGTAGTTAAACGACCACGGGAATCAGTCACAATACCGCGTACATCAAGGCGACCAATTTCAGAACGCAAACGGTCACTGAATTTACGTCTCAGCATCATTTCAGCTCGGTTAATATCACCGTTACCGGTTGCCAGATAGTAACGACTGAAATCATTAATGCGCCATTTTAAGTAAGAATCGACGATCAAGTCTTTATTTTCACGTGTCAAGAAACGGTCTGCCTTGATATCCATCGTTTGGATACGGGCATCAAGGGTTTTAACGGTTTCCATAAACGGAATTTTGAAATGCAGACCCGGCTCATAAATGATTGGCTTATTCTCTGCATCACGTACAACCTTACTAAAACGCAACACAATGCCACGTTCGCCTTCTTTGACAGTAAAGATTGATGAATAGAGAACAACCAATACCGCAATAATCGCAACAATAAATGAATTACGCATGATTATGGTCTCCCTATTCTGACCGTATCACCGCGCGGGTTATCGCTACCACCATAAGTGTTAGATTCCCGTTGTGGCGGAGATTGATTCTGACGAATCATCTTTTGTGCTGCTGTGTTACTGGACGTATTTTGCTCAACTCGTGCCTGATCTTTCATCATTTGATCTAACGGCAATAACAGCATGTTATTACTCTTCTCGTTTGCAATGATTTTACGTGTATTGCTCAACACACGTTCCATCGTTTCGATATACAGACGTTCGCGAGTAATTTCTGGCGCTGCTTTATATTCAGGCAAGATTTTGGCAAAACTCGCCACTTCACCCTTAGCATTCAATATTGCGCTAACTTTATAGGCTTTGGCATCTTCGATAATACGCTGTGCTTCACCTTTCGCTTTAGGTAATACTTCGTTCTCGTAAGCTCTGGCTTCGCGAATGGTTTGCTGCTTCTGTTCACGCGCTGCGATCACATCATCAAATGCAGCCTTAACTTCTTCTGGTGGACGAGCAGCCTGGAAGTTTACATCGACCACAGTAATACCCATATTGTATGGACGGATAGTCTCTTCCAATACTTTCTGAGTATCATTACGGACAATAGTACGCCCTTCCGTCAGGTTTGTTTCCATCGAATATTTGCCAACAACACCGCGCACGGCACTGTCTGTAGCCTGACGCAGGCTATCATCAGGATTAGTAACACTGAAGAGATAAGCTGCTGGATCAGTAACACGGTATTGAACGTTCATTTCAGCCAATACCACGTTTTCATCTGAAGTCAGCATGGCACCCGTCGTTGCCAAATCGCGAACAGATTCAACGTTAACCGCTCTGACCTGATCGATGAACGTCATTTTCCAGTTCAAACCAGGCTGTACAACATGATTAAACTTACCAAATCGAGTTACTACACCACGCTCTGTTTCTTTAATCGTATAGAAACCACTGACAACCCAAACAGCAATTGCAGCAGCAGCGGCAAGACCAATAAGACGCCCGCCAAATTTAGGGTTCTGCTCAGAACCATTTCCACCTTTGTTTCCACCGAGACCACCGAGTTTTTGACTCAGTTTACGGAACAGATCGTCGAGATCAGTTGCCCCACGGTTACGACCACCTTTATTGTTGCCGCCGGAGTTGCCGCCATTATTATTGCTGCTTCCCCACGGGTCGCGGTCCTGTCCGTTATTACCGGGCTGATTCCACGCCATGTTTTAGCTCCACTTTCTAGTTTTTACTGGTTTTTCAGAGGTGACTGCTCTCCACCCAGATGGGTGAGGCTTCCCACTTCACAGGCCGTTATCGGTCCCTGACAGGTTTGACAGCGGCCTCCGTGGGCAGAAACGACGAACTTCATCGTTTTTGTAAGCAACCAATATTATTGGGTGATAACTTTTGACAGTGCTAATCCTGTCACTGCAATTCTGGCACAGTCATTTCATCACCGCCATTTCATCTCTGCTACTCCATGACTATAAGCACCTTGAAATGACGGGTAAAATGATACCTTGTTTGTTGTCTTGCGCCAATCAATCAGACAACATAGTCGGGTAATTTTGGTTCTTGTTTACACAGACGACGCCAATCAACCATTGGCATCCTGACTTCAACACCAACCTGGCCATTTTCTTCCATCCATTCGCGCTCGATGGCCTGAAGCTGATAAAAACGACTGCGCAGACGCCCTGCTTCAGGTGGAAGGTGCAATTTATAGTGCGCAATCTCACCTGAAAGATGCTCAGTCAACGCTTGCAATAACAGAGGAATTCCTTCGCCAGTTTGTGCAGACAACCAAACTCTGACCGGACGATTTTCATCATCACGATCAATGCGGGGAATAAAATCTTCCAACATATCGATTTTATTCATTACCATCAGCGAAGGGATTTCATTGGATTCAATCTCTTCAAGAACACTGTCAACCGCGATAATGTTTTCATCGAAGCGAGGGTCTGCCGCATCAACAACATGCAGCAATAATCTCGCTTGCCGAGTTTCCTGCAAAGTCGCCTTGAACGCTGCCACCAAATCATGGGGTAAGTGGCGGATAAAACCGACTGTATCAGCCAAAACAACCGTACCAACATCATCCACCTCTATTCGGCGCAGTGTCGGGTCCAGAGTGGCAAAAAGCTGGTCAGCCGCATAAACTCCGGCAGAAGTTATTTTATTGAATAAACTGGACTTTCCGGCATTGGTGTAACCAACAAAAGAAACCGTTGGGATATCGGCTTTATTACGTGCCTGGCGCCCCTGTTCACGCTGCTTTTCAACTTTGTTAAGGCGTCCCAAAATCTGTTTGATTTTGTCTCGCAGCATGCGGCGGTCACTTTCCAACTGGGTTTCCCCAGGCCCACGCAGCCCGATCCCCCCTTTTTGGCGTTCAAGGTGAGTCCAGCCCCGAACCAGACGGGTGGACAGGTGACGCAATTGTGCCAACTCGACTTGTAACTTACCTTCGTGCGTCCTTGCCCGCTGGGCAAAAATATCCAGAATCACCCCCGTGCGATCAACGACACGGCATTGGCACAAGCGTTCAAGATTACGTTCCTGAGCAGGGCTGAGGGCATGGTTAAACAACACCACATCTGCACCACTGTTTTTGACAGCTTCAGCAATTTCCTCTGCCTTACCCTCTCCGACAAAATATTTCGGATGAGGTGCCTTTCGGCTTCCCGTTACAATCTGCACAGGAGAAACACCTGCGGAAGTTACCAATGACTCGAATTCACTGAGATTTTCCGTATCTTTTTCCTGTGAGAAGAAAACATGCACCAGAACGGCTAATTCTCCGCCTTCATAACGATCAAACAACGGTGCAACCCCTCAGGCTGAGTAAAAATCCAATAGGAAAAAACATAGGTAAAGTCTCCCTACCTATGTTTTTATTTTTATAGGCACGGCTGCTGATTTACTCAGCGCCATCACTTTCCTGTTGTACTGCTGGGTTAGTGCCAGCATGATAATTTCCAACGCCAGTCGGCACATTCTGGTTGTTACCATGATGAGACACTGGACGGGAAGGCACAACAGTAGAGATGGCATGTTTATAAACCATCTGGCTAACCGTGTTCTTCAGTAAAATGACAAATTGGTCAAAAGATTCAATCTGACCTTGCAATTTGATGCCGTTAACCAAATAAATAGAAACCGGGACCCTTTCACGCCGTAAAGCGTTCAGGAATGGATCTTGCAAAGATTGCCCCTTAGCCATTCTATATTTTCCTTATTTGTTGTTTTTAACTAAGAACCGATTGGTTCGAAAAAGTAACTACTCAAAAATGACACTTGGTACTGATCACTGATACTGATCAATTGTACACAATCAATGAATTTATGTACTAATAACCTGCATGACTGTGTTTAGGTTTTGTTTAGGTTGATCGCTATCCAACCAGGTCACATTGTCCCAACTCCTGAGCCACGTAATCTGACGCTTCGCCAATTGGCGTGTCGCACAGATACCGCGATAAACCATCTCATCATGAGAAATTTCGCCCGCGAGATAAGACCACATCTGACGATAACCAACACAACGAATGGAGGGTAAATCTATATGCAAATCACTACGAGCATAAAGCGCTTTCACTTCATCTTCAAACCCTGATTTGATCATTTGTTCAAAACGGGCTGCGATACGTTGATGTAAAATTTCACGACTTGCCGGCGCGATCGCAAATTGATGAACTCGATAAGGCAATATTTCTCCAGACGTTTCAGTCAACTCAGTTAGAGTTTTACCCGAAATTCGAAAAACTTCCAGTGCACGAGTAAGACGTTGTGGATCATTAGGATGAATCCTTGCCGCAGAAACGGGATCAATTTCCTGTAATTGTCGATGTAACACGTCCCATCCCAGCTCCGCGGCCTGCTGTTCGATCTGGGCTCTAATCTCAGGATCTGCGGAAGGCAAAGGCGATAATCCTTCCAACAATGCTTTGAAATATAGCATGGTTCCACCCACCAGGAGCGGAATTCTCCCAGCCGCCGTGATTTCTGCCATTTCTTTCAATGCATCACGGCGAAAATCAGCAGCAGAATAGACGGCCGCAGGATCAAGAATATCGATCAAACGATGAGGTGCCAGCGCCTGCTCTTGGGCGGAAGGTTTTGCTGTCCCAATATCCATCCCACGATAAATCAACGCAGAATCGACACTGATTAATTCAACCGGAAGATGCTGGCGCAAGGCGATCGATAACGCCGTTTTCCCTGACGCCGTCGGCCCCATGATAAAAATGGCTGTCGGCAGATGTTGAGTTTTTAAATCACTCATGATTAAGAAGTGCCACCACTGCTTGTAAATCAATTAATTGTAATAACCCATCCGGCGGCGATCCCACCAGTTGAGGGCAAAGGCGTTCAACATCAGCCAAAAGCTGGACAGCTTGCGCGATGTTCCACGTTTCATGCTCGCTACCCACGTGACGAGAAAGCCAACTGGCAACCTGCTCAACAGAAGCCGCTGACTGTTCCCCAAGATAGCCCAACAGTTCCGGCAAGAGTTTCGGCAGGTTCTGTTGACGCAGAGGCAACGATACCGCATGAATGGTTACTTTTCCATGTGCGACTGTCGATTCAATGCCAAAAGTCTTTAATAAATCACCATTCTGCTTCAAAACACTCATTTCTGCCTGATTGAGAGCCAGTTTCAGCGGGATCAATAATGGCTGGGATTTAAGTCCCTGTTCTCCAGGAGTCAGTTGCGCTTGTTTCAGCCAGCGTTCAGCTATCGGCAGGGCAAGCAGCCCGATTCCCGACGGGGATTCGATCAAGGCGTAGCAACCTGCATAGATACACAATACTTTGCCAAAAGTATATCTTTCCTGTCCCGATAGCGCAGATGTAGCGGGAGCCGACACACTTTCCCGCACGCCCCGCTCTGGAAATAAGGGGCGTTTTTCTTGCGGTGAGAACTGCATCATTTTTTGGTACAACTCCCCCTCTTTTTTCTGGTAGCTTTCCCCATGATGCATTTGCTGTGTGCCACGATCATGATGCTCATGACGTCGTGAAGGTGTCGCATCTGCTGGCTCAACACGCTGGCGGGTAAAATGGTTTTCTCCCGCAGAAGGGCGATTCTCCGGCACCCAGCTTGTCACACTCTCCTGACAGCCAAGCGCTAATTCATCCCCCGTACCGCGTTGTTTCAATACCGCGGCTACCCCCTGGTAAATAAAATCATGCACCAGGCGAGCCTGATGGAAACGTACTTCATGTTTGGCTGGATGTACATTGACATCCACCTGGCGCGGATCGATTTCGAGATACAAAACATAAGCGGGTTGTTGCTCACCCTTAATCAAATCCTGATAAGCTTGACGAATCGCATGATTAATCAGGCGATCCCGCATCATGCGTCCATTGACATAGCAATATTGAAGCTCGCTCACTGCCGTATTCACGGGATCAGCAACCCAGCCCTTAATGGACAAGGCATCATGCTGCCATGACAACGCCAGTGCCTGTTGTACAAAAGCGGTTCCACAAATGGCTGCCAAACGTCGTCCATGCTGAGACTCATCTTTAGCAGGACGGTACTGGCGCACCAATTTTCCATTGTGATTCAGGTTAATGGCGACATCCAACCGCGCTAAAGCTATCCGACGCACGACTTCATCGATATGACCAAATTCCGTTTTTTCTGTTCTCAGAAATTTTCGACGAGCAGGTGTGTTATAAAACAGATCCAACACTTCAACCGTTGTCCCCACTGGGTGAGCGGCAGGTTTTACCATGACGTTCATATCACGGCCTTCCGCATAAGATTGCCACGCTTCTGCCTGACTTTCAGGGCGGGAAGTTAATGTCAGCCTTGAAACAGAACTGATACTCGCCAAAGCTTCTCCGCGGAAGCCCATACTGACAATCGTTTCCAAATCATCCAATGACGCAATTTTACTGGTGGCATGGCGCGCCAGTGCCAGCGTCAAATCCTGTTTGCTGATCCCACAACCATTATCACGAATTCGTATCAGCTTTGCGCCACCCCGTTCAATATCAATATCAATACGGGTTGCACCGGCATCAAGGCTATTTTCCACCAACTCTTTCACTACAGAAGAAGGGCGTTCAACCACCTCACCGGCAGCAATCTGGTTTGCCAATTGTGGGGGTAATATCTTGATAGCCATAATTTGACCTTACTTACAATTCAGCGCCTATCAGACCTGTTCTGATAAGCGTATATTTGGTTACTTTGGTGCAGACTGCAATGGATTAGCCAGAAAATAGTGACGTAATCCCAAATGAATGGCCTGTGCCAGTTTTTCCTGATACTGATTAGAGCCTAACAACCCTTCTTCAGACACGTTACTGATAAAACCTGTTTCCACTAAAATGGACGGAATATCCGGCGAACGCAAAACGCCAAGACTTGCATGCTCTGGTGTGCGCTTATGCAAGGAGCCAATGCCAGATAGCTGGCGCAATACTTGCATGGCAACGTCATAACCAACCCGCTGAGAATGCCCAAATTGCAAATCCAATACGGCCTTGCTCAGATAAGGATCAGTACCATTGGCGAGAGCATCCCCCGCACCTCCCAGTAATTCCGATTGTTTTTCATGCTGTTCCAACCAATTCCCTAATTCACTGTTTGCCCGGCGGTTGGAGAGCACCCAGACAGAAGCACCTCTGGCACTGCGATTGGGAGCGGCATCGGCATGAATTGATACCAGCATATTGGCTTTATGTTTACGGGCGACTTCAGAACGCCCTGCCACAGAGATAAAATAATCGCCATTGCGCGTCAACACCGGCGTGAACATGGGATCATTGCGCAGCAGGGCTTCCAATTTACGGGCAACATTAATCGTGACATTCTTTTCTTTCAGCCCCCGTAGCCCAATCGCCCCAGGATCTTGCCCTCCATGCCCCGCATCAATAGCAACGACGATCGGGCGGGACACTCTTCCTTGCACAGATTGGGCAGCCTGTTTCCGCACACCTTGCTCACGGTGATTCGATACTGGCTGAGTTTCTTTTCCCGTAAGTTGAGCATGATTTGTAAGTAACCGCTTACTTTCATTTTGTAAGGCATGACTAGTCGATACAGATGAGTTGTTCGCCACGCCATTGGCTTTCAGTGTCATCACCACTTGTGATTTATTACCGACATTTTTCACCGCAGACGTTTTCACCGTAGATGTAGCTGTGGCCTTATGCGCCAACTCCAACACTACCCGCTGATGATTTGCATCAGGTGCCTGGCTGGAACGCACAAGTTTTACCAGATTCTGGCCGGATAAACGCATCGGTAGCCCAATAATTTTACTGGGTTGACGAATATCCACCACTAACCGTTCAGGAGAATGCAAAGGAAAAAAACGATAATCAGGATGCCCGCCAGTGAATTCCAATGTGACTACAGCCTCAGAGGGATCATTCTTCACATGAATATTCGACAGCGTAGCCGCCGATGCGGCCGTCATCACCAACTGGCTCAACATGAAAAACAAGACACAGGCCATTACCCAATAGGCACGCCATTTTTTTATCTCATTCACGAACATATTCACGGACATATTCACGAAAAAGGCATTAATCATGGTCGGGTATTCCTTCATAAGGACTTCAAATTATCCAACAGACTTTCACCATATTTAGATAACGCAACAAAACGAGCCTGCCGCCCTTCATCGTCATAACTCAGGTACAACTCAATATCTGCCTCAGGTAAAACCCCTGCACCCTGCTGAGGCCACTCAGCCAGGCAAATAGAGTCCTGCTGGAAATAATCACGGATACCCATAAATTCCAGTTCTTCCGGATCAGCCAGACGGTAAAGATCGAAATGATACACAGGACGTGGTTGTAAGGCATAAGGCTCAACTAACGTATAAGTCGGGCTTTTCACATGTCCCTGATGGCCGAGAGCTTGCAGAAAACCACGGCTGAATGTGGTTTTCCCCGCCCCAAGATCACCATATAGATAAATAACATAGCCGCGATCGCTAACTACCGCCACTGCATTACCCAATGCAACTGTGGCATCTTCATTTGGAAGTGATAAAACGAGTTCTTTCATCGAAAAGTATCTATTTTGATTTATTGAATTAGAGATTAATCAGGTAGACATATCAGTTAATAGCTTAACCGATAACCATAACATAATTCAGACATTATCATTTAATATCTTCTGTGCCACTGTAACGGCCATGAGCCGTATTTTTTGTATTCGATCCCCTCTGTGCTAAGCTAACCGCCCTTTTTCAGCAGTAATTTGTATTTCATGGCAATCCCTCTCGATCTGAATCTTCTGGCTACAAACATCAAGCAATGGGGACTTTCCCTTGGCTTCCAGCAAGTCGGCATCTGTGATACCGATTTATCAGCAGAAGAGCCAAGGCTACAGGAATGGCTTGATAAGCAATATCATGGCGAAATGGACTGGATGGTTCGTCACGGCATGATGCGCGCCCGTCCCCATGAACTTCTACCAGGGACTTTACGGGTTATCAGTGTACGCATGAATTACCTGCCTGCTAAGGCAGCGTTTGCCAGTACGCTTAACAACCCGCAAATGGGTTATATTAGCCGTTATTCGTTAGGGCGAGATTATCATAAACTGCTGCGTCAACGTCTCAAAAAACTGGGCGACAAGATCCAAGAATATTGTCACGCTCACGAATATCAGGGAGCTTTGAATTTTCGTCCTTTTGTCGATTCTGCCCCAATTATGGAACGCCCACTGGCGGAAAAAGCGGGGCTTGGTTGGGTTGGTAAACACTCACTTATATTGAATCGTGAATCGGGCTCCTGGTTTTTCCTTGGTGAATTACTGATTAACCTTCCCCTGCCCATTGATGCTCCGCAAAAGGAACAATGTGGACGCTGCGTGGCCTGCATGACAACATGTCCAACGGGTGCCATTGTTGAGCCTTACACCATTGATGCCCGACGCTGCATCTCTTATCTGACCATTGAATTGGAAGGTGTCATTCCAGAAGAATTTCGCCCACTCATGGGCAACCGGATTTATGGCTGCGATGATTGCCAACTTATTTGCCCCTGGAATCGTTTTTCTCAATTAACAGATGAAGCTGACTTTAGTCCACGTGCCGCGCTGCATACCCCTGACCTGCTAGCGTTATTTAATTGGAGCGAGGAAAAGTTTCTGCGTATCACGGAAGGTTCGCCAATTCGCCGTATTGGATATTTGCGCTGGTTACGTAACATTTCCGTCGCCTTGGGCAATGCCCCCTATCAAGATGACATCGTATTAGCGTTGGAAAAACGGTTCGGCTTAAGTGAAGTTCTAGATGAACATATCTACTGGGCGATAACCCAACAAATGGCTCGCCGGAATGCTAATGCCATCGAAGTTCAAACCTCACAACAAAAACGGTTGATAAGAGCAATAACCAAAGGCCTACCCAGGGATGCCTAATAATTAAACAGCCGAATTTCTGCTAAAAAAAGGCTTTCATTTCCTTGTGAATAAAATGAAAAGACTTTGCTGATCAACTAACAAACAGAAAATAAACATTGATCATGTTATTTTTAAATTAGGTTAATTACTTTAATTAATCAATAAGTTAAGGTTTAGCTGTTGTTGTGAATGATCATACAAAAAAACCAAACACAAAGAAGCCTCCTGTGGATAACTCTGTGCAACAAGTAGAGCATCATCAGGTGACTCGATAAGGCATAATGTTAAAAACTGTGGATAAAAATAAGAATTGAATTCTAGTAGTAAACAACCAGAAATCAGCAGCGAAGTAATAGCCCACTCACACATTCTAGACGTTAGTGAAGAAATTTTCCTCTGCCTCTTCAAAAATGAGGCGGCATTATGGACCTGTTGGAGCAGGATAGCAAGCGCTTTATCGACAATTTATTTTGGGTGGGGCTTGTAATATGTGCCAGCACTTCACGCAGATATTTTTAGGAAGGAAGATAACAGAATGGAGGAAATTGGAGCGGGAAACGAGACTCGAACTCGCGACCCCAACCTTGGCAAGGTTGTGCTCTACCAACTGAGCTATTCCCGCGTCGCTGACAGCTAATAATTTAGCTTGAGATACCCGAATGCTGATTTTGAATGCCTGTAACCTTATGAGTTATAGATAATTCTTAGAACCTGCATATCAGGAATGGGCGCCATTATGAACGTGTTCAGATAAGATGGCAAGTCCTTTGCAGTTACTGCCGTGTTAAACGCTCAAAAGATATTCGCCCCAGTTTGGCACAAAAAATTCATGCCATCCCCCCCAACAGCTATTCACCCCAACAGCTATCTGAAATACCAAATAGCATAGAGTTAACATTAAATATACAATTAACCAACATCTAATAAGATTTATGCTTGTCCTGATGATTTTGTGGAAATAGATTAACAACAATTTTCGTTGTTGCTTAGATGATTATTCTCTTGAGAGAGGGGTCAGGAATATGGCTCGATATTATCAATCTAAATTTGTCACGGGCACTGAGGCGCTGGTTGACCTTCTACTCGCTCAAGCTGAGTTGGACGAAATTCACAATCTCAACACAGCGGGGTTCGTTTCAGGTTATCGTGGCTCTCCTTTAGCCCGCTTAGATCAAACATTATGGCAATACAGCAAAGAACTTATCCAGGCCAATATTCGCTTTCAACCGGCCGTCAATGAAGATCTTGCAGCCGATGCACTGATGGGAACACAAAAAGTCGAAACAGATCCAGACAGACAGGTTAGCGGCGTTTTTGGTATGTGGTACGGCAAAGGGCCAGGCGTCGATCGTTCCGGTGATGCACTTAAACATGGTAATGCCTACGGTTCCTCTCCGCACGGCGGTGTGCTGGTTATCGTCGGAGACGATCACGGTTGTGTCTCTTCTTCCATGTCTCACCAATCTGACCTTGCGATGATGGCATGGAGTATGCCTGTTTTGCACCCAGCATCAGTTGCCGATTATCTTGATGTTGGTTTGTGGGGTTGGGCGGCATCACGTGTCAGCGGTACATGGTTTGGCTTTAAAGCAATCAGTGAAGTTGTGGAAAGTGGTGCCATCAGAGAAAGCAAACCCTTTCCTGATTATCAACTTCCCCAAGTTGATCCTGGTCCCGATGGACTGCATTGGCGCTGGCCTGATCTCCCTGGCCCACAAATTGAAAAGCGCCTGGCCTATAAACTGAAAGCCGTCGAAGAGTTCGCTAAACTTAATCCCATTGATTACCTGCTCACCCCCTGTGAACACCCACACGCTTTATTGGTAACGGTTGGCAAAGCCCATAAGGATGTTATGGAAGCTCTGCGTGTTGGAGGTCTAACGCCTTCTGAACTAGCCCAACAAGGCGTCGCTTTTCTCCATGTTCGTTTGGTTTATCCCTTATCACCACTTCTCAGCGAACTTGCTACCCAAGTCAGTCATATTTTTGTTATTGAAGAAAAAGCCGCCATCGTTGAGATGTTACTCGCTCACCAATTGGTTAAATTACAGAAAATGACCCACCTGATAGGTAAGCATAACCACCTTGGTCAAAAATTGTTACCCGCTGACATTGAACTGCACCCTTCACGGGTTGCCGCCCCACTTTCTGGCTGGTTACAACAATTCAATTTATTTCTTTCCGTGCCACCAGAATGGTCAACGACTACCATTCAGCACGATGTAACGTTACCCAAACGTACACCGTATTTTTGCGCCGGATGCCCCCATAGCACTTCAACTCGCTTGCCAGAAGGCAGCCAAGCGCAGATGGGTATTGGATGCCATGTTATGGCCGCGTGGATGGATCGCAACACCGGAAATGGCCTCTTGCCAATGGGCGGAGAAGGTGTCGACTGGATAGGACATGCCCCGTTTGTCAATCGCTCCCATGTCTTTCAAAACCTGGGAGATGGCACCTATTTCCATTCTGGTCACTTAGCCATTCGCCAATCCGTCGCCGCAGGAAGCCACATTACTTACAAATTGCTGTTCAATGATGCTGTGGCGATGACAGGCGGTCAGCCGTTGGATGGAAATATCACCCTATCGCAAATTGTTTCTTTAATGCTTGCAGAAGGGGTGAAAGAAGTGGTTGTCGTGACGGATGACAGGGATAAATACAAAGATAAAAATAGTCTTCCTGCCAACGTGAAACTCTATGAACGAGATTATCTGGAAGATGTACAGAAGCGTCTTCGAGATATCGTTGGCGTAACGGTACTTATCTACGATCAAACCTGTGCTACAGAACTACGTCGTAAAAGAAAACGTGGCTTGGTGCCAAAAGTAACGCGCCGTGTTGTTATCAATGAATGGGTTTGTGAGGGATGTGGTGACTGTCAAATACAATCAAATTGCCTTGCTGTAATGCCAATCAAAACGTCTTTAGGCACTAAACGCAAGATAGACCAACACGTTTGTAACTCAGATATGTCCTGCCTGAAAGGATTCTGCCCCAGCTTCATCACTGTCGAAAATGCCAACCCACGCGCCGATCTCAGTCAAATCATCTCACAGGCTGAGTTAGATACAATTATCCAGCAACTACCGCAGCCAACACTGGCTTCTGCCGAAACACCTTATGAAATCCTGTTAGTCGGTATCGGCGGTACAGGTATCATCACCGCAGGACATCTACTGGCAAATGCCGCACAATTAGATAACTGCTCTGTCAGTCTGCTCAATTTTACCGGATTTGCACAAAAAGGAGGGGAAGCCATAACCCATGTTCGGTTATGCCATGACAAAGATAAACTGCATCAAGTCAGGATTGATCGCGGACGCGCTAATCTGGTTATCGCCGCGGATTTAGTGGCTGCAACAGGGCAAAACTCACTGAAAGTAATGTCAAGGGGATCAACAAAATGCATACTGAACACCCATGAAACCCAAATCGGCACTATGCTCCGCTCCCCTATGCTGGATTTGGATCATCCCAAAATGCTAGACATTCTGAAGCAACACACACAGACATTACTCTCCATTGATGCAGAAATAATGGCTGCTTATCTCGTCGGTGACAGAGACCAAACAAATATCATATTAATAGGTTATGCCTGGCAGCTCGGCAAGCTCCCAATCACATTATCTGCCATCAACAGTGCGATGCAAGAACTGGGAGCCTCAGCAGATAATGCCAGACGCGCTTTCTGTATAGGTCGCATCGCGGCAGGCCAACCCGATATTCTGCAAAAACACCTTAATATTACGCCGCCAGAAAATATAAAAAGCCTGGATGATCTCATTATGCATCGCTATCAATTTCTGGTTGATTATCAAAATGAAAGATATGCGATGCGTTATCTCAGCCGTGTTGCCCAAGTCCAAATGGTGGCTCAGCAGATCGATGCAGAAGAAATGACTAAATCCATCGCTGAAAACTTATTCAAATTAATGGCGTATAAAGATGAATATGAAGTTGCCCGACTCTACGTCAAAACTGGTTTTTTCGATAAGCTCCGCTCGCAATTTGATAATACAGAAACCATTCGTTTTCACCTTAGCCTTCCCCTCTTCAATCGCAAAGATCCCCGTACAGGCCAACGCGGAAAAAGGGAATATGGTTCATGGATCATTCCCGTATTCCGCTTTCTTGCCGCCTGTAAGTCACTGCGTGGTACTGTTTTCGATATTTTTGGCTATCAGGAAGAACGCAAACAGGAAAGAAATTTGCTGCTTGAGTATGAACGATTAATTGATTTTTTAATCGAAAAAATGGAACGCAATAACTTGGCAACCTGCCTGCAACTTGCTGAACTACCTAATCAAGTGCGTGGTTTTGGTCATGTGAAGCAAAAAGCGATGAAACGTATGTTGGAAAGCAAAGAAGAGTTGTTGAAATCGTTACAAAAATAAGTTGGTAATCTATTATTTTATAATGAAAAAAGGGCCATAAGACCCTTTTTTCTATGACTTGCAGACTTCTATCACATCTACAGTCCTGAATTTGGAGCGGGAAACGAGACTCGAACTCGCGACCCCAACCTTGGCAAGGTTGTGCTCTACCAACTGAGCTATTCCCGCATTTTTTATGGCTTGTATTAAGCCTGACTTGATATACCCGAATAAATTCTAATTTGGAGCGGGAAACGAGACTCGAACTCGCGACCCCGACCTTGGCAAGGTCGTGCTCTACCAACTGAGCTATTCCCGCATGTATTCTGGTATGCCGTACTGTTGAAATTCTTCATCGGTACGGGGAGCGCATTATACGAGAAATTATTCCGCTGACAAGTCCCACAACCGAAAAAATTGTATTTTTTCTCCGTTTGATGATTAAAGCAGCAAAGGTTCCGCTTAACCATCAACACGGAGATTGATTTACGTACAAACTTGTACCCAATACCGCTCTTTATTTTTGAATAATGTGTTACTTCTGAATAATGTGTTACTTCTGAATAAAGTGCTCACGGTAATACACCAATTCAGCAATAGATTCCCGAATATCATCCAATGCCTGATGGGTATTTTTCTTACTGAACCCCGACAACATCTCAGGCTTCCAACGACGAGCCAATTCTTTAAGCGTACTGACATCCAAATAACGGTAGTGAAAATACTTTTCCAACTCTGGCATATAGCGAAACAGGAAACGGCGATCCTGCCCCACGCTATTGCCACAAATGGGTGATTTTCCTGCCGGCACCCATTGTTCTAGAAAAGCAATGGTTGCTTTTTCAGCTTGCGCATCATCAAACTGACTCTTCTTTACACGTTCTACCAATCCACTGGCAGTGTGCGTCCGTACATTCCAATCATCCATCAATGCCAATTGCTCTTCCGACTGGTGAACCGCAATCACAGGCCCTTCTGCAAGGATATTCAATTCCGAATCGGTGACAATAGTCGCAATTTCAATTATGCGATCCTGCTCGGGATTTAACCCAGTCATCTCTAAATCTATCCAGATAAGATTGTTCTCACTTTTTGACATGATATATCCTAGTTTCCTTCAAAAGAGGTAGTCTGTATCCGTGAGGTATCATAACGTTTTTGATTACTCACAGCGATGACCAGCAAGATAAATGAAAGATAAACGAAAAATAAGTGAGGTTCGGTGGCTAAAAGTAAACTCTCCAAAGGGCAACAACGCCGTGTGCACGCCAATCATCAGCGTAAGCTGAATAAGGCCGATGCTCAAAAACCAGAAATGGATGACAGCCAGTTTGGTGAGCCACAAGAAGGGCTGGTGATCAGCCGATTCGGGCAACATGCCGATATTGAAGCCGCAGATGCGTCTATACAGCGTTGCAATATCCGTAGGACAATCCCCTCATTGGTCACTGGTGATCGCGTTGTATGGCGCCCCGCGCTACAACGCCAGTCTGATGTCAAAGTGAATGGTATCGTAGAAGCGGTTCATGAACGCACGTCCGTTCTTACTCGTCCTGACTATTATGATGGCATCAAACCCATCGCCTCAAATATCAACCAAATCGTGATAGTTTCCGCCATTTTGCCTGAACTCTCACTGAATATTATTGATCGCTATTTAGTCGCATGTGAAACACTCAATATCGAGCCTCTGATCGTACTCAATAAAATCGATCTGTTGGATGCCGAAAGCCGTGAGTGGGTTAACGATGTCATGGATATCTATCGCCATATCGGCTACCGCGTTCTGGAAGTTTCCAGCTATACCGGAGAAGGTATCCCCGAACTGACCGCTTTGCTGGCTAACAAAATCAGTATCTTTGCAGGCCAATCTGGCGTTGGGAAATCCAGCTTACTCAATACCCTGTTGCCTGACATTCAAGAAGATATTCTGGTCAATAATGTCTCAGATAACTCAGGTCTTGGTCAGCATACCACCACCACCGCACGCCTTTACCATTTCCCACTAGGAGGAGATGTGATCGACTCTCCAGGTGTCCGTGAATTTGGATTGTGGCATCTAACGCCAGAACAGGTTACACAAGGTTTTGTCGAATTCCGCGAATATCTGGGAGGATGCAAGTTCCGTGATTGCAAACATCAAGATGATCCTGGGTGTGCCTTACAGGAAGCGTTGAAACAAGGCACCATTGCTCAAGAACGCTTCGAAAATTACCACCGGATTCTGGAAAGCATGACACAGGTTAAACCGCGCCGAAATTTCACAAACGCTCAAAAATAAGGCAATAATTAACGATACACTGACATTAAAAATAATGGCAGGTACAATAGCCGACTTTTGTCCAATTTGCCAAGAACAGATCCAAGAGGTTGACGTGCTGGATAATTTTAAAATCAGTCTACAATATTTACTGCCAAAACAATGCATTACTAATCTGGCAGGCTGGTTTGCCAATAAAAAGGCTGGCTGGCTGACACAGCTTGCAATCAAGGCTTTCGCTAAGGCCTATAAAGTGGATATGAATGAGGCAAAAGATCCTTCATTCACTGCTTATTCAACATTCAATGAGTTTTTTGTCCGCCCTCTTAAGGAAGGCATTCGCCCTATTGCCAATGAAGCCGACCAATTGGCTCTGCCAGCAGACGGCACCGTAAGCCAGCTAGGGGCGATCCGCGAAGATCAGATTATTCAGGCCAAAGGACACTATTACACGATAGAAGCCCTACTGGCAGGGCAGTATCAACTGGCCGAACAGTTCCGTCATGGTCAATTTATCACGACTTACTTATCGCCAAAGGATTACCACCGTGTCCATATGCCATGCGATGGCGTGCTCAAGGAGATGATCTACGTCCCTGGTGATCTGTTCTCAGTAAACCCATTGACGGCAGCCAATGTACCAAACTTATTTGCGCGTAATGAACGCGTCATCTGTTTATTTGAGACAGAGTTCGGCCCCATGGTGCAAATTCTGGTTGGGGCAACGATTGTTGGCAGTATTGAAACTGTTTGGAGTGGCTGTGTCACCCCTCCGCGTGAAGGCATCATCAAACGCTGGACTTACCCTACAGAAGGTCAAGAAGGCGTCATCTCCCTCAAAAAAGGAGAGGAAATGGGACGCTTCAAGCTGGGTTCAACCGTGATCAACCTGTTTGCTGCCAATCAGATTAATTTTGCCAATACCTTATACAGTGGTTCACAAACCCGTATGGGAACCATAATGGCGCAGGCTGCCACATCAGAAGAACTCGCAGTAAATAACGATGAATCAACGAATTAAAGATATCATCAGCTAATTCATAACCAAGGAGCCCCTTATTGTGATTGTGCGCCTGATTATCAGTTTACTTCTCAGCCTCTTAATTGCGAGCTCAGCTTTTGCTTCCGTACTTCAGTTGGATGAAACCCAACTGAGACAAGAGTTAAAGCAGGTTGGCGGCAATAAAAGTTCACAAGATTCTGAAATCGCACATGCACTTCAAGGGGCAATAAATTGGATTAACGATGTAAAGTCCGCCAACGAGCGTACTCAGAAATATCGACAAGCCATTGATGAATTTACTAAAATCATCAAAGAACTACGCCAGAAAATCCTCACTGAAGACAATGCTGTCACGCCCATTCCTGCCAATCAGACTATCAGCAATTTAGAACAGCAAATTATTCAGGCAACTAACGAATTACAAGAACAAGGCCGCCAATTACAACTCGAACAGGATAAACTTCGAGAAATCAGTGACTCGATGAGTCAATTGCCTCAACAACAGGCTGAAGCAAAGCACTTACTGGATGAGGCGATTTCTCGACTCCGGTCTCTGGACTCACCTTCCACGCCGCTGGCTAAAGCGCAATTGGCGCTGGCGCAAGCAGAAGTCAATGCCCGTAAAGCTATGACTGATGAGCTGGAGATGGCTCAACTTTCTGTTAATAATCGTCAGGAGATTGCGCGCGTACGCGCCGAATTATACAAAAAACGCTATCAACGACTGGACCTTAAACTCCAGCAGTTACGCAGCCAGTTAAATACCCAACGCCAGCAGAAAACGGAATCCGCGCTGGAATATACAGAAATGCTGGCAGAGCAAAGTGGGGAAAAACTGCCTAAGTTTTTGCAGGATGAGCTCCAGAAAAATCGCCAATTGTCGCACATGATCAATCAGCAATCCCAGAGAATGGAAGCCATTGGTTCAAAACAGCGTAAGGCCAATAGTGAAATTCTTTTTGTTCTCCAAACACTCAATACTATCCGTGAACAAGCACAATGGCTAAACGATTCCACTGCACTTGGCGAAACCTTGAGGGCGAGAGTCACCCATATTCCCGATATGTCAAAATCCCAGCAAATTGACAGGGATATCGTCGAATTGCGGGTCGAAAGATTGAAATATGAGGAAATGCAAGAACTCCTGCAACGGCCTCTTGAGCAGACCTTGCCCTCATATCACACTCTGACACCAGAGCAAAAGAAGATCTACGAGTCACTTATCCGCACCAGGAAAGAGCTATTAAATTCCCTGCTATCAGGCTATGACAATGAGATACTGGAACAGACACAATTCAAGGTAATCACCAACAAATTAAACGATGCCCTGAAAGAAGTTCAGGATGCTACCCACCGCTATCTGTTCTGGGTAGCGGATGTCAATCCTATATCACTTAATTATCCATTGCAGGTAGTGCAAAATCTGACGCGTCTGTTATCTCTCGATACGTTCTCTCAGTTAGGTGCCGCCATTCACAGCATGTTGACCAAACAAGATACTCTGCTCTATTTACTGGGTACACTATTATTGGTCATTTTTAGCATTAGCTCACACCGCCAGTATCATGCTTTTCTTGAGCGTTCGAGCAATCGCATCGGCAAAGTGACACAAGATCATTTCTCTCTGACTATGCGCACCGTTTTTTGGTCTGTCGTCGCAGCCTTACCGTTACCAATGCTCTGGTCAGCCATTGGTTATGGGCTGCAAAACGCATGGCAGTATCCAATGGCTACCGCAATAGGCAACGGTGTACGTGAAACTACCCCCGTTTTGTGGGTTTTTATGCTCAGCGCGGCCTTTGCCCATCCCAATGGCTTATTCATCGCCCATTTTCGCTGGCCGGAAGAACGCATCACGCGAGCGATGCGTTTCTATCGTCTTTCCATTTTCCTGATCGTGCCTCTCATGATGGCATTGATCACTTTTAATCATTACAAAGACCAGGATTTTATTGCGACCCTCGGCAGGCTGTGCTTCATCATGCTCTGTATCTCGCTGAGTTTGGTAACCAGCAGCTTAAAGCGTGCTGGTATTCCACTCTATATGGACAAACATGGTTCAGGTGAGAATATTGTTAGTTCTGTTCTATGGTGGATACTGCTCTCGGCTCCAATTTTAGCGGCACTCGCTTCGATTCTGGGTTATCTGCAAACCTCACAGGCGCTATTAGGTCGTCTGGAAACCTCTGTCGCTATCTGGTTCTTCCTGCTGGTTGTTTACCACATTGTGCGTCGATGGATGCTAATCCAGCGCCGTAAGATAGCTTTTGAGCGGGCAAAACAACGCCGCGCAGAAATATTGGCTCAGCGCGCCAAAAGTGAGGAAGATTCTGGCAATATTAATAGCAGTGTAGAAGGTGCAATCGAAGTTGAAGAGCCTGTCATTGATTTAGATGCCATCAGTGCCCAATCGTTAGGATTAGTGCGTTCAATCCTGACAATGACAGCACTGGTTTCACTTATCCTATTGTGGTCTGAGCTACATTCAGCCTTTTCTTTCCTTGAAAATATCCGGCTTTGGGACGTGAGTACAACCATCAACGGTGTTGATAGCGTTCAGCCAATTACCTTAGGCTCCGTATTAATTGCAATCTTAGTGATTGTCATTACTACACAACTTGTCCGTAACTTACCAGCTCTGCTGGAACTCGCCCTGTTACAGCATTTAGTACTGACTCCGGGAACAGGTTATGCCATTACGACACTGACCAAATACAGCATTACCCTCATTGGTGGCCTGGTTGGTTTTTCTCTGGTGGGTATTGAATGGTCAAAAATACAATGGCTAATTGCTGCAATGGGGGTGGGACTTGGTTTTGGCTTACAGGAAATTTTCACCAATATTATTTCTGGCCTGATCATCTTATTTGAAAAACCGATCCGCATTGGTGATACCGTGACTATCCGCGGTCTGACAGGCAGTATTACGAAGATCAATACACGGGCAACAACGCTGTCTGACTGGGACAAAAAAGAAATTATTGTTCCCAACAAGGCCTTTATTACAGAGCAATTCATCAACTGGTCACTGTCTGACACGATCACTCGTATCGTCCTGACCATCCCTGTTCCGGCTGATGTTGATTCCGCAAACGCCACCGACATATTACTGTCTGCCGCCAAAAGTTCCCCCTTTATTCTCGATAACCCGACGCCGGAAGTGTATTTAGTGGATTTGCAACAAGGCATTCAGATTTATGAACTACGTGCCTATGCCGCAGAGATGGGGCACCGTATGCCTGCCCGTCATGAAGTGCATCAACATATTTTGCAGGAATTCCGCAAACATAATATCACCTTGCCATTCCCACCATTCCAGGCACGGGTTGATATTTTTGGACAAGAGATCCGCAGTGCGACAACTAACTTCACAGGCCGTAATCCCCCACGCAGGCCGGGGGAACTGTAGTGACCAGACAGTGAGTTGAAAACCAGACGTACAGGATGAATGGTGATTGTGAACGTGGCAGGGGCTATTGCTCTGCATAAATGATAAGTCGGTGCATAACGAGACCGAGAAACTTTCATCGCCAGACGATGGATCGTTTCCATGGTTCGACGTTACAAGGGCTGTCAACTCACCAGCTCAATCAGCGGTATATGTTGAAAATATGGGCGATTAAAAAGTGCGCATGCAATAGAGATATTACTCTAGCTGAACAGCAAGAGATATTGCCCAATGCTCCGCAAAGAAGACTTCAAGACAATTTAAAGGCACTTAATCAAGGATTTGATAAGTTTGATATTACTACATGTCGAGGAAAAGCACATTTTTTAGTGCAGGTATGCCATGAAAGTGGTGCATTGCGATATACGAAAGAAATTGCAGGAGAAACAAAAATATAATCCTTGGTATGGTCGAGGATTGTTAGAACAAAAAATGTATGGAATAAAAAAGTGTGATGTCTCCAATTATATAAACAAGAGAATCGCAGACCTGAGAGGAGGAGAAAATAGAAGAATGGAAGGAAGAGAAAGAAAAGATGGAAGAAGCAAAAATAGAGGAAGGAAAGAAAACTAAAATGTATAAAAAAACTATTTTTTTATTTTTATACTATTGTCTTATAATGCATTTTCTTCTGAATGGCCTAGTGAATTTAGATGTTTGACTTCTGACAATAAAAAACCAATAAATATAAAACATGTCACTCTTTATTCAAAAATAGATAAAGTCTATCTTGGTTATGTTAAGTATGAAACGTCTGATACAGCCATAACGATTAATTTCGTTAAAGATGATGAAATATCAATAGAAACAAGACCATCTATTTATACTATAGTGTGGAATGAAATAATTAAAGGAGAAATTAATGGAACATATACAGTTATTTCACAGGGAGCAAGATTCTCAAGCTTCACGTATAAAAATAAAGATGGTAAAGAAGTTGAGTTTGATGAAAATTGATATGCTTATGATGAAAAAATAGGTGATTGTGTCTGGAAAAAATAGACCTTGTTTAGGATTTTGTGTAATCGCCATTTCATGTTAAATGAGACCATCTAGTACTACAGCCGTAATTTTAGATGTACCACCCTGTTATTTTTACATTGACGGCGACAACGATACCTTCGCCTATCAAGTTTTAATTCTGTACAAAACAAACTCTTATCAGAAGGATGAGTTTGAGGAAGAACTCATTACTACCTTACTAGAGTACGAAAAAGCAATGAATATCATTAAAAATACAGCCAATTCAATAAAATCTATTAAAGAAAGGGTTATAAAAAATAAAAATTAGGGGCTGTTACTGGTGCAAAGAGCTTGTTTCCTGATATTCTGCTCGCATAATCCAGCAAAAACACCCTGTTTGGGTTGGATTTGTGCACGCAGAAGGCCGGTGTTGATACACCGGCTTTGCTTTTTCTGGGCGCAAGCCTGTTTACTGTCACTTAAAAGCGGGTGGAATAGCATTATCCAGCGTTACGCTGGATGTGAATGCTGTACAGGTGTAAACAATCGCGTTAAACGCGTTAAATCTATTTCCTGTTTGGCTTGCGCCAAACTGTATGCCTCTTGAAGCCTCAGCCACATTTCCGGCGTACTGCCCTATCACGTTAGCCAAACGCACCGCCATAGCTGGCGTGACCGCTGCGCGACCTTCCACTACACGCCCAATCGTTGACGGGGAGACATCCAGCGCCCGCGCAAGAGTTCGCAGACTAATATTTAAATGCGCCATCTCGTCAGAGATGTAGCGCCCCGGATGGGGCGGCATACGTTTAGTCATTAATGGTAGTCCTCATAATTCGGTCATGCTCCCAATGATTAGATCTTGTGATAAACTCCCTGCTTTTTATTCTGGGTGAGATATGGCTAAAGTGGATGTGGTTTGTCGTTACTGTCATAAAACAAACGAGGTTAAAGGGCATGGAAAAGGGCGTACTGGGCATCCCCGCTATCACTGCTATGCTTGCCGTAAGACCTTCCAACTGAATTATACCTATCAAGCTTGCCAGCCCGGCATGAAAGAGCAAATTATTGATATGGCCATGAATAACGCAGGTGTCAGGGACACGGCTCGGGTTCTGAAAGTCGGCATTAACACCGTCATTCGCACATTAAAAAACTCATACCAAGACAAGTGACTACGCTGCCGCTTGCGGGCAGTGAGATTCATCTTGTCTGTGAAATAGACGAGCAGTGGTCATTTGTCGGTAATAAGAAAAATCAACGCTGGCTCTGGTATGTCTGGGAGCCGAATAAGAAACGGGTAGTGGCACATGTGTTTGGGGATCGCAGCAGGAAAACATTGAAAAAGCTACTGGCACTCTTGTCTCCTTTTACTATCCGGTTTTACTGTACAGATGATTATGCCGTTTACGATTGCCTCTACCTCAGGAAAAACACCTCACGGGAAAGAAATTTACCCAACGTATCGAGAGAACAAATCTTACGCTTCGTATCCGGATAAAGAGGCTGAATAGAAAAACAATAGGTTATTCCAAATCCGAAGAGATGCATGACAAAGTGGTAGGTACGTTCATTGAACGTGAATACTATATTTTATAACAGATCTAATCATTGGGAGCATGACCATTCTAATATCTATAGCTTTTGAAAGGAGGGACAATAGTCCCAACTTCCAAAACAGACATTTTCCTTTAATTAGCTCAAAAACCCACAATGAAATCAAATAACATTAATGACGCATACCGATTGCCAATCGATTCATTCCATTCATAAGCGCAATCGCAAAAGTCAGATCAGAAATTTCCTGATCTGTGAAGTGATCTTTCAAGGGTAAATAAGCATAGTCATCTGCGTGTGTCGTTACAATGTGAGTCAGCGCCTCAGTCCATTCCAATGCCGCTTTTTCACGGGGAGTAAACTGACTACTCACTCGCCATCCGGCTAATTCAGCTAACCGACGTTCTGATTCTTGATTTTCACGTAAAACTTGAGAGTGTTTATTTAAGCAGAAAGAACAACCATTGATTTGAGATACTCGCAAATAGATCAATTCAACCAATTGCAAACCTAACGGACTATTTTCCAAACCTTCTTTTACAGCACGAAAACCTTGCAGTAACTCTGGAGATAAGTTGTAGTAAGCGAGGCGTAATTTACTCATGAATAATATTCCTTATATTAATACTCCAAGAGACTATATTAAAAATTATCACTTTAAACAAAGGAAATGTTATTTAAATGAAAAAAATCACAAAATAAGAATTAATTTAATTTCATATAATTAATTGTGTAAATTATTTAATAGAGAGATTATTAAAAATACCACTAAAGGAATAAGTGGTATTTTATGTTAATATTGTGCAGTAGGCGTATTGTTACAGCAAGACTTGGAATAAAAGTAACAATGATATAAATCAACAACAATGCAAAACCAGTAGTATCATTAATTGCTGAACCCAATACTATAAGAGCCACATCACTTTATTGAAATTAAATTACATAGAAGAAAAACAGGCAAACTGTAAAAGATGATAAACTCTATTCTTAATTATCTTTTAATGTCCATAGTTCATTATTAATTGATAAACATTCCCTTATTTATGCCATTATTAGATAGTGAATTAAAAAACATTTACAAATGTAAAATTAGAAACAGGAAAAACATAAATATCTTTAACTCATACCAAAGTTACGCATAAATCTATCAGAAAAATAAGCCCTATTATTTTATCATAAGCTACGCTTACATCCACAAGATTCACCAATTTGTAATTCAAACTCACACTCCTGAGCTGCTCCATTCCATGTTTTCAATATTTAATAGACGACCCAAGTTTCCACCAGCATTATTGGTTATTTTATTGGAAAAATGACTTATCAATATAAGAAAACAGCATCACATCGGATGCTGTTTTCAAACAATTAACTTCGTTAAGTCATCAGCTTCAAACCTGATATATTTTCCGTAAATAACAGGAAACGGCATCATCCGCATTAGAGCCAATGATTTCCATATCAGGTAAAATGTCTTTTAAGCGCTGGTGCGCTCCCTGCATTATGCAACCTTTACCTGCCACACTTAACATTTCCCGATCGTTCATCCCATCACCAAAAGCAATGCTGTCGTTTAATTGATATCCGATCAATTGACAAACCTGCTCTAATGCATGACCTTTCGAAACACCTCCAGCCATCACTTCCAAACAATTTCTCAATGAAAAACTGACATTAACCCTTTCCCCCCAACGCGCTTTAATCCTCTCTTCTAAATCCACCAAATAATCATGATCTTCACTGGTGTAGTAAACCTTGCATACGCCATCTGTAGGAAAATTATCGCGCTGAAAAAGTTGATAATGGAAGACTGACTCCTGAAAAAACGCTTCCTGTTCAGGAGATTCTCTATTCATTAGCCAATCATCGTTATTGAAGTAATTGGTCAGGATATCGGGATTATCAAACTCCAATAAACACAAATCATGGGCAATTTCAGGATCTAAGTTATGGCTAAATACCAATTCATCTTGGGTATTGTGAACCCTTGCACCGTTGGAAGTAATCATATAAGCATCAATGCCCAACCCATCACGGATCTGCCCTACATCAATATGATGGCGCCCTGTTGCAAAAACAAAATGAATCCCTTGTTCCGTTAATAAGTTCAACGTTTCCTTGGTATATGGGGTTAATTTATGGTTGGGAGATAACAAAGTGCCATCTAAATCTGAAGCAACAATATGATACATAGTTATGGTTCCTAAACTAAATCAGTTCTGGTCAAAAAAATCACAAATTGCATTGAGAGCCTGTGCCCGCAATGCATCTTTTTCGAACAGGATTTCGTGATGAGCCCCCTGGATAATCAGGGGATTTTGGTGAGATGCACAAAAAGCCAATAACTTCCGATTACTTACTATCTTATCTTCACTTGCTTGTAATACGATGAGCGGAGTTTTAATTTTGCCAGCATTTTCAATCAGTTTATCTCCCATCAGCATACTTTCACGCATCCAATGGTAAGTTGGCCCCCCAAGGCGCAATTCAGGATAATCAGCATAGTAACGCAAATAACGCTGATAACGCGCATAACTGTGCGTTAATAGGTTGATAAAATAAGGTAATGGCCGCCATTGCCCCGTTGATAGGGCATAAGCATTGCGCCTTTTGATATTGAGTTCCGCCTGGTTAACCAGAAAATTCGCCAGCCAGCGGGGCATTGGTAAATGGATACCAAACATCGGTGCACATAACGCCACGGCACGAAAAGTCGACTCTTGGTAACGTACCAGAAAACGGCTCAAAATCGCTCCTCCCATTGAATGAGCCAGAGCATAACAGCGGTGAGATTGACGAGGTGCCACTTCAAGCTCAATAAATTTAGCTAAGTCATCCACATAATGATCGAACTCTTCAACATGGCCTTTTTGTCGATCGTCCAATATTCGCCCTGAACGGCCTTGTCCACGATGATCAATAATGAAAATATCGTAACCCTGATGATAAAAATCATAGGCCACCTCAGGGTATTTCACGTAACTTTCACTACGGCCAGGCAAAATAACGAGTGTTTTGTCATGATGAGGGGAACAAAAGGAGACATAATGGATAGGAATATCATCAATTCCTATAAATTGCCGCTCTTCTCTTGTTTGCCAAAAATCCAGTAATAATCCATTCGTAAAGGCTGAGAACTGAGGTTCACGGTTTAACCAACTAGCTTTCAATATCTCAGACGCCATTCGTCATCCTCTGTTCTCCAATCCTCTATTCACTGTCCTTTAGTTATTCAAGATTTTCAGTTACTCGAATTCTTCAAAATGCTCTCGGATTAATGTCATAAATGCTTCACCAAAACGTTCCAATTTCCGTTGACCAACGCCATTAATCAGCAAAAGTTCATCCGGCGTTATTGGGCACTGTTCTGCCATTTCAATTAATGTGACATCATTGAAAACCACAAAGGGTGGAATATTGTTTTCATCAGCAATGGATTTACGCAATTTACGCAACTTAGCAAATAATTTGCGATCATAGTTGCCGCTGTACGATTTGTTTTGCTGATTGCGACTTTTCAAGTTTTGGATACGCGGTACGGCAAGTTGTAGAGACATTTCGCCACGTAATACAGGCCGCGCAGCCTCAGTCAATTGCAGCGCAGAATAGTTAGCAATGTTTTGGCTAATCAGCCCCAAGTGAATAAGCTGACGCAAGACACTCATCCAATGTTCCTGGCTCTGCTCTTTACCAATGCCATAAACAGGCAGTTTGTCGTGCCCAAAATCTCTGATGCGTTGATTATTTGCACCACGTAGCACTTCTACAATATAGCCAATCCCAAAACGTTGTCCAACGCGATAGATACAGGATAGCGCTTTCTGTGCTTCCACCAGACCGTCGTAACGTTTGGGAGGATCAAGGCAAATATCACAGTTGCCACACGCTGTTTGACGGCTTTCCCCGAAATAATTCAACAATACCAGGCGCCGACAGGTCTGCGCCTGGGCAAATGCGCCCATGGCATTGAGTTTATGCCGCTCAATATCCTGTTGTTCGCCCGCTGGTTTTTCTTCTAAACAGCGACGCAGCCATACCATATCCGCGGGATCGTAAAACAGCACGGCTTCCGCCGGTAAACCATCTCGCCCAGCCCGACCAGTTTCCTGATAATAAGATTCGATATTACGGGGAATATCAAAGTGCACGACAAAACGCACATTAGGTTTGTTAATTCCCATACCAAACGCAACCGTCGCCACAACGATCTGTAAATCATCTCGCTGGAAGGCATCTTGTACCCATGCCCGCTGGCTGTTTTCCAGCCCTGCATGATAAGGCGCAACACTTAACCCACGCTTTTGCAAACGCTCCGCAGTCTCTTCCACTTTAGTCCGACTATTGCAATAGATAATTCCGCTTTTTCCCTGCTGACCGCGGACAAATGACCAAAGCTGATCAAGCGGTTTGTATTTTTCAACTAAGGTATAGCGAATATTGGGACGATCAAAGCTGCTGATATGGATAATTGGCTCACGCAACTCCAATAAACGTACGATATCCTGACGGGTCGTTTTATCTGCCGTAGCGGTTAATGCGATCACCGGAAGATCGGGGAAATGACGACGGAGTTGCCCTAATGCTCGATATTCTGGGCGAAAATCATGCCCCCATTGAGAAATACAGTGGGCTTCATCGACAGCCAATAAAACAGGTTGCCAATCGTGAAGTTGGTCAAGAAAGTTATCCGTTACCAGCCGTTCAGGGGCGATATAGAGCAGCTTAATACTCCCTTTACGGCAACGTTGAATGATATCAAATTGCTGTTCACGATTTTGAGTTGAGTTCAGGCATTCCGCTTCAACGCCATTCGCACGTAGCTGATCAACCTGGTCTTTCATCAATGAAATAAGTGGCGACACAACCAGAGTCAGCCCGTTTTTAACCAATGCGGGGATCTGGTAGCACAGTGACTTACCGCCTCCCGTTGGCATAACCACCAGACAGTCACGCCCGTCAAGAACAGCGTCAATAACTTGCTGCTGTCCCGGCCGAAATTGCTGGTATCCGAATGTTTTTCGTAATGCTTGTTCAGCCAGCGATGCCGTGCTGATGAGTTCTGCGGTAGACACGCTTTTCCTCGATCGTTAGAAACTTAATCCCTGAAAAAACCTAAAAACAGGCTATAAAAATACAGTTGCGATCCAAGCGCCTGTATATAAAAAATTACCGCTTATTCTACACGCTATATGATTATTTTTTGTAGTCCGTTTTTTCCTCCATGAATTGTTTCTCGAAGCGCTTCACAGACTGGCAAAGTCGATAATGAAAGCATAATATTAACAAGTAATTAACCATATGCACCCATTTAACATCCGTTGATTTTACTTTTCATTATCAGGTTATCAGGAAAACCACCATGGAAAATATTCCGCCAGTAGACACCATATTAACTCCAGAAGAAGCTCGCAAATTTATAGGTGAAATTTTTGTTTATCATATGCCATTCAATCGTCTGTTAGGACTCGAACTGCTCCGCTTCGAACCAGACTACGCAGAACTGCAATTTTGTTACCAAGAAAAATTGATTGGCAATATGATTCATAAAATTCTGCACGGTGGTGCGATCGCTTCCATATTAGATGTTGCTGGAGGGCTGGTTTGTGCAGGCAGTGCATTGACATCCATTGAAACGATTACCATCGCAGAGATCCAAAAAAGTCTAACCACATTAGGCACTATCGATTTACGCGTGGATTATCTGCGCCCTGGACGTGGTGAAGTATTTACTGCCAGTTGCAATCTTATCCGCGCCGGCAATAAAGTTTCTGTCGCCAGAATTGAATTGCATAATGAAAAACAAATGCATATCGCCAGTGCAATGGGGACTTATTTGGTGGGTTGATGTTTTTAAACCCTAAGACCTAAAATTAATACCCAACTCATGCCCAAAATACAAACTTAAAATAAATGAAGGAATGTGCCAGCAAAACACATTCCCTTTTCGTGGGTATACTTATTTTCAATCTCACCATTCGTTTATAATCTAGAGCCAGATACCTAAATTCACTATAACTATTAACAAGCTGTCACTCTGGGTATATGATAACCAATGGAAACAAACAGATTTCCAACAGCAACTATGCTGAACTTACCTTAACCATTATCAAGAACCAATAACCAGAAAAACCTCACAAACACTGTTTTGATACTAATTAATTAAGTAGATCAACATGAGAATAGATTATGATTCCAAGAACCAAAGCAGAATCGGAGATCCTCTCTGGCAGAGCTGTTGATGCTGTTGTATATATCTGGTATCCCTGCCACAGCTTCCCTTTTGGGCATGCTTCTATTTATATCGGTGGAACGCCGCAATGCCCTTGGCCAGGCTTCTATTCAGGAAATTTAGAATCATCAAACAGTTCAAGGAACGCTGGATCCTCACATAATCCACAACGTCCGGCAGAAGATAACTATGTCAGTTTCCTTGCAGAACCAAATATACAGCGAGGAACTTTATCATCTGCCGGAGCCTTTAATAACATTCAAGCTGATTTTTTAGAGCTTCCCCATCTGGAATATTATCTGATTGGCTTGGATGTTGAGAAAATGCAACACCAAAAGCGTGAACTCTATAACGGCAAAATGTATGGCAATTTTCGTATAAGCCATAGTTATAATCCTATTAATAAAAATTGTGCAACAATGGTTGCCAAAATATTAAAAGTCGGTGGAGTAGAAAGTTTATTAAATACTATTCAAAGGGTTGGTTATGCCAACAATGTATATTGGACACCCAAAGACATCGCCCAATTGTGTAATGAATTAAGAAATAATGACAAGGCGGTAAAAATAAGGGGGCTGAATTGTCCAAGTATACTAAAATCACCATTTAAGACGTTATTAGGTTTTAGATAGATATAATAGATTATACTTGTTTATCATTCTGCCAATGACAATCTTAAAATAAAATGATGTCAATACAATACGATTTTTAAATTGGGATAGCAGATCTCCTGATGTAATTATGCTCTTCTGAACTATGGTTTGATTGTCAAGTTTAGCAATTACCTTAACAAAGTTGCCAAGTATAATCATGAAATTCAATTTCCAAGGCTAACCCTTCAGAGAGGATACGTGAATAATCTATTTATAGATACTCATCTTAACCTACCACAGTAGTACAAAAAATTAGGATGAAATAAGCGCCTGATTCTATCAATATAGATACTCCTGTTACCTGGGTATAATAATTTAGCATAAAGTGCTATTCAGCTTAGTATAAAAATTTAATTTATTATTCATGCCATTAACTACTTGTAAATCATTCATCCCAATGACACATTGTATAGTGCTATGAGCTATCACCTTAACCAGCTCTTCTGATTTTCTGAACATTCTCTCAACATTCAAGGATATTATGAGTAACCAACAGACTGCCAAAGGTATCTTATATGCCTTAGGGGCTTATCTTATTTGGGGATTAGCCCCCATCTACTTCAAGACCATACAATATGTGCCACCCGATGAAATTGTGTCACATCGTGTTATATGGTCGGTTTTCTTTATGGTGCTGATGCTGACAGTGACTCGCCACTGGCGCCAGGTGTGGGCTGTTGTTCGCCAGCCGAAAATACTACTGTTGCTAGGCATCACTGCCTTCACTATTACCAGTAACTGGCTTACCTATATCTGGGCAGTCAATAATGGGCATTTACTGGAAGCGAGTCTGGGGTATTTTATTAGCCCACTGGTTAATGTTCTGTTTGGTATGATATTTCTTGGTGAACGTTTCCGCCGTATGCAGTGGATTGCTGTGGGATTGGCCGTTACTGGTGTATTGATCCAGCTATGGCAGTTTGGTTCTGTACCGATGATTGGTTTGTACTTAGCGACAACATTTGCCGTCTATGGACTGATCCGCAAAAAAATGGGGATTGATGCACAGACAGGTATGTTGATTGAGACAACCTGGGTATTCCCTGTCGCCCTAACTTACCTGCTGTTTTTCACCCATAGCCCAACAAGTAATATGTTGGATAATACATATTCTTTGAACCTCATGTTGATTGCTGCCGGTATTATTACGACAGTGCCACTGCTGTTTTTCACCGCAGCCGCTGCGCATCTGCGTTTGTCTACGCTGGGCTTCTTCCAGTATCTTGGCCCAACATTGATGTTCTTGCTGGCAACGTTAGTTTATGGTGAGAAAATTGGACCAGATCGTTTGATTACTTTTGGCTTTATTTGGGCTGCCTTAATTCTGTTTATACTGGATGCGCTCTATACGCAGCGTCGTTTACGGAAGTAGTAAAATTCTTTCAACAACATTCCTAAACTGACCCAAGGCATTCTCTACAATTTGGGTCAGTTTAGTAAAATCAGCCGACAAAGCAACTCGTTAGCAGATAAGAAGATAGATAACTGGTGATATAACTACAGCCAATTTTTGCGTTTGAAGTAGAGATAAGGCGCCAAACCCGCTGCTATCATTAACCCAATGGCCGCAGGGTAACCGAATGTCCAATGCAATTCCGGCATAAATTCGAAATTCATACCGTAGCTGGATGCTACCAGCGTCGGTGGCAGGAATACTACGGAAACAACGGAGAAAATCTTGATAATGCGACTCTGCTCAATGTTGATAAAGCCCATCGCAGCTTGCATCAAGAAGTTCACTTTTTGGAACAAGGATTCATTGTGCGGCAGCAAGGATTCAATATCCCGCAGAATCTCACGAGCCTGTTCTAATTGATTAGCAGGCAAGCGAGCACGGCGCACAAGGAAGTTCAACGCGCGCTGGCTATCCATCAGGCACAAGCGGACTTTCCAGCCAATATCTTCCTGCTCAGCAAGGTTAGATAAAGCAGAATCAAATTCATCGCCCTGTTTACCGTTCATAATGACCCGACTCAGGGATTCCAGCACGCTATAGATGTTTTCAATGACATCAGCCAATTGTTCGATTTTGGTTTCGAACAAGTCCATCAACAATTCATAGGCATTTCCGTCAACCATAGTCTGGTTACGGGCACGCATTCGGTATAATCGAAATGCAGGGAGTTCACGCTCTCGCAATGTGTAGAGACGACCGTCACGAATAGTAAATGCGACTGTCGAGTTGCCAGCATGGTCTTCGGCATCTTCAAAGTAGAAGAATGAATGGACGTGCATACCATCTTCATCTTCAAAAAAACGGGCTGATGCCTCAATGTCATCCAACTCGGTGCGGGTCGCCAAGACTTGTCCCAGCTCATTCTGGACTCTGAGGCGATCATCGTCCCCCAGTCCCACTAAATCTACCCACATGGAGTCAGATAACTTATCACCTTCTTCAAATTCAAGACGGAGCAGGCGATTATTCTCTAATTTAAATGCGTTCAGCATGTACCATAAGTCTCCTTATACTCCCTACGTTTATCGTAAGGCGCGAATGTTACGCTTAGTAGAAAAAGCCTGTCAACATTCAACCGGATTATTGGCCTGTTTCGAGTCTGGCATAAGCAGCCACCAGCCACTTAATACCTTCACCCTGAAACGCGATTTGCAAGCGGCAATGCTCTCCACTGCCTTCTATATTGATAATCGTCCCTTCACCAAATTTAGGATGGCGCACACGCTGTCCAAGAGCATAACCACTATCATTAGCACTGATAGGCGTGCCCAACCGTTTGTGGCTGACCGGACGGGATACCGTTGCCCGCAAGCGAACTTCTGCCACGCATTCTGTCGGTAATTCACCAATAAAACGAGACGGGCGGTGATACACTTCCTTGCCATATAAACGACGGCTTTCCGCATAAGTCAGCGTCAGTTTTTCCATCGCCCTGGTAACGCCTACATAGGCCAAGCGCCGCTCTTCCTCCAGCCGATCGCCTTCGTCAATGGACATCTGACTCGGAAACATGCCCTCTTCCATACCCACAATGAAAACTTGTGGGAACTCCAATCCTTTCGCTGAGTGCAAGGTCATCAGTTGCACTGCATCCTGATAGGCATCCGCCTGACTTTCTCCCGATTCAAGCGCGGCGTGGGAAAGGAAGGCTTGCAATGGCAGCAAGTTTTCATCTTCGTCCTGATAGCTGAATTGGCGGGTTGCCGTGACCAATTCTTCCAGGTTTTCGATACGTGCCTGCGCCTTTTCGCCTTTTTCCTGTTGATACATCGCCCATAGGCCAGAGTCACGGATAATGCGATCGGTCTGCACATGCAATGGCATTTCCTGTGTTTCTGTTTCCAACGCTTCAATTAATTCGATAAAGCGTTGCAACGCAGATGCCGCACGGCCAGTCAGCACTTTTTCCTGTATCAATATCAGGCTACTTTCCCACAAGGTTTTTTGCTGATCTCGCGCCGCCTGACGCACAACATCAAGCGTCCTGTCACCAATACCACGGGTTGGCGTATTGACCACGCGCTCAAAAGCGGCATCATCGTGACGGTTTGCCACCAAACGCAAGTAGGACAAGGCATCTTTGATTTCCTGACGTTCGAAGAAACGCTGGCCACCATAAATACGGTAAGGCATGGAAACCTGTAACAAGGCTTCTTCTAAAACGCGGGATTGGGCATTGCTTCGATACAGGATCGCACACTCTTTCAGTGCACCGCCATTATCCAACCAATGCTTGATACGGCCGACAACATAACGGGACTCATCCAATTCATTAAAGGCGCAATAAAGTGAAATTAGCTCTCCCTCGCTGCCTTCTGTCCACAAATTCTTACCCAAACGATCACTGTTATGGGCAATCAGGGTATTGGCAGCTTTAAGGATATTGCTGGTCGAACGGTAATTCTGTTCCAGGCGGATCGTTTCCGCGCCCGGAAAATCGTTAAGGAAACGCTGGATATTTTCTACCTGCGCACCACGCCAGCCATAAATGGACTGGTCATCATCCCCGACAATCATGACCTTGCCGCTATCGCCAGCCAGAAGGCGGATCCAGGCGTATTGAATACTGTTAGTATCCTGAAATTCATCCACCAGAATACTCGTGAAACGTTCACGATAATGTTGCAGGATCTGTGGCTTGTTCAGCCAAAGTTCATGGGCGCGTAGCAACAATTCGGCGAAATCCACCAGCCCTGCGCGGTCACACGCTTCCTGATAAGCCTGATAAATTTTCAGCCAGGTTACCTCTACCGGATTGCCATAACTTTCAATGTGCTGCGGACGCAAGCCTTCATCTTTTTTGCCATTGATATACCACATCCCCTGACGCGCTGGCCACTTTTTGTCATCCAGATTCATCGCCTTGATGATGCGTTTGATGAGGCGGTGCTGATCTTCGCTATCAAGGATCTGGAAATCCTGCGGTAAATTTGCATCAAGGTGATGGGCACGCAACAAGCGGTGAGCAAGGCTATGGAATGTACCAATCCACATTCCGCCCTGACTGGTGCCAATCAGGTTTTCAATTCGGTGCCGCATCTCAGCAGCCGCTTTATTCGTAAACGTGACTGCCATGATGGAAAACGGCGAGGCATTTTCAACTGACAGTAACCAGGCAATCCGATGAACCAGCACGCGCGTTTTACCACTGCCAGCACCAGCCAGTACCAACATATTACTACGGGGAGCTGCGACCGCTTCACGTTGTTTATCATTGAGGCTTTCGAGCAGATAAGAAACGTCCATAATTACCGTCAGTTGTTAGGATTTTTATATAGATTTCAACCTGAAATTATATCAGTGCTATCAGAGAAGCCAAATCAGAAATCTCAATATGTGGCACCAGACGCCCCTCAGATTCCTGCATCAAGTTCTTATTTTCGATGTTGATCCAACAGGCTTGCATACCACTACAAAGTGCCCCTTCTACATCGGTATTCAGATTATCTCCTACATGCAGGATCTGATTTATCGGTAAGTTGAGCCGCTCTGCCGCTAGCTGATACATATCAGGATAAGGTTTGGAACGCCCATCAATGCCCGCTTTCAAGACAAAGTCAAAATAAGGGGCAAGTCCACATGCAGCAGGTTCAGCGTTTCCATTGGTAATCGCCACTAATGGCATTTTTTCCGCCAATATAGACAACGTCTTATGAGTGGATTCTGGAACAGTGATTTGGTTACGCCAGTACATAAAACAAGACATAATTTCATCCGTACCACGTATTGTCTCTTCATTATTGAAGCCGTGGTGGGTAAACATGAGTTCTGCGGATTGCCGACGCCATGAAGTCATATCATGATAAATATCTGGCTTCCGTTCAAGAACCGCCTGGCGGTATACATGCAGATCTCCATGTCCAAAGTGACCGAATTTGGCATCGTACTGCCTGATAAAACACAACACCTCTTTTTCGGTTTTATCGATTACAGGATGGTTATCGTAAAGTGTATCATCCAGATCGAATGTCATCGCAGCAAACGGCGCGATAGGCCGATAAAAACGCATTATGATTTTCCTCGTTTGGCTCTAGGGTGAGCCACATCATAGACTTTGGTCAAATGCTGAAAGTCCAAATGGGTATAGATCTGGGTGGTCGACAGGTTCGCGTGACCAAGTAATTCCTGCACTGCTCGCAGATCGCCGCTGGACTCCAGAATATGAGTGGCAAAAGAGTGACGCAATTTATGAGGGTTAACATGGCTGCTGACACCTTGCCGAATCCCCCACTGTGCAAACCGTTTCTGTACGTTACGGGCAGAAATACGTTTTCCACTCTTGGTGGAAATAAAAACCGCATTATCTTCCGGCTCAAGTAACTCCCGCATTTCCAACCAATGCTGGAGCCATTCCTGCGCCATACGGCCGAACGGTACTTTACGTTCTTTGCTACCCTTCCCTTGTACCCAAACTTCCCCACTTTCTAAATCTAAATGGCGACAATCCAGTCTTACCAGTTCAGACAAACGCAACCCCGCTCCGTACATCACTTCCAGCATAGTTCTGTCACGCACTGACAGTGGATCGTTCAAATTAATATTGAGCAGTTGATTAACTTCATCCACATCCATGTTTTTAGGTAAATGGCGTTTTTTACGGGGGGTACTGACTGTTTTAGCGGGATTGGCTGCCAGTTTATTTTGCATTACCATCCAATCAAGAAAACTACGCAAAGAAGAAAAACGCAATGCAATGCTGGCAGACTGCAATCCTGCCCGACGACTGCGGGCGGCAAACGTTCTGACTTTAGCCGGCTCTAACTCCTGCCACTCACGTATCCCCATCTCCAGCGACATTTCCGCCAAAACGGCCAAATGGCGTCGATAGTTAGTGATCGTGATGGGGCTTAAATGTCGCTCAACCCGCAAATAGCGCAAAAAATCTTCTACGGGCGCTAACAGTAAATCTATCGGCTGAGTCATGCGCGTTCAACCCAATGGGACAACAACCCCGGCAACAGCTTCGCCAAATGGTCGAGAATGTCAGTTCCCATGCCTTCGTGATAATGCTGTTTATCATGGCTACTGAAAATGACCATGCCCAAATCCCCTCGTGCACCTAAAAGGGAAATCGCCACTGAGCCAACATGGAGTGCCTGTGGCATCAACAATAAAATCTCCGGGCCGTACAATTGGCCAAGATAATGATTTTTTTCCCCGAATCGCTTAATGCGGACAGATTCAAAGACCTGGCGAGAGATAGCCAGTTCTGGCATATTCAATGGTGCGCCAAGATGCCATTTATCACTGAATAACCGAATATAACTGTTACTCAAGCCCAATGTTTTTGACCATGAACTTAAGCAGGAAAGAAAGTCCTGTAAGCTTTTGGCACCTGAGAGATCTGACAGTAATTGCAATAAGCTGCTAAACAGCACTTCATTCTGTTTCGCCTGCTCTATCAAATGGTTCAGATCGTCTTCCAAATAACAGATACGTTTCCTCTGACGGCTCATATGCCATTCCATCAAAGAGACACATTCCCGCACCGGATGAGGAACTTTTATCTTATCGACCATATTGGCATTACGGATAAAAAAATCGGGATTATTTAATAAATAATCCACGACTGTCTGATCATCCAGCCTGTTTTTGATGTGCAATGGATCGTCTTTTTTACTCATTTTCCAATGCCCCATATTTCAAGAGAGACTTAGCAAACACAGAATTAATCACAAATGAATCGTACCATCATAAACATGGGTTGCTGGCCCAGTCATAAAAAGTGGTGTGCCTTGCCCATCCCAGCGAATTTGCAATGTCCCACCCGGAAGATCAACCCGAACCTGATTATCCAACAGATCCTGCTGAATACCGATGGCGACTGCGGCACACGCGCCACTGCCACATGCCTGGGTTTCACCAGCACCACGCTCATAGACACGCAAGCGGATATGGCCTCGATTGATGACCTGCATGAAACCAATATTGGCGCGTTCAGGAAAACGTTCATGGCTTTCCAACACGGGCCCCAATATTTCCACTTCGGCAGTGTCCACATCCTCAACCTGTATAACACAATGGGGGTTTCCCATCGACACAACTCCACAAAGCACGGTACGTTCGATGGCACGGATAATATAGGTTTTCTCAGCCTTATTGGCGCGAAAAGGAATTCGCTGTGGCTCAAAATCCGGCTCTCCCATGTTGACACAAACTTGGTCATCATTTGTGATGCTTAATATCATTTGACCTGCTTGCGTGCTGACTTTGATATCACGTTTATTGGTCAATCCCTTAAGACGGACAAAACGGGCAAAGCAACGTGCCCCATTACCACACTGAGAAACTTCACTGCCGTCAGCATTAAAAATGCGATAGTGAAAGTCTAAGTCAGGATCATAGGGCGCTTCAACAATCAAAAGTTGATCAAAACCCACCCCAGTATTCCGGTTAGCCAGACGGCAAATTAACTCTGGAGAAAAATAAACATTTTGGGTCACTGCATCAACGACCATAAAGTCATTGCCAAGACCATGCATTTTGGAGAACTGCATATATGTACGGCTCCAAGAGAAATCACATTACCGAATTACTATCATTAAGCATTCATCGATATATTGTCTTTTAATAAGCTGTTTTTAAATAATTTTCCTGGCTGAACCTTATCCATTTTGTGTATAGGTACTTGTGTTGCAGATGTTTCCGCAGGAGGAAAATAGAGGGGGCCTTTCAAACCACAACCTGCCAGAGAAAGTAATGTTATGATAGCCAGTGACCAACAAAGTTTTTTTTTCATGATATTAATGCCTGTGATTCATGCGCCAATACTCTCTATAATCGCAGCTAGGCCCTGAAATGCAAATAGGAAATAAACATGAACGATAGCGAATTTCATCAATTAGCTGATCAATTGATGTTTCATCTTGAAGAGCAACTGGATAATTACGATGGCGATGCGGATATCGACTATGAAACAAACGGCGGTGTGATGACGCTAAGTTTTGAAAACGACAGTAAAATCATTATTAACCGCCAAGAGCCTTTCCATCAGATATGGCTGGCAACCAAAAATGGCGGTTACCATTTCGATTATCGGGATAGTCAGTGGATTTGTGACCGCAGTGGTAATGATTTTATCTCCATGCTGGCACAAGCGATTACTGAGCAAAGCGGTGAACTATTCCAATTTTCGTGACTATATTTCACCAAAAACCAATAAAAACAATTAGTCAACGAAAGGTATCGAATAAAAGCGCCTGATAAAACAGGCGCTTAGGGTAATTAACAATATCAATAGTGATACAGCGAACGATAAGGATCATGTGCTCCACATGTTTTATCAAGGCACTCGTCAGCATAGAGCCTTGTATCATTCGCTTCTATATCATCCACTGGGTACACTCCCGCTATAAATGGCGTGACATGGATACGCTCACCTTTCTTAACGATTTGATAGAATTGCGGCAAGTTGAAATTGATAAAACTAGAACCATAAGTAAAACGATCATGCGATGATGAATAAAATCGGCTGATATCTCGCACCAACTCTTCTTTACTACCTTCACAATGGGAATAAATTTCCACCCGATTTGATTCATCAAGAATATAAATATTGAACCCTTGTTCGTTTTCAATATCTTCGAAAAAAAACTGGATAATTCCTTCGCAGGCAAAACCATCTATGACAGGCGGTAAGTGTTTTTCTTTAGTCTCAATTTTGACTGGCAGGCCATGCAATTTCGTATTGGAAATTGCACCATAGAATTCCACTGCATTTTCCAACTTTTGTACCGAAACGTTTAACCGTTCAAAGAATAATCCCCATGTTTGCCCTGAAATCCGTAACGCCTTGAAACGGTTTGGATCTTGTCGGTTGCTGGACAGACGTAACTCGATACACTCCGAAACTAATTGCTGAATACGTGTGCGGATTAATCCACGCAAATGTTTGCTATAACAGAATACTTCAACATCAGATGGTGGTGCTGCGTCTCGATGCATTTTGCCCAATATCGTCTTCAATGCTTCCAATACCGATTGTTCGCCACTGAAATGCAAGGTTCTCACTTCATTCCATGAATTGCGGTAAAGCAAATCAATGCTACCTACCAAACATTGCTGCAACTCGCCAAAACTCAAAACATTCAGGTTCCTTAAGTCAAAATGGACGACTTGCTCAGAAAATGCAGCCGTTGGATCTTGCTCTAAATTAACAATGATCGCCAAATGGCGGATTTCACAAGGACTGTATAGTGCTTTGGGTGTGGGAGCAGGTAAACGGATTGGGAAATGAGCGGCAATGTCATCTACCAAATCACATAATTTCTGCCTGTCACACTGAGATCCCCCGTGACGAATATGGAGTCGAGTTTCTTTCGTCAGCAGGCCATTGAAATAGGTCCAGGAAACTAATTTATTCAGATAGCGATTGTATTCCAATGGTTGATGACCAATGATCGATTCAATCGTGGGGGCTTGGTTGTAAAGATACCAGCCACTGCGGTTTACTCGCCCCGGAGGGACATAAATGAAGGTCAGTTCCTTTTCTGACAGATCCGGTGATATCTGGGGATTCACCAAAGTCACTTTACCGGGCAATGCTTCAAAAGCCGCATACAATTTACGGGTCAATACACCAATATCTTGCGGGCTGGCACTCACACTTAAATTATTGCGGCGGGCAAAGCGTATTAAGTTGCGATAACTCTGCATCATGGTGTCAAGTAATTCATTATGGGCATCACGTACCTGCTCAATTTTCCATGAATTACGGTTATCCAGCATGTCTAGTTTATTGTCATCCCAATCCCATTCGCGCACCAACTGGGACATAACCTGACGACGCCATCCTGTACAGCCTTTATCATGCTGGCCTGCCAATAATTTCTCGCATACCTTCAGATAAAAACAACGACGCGCCAAATCAAGGCGCGCAAGATCGTTCGTGGCAGTAAGATAGCGAGTTACACGCTCCAGCATCATGCTATAGGCATCAAGGCCAAAGGAAACAATCGCTCCATCATGAAAATATTGCTTCATTTCCATCGCCAGCAGTTTTCCATTGGGATATTCCCATGAATAAGCTTCCAACAGCAGACTTTTCAATACGGCCTTATAAGGAGAATCCACGCTTTTGTAAAGCTGCCAGAGACTCGCACCAAAATATTCTTCTGCGGACAATTCACCCAAGCCGCCCAGATCCAACCATTCATTTGGCGTCAACACACCTTGGGCATAGAGAGAAAGGACGTATTCATCATAATGAACTTCCTCTTCCACCGGAACCATTGCCCATAATAAGCGTTTGCCAGCCATACAAACCGCTGTACGATAAAATTCATCAAGCAGAAGGATATGTTGGGTAGAACCACAATCTTCACCGTTCAAACTACCAGAAGCATTATGCCGAAAACGGTTTTCATCAATCAGAAAAAAAGTAACCTCAGTACCCAGTGAAGCCGCCCACTGTTCTATCAAGGTACATTTTTGTTCCAATAAAGCTTTTTCGTCACTATCCAACCAGGATTGATGGCAAACCCAAATATCCAAATCAGAAGAGCAACTTTGCCCGATAGAAGAGGTACTGCCCATGGAGTAAATTCCCGTTATCGGCAATTCACCATTAGATACATGTGAAGATACATCTGGCAGGACACCCGTAAGCTGGCTATCCAGATCATTAATCCAAAACTGTTGTGCTTCATCAGGCATAAAAAAGCAAACACCATGAGGAACATCGCTTTTGATATAACCTGGCATCATTGGATGATGATAATGTAATAATACTGGAATTAAACTATAAACTTGCTTGAAAGCGTCACTCATTAAGCTAGTGGCGCGCTCTAATCTAAGTTGGTTAATTGCATCCAGTCGCTGCTTCAGCGTTTCAATATAGAGATACAAGAGTTTCGCCTGATATCAGTTCCAGTGCTTAAAGTAGTCCCCTGTTTCCGATAACACTTGGTATTACAAGATTATTTAAAATTATTTTTACAAACTTATTGTCGGAAACGTGATCAATTTAACACCTTGCAATCAAAGCGTAAAGTACGCAATACCATCTTTTCTCTTCACCTGCAATAGCCGACATATAATTAACTCTTTGTAAAGTATTAAGTTAATCACAAAACAGACACAATAATATGTTTTTTTAGCATAACTATTATCATTGATTATTTTTCATGTCTCGGTTGTAAAGCATTGTAAATACATCATTCTTTCATAAATATTTACGCGAATAATATTTTTCTTATTGTTAAATATTTTCACCGCTTTTTATCATCAAGCTAAGTACAAATTTCAATTTGCTTTTAAATCAATCTGTTTGTTTATTTTCTTCATTAAAATAAAATATTATTTTAATATTTAAAATTATTTTTATTTCATAACCTGTACATCTATAGACTATTTTGATTTTTTCCGGCTTTTTCGTTACTGGAAAAAAAATCATTGAAATGTTAAAACTGGCACTATTTTCTCACTAATTGGTGACTAACTGGTGGCTAAAAACCGTTATTTTCCATCGATTCAAATTGCATAGCAGTCAATGTTGCGGTCAATAAAGCAACTAAATTGAAAGATGAAGAATACAGAAATCATGAGTTAATACAGTCACCCAATACACTTATCTAATATATTTATCCATGACAATGAAAACCATTCGCATCGCTACCCGCCAAAGCCCATTAGCTATGTGGCAAGCGCAATATGTTCAACAGCAACTGAAATACTTTCATCCAGAACTGCAAGTAGAGCTGGTTCCAATGGTGACACGCGGCGATATTATCCTCGATACCCCATTGGCAAAGGTGGGAGGCAAGGGGTTGTTTGTGAAGGAATTAGAGCTGGCTCTGCTTGAGAAACGGGCTGATATTGCCGTCCACTCCATGAAAGATGTCCCTGTCGAATTTCCTGATGGTTTGGGATTGGTCACAATCTGCGAACGGGATGATCCACGGGATGCTTTTGTTTCAGTAAAATACGCCTCGCTTGATGAGCTACCCGCTGGCAGTGTTGTGGGTACATCCAGTTTACGCCGCCAGTGCCAAATTCGTCAGCTACGTCCTGATCTGGCTGTTCGTGACTTACGCGGTAATGTCGGTACTCGTCTGAATAAACTCGATAACGGCGATTATGATGCCATTATTCTTGCAACAGCGGGGTTGAAACGGTTGGGGCTGGAAGAACGCATTCGTATGCCATTAGAACCTGAATTATTGCTACCAGCCGTCGGCCAAGGGGCGGTAGGAATTGAGTGTCGGCTCGATGATCAGCAAACCCGTGAACTGCTGTCACCCTTAAACCACGCAAAAACAGAAGTTTGTGTTCTTGCTGAAAGAGCAATGAACACCCGCCTTGAAGGAGGCTGCCAGGTACCCATTGGCAGTTATGCCATCTGGCAGGGAGAGAACATTTGGCTACGCGCGCTAGTGGGTTCTCCTGATGGCACAGTGATCGTACGCGGTGAAAGAAGGATATCACCAGAAGAAGCCCGTCAAGCGGGTATCATGCTGGCGGAAGAGTTATTGGAGAAAGGCGCACGCCAGATCCTGTCGAGCGTATACCAGAGGAACCTACCGGAATGAGCATTCTGATCACCCGCCCTGTCCCCGCAGGAGAGGAATTGGTCAAGCGACTGCGGTCTATTGGAAAATCAGCCTTCAGCGCCCCGCTCATCGAAATCCGGTCGGGGGCAGATTTGCCATTCCTGTCACAAAAATTGCAATGGTTATCTGCGGGAGATCTGGTTTTTCTATTATCAAAAAATGCCGTTCATTATGCCAATGAACAGCTTATTCAAGCAGGCCAGTCATGGCCTGAACAGTTATCCTATTATGGGATCGGCAAATCAACTTCCCTGATGTTTCATCAATTAACTGGATTGGAAATCACCTACTCTAAACAGGGTGAAACCAGTGAAGATCTACTGCAACTCCCCACCTTACAGACAATGAGCAATAAAAAGATTTTATTGCTACGAGGCAATGGCGGCCGTGAAGTGATGGCCTCCACATTAAGGCGGCGTGGAGGTGAAGTAGATTACTGTGAATGTTATTCACGCCAGCCAGTCAAATATGATAGAGCCAATTTCAGTCGTCAATGGCAGCAATGTGGTATAAAAACCCTCGTTGTTACAAGTGGCGAAATGCTGCAACTGTTATATAACTTAGTAACTGATAGCGATGGAAAAGCATGGTTACTGAATTGCACGCTGATTGTGGTCAGTAAACGTCTTGCTGATATCGCCCAAACCTTGGGCTGGCAAACAATAAAAGTAGCCAAGAGTGCCGATAATGACGCCTTAATCCAGGCGCTGGAATAAATTAATATGGGATGTCCACTATGACGGAACAAAAACAATCTACCGATGCGGTTGAGACAAAACGTCCTCAGCAGCCTGCAACGGCTCCCCATAAATCCAAGAGTTATGGATGGGTGGGTAATACGCTCTCAATTGCCATTTCTTTGGCGATAGGTGTTGGTGGTCTTTATATTTATTATCATGGTCAACAACAGAATGCGGCATTAAAAGCCGAAAATCTCGTTCTTCAACAAGAAATTGCCTCTCTGACACAACAGCAGTCTGCCGATAAGCAAAACTTTGGCGCCAAACTCCAAGAGCTGGAGGATTCCGTACAACAAGCCAACTCACAAAACCAGCGGCTGGATGGTCGCATTGCTGAGCTTCAAAACCGTGTTTCGGCATTTTCAAATACGGATATCGAAAACTGGCGGCTGGCGCAGGCAAGCTCTTTTGTTAAGATGGCGGGTCGAAAAGTGTGGAGCGAACAGGATATCACCACTGCCATCGCCTTACTGAAAGATGCCGACCAGAACCTGGCTGAAATGGATGATCCCAGCCTGCTCTATGCCCGTAAAGCTATCATGGCGGATATCGATTCCCTGACCAAAATCAAGCAGATTGACTTAGACGGTATAATCCTGATGCTAAATCAGCTATCAAACCAAGTCGATCACTTACATCTTGCCAATAAAGTGGAACAAACCACATCAGAGAAAGCAAACGATCATGAGATCACGGCTTCCCTCTCTGATTGGCGTCAGAACCTGAGCAATAGTTGGCACAGCTTTATGGATAACTTCGTTACCATTACCCCACGTGATAACAGCAAAGAGCCACTGCTGGCACCTAACCAAGGTGTCTACCTGCGCGAGAACATTCGCGCCAAGTTACTGATTGCTGCACAGGCGGTTCCTCGCCATCAAGTTAAAATTTATCAGGATGCATTGGAAAATGTTCAATCTTGGGTGAAATCTTATTTTGATACTTCTTACCCTGAGGCAGAAAACTTTTTAAAAAATGTTGTTTCACTGCAAAAGAGACCATTATCCATTGATGTTCCTGAACAACTGAGCAGCCAACCAATATTGGCAGAGCTGGTTCGTCAGCGTATCTATAACTTACCGCATTCCAAGCCATCCCAAACGGATCCTCAGCCTGAAACACAACCAAGGTCGACAACAACAGAAACCACCGATCAGGCAAAAACCCCCGTTGAGGAGAACTGAACATGCTGAAAATATTCTTGCTGTTCATTATCCTTATTGTGGGGATCGTAGTTGGCCCCTTGATGTCAGGTCATCAAGGATATGTTTTGATTCAAACGGATAAGTCCAATATCACCACCAGTATCACCGGTCTGGTGATTATCTTCCTTCTGCTCCAATTCCTGCTGATTTTTATCGGCTGGTGTTATCGTCGCTTAAAACGTACCAGCACATCTACCCATAGCTGGCTCTTTGGCGGATATAAACGTAATCGTGCTCGTTCACAAACTAAACAGGCACTGCTGAAATTCGCCGAAGGAGACTTCAAACAAGTTGAGCGACTGATGGCGCGCAACGCTGACCATGCAGAACTTCCTGTCGTGAATTATCTGCTGGCGGCAGAGGCGGCTCAACGACGTGGTGATTATTTCCACACTAACCAATATATTGAACAAGCGGCAGAAGTTGCTGATAAAGACCTGCTCCCTGTCGATATTACCCGTGTCCGCGTCCAACTGGCACAAGGTGAAATTCATGCCGCACGCGTTGGCGTGGACAAACTGTTGGATCATGCCCCTCGTCACCCCGAAGTATTGCGCTTGGCGGAACAGGCTTACTCTCTTTCAGGCGCTTATCAATCCCTGATTGATATCTTGCCTTCTATGCTGAAAGTTAATCTGCACAATGAAGAAGAGATCTTTAAATTGCGTCAACAAGCCTATATCGGATTAATGAATCAGGTTATGGCAGAGAAAGGCAGTACGGGGCTGAAAATATGGTGGAAAGATCAAAGCCGCAAAATTCGCAATGACATTGTGTTGCAAGTCGCCATGGCTGAGCATTTGATTGAATGCAATGATCACGAGACTGCCCAACAAATTATTTTGGACGGATTAAAACAGCAATATGATGAACGTTTGCTGCTATTAATCCCCCATCTCAAGGTAAATGATTCTGAAACCATACAAAAGACCCTCTCTCACCTGTTAAAGCAACACGGTGCAACTCCATTGCTCAATAGTACACTGGGACAGGTTGCCTTGCGCCATGGTAAATGGGCGAATGCTGAATCGGCATTTAAAGCAGCGCTTGCACAGCGACCAGATGCCCATGATTACGCATGGCTTGCCGATGCACTGGACAAATTGCAAAAGCGTGAAGAAGCCACGCAAATCCGTAATAAGGGTTTTATGCTGACCTTGAAACGTGATAGCGACATTGAAGCATAAAAGCGCGTAACAACACCTCAGTTAACGATGAATGTTGTATGGATGCAATTGAGTCGTTAACCGAGGTACATTCACCACTTGATCTAATGGCAAACTTCCTGAAGTCTATTCTCACTTTTCTACAGACAAAAAAAACACCTATCAAAGGAGACAGGTGTATAAATACCAATCAGGTCTACAGACGGATGGTGCCTCACTCAACGTTGTGTCCGGTTTGCGATGAAAAGACAGAATACTAACTCATCTATAACGTGGACCATAGGCACCGACAATCAGCTCTACATCATCCTGAGGTTTATGAAGTCATATGCTGTCATAAGGAATAGGATGAGTATCTACGATTTTAATTCTGCATTTTACGTGCCAACTTTTTCAACCAGGATAAATTTTCCTTACCCAAGGTTTGACTGGCTTTCCATAATAGAAAACTTAATTTTCACCAAATATCGTTAAAAATACCGTCTCTCATTTGAGACGCCATTTGAGTGATTCACATATAGTAAATATAAATCATGTAGTTGAGTGTCTCCTATTTGAGACATTCAGTGATGCGGTTTGTCGTTGAAATACAACACCAATACAAAAATAGCTTTTAAAACATAATGCTAATGGATTGATAACAACTATAGCATTCAATTTGCCAATCAAAAATCAAACGGAAATTAACAGAAAAGAAAATAAAAAGGGAAAATTTTTTTCAGCAGGAAAAACAGGAAAAAATAAAGTAACGAAGAAGTCGTCAGAAAGAAAAAACCCCGCAATAGCAGGGATTTCTCAGAATTTGGTCGGCGAGAGAGGATTCGAACCTCCGACCCACTGGTCCCAAACCAGTTGCGCTACCAAGCTGCGCTACTCGCCGAAATATATTTTTTATCTTTCTTATGGTGCGAAGGGGGGGACTTGAACCCCCACGTCCGTAAGGACACTAACACCTGAAGCTAGCGCGTCTACCAATTCCGCCACCCTCGCGTTTCATAAAAAAGATGGGGTGGCTAACGAGACTCGAACTCGCGACAACTGGAATCACAATCCAGGGCTCTACCAACTGAGCTATAGCCACCATAACAGCTATCTTTTTACATACAACAACGTCGAACCACGATAACCCATTACCACTGCTCTTGCACGCTTTAAATGGCGCGCCCGACAGGATTCGAACCTGAGACCTCTGCCTCCGGAGGGCAGCGCTCTATCCAGCTGAGCTACGGGCGCTTAACGCCGTTGCGGTGGAGGATAGTACGGATTTAATGTCGTACTGTCCAGTGCTTTTTTAAAAGAAATGATGCGTTTGATTATGCTTTGCTCATTTAGCTGATAAAGCCAGCACTTTTCCACCGCAGTATTACCACAAATAGTTTATTGATTGAAAAACAATCAATAAACTATATCGATTTTTTAGGTGAATACAATGTCATCAACCAATAAACTGATGACACGATCAGTAAAAATATTCCCCCCACTATCAGTGAGAAACGTGTATCCGGGTTAATTGCCATCCCCACTAATACACAGCACAGGAAAATCAATGTCAGGTAATTGACATAAGGGAACAGAATCGATTTAAACCGATGGTGTTTTATGGCTTCCTCATGATGCTGACGGAAACGCAATTGGCTGACCAGAATCACAAACCATGGCACCATACCCGGCAATACACTGGCACTATAAACGTAAACAAATACTGACTGTGGATTTGGTATCAGATAATTCAGGCTGGAACCTGCAATCAAGCAACCAATGGTAATTGCAATACATTTTACCGGCACACCATTTTTCGACAGCTTCAGCAATGAAGCAGGCAATTGACGGTTCTGCGCCAAGGCATACAGCATTCTGCCACCGCTGTACATTCCGCTGTTACAGCCTGACAACGCAGCAGTTAGCACAACAAAGTTAATCACCGCGGCCGCAGAAGCAATACCGACTTTAGAAAAAGTCATCACAAACGGGCTGCCATGTGCTCCAACCTCTGTCCACGGGAACAAGGTTACAACAATAAAAATGGCACCAACATAAAAAATCAGGATACGCCACAAAATATTGTTGATCGCTTTTCTAAGGGTAACTTGTGGTTTTTTTGCTTCACCAGCAGTAATACCAACCAGCTCTACTCCCTGATAGGAAGCAACCACAATACAAAGAGCAAATAAAAAGCCTTTCCATCCACCGGAGAAGAAACCACCATGTGAAGTCAGGTTATCCAAACCAATAGGTTGCCAGTCATTGCCCAAACCGAAAAAAATCAAACCAATGCCAATCAGGATCATCACAATAATCGTTGTGACTTTGATCATGGCAAACCAAAACTCCAACTCACCATACAGCCTTACCGCGGCCAAGTTTGCCAAGGCAACCAATCCAACCGCTACCAGTGCCGAAACCCATTGGGGCAATTCCGGAAACCAAAATTCAGCATAGACGCCAACGGCAGTAATCTCTGAGATCCCGACAGAAACCCACATGAACCAATAACCCCATGCGGTCAGGCACCCCCAGTAAGGGCTTAGGTATTTATGCCCAAAAGCAGCAAATGAACCCGTTACAGGTTCAAGGAACAACATTTCTCCCATGGAACGCATAATGAAAAAGACAAAAAGCCCAGCAATAATGTAAGCCAGCAAAACAGAAGGGCCGGCCCATTTTAAGGTACTGGCTGATCCCATGAACAGCCCTACGCCGATGGTGCCACCTAGCGCAATCAGCTCAATATGACGTGCCTCAAGTCCCCTTTGCAGGCTCTGTTTTGAATCACTCATAAAACTCCCTATCCACTTTTATGATGTCTATACTTGCAAACAGAAAAATACAGGAATTGATAATCAATCGTTGTAAAAAAGGCTGGGATCAAAACACGTTTTGCCGATCAGTGAAATAAAAAAATTATAAAAATAAAGCAAAAACCTGCTGCATATACTTAATGCAGCAGGTAGAAACAGAGAAATTTCGGGATTAGAGCTTACCGCCGTAATAATAGCCAAGGAATCTCAACAACTTTATCTGCCTACGGATACGGCTTGGCTGGGAGAGCAAGCGATACAACCACTCCAGGCCTAGATTCTGCCAGACTTTCGGTGCACGTTTAACGTGACCAGTAAAGGCATCATAGGTTCCTCCAACGCCCATATACAGTGCATCTGGATGTACCTTGCGGCAGTCACGCATAAAGATCTCCTGTTTGGGTGATCCCATTGCTACGGTAATAATCACCGCGCCACTGGCATGAATCCGCTCAAAGACATCATCACGCGTTGCTGGCGTAAAATATCCATCCTGGCTGCCCACGATATTGACATTCCACTGGGTACGCAGTTTGTTCTCAGTCTGCGCCAAGATATCGGGTTTTCCGCCGATGAGAAAGACCGGCGTGCCTTCACGCCCAGCCCGCTCCATCAAGGCTTCCCACAAATCAGCGCCCGCAATACGCGATACATCCGCATCAGGATATTTGCGGCGAATGGCACGTACGATACTAATACCATCTGCGTATAAGTATTCGGCCTCATCCAGCAATGTATTCAGTGCATTGTCTTTCTCTGCTGTGAGTACTTTTTCTGCGTTAATCGCAACCAATGTACCTGTTTTTACCTGTCCATTCAGGAAAAGGTGGTCGAGGAAATGCGGCATACCGCGGAATCCCCAGAGATTGAGACCACGAATGCGGTATTTAGGAATGTTATTCAACGCCATTTTTTTTCCTTACATCCAAAATAACCGATGTTTTTCGCGAAGTAGCCAGATTACTGACCACAAGCTTTCGAATCAGCCCGGCACTTTCAAACAGCCAATACAGCAATTTCGCCGCAACCAGACACAGGCCAAAGACAATACAAAAGAACACAACCCTAGAAACAAAAGAATCTACCCCCTCACGGGCAAGGACAATCATGTTAAAGATGGCGCCAAAGCAGAAAGCCTGCAAAATTGCTGCCTTATAGCGATTGCTTTCCTGTTTTCCTGCTTCATAAATCCAGTCAAACCATTTAATAATAAAACCGACTGCAATCGCTCCCAGAGGGATAAAAAATACTCCCCCCATCACCACAAGAGAACCAATGAGTGTTGGGGAAATCGCAAGACCAGAGCGGTTATTCAACACATCCCAGGTGAAATAATTAGCGGTATTCCAGACCAGGTTGGGCCTGTCCGGCCATACCCAACTGGGAATGAAAACATAAAAATCACGGATAATCGGTGCCAGCCCCTGAAAATCTATTTTGCCGTAATTATCCAGCAACAGTGCCAAATTCTCCCACGGCGAAAAAGTATCCCGCGTGAGATACAGGAAAGTATAAAATGCCTCTGCCCCACTGACTTCCAGGCTATAGCGCTTCAATGCTAACCAGAACATGCCGACAATTCCCATTGCGCCCGCAGTAAACAACATCCACAGCGTGATCCAGCCACGAACGATCCCGATAAACAGGAACAATGCAAACGCGATAATGATATTAGCTCGTGTTCCCCCCACGATCACATAGGTCAGAATGCCAAACCCCACCGTTCCTACCAAAAAGCACAACCATCGTGCTTTGGTTGGTTTCAGGAAAAAAACAACCAGCATGGCAGGAATAAAGAAATAGAAAAATCGCTTGAGCGCCACACCGGAAACCTGGCTGGAAAATATCTGGCTATAGGACTGTAACTTAAACAGCAAAAAACCGTTCTGCATAAAGAACGAACCTACCGTCACGATAGCAATGCCGGCAAGTAGTAACCAGGTCAAATTAGTTTCCACCCGATTCATCGTAAATAGGGGTTTACGCGGCGTAGTCACCGTTAAGTTTTCAGGTTTTATCTTATCGTTAGGCCTTATTTTGTAAGTGAGGCGTGTTTTATAAGCCACATAATAAATGGCATAAAAACAACCAGACGCCAACATCGCATGTAACAATGAATCTACCGGCACCACTGCCACATCAAACTGAAATACCAGCAGGCTGGTCAATGGAAAACCAAAATAGAATGTCAGCAGGTACAACAATGAGAAGAAGACATTAAAATTAAAGCGGACACGTCGAAATTCCTGATACGTCAAGGTCAGGATAAAAGTCACCGAAATCACGTAAACAACAAAAAGCCCACCGAATTGTGTCAAGGTCATTGCTACTCTCCAGATGCATCCAACAGGGCGGTTTTCCACCCCTCAATGAAATTGGGATCAAAAAAAGCAATCGCCTTTTTATCGAGGGACAGCATCTGGCGCTGTGCTTCCTGCACCCAGTGTTTATTAAGCTCATCACCGTCAAACAGAACAGGGATCTGCTGTTCCGTTAAATCATGCCAGAATGGATTTTGACGGCTCAGAACAAACGGAATACCAAGTTGAATCAACAGACAAAGTGTTCCAATACCTTGCTGCCGATTGAAAATGAAATAACCCAAATCGCATTGGCGCAACAATGACAAGTATTCATCAAAGGCGATTTGCTCTTTCAGAATACGAACATTTTGCGCTGGAAATAACGACAAAGCAGTTTGCTCCACGCTCTGGATATAGGCTTGATTATTATCAGGATAGCCCATTGGAATTAGCACCCTTGCCTCATCACCAAACTGGTGGTAGATCTTCTGCAAGGCTGCAATATGACGGTTGGATTGATCCCCCGAATTTCCCAGTAAGATGGTAATGCCTTCCGGTGAGAAGGTTTTCTCCGTCACTGTCAGCGCAGGCTCCATCCGAGCCGGGAAATAGAGCAATGATGATGGCACATCCGGTTTGGCCGGATTTGAACACGGAGCACCATATTGGGAACTTTTCTGGAAAAAGTACCTGAGATCACCATGCGTGGCAAAAATATGCCCCACCCGCTTCTGTGCCAAACGACGAATCAGATAGAATAAACGGAATTTTAGTTGGCGGGATTCTTCATAGAGATCGGCTCCCCAAACATGCCAGAAGAATTGATGCCGCTTAATTTTTCCCATTAATAAAGCCAACCACAAAGCCGCATTAAATTGCCCGTGGAAAAAGAAACGGACTGTTCTGTTTGCCTTCGCTTTTTCTACTACTGCCCGCGACAAGGCAGATTTGCTGTTATAAAGAGAAATAGTCAAATTAGGGTAATTTGATAGCCATGTGTGGTCTTTAGACACCACCATAAAACACGGTTTGGCGGAAAAATGTATTTCCTGTGCCAAGACGTCATTAAAGAAACGCAGTAACGTTTGATTGTGATGTGGGATATCCGATCCCAAAACGTGAATTAGGGTTGTCATGCTCGCCTGCGGTAAATAATAAATACGCTACAACAAAGAATGAAATAAACAATGTAAGTTACCATATATGACTGGGCAGCCCCCAATGCCCCATTGGCGGGTATCAGCCAATGGGAAAAACCCGTCAGTAAAAGGAACTGACTCACTTCAGTCAATATATAAAAACGCAGTGCAGCTTTCGCTATCACCAGATAACCAAAAACATAAGCGCCAACTTTCAACACGTCGCCCACTAACTGCCACGCAAACAGCTCCCGCATAGCGATAAATTTGTCTGAAAATAACAGCCAAATCACGAAATCACGCAACAACCAGACAGAGAAACTGGCAGCAGCGACAGCAGGCAAGACAAATTTCAATGCCTTCACAATTTCGCGGGTCATCTCTTGCTTATTCTCCAGACGAGCAAGAGTCGGCAATAGATAGACAGTGAAAGAGGCAGTGATAAATTGTAAATAAGCATCCGAAATACTGCTTACTCCCTGCCAAATCCCAACCTCTTCCCAGCTATAACGCGTTGCCAGTAAATTTCGCATCATGACGTAAGCAACAGGCAATGTAATGGAGGTCAGCAACGCCATAAGGGTAAACTTGCCCAAATTACTGGCAACTGCACGATCCCACATAGGCTTCAAGACAGAAAATGTAATCACCTTGCGATGCAGTATCAGCAGACCGGCAGGTAACACCACCAATGCCGGTACTAATGCCAAGCCTGCCAATGCCCCTTCATAGCCTCCCAGCCAATAGCAGAAGCCATAAGCCAACATGCCTGTCAGACTACCCAAAATAATGGCTAACGCGTTTCCCTTAGCATCTCTGAACCCTTTCAGGATTGCCAGAAAATAGTTGGCATAAGCGATGCCCATTTGAATAAATGCGAGCGCCTGCACAACAGTTTTGTAATGGGTGTGACCAAATAAGCTAATACTGATGATTTCACTGAATAAAAGGAAGATCACTGCCAATAAGGTCGAAAATCCCAGAATCATCAAGGATGATGTGCCCAATATGGCTCTAAGTTTTTCCGGTTGCTGATGATGTTCCGCTACATATTTTGTGACACCATTAAAAATCCCTGCCCCAGAGAGTACACCTAATACAGTAATGAGCTGGCGAAAATTACCGGCTTGCCCAACACCTGTTGGACCAAAAGATACTGCCAGAAGTTTAATGACCAGCAACCCCACACCGATTTTGATCAGTGTGGAGCCTGCCGTCCAAATAGAAGCTTTAGCAAGTGACATATCAGGCGAAAAATTCCTTGATACGATCGATAACAATTTGCTGTTCTGTATCAATGATGTTGTAGAACATCGGTAAGCGAACTAAGCGGTCACTTTCGTGGGTGGTAAAGCGATCTTCGCCGTGGAAACGGCCACATTTTTCACCTGCGGGACTGGTATGCAATGCCACGTAGTGGAATACGCTCAGGATACTATTCTCTTTCATGTAACTATTGAATGCGCTGCGTTCTTCCACATCTTTGAGCTTGATATAGAACATGTGGGCATTGTGTTCCAAACCTTCTGGGACAATGGGTAAAGCCAAATGTCCAGCGTCTGCTAACGGTTTCAGGGCTTGATAGTAGTTATCCCACAAGGTCAGGCGGCGTTGGTTGATTTTTTCAGCAAGTTCCAGTTGTGCCCACAGGTAAGCCGCTTGCAGGTCAGACAGCAGATAGCTGGAACCAATATCACGCCATGTGTATTTATCTACTTGTCCACGGAAGAATTGACTGCGGTTAGTGCCTTTTTCCCGAATGATTTCGGCACGGGCAATCATGGATTTATCATTGATTAATATCGCCCCACCTTCACCACCGGCTGAGTAATTTTTGGTTTCATGAAAGCTGAAACAACCAATATGCCCAATCGTGCCCAGTGCACGCCCTTTATAGGTGGACATAACACCCTGTGCAGCATCTTCCACCACATACAGGTTATATTTTTTCGCCAGTGCCATGATGGTATCCATTTCACAGGCCACGCCCGCATAATGCACCGGTACAATAGCACGGGTTTTCTCTGTAATGGCGGCTTCAATCTTGTTCTCATCAATGTTCATGGTATCAGGGCGAATATCCACAAACACAATGGTTGCACCACGCAGAACAAAGGCATTGGAGGTCGAAACAAAGGTATAGCTCGGCATGATAACTTCATCACCTGGCTGGATATCCAACAACATTGCCGCCATTTCCAGTGAAGCGGTACAAGATGGCGTCAGCAATACCTTCGGGCAATTAAAACGCTGTTCCATCCACGCTTCACAACGTTTGGTAAATTCACCATCTCCACACAACTTACCGCTAGCCATTGCCTGTTGCATGTATTCAAGTTCGGTGCCGACTATGGGTGGTTTATTAAATGGAATCATTTCGTCCTCTGTATAACCAATATGCGGTGCTCTCAATGGTGGCACCACAGCGTGTATAAAGACGCAAGGCAGTGATATTGCTGATTTGCGTAGCCACTCTCAGCCATTGTATCTGATGGTTATGACACCACTGTTGCGCCGCCGACATTAATTTTTTGCCAATCCCTTGATGATGATGGCCTGGTACAGCAGCCAATAAGCCAATACGTGCTTCACTGTTACCTATGTCCCTTAGGGTGACAAAGCCCACTATTTGACCATATTCATTATTGATAAGCAGACATTGGTGATCAAATGTGCCCAAAACGGCTTTTTCAACCCAGGCAGCATAGAATTTCCCACTGTCCTCCGGTTGATACCAAGGTTCACGGAAACGGCTAGACGTAAATACACGGGCTGACACCGCCTTCAATACGGGGATATCTTCTTGTTTTGCAGAAATTGGTTCCTTTCCCGTATGAATGCCAGAAATATCCCCCGCCTCAATCGCTAAACGTAAATCTACCTCACCCTCAACCAGAGAAAAGCCCAAGGCAGAAAGTTCATCGATAATGCCCGTTTGTTGGGCAGTAACCTTGGCCTGCACCAATTCATATCGATCCAGATCAACCGCCGTCAATGCCGCTGCTTCTGGCGAAAAATTCAGGCGAGCCGTGGATAAACCAAAAAATTGGCTATCCCAAGTTAAGGGTTCAAGGTTGGCGTGAATAGACATTGAGCAAGTTCATCAGATAGTTACCGTAGCCTGTTTTCGTCAAATCCACGGCCGCCGCTTTCAATTGTTCATCACTAAGCCAGCCATTCCGCCATGCGATCTCTTCCAGACAGGCAATCTTGAAACCTTGCCGTTTTTCGACGGTCTGGACAAAAGTACTGGCTTCAATCAGGCTGTCATGAGTCCCTGTGTCTAACCAGGCAAAGCCGCGCCCCAATAATTCAACATTTAATTCACCACATTCCAGATACATCTGGTTAATACTGGTGATTTCCAGTTCTCCGCGCGCAGAAGGTTTCACTAGTTTGGCGAAATCCACGACTTTGTTGTCGTAAAAATAGAGACCAGTCACCGCCCAATTGGATTTAGGCTGTATGGGTTTTTCTTCTATGGAAAGTACCCGATATTGCTCGTCAAATTCCACTACGCCAAACCGTTCAGGGTCCATCACCTGGTAACCGAATACTGTCGCTCCTGTTGTTCGGCCAGCGACTTGTTGCAATTTCGGGCTAAATGCCTGACCAAAAAAGATATTATCCCCCAGAACCAGACAACACGCATCATTGCCGATAAATGCTTCGCCAATCAGAAATGCCTGCGCCAGACCATCAGGTGAAGGCTGTTCGGCATAGCTCAGTTGGATACCCAATTGTTCGCCACTGCCTAACAATCGCTTAAAAGCGGGTAAATCTTCCGGTGTCGAGATGATCAGGATATCGCGTATGCCCGACAGCATTAAAACTGACAGCGGATAATAAATCATCGGCTTGTCATAAATTGGTAATAACTGCTTTGATACGCCACGTGTTATTGGATACAAACGGGTGCCAGAGCCCCCAGCCAGTATAATTCCTTTCATCTGCTCCCCCTGATGGGCTTATTCATTTCCTAACCCAAGTCGTTCCCCTGTATAAGAGCCATCCTGAACTCTTCTCCACCAATTCTCATTTTCCAGATACCATTGCACAGTCTTGCGAATGCCGGATTCGAACGTTTCCTGGGGTATCCAACCTAGTTCACGCTCAATTTTCGCCGCATCAATCGCATAACGCATATCATGCCCTGGGCGATCCGTGACATGGGTAATAAGATCACGATAATGCTCTACCCCAGCCGGTTTTTCGGGGCGCAGCTCCTCCAGCAATTCACAAATCGTTGCCACAACTTCGATATTTCGACGCTCATTATGTCCACCGATATTATAGGTTTTTCCTGGCTTCGCCTGGGTTACCACCAGATACAACGCCCGCGCATGATCTTCTACATAGAGCCAGTCACGAATTTGCTCTCCCTTGCCATAAACCGGCAAAGGTTTACCAACCAGCGCGTTCAGGATCATCAAGGGGATCAGTTTCTCAGGGAAATGATAAGGACCATAGTTATTCGAACAATTGGTGATCACGGTCGGTAAGCCATAAGTGCGACGCCATGCCCTGACCAGATGATCACTGGACGCTTTTGATGCGGAATAAGGACTGCTCGGCGCGTAAGGGGTGGTTTCAGTAAAGAAGCCATCTTCACCATGCAAATCACCATACACTTCGTCTGTTGAAATATGGTGGAAACGGAATTGGCTCTGTTTTTCCTGATCCAACTGTTGCCAAAATGCACGAGCCGCTTCCAGCAAAGTATAAGTGCCGATGATATTGGTTTCGATAAAAGCGGCTGGCCCGTCAATGGAGCGGTCAACATGACTTTCTGCGGCCAAATGCATGACAGCATCAGGTTGATATTGTTGGAATACGCGATCTAAGGCATCACGCTGGCGGATATCAACCTGCTCAAACGCATAGCGGGGATGGTTAGCAACCGAAGCCAGTGATTCAAGATTACCGGCATAAGTCAGGCTATCAACGATAACGACGCTATCTTCAGTCTGATTAATAATGTGGCGAACAACCGCAGAACCGATAAAACCTGCACCACCTGTAATAAGAATACGTTTCAACGCCAAACTCCTTTTGTATCAACAATCCATTTTTGTTTTATTGCAGAACCGTTAATGGCTTTAAACTGGCTATGATCCACCAGCATCAATACCACGTCAGCCTCTTCTAATGCCGGGTTGACATCCATCAACGTCACCAAATCTTTCAGTGAATCAGGCAATTCATGCACATTGGGTTCAACTGCGATGGTTTGCCCGGCATGCCATTGTGCAACCATTTTTGTAATATAAACGGCAGGGCTTTCCCGCAAATCATCAATGTTCGGTTTGAAGGCCAGGCCAAAACAGGCAATTTTAATCTCATTGGCGCGTTTACCACTCTCAGCCAAACAGTCAGCAACTGCGGCTTTCACTTGATCCACGACCCACAGCGGCTTGCCATCATTGACCAAACGCGCAGTATGAATTAAACGGGATTGCTCAGGGTTCTGAGATACGATGAACCACGGGTCAACGGCGATGCAGTGCCCCCCAACACCAGGGCCAGGTTGCAAAATATTTACACGGGGATGGCGGTTTGCCAGGCTAATCAGTTCCCACACATTGATCCCCTGTTCGGCACAGATCAAGGAAAGTTCGTTGGCAAAAGCGATATTAACATCACGGAAACTGTTCTCTGTCAGCTTACACATTTCCGCAGTTCTGGCATTGGTGATAACACATTTACCTTCAAGGAAAATGTTGTACAACTCGCTTGCCCTACGAGAGGATTTAGCTGTCATGCCTCCTACAACCCGATCATTTTTGATCAATTCCACCATAACTTGCCCCGGCAAAACACGCTCAGGACAATAGGCAATGTCGATATCTGAGTTTTCACCCGCGTGTTGAGGGAATGAGAGGTCAGGACGGACTGCGGCCAACCATGCTGCCATCTGCTCTGTCGCACCAACAGGAGACGTGGATTCCAAAATAACCAAATCGCCTTTTTTCAGGACAGGTGCTATTGATTCTGCCGCAGAACGCACATAGGCCATATCAGGTTCATGTTCCCCTTTGAAAGGCGTCGGAACAGCAATCAAGAAAGCATCCGCAGTTTGCGGAACAGTCACCGCTTTCAAAAAGCCACCTTCTACCGCAACTTTTACTACCTTATCTAAATCAGGTTCAACGATATGAATCAAACCACGGTTAATCGTTTCTACCGCATGTTGATTAACATCCACGCCAATAACCTGCTTTTGACAGGAGGCGAAGGCCGCTGCGGTGGGTAAACCGATATAACCCAGGCCGATAACAGAAATTGTTGCAAAACTCATAATGTCACCCGATTTTTTCTCAATGCTTCAAGAATGCGCTGGCAAGCCCGACCATCACCATAAGGGTTATGGGCATGGCTCATTTGTTGGTAGGCGTTAACATCCGTCAATAGACGCGTAACTTCCGCGACGATAGTTTGTGTTTCTGTCCCCACCAGCCGTACTGTCCCCGCATCAACCGCTTCAGGTCGCTCAGTAGTATCGCGCATAACCAGAACTGGTTTTCCCAGAGAAGGCGCTTCTTCCTGAATTCCCCCTGAATCGGTCAAGATTAAATAGGCATGATTCATCAAATAGACGAATGGCAGATAATCCTGTGGTTTGATAAGGATAACGTTCTCAATATCATGCAAAATGCGCTTAACTGGCTCACTGACATTCGGGTTCAAATGAACCGGATAAATCACCAGAACATCAGGATGCGCCTTGGCAATTTGTGCTAATGCTTCACAAATGCGCTCAAACCCTTTGCCAAAATTTTCACGGCGGTGGCCTGTCACCAAGATCATTTTTTTATTTAGGTTAAGGAAAGGATAAAGTTCAGCAAACTGCCCATACATGGCTTCATCATTCATAATGCGATCACGCACTGATAGCAGGGCATCAATCACCGTATTGCCTGTAACAAAAATACGATTTTCCGCAATGGATTCTTTTAAGAGGTTATTTCGGGAATTTTCCGTCGGTGCAAAATGGTACATAGCCAGGTGTCCGGCAATCTTACGGTTGGCTTCTTCCGGCCACGGCGAATAAAGATCCCCTGTTCTTAAACCAGCTTCAACATGGCCTACCGGAATATGCTGATAAAACGCAGCCAGACTCGTTGCCATGGTTGTTGTCGTATCACCATGCACCAATACCACATCTGGTTTGAATTCTTCCAATACAGGCTTTATACCTTGCAAGATACGGCAGGTAATATCTGTCAGATCCTGCCCTTTTTGCATGATATTAAGATCAAAATCCGGTGTTATCCCAAACAGGTGCAATACCTGATCTAGCATTTCCCTATGCTGAGCTGTGACACACACTTTTGCTTCAAAAGCCGTATCCATAGCCAACGCATGTACCAACGGAGCCATTTTAATGGCCTCCGGCCTAGTACCAAACACAGTCAACACTTTCACAGTGACTCTCTTATTTTGTCAATCATTGCAGATACTTCCAAGAATGGAGATCAAAAGCCTATCGTTTATATTTACATATTGTTATTTATATGAACTCTCGGAGCGAGGACGCCTCACTAAAGCGACACCTGCACCAACCAACATGCCTACGGCTCCCCATAAAATCATCATAAAAACACGGCGAGGGCTGTCCCGGTTAACAGGTTCCTCCGGTGTTCTGAGATAACGGTAAGTCAGGAAAGAGTCCTGCAGAGTCGGACCGACATTCAATGTAGCCAGCATCGCGATATTTTGATCATAATCGATGCTGTAGTTAGCACCTGTGGCTTCTAAAGTTTCAATTTGGGCTTGCAGTAATGATGTACCCAGCATAAACATTTTAGATTCAGGCAGTTCTTCGATAGGGATGTTTGTCTGACTACGGTGAATACCTTGTTTCTCAGCCACTTTCAGTGATTGCTGCAAGACATTCAATTCACGATTATATATTGCCTTTGCCACCATCTCTTGACGTTTCACCAACGCTTTCATTGACTGGGTACGTGTCGCCCATGCCCCTTTAATTTCGTTGTTCAGGTGAGAACTCGCCCGTTGGTTGGCAAATGTAATATATTGACGCAGAAGTTGATTAGCATCAACGGCGGTTTCTGCTGTCAATTTGATATTGTCATTTGATGATGTTCTATCATCACTACGCGTGATTTTAATATCGTTGACTAATTGATCCAACAATACCGCATCCGCTTTGGCATGCCCTTCCTTACGTTGTTTGTAGTATTCAGAGTGAAGCCAAAATTCACGACGAGTATCATAAGCAGAAACCTGTGTCATAAATTCTTTGTATGCGCCGTCTGGGATGGTCGGCAATTGTGCTTCTGGCGAAGCATTGATATGGGTATCCAAATTACGCAAGAATTGTTTTTGCGAATAGTAGCTACCCAAATTATTCGTTGTCGGTAAGTCCACAATAGCGGTTGTGCTCCATTTTTGCTGCATCAAATAAGATGCACCCAGAGCGGCGGCAGCGAAAATTATTACCAGTGCGATAATCCATATCTTTCCATGCCACAAAGCATAACACAACGTCCGAATATCCAGTTCATGCTCTATAGCAGGTTGATCCTGTTTAGATTTCGTTTCTGAGTTTATCACTGCACAAAACCCCTTTGATTGTCGATTTTTTTAATGATGGCTTGATGCCCGACGCATACGGCGCTTACACCGCTTGATAAAACGGGCGACCTTCCACGCTCTTTTGATGCAATAGCCATACAACATAAATGCAAGCAAAAATAATGCCAACATCACCCACTCAGGAACAAAACTTAACCGCTCTCCAATAATGCCAATTGATGCCAATAGGGCCGCAGCCAGAGTAATCAAAATAAATGCCTGCCGAGAGGTAAATCCAGCTCGCATAATCAAATGATGAATATGCTGGCGATCCGGAGAAAACGGACTCATCCCCTTACGCAATCTACGGTACATAATAGCAACCATATCCATCAGAGGGATCGCTATGATCCATAATGCTGTCACAGGATTAATAGACGCATTTTCACCTTGTGTCGCTTCAGTCAATAACCAAATAATGGTAAAGCCGATCAAGGTACTTCCCGCATCCCCCATAAATACCTTGAAACGTTTTCCTAATATGCCAAGATTAAGGAGGATATAAGGCAAGATCCCCGCTATAAACGCAAAACACCAAAACGCCAATGCCGTATTGCCACTTTCGTACAACAAAATCCCCAACGCACCAAAAGAAACACAAGACAGTCCCCCCAATAAACCATCAATACCATCCATCATATTGAAAGCGTTAATGGCCGCCCAGACAGCGAATAAAGTCACAATATAGCTGAATGGCCCCAGAACCATTTCCCAATGACCAAAGGAATTTCCTAAGCTCTCAAGTTTAAGACCAGCAAAGAACATCATGCTAATGCCAACCAAAGCCTGGATAACTGCCCTAATTTTCACACTGACATCAAAGCGATCATCCAACACACCGACAAAAACCAATACTCCTGCACAAGCCAAATATGACCATTTGTGTGGGATAAACTCTTTTGTGATTGTAAATGCAAAACAAACACTAAAAAACAATGATATACCACCGACTAAAGGAATTAATCCTTGGTGGTATTTACGGTAATTCGGCTTATCAACCAACCCTATTTTTTTTGCGACCTTACGCGCCATAAACAAGAACGCGAATGAAAATACAAATATGTAAAAAATTTCGGCACTCATCCTAGAAATATTCACAATAACAACTCTCTGCAAGATAACGATGGGCCATCCATTATCTATAAATTGGTATTCACAAAATAAGAAGTGTTACCATGCACAGAAAATCAACGCATGGATAACGCTGGCCGTAGCTCGTGATCAATTACTGAATGCTTGTAAGAAATTTACTTGGCATATACTCGCCAGACCACATAAATAAGACATGCAAAATATATGCCATTCAAGAAAAACACTGTAATAGTGTACAATCATAAAAAAACGCCACAAAATGTGGCGTTTAAATTATTACAGGAAGATCTTTTTTATCGCAAAACTAAACTATGAGCGTTTCATAAAGTCGAAGAACTCTTCGTTTGTTTTTGTCATAGCCAGTTTGTTGATAAGGAATTCCATCGCATCGATTTCACCCATCGGATGAATGATCTTACGTAAGATCCACATTTTCTGGAGCTCATCTTGTGCGGTGAGCAACTCTTCTTTACGCGTTCCCGAACGGTTGTAATCAATGGCTGGGAAAACACGTTTTTCGGCAATCTTACGGGACAGGTGCAATTCCATGTTACCTGTACCTTTAAATTCTTCGTAAATAACCTCATCCATCTTGGAGCCAGTATCAACCAGCGCAGTCGCAATGATGGTCAGGCTGCCACCTTCTTCTACGTTACGGGCAGCACCAAAGAAACGTTTTGGACGATGCAGGGCATTCGCATCCACACCACCAGTCAAAACCTTACCGGAAGCAGGAACTACAGTGTTATATGCACGTGCCAGACGGGTAATGGAATCCAACAGGATAATAACGTCTTTCTTATGTTCAACCAGACGCTTGGCTTTTTCGATCACCATTTCAGCCACTTGAACATGACGGGAAGCCGGTTCATCAAAGGTTGAAGCAATCACTTCGCCTTTTACCAGACGCTGCATCTCGGTGACTTCTTCTGGGCGCTCATCAATCAGCAAAACCATCAAAACGCAATCTGGATAGTTATGGGCAATGTTAGCTGCAATGTTTTGCAGCAGCATGGTTTTACCTGCTTTTGGTGGCGCAACAATCAAGCCACGTTGACCACGGCCAATCGGCGCTGCCAGATCCAGAACACGGGCTGTCAAATCTTCAGTCGAGCCATTACCACGCTCCATACGCAAACGGTTGTTGGCATGAAGTGGTGTCAGGTTTTCAAACAGGATTTTACTGCGAGCGTTTTCAGGTTTGTCAAAGTTAACTTCATTAACTTTCAACAGGGCAAAATAGCGTTCACCTTCTTTTGGTGGGCGGATTTTCCCTGAAATGGTGTCACCGGTACGGAGGTTAAAGCGGCGGATTTGACTAGGAGAAACGTAGATATCATCAGGACCTGCAAGGTAAGAACTGTCTGCGGAGCGGAGGAAACCAAATCCATCCTGCAATATCTCCAGCACACCATCTCCGAAAATATCCTCTCCGCTTTTCGCATGCTGTTTGAGAATAGAGAAAATGATGTCCTGCTTACGCATACGGGCCAGGTTTTCCAGCCCCATATTTTCGCCGAGAGTAATCAACTCAGATACCGGCGTATTCTTTAATTCGGTAAGATTCATAATGGTGGGTTCTTTAACTCGGGGTATATCTCGAACTATGAACGTGAATGGTATGGCAGCATTATCGATGCCTGTTTATTTGTACCAGAAACGAATAACACCTTCTAACACATTAAATTATATTACAAGGTAATAGTTTGAAGTACTCAAATTGATTTCAAAATAAGGCTGACAAACTGTCAAAACTATCTTCTAACTATTTCTAACTATCTATGTGCCATATGTTATAACTATCTATAATATAGATACAATTTTATAATGTGAACACTATCAAAGTTTAGCAATGGACACCATTTCAACATACACACATCTTTCAGCATAAACGTTTTTTTAACCTAAGCACTGTAGCAAATTCTATACCTTACACCTAGCACAAGAAGGGGAAGGCTCGACATAAAAATGCCTAGGATAGATAAAAACACTGCTTAAAGATATTTAGCATTAGGACGCTATGAGTGTACTAAGCTATATACTGGATTAATCGTATATAGACTCAGAAATTTTACCAAATGCGATATGTCATCAGATACTTCAGGTGACCCAGAGATAACAGATTTATCAGACACTACAAATTGTTTAGTATGTAATATGCTTAATGTCAACTCTTTATATCCAATAAGCCTTTATATCGAATAAAGAATTCACTCAAGCGATGCTTCATACAAGCAACAAGGACATGGCTGCTAACTTACCATGCTTCGTAGCGGACGTCTAGCGGTCAATGAGATAAATCATCTCATACGCCAAACGTCCGTAATTACTGTGACCTGATTCTAAATTAGAGGTGTGGTTCCAAAAACTCTTTCAGTTGAGTTTTTGACAAAGCGCCCACTTTTACTGCAATCTTTTCACCGTCTTTAAACAGAATCATAGTTGGAATACCACGAATACCGTATTCTGGTGCTGTTGCTGGGTTATCATCAATGTTCAGCTTGCCAACTGTCAGTTTTCCTTCGTATTCTGTGGCAATTTCATCCAAAATAGGGGCTATCATTTTGCAAGGACCGCACCACTCAGCCCAAAATTCAACAAGAACAGGACCTTGAGCCTTCAGGACATCGTTTCCAAAACCAGCATCAGTCAGAGAGATAATATTCGCACTCATTTTTTGCTCCAAAAGTAAAATCTTTTACAGTGTCTGTGTACATTAATCAATATAAGGGTGTCTTTATTTCAGCGGATACACTTTCTTAAAGCAATAGTTAACTGATATTCTACCATACTATGAGCAAAACACATTTGACAGAAAAGAAGTTTTCCGACTTCGCATTGCACCCCAAGGTCTTAGAATCCCTTGAAAAAAAAGGGTTTTCCAACTGCACGCCGATACAGGCGCTAACATTGCCTTTAACTGTCGAAGGCCGAGATGTTGCGGGGCAAGCACAAACCGGAACGGGCAAGACGCTGGCATTTTTAGCGTCTACTTTTAACTATTTATTGACTCATCCGGCGAAGAAAGAGCGTAAAACTAATCAGCCAAGAGCGCTGATTATGGCGCCTACCCGTGAATTGGCGGTTCAAATATACTCTGACGCAGAAGAATTGGCACAAGTCACTGGGTTGAAAATGGGTCTTGCCTACGGCGGCGATGGCTATGATAAACAGCTCAAGGTTCTGGAAGCTGGCGTCGATATCGTCATTGGCACAACAGGGCGTTTAATCGATTACGCAAAACAGGGTCACGTCCATCTGGGTGCCATTCAAGTTGTTGTACTTGATGAAGCAGATCGCATGTATGACTTGGGTTTTATCAAAGATATTCGCTGGCTGTTCCGCCGACTCCCTGCGGCTACAGAAAGAATGAACTTGCTGTTTTCCGCAACTCTCTCCTATCGAGTGCGTGAACTGGCTTTTGAGCAGATGAATAATCCTGAGTATGTGGAAGTGGAACCGCTGCAAAAAACAGGGCATCGCATTAAGGAAGAGCTATTTTATCCTTCCAACGAAGAAAAAATGCGTCTGCTACAGACTCTGTTGGAAGAAGAGTGGCCTGATCGCTGCATCATTTTTGCCAATACCAAACACCGTTGTGAAGACATCTGGGCTCATCTGGCTGCTGATGGTCATCGGGTGGGTTTGCTGACTGGGGATGTTGCACAGAAAAAACGCCTGCGTATTCTTGAAGAATTTAGCCTGGGTAATCTGGATATTCTGGTTGCCACAGATGTTGCCGCGCGTGGGCTGCATATCCCATCTGTGACACATGTATTTAACTATGATCTACCGGATGACTGTGAAGATTATGTTCACCGGATTGGCCGGACAGGTCGTGCTGGACAAAGTGGCTATTCTATCAGCCTGGCATGTGAAGAGTATGCGCTGAACTTACCGGCCATTGAAGAATACATTCAGCACCAGATACCTGTTAGCAAATATAACAGTGATGCATTGCTAAAAGATCTGCCAGTCCCTAAGCGCCGTAATCGCACTCGCTCAGGCGGACACCCACGGCGTACCAACATACCACGCCGTGGCAATGCTACACGCAACAGTAAGCGCCCAAGCTAAAATGATGCAATGCTGGAAGGTACGATCGGTATTGAAATAACATAAGTTGAAATAACACGATGCTGAAACAACACAGGCCGGAATAAATACTATGCTGAGTGCTTCTTCGCTTTATGCGGCTATCGATTTAGGCTCAAACAGTTTTCATATGCTGGTTGTCCGTGAAGTATCCGGCAACATTCAAGTCGTTACTCGCATCAAACGTAAAGTCAGGCTGGCTGCCGGATTAGATAAAAATAATCATTTATCACAACAGGCAATGGAACGGGGATGGCAGTGCTTGCGCCTCTTTTCCGAATATTTACAAAATATTCCTGTTTCCCAGATCCGCGTTGTTGCTACCGCAACCTTGAGGTTGGCAGAAAATTCGAATGAATTTGTCGGAAAGGCCGCAGAAATATTAGGCAATCCTGTTCATGTGATTAGCGGCGAAGAAGAAGCTCAGCTAATTTATCATGGTGTCGCTCACACGACTGGCGGGTCTGCAAAACGACTTGTTGTAGATATTGGTGGTGCCAGTACTGAATTGGTAACCGGTGTCGGAGCCAAAACCAATCAGCTTTTCAGCCTTGCAATGGGCTGTGTTACCTGGCTGGAACGTTATTTCAATGATCGTCGCCTGACAGCAGAAAACTTTGCCAACGCAGAAGCGGCTGCACATGATATTCTCAGCCCTGTTATCCCTAAACTGCTTGAGCAAGACTGGAACATCTGCGTAGGCGCTTCCGGCACGGTACAAGCTTTGCAGGAAATTATGATTGCTCAAGGTATGGATGAATTGATCACCCTACCCAAACTCCAGCAGCTTAAACAGCAGGCGATTGAATGCGGCAAGCTGGAAGAGTTGGAAATCGATGGGCTGACACTGGAACGGGCGTTGGTTTTTCCAAGTGGATTGGCAATCTTAATCGCCATTTTTCAAGCATTACATATTGAAAATATGGTACTTGCAGGCGGTGCACTACGTGAAGGCCTGGTTTACGGGATGCTGGATTTGCCGATTGAGCAGGATATTCGGGCAAGAACCCTGTGCAATATTCAGCATCGCTTTCAACTGGATATTGAACAGGCACAACGTGTCAAACAATTAGCCGAAAATTTTTGCCAACAAGTTGCCAAATCATGGAAATTAGACGAACGTTGTCGCGAGTTATTGGTCGGTGCTTGTTTGCTCCATGAAATAGGCTTGTTTATTGATTTCCGTCATGGCCCCGCACATTCCGCTTATTTGGTAAGCCACTTGGATCTGCCTGGTTATACTCCTGCCCAAAAACGACTGTTGGCTACGCTATTGAAAAATCAAAGTGGGCTGGTGGATTTAGCATCACTCAGTCAGCAAAATGCTGTGCCATTAATACAGGCACAACGGTTATGTCGCTTATTGCGTCTGGCAATTATTTTCGCCAGCCGTCAGCGAGACGACACTTTGCCAGCCTTACGATTACAGGCAGAAAATGAAACTCTTGTTATCATCTTGCCCCATCAATGGCAGATAAAACACCCACTCGGAACTGAAGCATTACAGCAAGAAATGAAATGGCAGAGTTATGTCCAATGGCCGTTGTTGCTTGAGGAGCAAAACAACTCTCGTCTCGGCTGACATGTTTACTTTACTTCCCCTGCAATTATCCATAAATGCAGGGGAACTATCATCGTACTACTTAATTGCCATTTTTCTGCCCAAGTCCCAGACGAGATTTAATGTCGGCAAGGCGCGATTGCCCCTGTTTCATTCTTTCCTCTGCACTTATCACTCGCTTACCTTGTGGCCAATCCAAATCATCCTGTGGCAACTCAAGCAAGAATCGGCTCGGTTCCGGACGAATAAGTTCACCAAACTGGCGACGCTCTTTGCTGAAGGTGAAAAAAAGTTCTCTCCGTGCACGCGTAATGCCCACATAAGCTAAACGACGCTCTTCCTCGATGTTGTCTTCATCAATGCTGCTTTGATGTGGTAACAAACCTTCTTCCATACCAACCAAAAAAACATAGGGAAACTCCAACCCCTTCGAAGCATGTAGCGTCATTAACTGAACTTGATCCAGCTCTTCATCTTCCTCACCTCTCTCCAGCATATCCCGCAACGTAAAACGTGCCACAACCTGGGAAAGGGACATTGGCTCATTCAAGTCATCTCCCTCAAGCATTTCACTCATCCAAGTGAAAAGTTGGTTGACGTTCTTCATTCTCATTTCAGCCGCTTTTGGGCTGGGAGAGGTTTCATATAACCAGCTCTCATAATCTATACCGCGCAGTAAATCTCTCACCGCCAGCAATGGCTCCCGCTCCACCTGACGAGCGATTTCATCCATCCAGTGGGTAAAGCGCTGCAATGCTGCCAAACCACGTCCAGTTAAATGTTGTTCCAGCCCAAAATCAAAACTGGCTTGATATAAGCTCTTGTTACGCTGATTCGCCCATTCGCCCAATTTCTGGATCGTCACCGCACCGATTTCTCGCCGTGGTGTATTAACGATACGTAGAAACGCACTGTCATCTTCAGGATTGGTCAAAACACGCAAGTAAGAGAGCAGGTCTTTAATTTCGGGTCGAGAAAAGAATGATGTTCCACCGGAAATTCGGTAAGGAATACGATTTTGCATCAACATTTTTTCGAAGATACGGGATTGGTGGTTGCCGCGATATAAGATAGCGTAATCTTTATATTCCGTTTTATTGATAAAGTGATGAGCGATCAACTCCCCCACTACACGCTCAGCTTCGTGATCTTCATTGCTCGCTTCGATCACCCTGAGTGGATCACCATACCCCAATTCCGAAAAAAGTTTTTTCTCAAAAACATGAGGGTTGTTGGCTATCAGAATATTCGCTGCTTTCAATATCCGCCCTGATGAACGGTAATTCTGTTCCAGCTTAATCACATTCAACTGTGGAAAATCGTCCTTCAATAAAATCAAATTCTGTGGGCGGGCACCACGCCATGAATAAATGGATTGATCATCATCACCAACCACGGTAAAACGTGCGCGGTTACCCACCAATAATTTCACTAATTGATATTGACTGGTATTCGTATCCTGATATTCATCCACCAGCAAATAGCGAATTTTATTTCGCCAACGTTCCCTGACTTCCTCATCGTGCATTAACAGTAATGTTGGTTTGGTAATCAGATCATCAAAATCGAGAACATTACAGCTATTCAGGTGCAAGTCATAGCGACGGTAACACTCAGCAAACTGGTGTTCCTGCACTGAACGTGCCATTCGCATCACCTGTTCTGGTGACATTAAGTCATTTTTCCAGTTAGAAATGCTAGCACTCAGTTTTTGTAGCAAATCCTTGTCTTCTTGCAGCAAATCCGCAGTGAGATCTTTCAACAAAGCCATCTGATCTTGATCATCAAATAATGAAAAGTTACTTTTCATTCCCAGCGCCTTATATTCACGCTTAACGATCTCCAACCCTAAAGTATGGAAAGTCGAGATCATTAATCCCCGTGTCTCCTTACGTCCCAAAGTTTGGGCAACACGTTCTTTCATCTCACGTGCCGCTTTGTTAGTAAAAGTAACTGCTGCAATATGGCGAGCCTGATAACCACAGGTGCGGATCAGGTGGGCAATTTTATTGGTAATCACACGGGTCTTACCGGAGCCCGCACCCGCCAGAACCAGACAAGGCCCTGTTACAAATTCAACCGCTTGTTGTTGACTTGGATTTAATCGCATACTGTTTTGAAAGCTATATCAGGATAAAAGATCTATTTGTTATTTATATCACTTTACTAAAATTCATTCATTTTATTATTAGCCTATGTGATAAATTACAAAATAATTTTTTTATTAATAAGTTAAATTACCTAGGTCAAATATATCAATATTGATTCTATTGTAATTGAAATACATAGAATCTATTTAAATAAGCTTTCATAATAACGATACACTCATTTTTCTCACTCCCGGTTGTTGCCCTGATGAAAAGGCGGTCATAAATTCTTCAACGCACACTAAGAGTTGCCACATATACTGACAGCAATGATTCCGTGTGACGGTTTCATGCAAAGACTGCCACAAGCGTTCAATCTTATTTAGCCATGGCGAATAGACCGGTAAAAATAACAGGTTAAATTTAGGATTTTGTTTTAGCCATTCCCTGACTTTCTGGCTTTTGTGAATACCATAATTATCCAAAATCAACGTGATACTTTTGGCTTGGCGATACTGACGATTAATTTTATCTAACATATTGATAAATAGATCAGAGTTTTTCTTTATACCA
>NZ_MKGQ01000004.1:178592-191977 GCF_001908105.1 Xenorhabdus eapokensis
CAGTCCATTTTGGGATTTTTTTTGATTTGGCGATTAATCAGATCGCAAAAATTGGACTGAGTTCCCTCCAAGTGATCTACTATTTTGAAAGCTTATTTAACTACGTTGATGTTTTAACAATTAATTACGCTTACTGACATATAATCAATATACCCAATAGATTTTAAGTTGTAGTTAGTCATCGTTCACGAAAGGGGATATTCCGAAGCCTATGTACCTTTCTGTGGCTTAGCTGTCATGGAGGAAGTAAGAATGAAAGAACTACCTGCCCGATAAAGTCACTTCGGGCAGGATAAACATTATATTAGCCACCGACTGCAATGCGTTTCATATCTGTCATATAACCACGCAGAGTACGGCCGATAATTTCAATCGGATGGTGACGGATCGCTTCATTCACATCACGCAACTGCGCATTATCAACGCTGCGATCTGCAACTGCTTTTCCTAAGTCCCCTGCTTGCAGGGTTGCCATAAATTTCTCTTTCAGCAACGGAACTGCGACGTAGGAGAACAGATAGTTACCGTATTCTGCGGTATCAGAAATTACCACGTTCATTTCATACAGACGCTTGCGAGCGATGGTGTTCGCAATCAACGGCAGTTCATGCAAAGATTCATAATAAGCAGACTCTTCGATAATGCCAGTATCTACCATCGTTTCGAATGCCAGTTCTACCCCTGCCTTGACCATTGCAACCATCAGGACGCCATGATCAAAGTATTCCTGCTCACTGATATGCCCTGTGTAGTCTGGGTAATTTTCGAACGGCGTCTTACCGGTTTCCTCACGCCAGGTCAGCAAATTCTTATCGTCATTTGCCCAGTCTGCCATCATTGTGGAAGAAAATTCACCAGAAATGATGTCATCCATATGTTTCTGGAACAGCGGGGTCAAAATAGTTTTCAGTTGTTCAGACAGAGCATAGGCACGCAATTTTGCAGGATTAGAAAGACGATCCATCATCAATGTAATGCCACCCTGTTTCAGGGCTTCAGTGATCGTTTCCCAACCAAATTGCATTAATTTTCCGGCATAACCGGGATCAACACCATCAGCAACCAGTTGGTCATAACACAACAAAGAACCGGCCTGTAACATGCCACACAGAATGGTTTGTTCTCCCATCAAGTCAGACTTAACTTCGGCTACGAAAGAAGATTCCAGCACACCAGCCCGATGTCCGCCTGTTGCGGCTGCCCACGCTTTTGCGATCGCCATCCCTTCGCCTTTTACATCATTTTCTGGATGTACCGCAATCAGAGTAGGCACACCAAATCCACGCTTATACTCTTCTCGCACTTCCGTACCTGGGCATTTAGGTGCAACCATGACAACAGTGATATCTTTGCGTATCGGCTCACCCACTTCGACGATGTTGAAACCGTGGGAATAACCCAGCGCTGCACCTTCTTTCATCAAGGGTTGCACTGCCTGAACCACCGCTGAATGCTGTTTGTCTGGAGTCAGGTTGATAACCAAATCCGCCTGTGGAATTAATTCTTCATAAGTGCCAATTTTAAAACCATTTTCGGTTGCTTTACGCCATGATGGTCGTTTTTCATCAATCGCTTCTTTACGCAAGGCATAAGCAATATCTAAACCAGAATCACGCATATTGAGACCTTGGTTTAGCCCTTGCGCACCACAACCGATGATCACCACTTTCTTGCCTTTCAAATACCCTGCTTCGTCAGTAAATTCTTCCCGCGCCATAAACCGACATTTGCCTAACTGCGCCAATTGTTGGCGTAAGTTCAACGTATCAAAATAATTAGCCATGGTGACTCCGATATAATAATTAGGTGTGAGGTCGTTTGCATAGAAACAATATATGACATGCAAGCCATTGCTGAAATTGATATATTAACAAGACTATATTGCAGTTTATGCAACACACTTTCTCACGGCAAACAGCCTCTCAATAAAGGGCCTAAAAACGATGGATCTACGTGATTTAAAACTGTTTTTACACCTTACAGAAAGTTGTCACTTTGGCCGCTCAGCTAAGGCCATGCACGTCAGTCCATCCACACTTTCACGCCAGATCCAGCGTCTTGAGGAATTATTGGGGCATCCGCTGTTTCTGCGGGATAACCGGACAGTAAAATTGACCTTAGCCGGTGAACAACTCAAACAATTTGCCCAGCAAACTCTCCTGCAATATAAACAGTTACAGCATTCATTAAACCACCAAAGCCCATCACTAACGGGAGAGTTACGTCTATTCTGTTCAGTCACGGCTGCGTATAGCCATCTTCCACAAGTGTTGGACAAATTTCGGGCAGAACATCCCCTGGTGGAAATTAAACTGACAACAGGAGACGCTGCTGATGCCGTTGATAAAGTTCAATCCGATGCTGTGGATTTGGGGATTGCAGGTAAGCCTGAAAAACTGCCTGATAATGTCAGCTTTACCAAAATAGGTGAAGTACCACTGGTACTGATTGCTCCTTCTCTACCTTGTGCCGTGAGAAATCTCGCTACCCAGACACCCCCCGACTGGAATAACATCCCTTTTATCCTGCCTGAGCACGGGCCTTCCCGCAAGCGTATTGAACTGTGGTTCCGCCGACATAAGATCCTGCACCCCGTCATTTACGCGACAGTTTCCGGCCATGAAGCGATTGTTTCTATGGTGGCACTAGGTTGCGGGATTGCCCTGATCCCTACGGTTGTTGTCGAAAACAGTCCTGAACCTGTGCGTAACCGTATTTCACTGCTGGAAAATATTGCTTTGGTCGAGCCGTTTGAATTGGGTGTCTGTGCGCTAAGTAAGCGCTTGAATGAACCGTTGATTAGGGCATTTTGGGCGCTATTGTAGTCTGGAAGTCGTCATGATCTGAATATATAAAATCAGCAAAACAGCCTCCTTTGGGAAGATATTTTGCTGTTTATTTCTTTAATTTATTGATGACTAAAATTGATTGATAACTAAGTCAGAAATAATTTAAATGAAGGGTTATCGGTTTCATCATGGTATTCATAGCCCAACTCATCCAAATGGCGATCAAAACACACTTCTGCCCCTGAAAGCTCAAAGGCAGCCAATACACGCCCATAATCCGTGCCATGACTACGGTAATGAAACAGCGTGATATTCCAGTGCGTTCCCAGTGTCTGCAAAAATTTCAGCAAAGCACTTGGAGATTCAGGAAAAGCAAAACTAAACAATCGCTCCTGCAATGGCTTGGATGGCCTGCCACCGATCATATAACGAACATGCAGCTTCGCCATTTCATCATCCGTAAAATCAGCGACTTGATACCCCGATACTTTTAATTCTTCAATGATCTCAAGACGTTCAGCATTTCCCCGACTCAATCTGATACCAACAAAAATGCAGGCTTGGTTTGGATCTGTTGTATCCGAATAACGATAGCTAAATTCAGTCACAACACGAGCACCCAGTATCTGGCAAAACTGTAAGAAGCTCCCCTTTTGTTCGGGGATCGTCACCGCCAGCAAGGCTTCGCGTTGCTCTCCAAGCTCGCAGCGTTCTGAAACGTAACGCAACCCATGAAAATTCACATTAGCCCCAGAAAGAATATGTGCCAACCGTTCTCCCTGAATCTGATGTTGCTGGACATACTTCTTCAAACCTGCCAGCGCCAGCGCACCGGAAGGTTCTGCAACCGCCCTGACATCTTCAAAGATATCTTTGATCGCAGCACAGATAGCATCACTGTCTACCGTAATAACATCATCAACATATTGCTGGCATAAACGAAACGTTTCGTCGCCAATCCGTTTGACAGCCACGCCTTCCGCAAATAATCCAACTCTAGGCAAATCGACCGGATACCCTGCTTCCAGTGCCGCTTTCAGACAGGCAGAATCTTCGGCTTCCACACCAATAACTTTTATTTCGGGTACAAGCTGTTTGATAAGAACGGCAACCCCCGCAATCAACCCGCCGCCGCCCACCGGAACAAAGATGCGATCAAGATGAACATCTTGCTGTAGCAGCTCCATCGCCAGTGTAGCCTGACCTGCAATCACGACAGGATGGTCAAAGGGTGGCACGAAGGTGTAACCGTGTTCTTTTGCCATCTCAATGGCTTTTGCCTTTGCTTCATCGAAGTTCGTACCATGCAACAAAACCTCTCCACCAAAACTGCGGACGGCATCGACTTTAATATCCGCTGTCGCTATCGGCATAATAATGGTGGCTTTTATGCCAACTTTACTGGCCGATAATGCAACACCTTGCGCATGGTTGCCTGCGGAAGCCGTGATCACACCTTTGCTTTTCTGCTCTTCCGTCAAACCGGCGATCATCGCGTACGCACCGCGCAATTTGAAACTATGTACCAACTGGCGATCTTCCCGTTTAACCAAAATAGTATTGCCTAAACGCGCAGAGATTTTTTTCATTTCCTGTAAGGGAGTGACTTGAGCAATATCATAAACTGGCGCACTCAATGCCGCCTTGAGATATTCCGCTCCCTTGGGTTCAGTATTAAGAGGATAAACCGCCACAATCAACTCCCCAGTTTGGTTTTATCACGCACCGCGCCTTTGTCAGCACTGGTCGCCAATGAAGCATAAGCTCGTAATGCCAAAGAAACCTGACGCTCACGGGACTTAGGTGTCCACGCCTTATCTCCGCGAGATAATTCAGCCTGTGTACGTTCTGCCAGTTCTGTTTCCGTTACATCCAACTGGATTTTACGGTTTGGAATATCAATATTGATGATATCACCGTCATAAATCAGGCCAATCACCCCCCCATTAGCCGCTTCTGGAGAGACGTGACCAATAGATAAGCCCGATGTTCCGCCGGAGAAACGCCCATCCGTAATCAATGCACAACTTTTGCCTAATCCCATCGATTTCAGATACGTAGTGGGATAGAGCATCTCTTGCATACCTGGGCCACCTTTCGGCCCTTCATAACGAATAACAACTACGTCACCCGTCACGATTTTTCCACCGAGAATGGCTTCTACTGCATCTTCCTGACTCTCGTAAACTTTAGCTGGGCCACGGAAAGTCAGGATTTCTTTATCAACGCCGGCTGTTTTTACAATGCAACCATCTCTTGCAATGTTGCCAGACAAAACGGCCAGTCCACCATCCTGACTGTAAGCATGGGTATGTTCACGAATACATCCTGCTTCGCGATCTGTATCCAACGATGGCCAACGACAATCCTGTGAGAAGGCTTGCGTGGTGCGAATTCCAGCAGGCCCCGCTGCATACATGCTCTTAACACTTTCATCGTTTGTCAGCATGATGTCGTATTGGGCTAATGTTTTTGGCAAATCCAAACCCAAAACATTTTTCACATCGCGGTGCAAAAGCCCTGCACGATCAAGCTCACCAAGTATCCCAATCACACCACCAGCACGATGTACGTCTTCCATATGGTATTTCTGGGTACTCGGAGCAACTTTACATAAGTGCGGCACCTGACGAGACAGACGATCAATATCCGCCATCGAGAAGTCAACTTCAGCTTCCTGCGCTGCTGCCAACAAATGTAAAACGGTGTTGGTTGAACCCCCCATCGCAATATCCAATGTCATCGCATTTTCAAATGCCGCTTTGGTCGCAATATTACGCGGGAGAGCACTATCATCGTTTTGCTCATAATAGCGTTTAGTCAGTTCAACAATGCGTTTACCGGCATTGATAAACAAAGCCTTACGATCAGCATGCGTAGCGAGCAGTGAACCATTACCTGGCTGTGACAGGCCAAGCGCTTCGGTTAAACAATTCATCGAATTTGCTGTAAACATACCGGAACAAGAACCGCACGTCGGACATGCAGAACGTTCAATTTGATCGCTCTGTTCATCACTGACATTTGGATTGGCGCCCTGGATCATGGCATCGACCAAATCCAGTTTGATCAGTTGCTCGGATAATCGCGTCTTACCCGCTTCCATTGGACCACCAGAAACAAAAATAACCGGAATATTTAAGCGCAAAGATGCCATCAACATACCTGGAGTGATTTTGTCACAGTTAGAAATACACACCATAGCATCAGCACAGTGGGCATTGACCATGTATTCCACTGAGTCAGCAATCAACTCACGCGAAGGTAATGAATAGAGCATTCCACCATGCCCCATCGCAATACCATCATCGACAGCGATGGTATTAAACTCTTTCGCCACGCCCCCTGATGCCTCAATCTGTTCTGCCACCAGCTTGCCAAGATCACGCAAATGTACATGTCCTGGCACAAACTGCGTGAATGAGTTAACAACCGCAATGATAGGTTTTCCAAAATCTGCATCTGTCATACCTGTGGCTCGCCATAAAGCTCTAGCTCCCGCCATATTGCGGCCATGAGTCGTCGTGGCAGAACGATATTTAGGCATTGTCTTTACTCCCATGTCAGTCTTATTAATTAACTTCGGCAATCAAAACAGGCGGGGAACGGCCGCCTGTTGAGTTTTATATTTTTTATTAAGGATTAACGGGATCTAACCAACCCCACTTATCTTCTGTCGTACCATCAAATAAGCCAAAAAACGCGCTTTGGATCTTTTTAGTGACTGGGCCACATTTGCCGATACCCACCTGAATACCATCTACACTACGGACTGGTGTGATTTCCGCAGCCGTTCCTGTCATGAAGACTTCATCCGCTAAATAAAGCGATTCACGGGAAAGTACCTGTTCACGAACTTCCAAACCAAGATCTTGTGCTAACTTGATGATGGCATCACGGGTGATCCCAGGCAGGGCAGATGACGTAAATGGCGGTGTAAATAGAACGCCATCCTTCACTTCAAATAGATTTTCACCCGCACCTTCTGAAATATAACCATGAACATCCAGGGCAATACCTTCCTGATAACCATGACGTCGCGCTTCACTTCCCACCAGCAAAGAAGAGAGATAGTTACCTCCCGCTTTTGCGCCTGTAGGGATCGTATTTGCTGCCATGCGATTCCATGAAGAAACCATCGCATCAATGCCCTGATCCAAGGCTTCCTCACCGAGATAGGCGCCCCACGGGAAAGCGGCAATGATAACGTCTGTTTTATAGCCAGCAGGTGGGTTGACTCCCATGCCGACATCACCCACAAATACCAATGGGCGAATGTAAGCACTGACCAATTTATTTTTACGCAGCGTTTCACGGCAAGCCTCCATCAATTCGTCCACACTTTGGCTTACTGGAAAACGGTAAATCTTGGCTGAGTCACGCAAGCGTTGCATATGTTCACGATGACGAAAAACAACAGGCCCTTTGTGGGAGTCATAGCAACGAATCCCTTCAAATACCGAAGTACCATAATGTAAGGCATGGGACATAACGTGAACTTTGGCATCTGCCCAAGGCACCATTTCTCCATTGAACCAAATATAATCAGCTTGCTTTGTCATTCTCAGTTTTCCTTCAATGGCGCATTATGCGCTTATTAATCGTGATTCTTTGTCTTTGATCTCAACACCAGCCACATCCACCAATTTCATCAGTTGGGAAAAAAGTAAATTAACTGGACGCTGGCTAGACACGGTGAGTTCAATATTTACATTATCACTATCTGTTATATGATCCATATTCAATGCGCATATCTGAAACCCGCGGTGACGGGTAACCCGCAAAATCCGTTCCAACATTTCAGGACAAAACCGCGCCTTAATAGCAAGTTGATGCTGTCTCATAATGGTTTCTCCAACATGGTTTCGTTGCTTGCGCCTGGTGGAACCAATGGCCAGACATTCTCTAATTCATCAATAGACACATGTAATAAATACGCACCCTCGCTGTTGAACAAAGCATCCAATGCTTCATCCACTTGTGCTTTGTCAGTAATTCTCTGTCCCGGAATACCAAACGCCTGCGCCAACGTAAGAAAATCAGGGTTATCAGTTAAGATCGTTTCGCTATAACGTTTGCCAAAAAACAGCTCTTGCCACTGACGAACCATGCCCAATCTCTGGTTATCCAATAAGATCAGTTTGATCGGCAATTGCTTACGTTTAATAGTGCCTAATTCCTGAACATTCATCATGAAGGAGCCGTCACCAGATATGCAGATAACCATATCTTCAGGACGAGCCATTTGGGCACCAACCGCCGCTGGAATACCGAATCCCATCGAGCCTAATCCACTTGATGTGATGAAATTTTCTGGCTGACTAAAAGTCATGTGCTGAGCAGCCCACATCTGATGCTGCCCAACATCGGTTGTGATAACCGTACTGGACGAAGCACGTTCAGAAACCTGCTTCAACAACAACGGAGCATAAATGCTTTCGCCCTGATAGTCATAACACCATGCATGTTCGTTTTTTAATTGTTTGATTTTTTGTTGCCAGGCTTGGATCGATAAAGGTTGCTGTAAATGAGGCAATAGGGTTTTTAAATCCCCCAATAATGAAACATGAGTCTGACGTAATTTATTAAATTCAACAGGATCAACATCCAAATGGATCACTTTGGCATGAGGTGCAAAAGTATTCAGCTTTCCTGTCACACGATCATCAAAACGTGCCCCAGCGGCAATTAATAAATCACAGGATTGAACGGCAAGGTTAGCGGCTTTAGTACCATGCATCCCTAACATTCCCAAATAACATTCATGTTCAAAATCTGCCGCTCCCAAACCTTTCAATGTGGAAACAACGGGAACACCCGTTTCAGATACAAAATTACGCAATTCAGGAACAGCACCAGACATACCAACTCCACCACCCACATACAAAATAGGTTTCCGAGATGAAGCTAACAATTGACGAGTCAATTCAATCTCTTGTTTTGGAAGGGAAAATTGGGAGGATATCGGTATTAAATAGGGAGCGAAATCACCTTGCGCTAACTGAATATCTTTTGGTAAATCAATCAGAACAGGGCCTGGACGACCATTCATGGCAATGGAGAAAGCATCGGCCATGATTTGAGGTAATTTTTCCAGCGAATCAACAAGAAAACTGTGTTTTGTACAAGAAAGAGACATTCCCAGTATATCGATTTCCTGAAAGGCATCTGTCCCGATAAATTCAGAACTCACCTGACCGGTAATAGCGACAACAGGAACGGAATCCAATAATGCGTCAGCCAATCCCGTGATTAAGTTTGTCGCTCCTGGCCCTGATGTCGCTATGCAAACTCCGGGCTTACCACTTGCCCTCGCATAGCCAATGGCTGCCATAACAGCGCCTTGTTCATGGCGACACAATATGTGCTCAACACCACCATCATACAGCGCATCATAAACTGGCATGATTGCTCCACCTGGATAACCAAAAACTTTTTCAATTCCCTGTTTTCGTAATGCCTCTACAACCGATTGTGCCCCGTTCATTGCCGTCTCCCCTGTTACGTTTACCTTGCTGTTGGCTGTTGTGATGTTTTGTTGTTTCTACTCTTGTCGAATCCAGTATCAGGCCTAAAAAAAACCCCCGCGCCTTTCGGTGCGGGGGTCTTGGAATCTGGCTTTTCTTCTGTCTAAGCCGTTCTTCGTCCAAGTGCAGCCCCGCACGGTGGGATAATCACCACCACGCTAATAATTAGGCTAATCACTAGGACAAATGCGTTCATAATTTTATTCGTTTTTAATTCGTATGTTTGACGTATATTTAAGAGTTATCACTTTCTATGATTGTTGACAACGATTATTTTTGTTTTTTTATAACAAAATTATTTTATTTATACTTTTCATTTAGATAACCAAAAAATAGATAAATTCACTGTAATTTACTCATTTTTATCTCAGAAAAAATTGCCATCTGTTTGTTTAGTAAAATAATTAATAAATAAAATAATAGAAAAACGAGTTAATCGTCTAACTCTCGATAACATGACAAAAATGCGATCAAAATTAATTTTTACAGTTAATTATTATTATAGTTAATAGTATATAAGTTTAAAATTTATTAAGTTAAATTTATGTATTTTATTGAGTTATGATTACCGATGAATATCACTCATTCCCACTCGATTTTTTAACATCAGAATCCCAGTTTGTTAGATTATTCATATATAACATTATGTTATTATTAAAACCCAAACGACTGGATGGTTGTCACTATAATCATAATGACGAATATATTTACGATCCTTTTCACAAAATAACGAAAGGCGACTTTTCATTATTTTTTATCGATCCATGATAACAGCTTTCTTGCTAAGGAGAGCATCATGGCACTGGCCGTTATTCATACACGGGCAACAATTGGTATTGATTCCCCTATCGTCACGATAGAAGCACATATCAGTAATGGTTTACCCGGTCTCACCCTTGTTGGTTTACCTGAAACTACCGTAAAGGAAGCGAGAGATCGTGTCCGAAGCGCCCTGATCAATAGTGGTTTTATTTATCCACCCAAAAGGATTACTGTCAATTTAGCACCAGCAGACCTCCCTAAAGAAGGGGGAAGATATGATTTACCCATTGCTATTGCAATTTTAGCCGCATCGGAGCAGATCATAACAGATAAGCTACATAATTATGAGTTTTTAGGTGAGTTAGCACTTTCTGGTGAAATACGGCAAGTTACGGGAGCAATTCCCGCAGCATTGAGTGCAAAAAGAGCAGGAAGACAACTTATTCTCTCCTCAGAGAACCAAGCTGAACTGGCAATTTTGTCTCAAAACGAAACGCTAATGGCAAATCATTTACTGCAAGTCTGCCATTTCTTACAAGGAGAAAACTCAACCTTAGCCGCTCCTTCTCCTGTTGAACTACAGACTGAATCATTTGTTTTGGATATACAGGATATTATTGGGCAGGAACAAGCTAAACGAGCACTGGAGATCACAGCCGCGGGGGGTCATAATCTTCTGCTGCTCGGCCCTCCAGGCACCGGCAAAACTATGCTTGCCAGCCGATTGTGTGGTTTATTACCGCCATTGACGCATCAGGAAGCTCTAGACGTCGCTGCAATCAATAGCTTAGCCGGATGTCCAATCAATCCTCAAAAATGGCATATACGCCCATTTAGAGCCCCTCATCACAGTTCTTCAATGGCAGCTCTTGTTGGAGGAGGCTCAATACCTAAACCTGGCGAAATTTCTCTTGCCCATAATGGTGTGTTATTTCTAGATGAATTACCTGAATTTAACCGTAGTGTCCTTGATGCCCTGCGGGAACCATTAGAATCTGGCGAAATAGTGATATCCCGTGCCAGAGCAAAAGTTCGTTTTCCTGCTCAGGTTCAATTGATTGCAGCCATGAACCCTAGCCCAACCGGCTATCATCAGGGGATGCATAACCGAAGCAGTCCACACCAAGTATTACGTTACCTCTCTAAACTATCAGGCCCTTTTTTAGATCGTTTTGATCTCTCTATTGAAGTTCCTCTGCTTCCTCCAGGAATCTTAAGCCAATCATCAACAAAATATGGAGAAAGTAGTCAAGAAATCAAACAACGCGTAACAAAGGCAAGAAAAATACAAATAGAACGGTGTGGACACATTAATGCCCATCTCGGTAGCAAACAAACCGAAGATATTTGCAAAATTAGCATGGAAAATGCCGTTTTTCTGGAAAATACTTTATTGAAATTAGGGCTATCTATACGTGCCTGGCACAGGATACTTAGAGTTTCTCGCACAATTGCAGACTTAAAAGAGCAAACAAGAATAGAAAAACCAGATATTATGGAAGCACTCAGCTACCGAAGTATGGATAGGTTACTTATCCAATTACAAAAGCAGACTGGATAAGTTATCGGTTGGAAGAGGGGATCCCCCCTCTTACCTAGCTGATTAATATCAATGATGGTATTAATCATCAGTATCGGTATAGTCCTCCGAAGAATCAAGCTGCGGTTTTCCACCGGAAAGAGTATGAAAACGTTTTGGACGGCTAATTTTTGCCAAATACTTAGTCCATACCTTTTCCTCTGTCGTTGCCGGTGCACGTTCACCACGGCAAACTGCAACAAACAGTTTTTCTTCTTCTGTTTGAGGTTCACGTTTACCAAGGTCTAATTCATTGAACGCATAACCATAACGTTCTAGCAATTGAGCCTCTTTGATGGTGAAATCACCATGACGAGAAAATCCACGTGGATAATTTTTATTATCAAAAAAACGATTAGTCGTGATGAAGCTTTCAGCCATCTGACACACTCCTAACTCTAAGTCATACTAATTATGGCGCGGAGTATTAGGGAGGCTTGACATTCTGTAAAACAAAATATTTAAATCTTAACGACAAAAACTATTGGAGATGCATGTGGACACTGAATTACTGAAAACCTTTTTGGAAGTCAGTAAGACTCGTCACTTTGGTCGGGCAGCTGAGTCGCTCTATTTAACACAATCCGCTGTTAGTTTTCGGATCCGCCAATTAGAAAATCAGTTGGGTACCAATTTATTCACACGGCATCGTAATAATATCCGCCTAACAGCAGCCGGAGAACGCCTGGTACCTTATGCAGAATCACTAATGAATACTTGGCAATTGGCAAAGAAAGAAATCAATTATGTTGCCCAGCATACAAAACTCTCTATCGGCGCTACAGCATCCCTATGGGAAAGTTATCTAACATCCTGGATAAATACATTTTATCAACACCATCAGGAAATAAGAATCGAATCTCTGGTTTCGACACGTCAATCACTAGTCAAGCAATTGCATTCTCGTGAACTGGATCTCTTAATCACCACTGAACCGCCAAAAATGGATGAGTTTCAAAGTCAGTTGATAGGTAATATCCAGCTTATTTTATTAACAACCCAGCATAATCTTGATAAGGGAGTGGAAAATTATATTAAATTAGAGTGGGGAGCTGATTTTCACCAGCAAGAACAACAAATCTTAAAGAATGATCATCCACCTATAGTTACAACCACATCAGCACATATTGCCAAAGAGTTATTGGATAGCGTTAATGCTGCAACCTTCCTTCCTGTACACTGGCAAGAAGAATATCCGAAACTCGTTGCTTTATCTAATGATCAGTTAATAGAACGGCCATTGTACGCTGTATGGCTACAAAACAGTGACCAACAAGCGCTTATCCAACACTTATTAAAAATTCCTGTTGAGCAAGCACCTGTAACTACCCAAAAACAACCTTAAAGGAGCTGCGCTTGAAAAAAAGAAATTAGAATTACACGAAACTAGAAGTTAAAACTATATGCCAATAAAAACATATATCAGGGCTGCAATATGTTAGAGCTATAGTACGTTAGAACTGGATAAAAATGACAAACAAGAAAAAACCCAGCTAAATTTAGCTGGGCTATTAATCTGAAAGCTATATCAATTATTACTTATTTGTTAACTGGCAGGGGCGGAGAGGCTCGAACTCCCAACACCCGGTTTTGGAGACCGGTGCTCTACCAATTGAACTACGCCCCTAAATACGGTGGCGGTGCGGACGGGACTCGAACCCGCGACCCCCGGCGTGACAGGCCGGTATTCTAACCAACTGAACTACCGCACCACCGATTTTTTTAACC
>NZ_MKGQ01000004.1:192077-195234 GCF_001908105.1 Xenorhabdus eapokensis
CTGAGTTCGGCATGGGGTCAGGTGGGACCACCGCGCTCTTGCCGCCAGACAAATCCTGTTTTCAATCCCGAACAAGCTGTTTTCTCTCTCTGAAACTTTCTCTTCTCTCATGCCCAAAACACCTTCGGTGTTGTCAGGTTAAGCCGCACGGTTCATTAGTACTGGTTAGCTCAACGTCTCGCAACGCTTACACACCCAGCCTATCTACGTCCTCGTCTCGAACGCTCCTTCAGTACCCTCTAAGGAGTAAGGGAAGACTCATCTTAAGGCAAGTTTCCCGCTTAGATGCTTTCAGCGGTTATCTCTTCCGCACTTAGCTACCGGGCAGTGCCATTGGCATGACAACCCGAACACCAGTGGTGCGTCCACTCCGGTCCTCTCGTACTAGGAGCAGCCCCTTGCAATCTTCCAACGCCCACGGCAGATAGGGACCGAACTGTCTCACGACGTTCTAAACCCAGCTCGCGTACCACTTTAAATGGCGAACAGCCATACCCTTGGGACCTACTTCAGCCCCAGGATGTGATGAGCCGACATCGAGGTGCCAAACACCGCCGTCGATATGAACTCTTGGGCGGTATCAGCCTGTTATCCCCGGAGTACCTTTTATCCGTTGAGCGATGGCCCTTCCATTCAGAACCACCGGATCACTAAGACCTACTTTCGTACCTGCTCGAGCCGTCACTCTCGCAGTCAAGCTAGCTTATGCCTTTGCACTAACCTCACGATGTCCGACCGTGATTAGCTAACCTTCGTGCTCCTCCGTTACTCTTTGGGAGGAGACCGCCCCAGTCAAACTACCCACCAGACACTGTCCGCAACCCGGATAACGGGCCTACGTTAGAACATCAAACATTCAAGGGTGGTATTTCAAGGATGGCTCCATGCAGACTGGCGTCCACACTTCACAGCCTCCCACCTATCCTACACATCAAGGCTCAAGGTTCAGTGTCAAGCTATAGTAAAGGTTCACGGGGTCTTTCCGTCTTGCCGCGGGTACACTGCATCTTCACAGCGAGTTCAATTTCACTGAGTCTCGGGTGGAGACAGCCTGGCCATCATTACGCCATTCGTGCAGGTCGGAACTTACCCGACAAGGAATTTCGCTACCTTAGGACCGTTATAGTTACGGCCGCCGTTTACTGGGGCTTCGATCAAGAGCGTCGCCTTGCGGCTAACCCCATCAATTAACCTTCCAGCACCGGGCAGGCGTCACACCGTATACGTCCACTTTCGTGTTTGCACAGTGCTGTGTTTTTATTAAACAGTTGCAGCCAGCTGGTATCTGCGACTGGCCTCGGCTCCGGGAGCAAGTCCCTTCACCTGACGCCAGCGTGCCTTCTCCCGAAGTTACGGCACCATTTTGCCTAGTTCCTTCACCCGAGTTCTCTCAAGCGCCTGAGTATTCTCTACCTGACCACCTGTGTCGGTTTGGGGTACGATTCAATGTTACCTGAGGCTTAGAGGCTTTTCCTGGAAGCAGGGCATCTGTCACTTCAGCACCGTAGTGCCTCGTCATCACGCCTCAGCCTTAAAGCACCCCGGATTTCCCTGGGATGCCAGCCTACACGCTTAAACCGGGACGACCGTCGCCCGGATGACATAGCCTTCTCCGTCCCCCCTTCGCAGTAACACCGAGTACAGGACTATTAACCTGTTTCCCATCGACTACGCTTTTCAGCCTCGCCTTAGGGGTCGACTCACCCTGCCCCGATTAACGTTGGACAGGAACCCTTGGTCTTCCGGCGAGCGGGTTTTTCACCCGCTTTATCGTTACTTATGTCAGCATTCGCACTTCTGATACCTCCAGCAAACCTCACAGTTCACCTTCGCCGGCTTACAGAACGCTCCCCTACCCAACAACACCTAAATGTCGCTGCCGCAGCTTCGGTGCATGGTTTAGCCCCGTTACATCTTCCGCGCAGGCCGACTCGACCAGTGAGCTATTACGCTTTCTTTAAATGATGGCTGCTTCTAAGCCAACATCCTGGCTGTCTGAGCCTTCCCACTTCGTTTCCCACTTAACCATGACTTGGGGACCTTAGCTGGCGGTCTGGGTTGTTTCCCTCTTCACGACGGACGTTAGCACCCGCCGTGTGTCTCCCGTGATAACATTCTTCGGTATTCGCAGTTTGCATCGGGTTGGTAAGTCGGGATGACCCCCTAGCCGAAACAGTGCTCTACCCCCGAAGATGAATTCACGAGGCGCTACCTAAATAGCTTTCGGGGAGAACCAGCTATCTCCCGGTTTGATTGGCCTTTCACCCCCAGCCACAAGTCATCCGCTAATTTTTCAACATTAGTCGGTTCGGTCCTCCAGTTAGTGTTACCCAACCTTCAACCTGCCCATGGCTAGATCACCGGGTTTCGGGTCTATACCCTGCAACTTAACGCCCAGTTAAGACTCGGTTTCCCTGCGGCTCCCCTATGCGGTTAACCTTGCTACAGAATATAAGTCGCTGACCCATTATACAAAAGGTACGCAGTCACCCTGATAAATCAAGGCTCCCACTGCTTGTACGTACACGGTTTCAGGTTCTTTTTCACTCCCCTCGCCGGGGTTCTTTTCGCCTTTCCCTCACGGTACTGGTTCACTATCGGTCAGTCAGGAGTATTTAGCCTTGGAGGATGGTCCCCCCATATTCAGACAGGATACCACGTGTCCCGCCCTACTCTTCGAGCTCACAATACCAGTGTCTTCGGATACGGGGCTCTCACCCTTTACTGCCGGCCTTTCCAGACCGTTCTCCTGACACTGCTATCGCTGATGGCTCTGGGCTCCTCCCCGTTCGCTCGCCGCTACTGGGGGAATCTCGGTTGATTTCTTTTCCTCGGGGTACTGAGATGTTTCAGTTCCCCCGGTTCGCCTCCTTACCCTATGAATTCAGATAAGGATAGTGCAACGGATTGCACTGGGTTTCCCCATTCGGACATCGCCGGCTGATAACGCTTCATATCAGCTCACCGGCGCTTTTCGCAGATTAGCACGTCCTTCATCGCCTCTGACTGCCTAGGCATCCACCGTGTACGCTTAGTCGCTTAACCTCACAACCCGAAGGTGTCTTCGGACTGGAGTTTTTGAGAGACTCATCAATGTTATCGTTCAACAACATCGATTGTTTCAAATTTTCAGCTTGTTCCAGATTGTTAAAGAGCA
>NZ_MKGQ01000040.1 GCF_001908105.1 Xenorhabdus eapokensis
AACATTTTCGTGCAATAGCAACAAGATACGATAAGCTTGAACGGAATTACGCCAGTATGTTGGCTCTGGCGTTTATCATTGTCTGGTTGCCCATGTGGGTTGAATGAATTATGACCTTAAAACATCAACAGACCCTAATAATTTCCACATTTTTCTCATAGTGATTAATTCCGGTTTGAACTTTTTTAATAGATATTTTGTTTGAAAATAACTCATCATAACGTTATCTATTTAAAGAAAGTTAATTTTGATTTCTGGTGGTTATTATATGCATTAATGATTTGAATGTTGAGTTATTACTGCAAAAAGTTAAGCGTTTATACTGGTTTGCTTATTGAACCAGATAAACCAATCAGTTAAGGTAGCCCCGCCATTGGCAAAATCCAATGATCAAGGTTTTGCAGCCTTGGATTCATCTACACTGGCAAATACTCTCAGTCGTCCGTGGCCGAAAGGCGGAATGGATCATCGCTAATTATCTCGAAATACATCGTAATTTTTCACAAGGTTGGAACGTTTGGTGTACTGACCTCTATAACACATCCAATTCTTATTTTTCTTTAGTACTCATGTTGTTCTGTGAGTTTTTGTGCTGAGGATTTTTCGGTGGGGTAATCGGTGGGGTAATTCTAAGTAAAAAGGCACTTTCTACATAGTAAAAAGTGCCGATTTAACAACATGATCTAAAACTAGGATCAGTTCATGCCGTATTTTTTCAGTTTCTTACGCAGGGTACCACGGTTGATTCCCATCATCAGTGCTGCGCGAGTCTGGTTGCCACGGGTGTATTGCATCACCATGTCCAACAGTGGCTGTTCTACTTCAGCCAGTACCAGCTCATACAGGTCATTAACGTCTTGACCGTTCAGTTGAGCAAAATAGTTCTTCAGTGCTTGTTTAACTGAATCACGCAGAGGTTTTTGAGTTACCTGATCTTGTGAATTTACAGTAGCAACGGTTAGTACATCAGAATTTACGCGTTGTTCGAACATAGTTCTGTCAGCTCTTTTCTTTATTTACGCAAAAATTTTCGAAGTATGCCTTCAACGCCTCCAGCTGTTCGCTGGCATCCTCTATGGCGTTGAATGTGCGCCGAAACTGGTCATCAGGGGCATGTTCCTTGAGATACCAAGATACATGCTTGCGTGCAATACGAACTCCTTTGCCTTGACCGTAAAAATCATGCAGTTCTCGTACATGCTCGCTCATGAAGCGCTGCACTTCGCCAAGAGGCATCGGTGGCAGCAATTCTCCTGTTTCCAGATAATGCTGGATTTCCCGAAAGATCCAGGGTCTTCCCTGAGCAGCGCGGCCTATCATCAGGGCATCAGCCCCAGTGTATTCAAGCACTGCTCTGGCTTTTAGCGGGTCAGTAATGTCGCCATTGGCAATAATTGGAATGGCAACAGTCTGCTTAACTGTCCGAATATTGTCGTACTCGGCCTCACCATTAAACAGGCAAGCTCGTGTCCTGCCATGTATCGTAAGAGCCTGAATGCCACAACGTTCGGCCAATTGGGCAATTTCTACACAGTTACGTTCTTCCGGTGACCATCCTGTGCGGATCTTCAAAGTGACAGGCACATCAACTGCATTGACTACCGCAGAAAGGATTTTTTCAACCAGTTGCGGATAGCGCAGTAATGCAGAGCCTGCCAGCTTACGATTCACCTTCTTAGCTGGGCACCCCATATTGATATCGATGATCTGAGCGCCATTGGCGACGTTAATTTTCGCCGCCGCCGCCATTTCATCGGGATCACTACCGGCTATTTGTACAGAACGCACTCCGGGTTCGTCGCTATGAACCATACGCAGACGCGATTTATCCGTCTTCCAAACCTGGGGATTGGAAGAAAGCATTTCTGAGACTGTCATTCCTGCTCCCATCTGGTAGCAAAGAGATCGAAACGGGCGATCTGTTATGCCTGCCATAGGGGCTGCAATAAGACAGTTTTTCAACTGGTATTGTCCGATACGCATAGACGAAGAAAGAGTGGTCAACTGTGACTAAGGGCGCGTATATTACGCATTTTTCACAAGATATGAAAGGCCAAACTTTGAGCGAATCGACATTTATACCGGATTTTTTCCAGTTGATTTTTTTAAATTTGGTTTATTACTGTTAAATAACAAATAGTTACATTTTATTACTGAAATTTGTTATTACTGATATTTCTCATCATAAATAGAGCGGATTACCACCAATTGACCTCCTGGGAGATCATTTTAGTGGATAATCTCGCTTTTCAATAGGCATCAGGTGATTATTTTTTAATCCCTGTGATGCGACACCATTCTTCTTGTTCAACTATTGGATCAATAATGAATTCATTGTCATAGGCTTGGGCTACCCCTTCAGCCTGACTGGCCAGAACACCGGATAAGCCCAATAATCCACCAGATTTAGGCAGTGAGCCGATGACAGGGGCCAGTTCGCGCAGAGGACCCGCCAGAATATTGGCAATCACGATATCGCATTCGAGGTCTTTAGGTTGATCTTTAGATAGATAGAGGGTTAATTGGTCAGATACCCCATTGCGTTCGGCGTTATCCCGGCTGGCTTGAATGGCTTGTGGGTCGATATCAATACCGATGGCGTGTTTTGCACCTAGTTTCAGGGCGGCGATAGCCAATATGCCTGAGCCACAACCAAAGTCGATGACCGTTTTACCGGTCAGGTCAAGGCCATCCAGCCATTGCAGGCAAAGGGAGGTCGTTGGGTGAGTACCTGTCCCGAAGGCCAGACCAGGGTCAAGCATCACATTGACAGCGTCTGGTTCGGGCACTTCGCGCCAGCTAGGGCAGATCCACAGACGTTTACCGAAGCGCATAGGGTGGAAGTTATCCATCCACTCACGCTCCCAATCTTTATCTTCCAGTTGTTCAATTTTGTGGATAAAGCCCTTGCCCAGTTGTGGCAGTTGTTCCAATTGGCTGACAACCGCTTTCATATCCATTTCAGCGTCATACAGGCCGATAACATCGGTATCACCCCATAAACGGGTTTCGCCCGGCAGAGGCTCAAAAATAGGCGTATCGTGGCTATCCTGAAAGGTGACTGATACGGCGCCACTTTCCATCAGCTCATCGCCTAACGCCTCCGCTTGTTGTCCCGTGGTGTTTAATCTTAATTGTATCCAAGGCATAAAAAATTCTCGTTTTGTGAATCACGTTATTGTGTGAAATATCATCGTTTAGAGCAAATCACGCTGAATTTGTTCCCTATCCAAAATGCCAATAAACTCAGCAATAGCGATGGCACGATAGGATGAAAACCAAGAAGCTGGATGTTGAAAGTTGCCAGCATGGTATAACTTGCCGCACCGGTCAGCATTGAGCCGATCGCTCCTTGGGCATTGGCTTTTTCCCAATATAATCCCAGAACCAGTGGCCAAAGGAAAACGGCCTGCAATCCCCCAAATGCCAGCAAGTTCAGCCAGATAATCATCTCAGGTGGGCGCCAGGCTGCCAGCAGCAGTAATGCCCCTAGAAATAGAGTGGAATAACTGGAGATACGTGACAGTTTTTTCTCTTGGCTGATCTGGTGTGGAAACAGGTTTAAATAGAGATCTTTGACGATAGTAGCCGAAGATTGCAGCAGTTGGGCGTTAATGGTGGACATAATCGCAGCCATGGGTGCAGCCAGAAAAATGCCAGCAGCAACAGGAGGCAGTACCGTGATCATTAAGGTTGGGATCACTTGATCGGGGATCGTCAGATCAGGAATGATAGCTCGGCCAAGGGCACCAGCAAGGTGCATGCCGAACATCAGGAAGGCCATCACGATCGTGCCAAGCACAATACCACGGTGAACGGCTTTACTGTCTTTATACGAGATACAGCGCACCGCAGTGTGTGGTAGCCCAACGACACCAAAGCAGACCAATACCCAGAAAGAGGCCATAAATGGACCTGTAAGGATATTATCGGCACCGTAAGGAGAAATCAGGTTTGGGTCAATGGTACGCAGTGTCGTAACCGCGGCTGACAGCCCGCCGGCTTTATAGATAATGCCTGCCAGTAATAACGCGGTTCCCAGCAGCATAACCAGCCCCTGTAAGGCATCATTGAGGACGCTGGCCCTAAAACCGCCAAATGCGGTATAGAGGGCAATGGAAACACCAAAAATCAATAACCCGGTATCGTAAGGGATGCCCGCCGCTGTCTCCAGTAAACGAGCACCGCCAATGAATTGTACTGTCATGGCACCAACAAAGGCGACCAGCAGGCTTATACTGGCAAACCAGACCAGAAAGCGGCTCTGATAACGTGCATATAGCATGTCATTGAGGGTGACCGCATTGTAACGGCGGGCGAGGATAGCAAATTTTTTCCCCAATACGCTAAGCGAGAGCCATATCGCCGGCAGTTGGATCAGTGATAACAATACCCAACCGATACCATACTTATAAGCGGCACCAGGGCCACCAATAAATGAGCTGGCACTGATATAAGTTGCGGTAATGGTCATTGCCAGTACAAAACCCCCCATAGAACGGTTGCCGAGAAAATACTCACTGAGGAATTCACCTGTTTGTCGGCGGCGATAAGCATAGATTGAGAGTATGAACACTAATGCCAGATATCCGACAAGAGGCAGAATGACTTCACTTTGCATCACTATCCTCCAGCGGAATATCTTTGAATATAAACTTCACCATCAAGTAGCAGAGGATGATAAATAAGGCAGGTAGCAGCAGGCAAGCCAGTTCAAACCAGCGAGGCAAGCCAGTTAAGCCGATGGCATCACTGGGTAAATAGGCGCACAGCAGCCAGCCAACAAGATAAGCCAGCGTTAGGAATATCGCCCAGCGTGCTTCTTTATTGGATTGAACAAATCGTCCGTCCATTCGTTCTCCGGGTAATTTATATGAAACAAAATATGGGGGAATTGTACGGTAATGCGTAGATTTATTCAGGAGAAAATGTGTCGTGGAAATTGGAATAAAATCAAAATACTGTCTCAATTTTCGATAAGACATAAAAAAATCCCACCGATAAAAGATGGGATTTCATGCAAAGCAACAAACGTTAAATAAGCGTCAGAAAAACCTTACTTATCATGTAAGCCTAGTTTCTTCTCCAGATAGTGGATATTGGTTCCGCCTTGCTGGAAGTTCTCGTCACTCATGATTGCCAGTTGCAGATCGATATTGGTCTTGATGCCATCAATGATCAACTCAGCCAGTGCGTTCTTCATACGCGCAATTGCCACTTCACGGGTTTCGCCGTAAGTGATCAGTTTACCGATCATGGAATCATAGTAAGGCGGCACGGTATATCCCGCATAGATATGGGATTCCCAACGCACGCCAAATCCACCTGGTGAGTGGAAATGGGTGATCTTGCCCGGACTTGGCAGGAAGGTTTTCGGATCTTCTGCATTGATACGGCATTCGATCGCATGGCCTTTGATTTCGACCTCTTCCTGTTTGATAGACAGTGGTAAACCAGAAGCGATACGTAGCTGTTCCTTAATCAAGTCAATGCCAGTGATCATTTCAGTCACTGGATGTTCAACCTGAATACGGGTATTCATCTCAATAAAGTAGAATTCACCGTTTTCGTACAGAAACTCAAATGTACCCGCTCCGCGATAGCCGATTTCAATGCAGGCATTGGCACAACGTTCACCGATGCTGCGGCGCAGTTCTGGAGAAATACCTGGTGCTGGCGCTTCTTCCACCACTTTCTGGTGACGGCGCTGCATGGAGCAGTCACGTTCAGCCAGATAGAGTGCATTGCCCTGACCATCAGCCAAAACCTGAATTTCAACGTGACGTGGGTTTTCAAGGAATTTTTCCATGTATACCATGTCGTTGTTGAAAGCTGCCTTGGCTTCTGCACGGGTCATGGCGATGGATTGTTCCAGATCTTTGTCGCTGCGTACAACGCGCATACCACGACCGCCGCCGCCGCCCGATGCTTTGATAATCACCGGATAGCCGATGCGATTTGCAATGGTTTTGTTTTTCTCGGCATCGTTACCCAATGGGCCATCAGAGCCAGGGACGCAAGGGACGCCCGCTTTTTTCATGGCGCTGATAGCGGAAACCTTATCTCCCATCAAACGGATGGTATCCGCTTTCGGGCCAATGAAAATAAAGCCAGAACGCTCGACCTGCTCGGCAAAGTCGGCGTTTTCAGACAGGAAGCCATAACCCGGATGGATTGCCTGTGCGCAGGTGATTTCTGCCGCAGAGATAATGGCAGGAATATTCAGGTAACTTTTTGCTGAGGCGGCTGGACCGATGCAGACGGTTTCATCCGCCAGCAGGACGTGCTTCAGGTCACGGTCTGCCGCAGAGTGCACAGCCACGGTTTTGATCCCAAGTTCCTTACAGGCTCTCAGGATACGCAGTGCAATTTCACCGCGGTTAGCAATGACAATTTTTTCAAGCATGGGGTGCGCCTCGTTATTCGATGACGACCAGTGGCTCGTCGAATTCAACAGGTTGACCGTCTTGAGCCAGAATCGCTTTCACTACGCCCGTTTTGTCAGCTTCGATCTGGTTCATCATTTTCATCGCTTCAACGATGCACAGGGTTTCGCCCTGATTAACATGCTGGCCGACTTCAATGAAAGGTTTCGCATCTGGGCTGGGTGAACGGTAGAACGTACCCACCATTGGGGAGCGAACTGTATGACCGCTAATTTCAGCAGGTTTATCCGCGGCGACTGGCGCAGCGGCCTGCACTGGCTGCTGAACAGGCGCAGAAATATATTGCTGGGTCATAGGCATTGCCGTAGCTGTTGTTGTCCGGCTGATGCGTACTGATTCTTCACCTTCAGAAATTTCCAGTTCAGAAATGCCAGATTCTTCAACCAGCTCGATCAATTTTTTTATCTTACGAATATCCATGAGTGTGGTTCCGTACTTTTAAGTCAATTAGTTGGATGTTGACAAGCGGTTGACCGCTGCCTGTAATGCGAAACTATAACCATCCGCTCCCAATCCGCAGATGACGCCTACTGCAATATCGGAAAGATATGAGTGGTGACGGAATGGCTCGCGGGCATGCACGTTGGAAAGGTGGATCTCAATAAATGGGATATCTACCGCCAGAAGTGCGTCGCGCAATGCCACGCTGGTATGCGTGTATGCCGCAGGGTTGATTAAAATAAAATCCGTATTGCCCCGCGCAGAATGAATTCTCTCAATCAGTTCAGATTCTGCGTTGGATTGCAGATGGGATAATTCAGCCCCTGATTGCTGAGCTTCTTTTGACAGTCTGTTAACGATGTTATCAAGCGTTAACTTGCCGTAGGTCTCTGGCTCTCGGGTTCCCAACAAGTTCAGGTTAGGACCATTCAAGAGTAAAATGCGAAACTTGTCTGCCATTGTGCGGGTATCTCCGGCAATCTGTCAACAATCGACCAAGATAACTCGATGTTAACGGTTTGTCATCTCTTTCTGATAGCTAGAATTGTAAATTTGACGATAAAGCCCGACATTATAAACATATCGTGGCATTTAGCAGCTAAATACTGGTCTTATCAGCGCACTTTCACGACTGTTCTGCCCGTAATTTGATTGTTTATCAACTTATTGGCGTATTCGGACACCTGTTCTAAGGTAATTTCATTAGCGGTTTGTTGATAAAAGGAATCTGGCAGTAGCGCTTGCAAACGCTGCCAAATGGCTGGGCGTTTCAACGCGGGAACAGTGACAGATTCCACACCCTGCAAACGAACATTACGCAGAATAAACGGCATTACGCTCGTGGGTAGCTGACTATCACTTGCCATACCACAGGCGGCTACTGTACCGTTGTAACGCACTTGTGCCAGCAAGGTAGCCAATACGGTGCCACCAACGGTATCTATCACACCGGCCCAACGCTGTTTTTCTAATGGACGTGATGGCTGGTTGAAGTCATTGGCGGGCAAAACCGTTTTTGCTCCCAGTGAGAGCAGGTAATCTTGACTATCGAGTTTACTGCTAATCGCAGTGACGGAATAGCCCAGTTGTGACAGCAAGGTTATTGCCGTACTGCCAACACCACCACTGGCGCCCGTCACGGCAATTTCTCCGCTGTCAGGGGTGATGCCCCCTTGTTCCAACGCCATAACACATAACATGGCAGTAAAACCCGCCGTGCCGATGATCATCGCTTGTCGGGTATTTAATGCGTGCGGCAGGGGGGTCAGCCACTCACCAGAGACTCTCGCTTGTTCTGCCAGCCCACCCCAGTGCGTTTCCCCCACGCCCCAGCCAGTCAGCAAAACATGCTGCCCGACGTGAAAACGGGGATCTTCGGAATGATGAACAACACCAGAAAAATCGATCCCTGGCACCATCGGAAATTGGCGGATAATCTTCCCTTTGCCGGTGATGGCAAGGGCATCTTTGTAATTGAGTGTTGACCAATGGATATCAACGACCACATTACCCGCTGGCAATTGAGATGCATCAATATGTTGAATAGATGCTGATAATGTTTCGTGTTGTTCCAGTAATAAAGCTTTCATGATCATCCTCTCTTGATAGATATCTATCTGACATTATTACCTGTTTAGCGCTACCACGGTTCTGGTATTACCACAATTTGGCATCACTGCAATTTTGCGTTACTACAATTTTGCGTTACTACAATTTTGCGTTACTACAATATAGATAAAACCTGATGTACTGAAATGGGCAGGCAACAATGTTGTGATATCTCGCCAAATTCACCTATTATTTTTATAATGAATGAACTATTTCGCCTTGGGACTTTCTTTATTTGGTGATTACTTTTGATAACGTATTTATCAGCATCACATAACTACAAAGATTGGGAATATCTCTGGGGTTGTCGTCTCCCAATACGCACTATAATGTTGGTTTTTGGGTGTATTAGGTGGTTTTAGGGGCTGTGATGGAATTATTGGTGAAATTAACTCATTTTTATTCAGTTTTTTTCTGCTCCGTTAGAGAAAAGTAACGTAGAATATCGTGTTTCTGATATGAATAACGTAGCCACTTTTATTGAAGTAGTAAAAGTAGTTAATTATGCGCCTTGTCGCTGCTTCATGTGGTTGGTAGAGTAGACGGACAATCTCCGTCCCCAGCTTGCAGGATTATCCTTTCGTTATGTTAAAGAAATTTCGTGGCATGTTTTCCAACGATTTGTCCATTGACTTGGGTACTGCCAATACCCTTATTTATGTCAAAGGCCAAGGAATAGTATTGGATCAACCCTCTGTCGTTGCTATTCGTCAGGACAGAGCCGGTTCACCAAAAAGCGTCGCAGCAGTAGGGCTGGAAGCAAAACAGATGCTGGGACGTACTCCGGGTAATATCGCCGCAATTCGTCCCATGAAGGATGGGGTCATTGCTGATTTTTATGTTACCGAAAAAATGTTACAGCATTTTATCAAGCAGGTTCACAATAACAGTTTCATGCGCCCAAGTCCGCGCGTGTTGGTCTGTGTGCCTGTCGGGGCGACGCAAGTTGAGCGTCGTGCCATCCGTGAATCTGCCCAAAGTGCAGGCGCGCGGGAAGTATTTTTAATTGAAGAACCTATGGCGGCGGCTATCGGTGCGGGTTTGCCCGTTTCCGAAGCAACGGGTTCAATGGTCGTTGATATTGGTGGGGGAACCACTGAAGTTGCCGTTATCTCCCTTAATGGGGTTGTTTATTCTTCTTCTGTACGTATTGGCGGTGACCGTTTTGATGAAGCCATCATTAACTACGTTCGTCGCAATTATGGCTCCCTGATTGGGGAAGCAACAGCAGAGCGCATCAAACATGGAATTGGTTCTGCTTATCCAACGGATGAAGTGCATGAAATTGAAGTACGTGGCCGTAACCTTGCCGAAGGTGTACCGCGTAGCTTTACACTGAATTCCAATGAAATTCTTGAAGCCTTGCAAGAACCATTAACGGGTATTGTGAGTGCTGTTATGGTTGCTTTAGAACAGTGTCCACCAGAATTGGCTTCCGATATTTCTGAACGTGGCATGGTACTGACTGGCGGTGGTGCGCTGCTGCGTAATCTTGACCGTTTACTGATGGAAGAAACCGGAATTCCTGTCATTGTGGCTGAAGATCCCCTGACCTGTGTTGCCCGTGGTGGTGGCAAAGCACTGGAGATGATCGACATGCATGGTGGCGATCTGTTCAGCGAAGACTGAAAGTAACTCTGCGAGCTGGGAGGTGAACGTGTTTTATTGGCGCCTCCTTGCTGATTGTTCCAGAGTTTTATCATTTACGAAACAACGCAGCCCGACAATACGCCATTTATGAAGCCGATTTTCAGCAGAGGGCCTTCTCTGCAACTACGACTCTTTTTTGCTATCATTGTTGCCATTATTTTAATGGTGGCAGATAGCCGCCTTGGTGTTTTCAATAAAGTCCGTAGCTACATGGATACGGCTGTGAGTCCCTTTTACTTTCTTGCCAACGGCCCGCGACAGTTTTTGGACGGTATATCAGAATCTTTTGCCAGCCGTAATCATCTGGAGCTGGAAAATCGAACCCTGCGGAATGAATTGCGTTTACAGGACAGCAAATTGCTGCTGTTGGGGCAACTAAAACAAGAAAACTCCCGTTTACGTGAATTGCTGGGATCGCCTTTGCGTCATGATGAGCACATGATGGTATCGCAGGTGATTTCCGGAGGGATGGATCCATACCGCGATCAAATAGTTATTGATAAAGGGGCGAAAGATGGCGTGTACGAGGGACAGCCGGTTATCAGTGATCGCGGTGTCGTGGGGCAAGTGACGTCCGTGAGTCAGTTGAGCAGCCGGATCTTGTTGATTTGTGATACTTCTCATGCCATACCTGTGCAGGTATTGCGTAATGATATTCGTGTTATCGCAGGTGGAGCAGGGTGTACAGATGATCTCTTGCTGGAACCTTTACCGAGTGATACTGATATCCGCGTAGGTGATGTATTGGTGACATCGGGGTTGGGCGGGCGTTTTCCCGAAGGTTATCCTGTGGCGGTAGTCTCTTCGGTCAAAATTGATAACCAGCGGGCTCATGCGGTAATTCGCGCCCGCCCATTGGCTGAATTGCAGCGCTTGCGCTATTTACTCCTATTGTGGGGGGGGGATAATGATCCCTCTGAACCATTACCACCTTCGGAAGTCTACCGCGCTGCCAATGAACGTTTGATGCAGATGTTACCCCAGGTGTTGCCAAATCCGTCAACTGAGTCACCGCAGTTGCTGGCACCAAAATCAGCAGAAGCGCCAGCGGAAAAACCGACACCTAAATCGTCATTACCAGCTACAGGAAATCGTCAATGAGTCAATACTATAGCCAAGGTCTTTGGGTCATTTGGTTATCTTTCCTGATTGCGATAGTGTTACAAATTATGCCGTGGCCGGAGCAGTTTTTTATGTTTCGGCCTACCTTACTGATGTTGTGCTTAGTTTATTGGTTGCTTGCGCTTCCCCATCGTGTCAGCGTTGGTACGGGCTTTATATTGGGGATTATTACGGATCTGTTGCACGGAAGTATTTTGGGCGCACATGTTCTGGCATTTAGCATTATCAGTTTTCTGGTCGCTTTCAAATTCCAGCTTATCCGCAATATGGCGCTTTGGCAGCAAGCCCTGGTTATGGTCGGTCTTTCGACACTAATGAACCTCTGCGTTTTTTTGGTTCATGCTCTGTTACTCAAGGCCATCTTTCATCCAGAAGTGTTCTGGAATGGGGTGGTCAATGGTATTCTCTGGCCTTGGCTCTTCTTATTAATGCGGAAAATCCGTCGTCAATTTTCAGTCCGTTAAAATGGATTCTAGTATTTAAGGGCAAAGGCATATAACAAAAAATAGCTGATGGGATAGACTCCTAAGGATTATTCGCGATGAAAACCATTTACTTAGCTTCTGGCTCCCCAAGACGGCGTGAGCTGGTGGGATTATTGGATTTTAACTTTGAAATCCTGGCACCTCAGGTTGAAGAAAAATGGCGTGAAGGAGAGCCTCCACAGCAATACGTTACTCGATTAGCCAGAGAGAAAGCACAGGCTGGCGTCGCCATTGCACCACACGATTACCCTGTTTTGGGAGCTGATACTCTTGTTGTATTGAATAATCGAATTTTGGAAAAACCGCGAAATCAGCAACACGCTGCGGAAATGCTTAACGCTTTGTCTGGTCAGTGCCATCAGGTCATGACGGCTGTTGCTTTATCGAACAATCAACATACCTTGAGTGAGATAGTTATTACAGATGTGATATTCCGCCAGTTGTCCCAACGGGAAATACAGGAATATATTGCAACTGGGGAGCCAATGGATAAAGCCGGCGCTTATGGCATTCAAGGTAAAGGCGGTTGTTTTGTCAGAAAAATTAATGGCAGTTACTACGCTGTTGTCGGCTTGCCACTGGTGGAAACGTGTGAATTAATCACACGATTTTTAGCGTTAGCTGATGGGAAGGAGTATTCATGACAGCAGAGTTATTAGTCAATGTAACACCATCCGAAACGCGGGTTGCTTATATTGATGGCGGTATATTACAAGAAATTCATATTGAACGGGAAGCCAAAAGGGGCATTGCCGGCAACATTTACAAAGGACGTGTGAGTCGGGTTTTACCGGGTATGCAGGCAGCTTTTGTCGATATTGGGTTGGAGAAAGCGGCTTTTTTGCATGCTTCGGATATCGTGCCCCACACGGAATGTATTGCTGGCGAAGAGCGAAAGAATTTTCATGTCAGGGACATCGCTGAATTGGTGCGTCAGGGGCAGGATTTACTTGTTCAGGTAGTGAAAGATCCTCTGGGGACAAAAGGTGCCCGTCTGACAACGGATATCACCTTACCGTCACGTTATTTGGTGTTTATGCCAGGCGCATCGCATGTGGGCGTTTCACAGCGCATAGAGAGCGAAGAAGAGCGTGAGCGCCTAAAAAGCATCGTCATGGAGTATTGTGATGAGCATGGTGGTTTTATTATCCGCACGGCCGCTGAAGGGGTGGGAAAAGAAGAACTGGCACAGGATGCCGCATTTTTGAAGCGCCTGTGGAGTAAAGTGATTGAACGCAAAAAACGCAATATCACCAAAAATAAGGTATATGGTGAACTAGCACTGGCGCAGCGTGTTTTACGTGATTTTGTTGGTGCTTCCCTTGATCGCATTCGAGTCGATTCCCGTCAAACATTTCTCCAATTGCAGGAATTGATTGATGAATATATTCCTGAAATGAACGCTAAACTGGAACATTATCAGGGAAATCAACCGATATTTGATCTGTACGACGTGGAAAATGAAATTCAGCGGGCGCTGGAACGTAAGGTGGAATTAAAGTCAGGCGGCTATTTGATCATTGATCAGACAGAAGCCATGACGACAATTGATATTAATACCGGTGCTTTTGTCGGGCATCGCAATTTAGAAGAGACTATCTTTAATACTAATATCGAAGCAACACAGGCAATCGCCCGACAATTAAGGCTCCGTAATTTGGGCGGTATCATTATCATTGATTTTATTGACATGGGTAATGAAGAACACCGTCGCCGTGTATTAGCTTCCCTGGAACAGGCATTAAGCAAAGACAGGGTGAAAACCACCATCAATGGTTTTTCTCAATTGGGTTTGGTTGAGATGACGCGCAAGCGTACACGGGAAAGTATCGAACATATCTTGTGTGATAATTGCCCAACGTGTCAGGGACGTGGCACGGTAAAATCCGTCGAAACCGTCTGTTATGAAATCTTGCGTGAAATTGTACGGGTCAATCGCGCAATTAATGCTGATCGTTTTCTGGTTTATGCCTCGCCAGCCGTCAGTGAAGTCTTGAAAGGGGATGAATCCCACGCATTGGCCGAGGTAGAGATTTTTGTCGGTAAACAGGTCAAAGTGCAGACAGAACAGCGTTACAGCCAGGAGCAATTTGACGTCATTATGATGTAACACAAGCCGTTAATTTGTAAAAGCGAGTCTATAGAAGAAGTTTTTAAAAAACTAGCTGGCAGAGAAGTAGCGCTGGCAACCAAGGAGAAATGCGTGAAGCGACTGCCGGGGATACTATTAGCGACAGCCGCAATAGTCATTATCATTGTGGCTTTGCTTGTCAGTGGGTTGCGTTTCTTCCTGCCACATATCAATGAATATCGTCAGCAATTAGTCGAAAGAATTGCTGACGTGACAGACATTCCTGTCAATATTGGCTACATAAAAGGTCATTGGGAATCTTTTGGTCCTCGTCTGGAAATCCGTGATATCAGTGCGAAAACGGCAGATGTCGATATTCATGCCAAAAAGGTCATACTTTCTTTGGATGTTTGGCGTTCACTTTTACAACGGCGCTGGCATTTTCGTGATTTGTCCTTTTACCAGCTTCAGGTTAATTACGATAAGCCTTTGTTTGGAGAAGAGGGAGAAAATAAATTTTCTCAGCCAGATAGCCTGTCTAGCCTGTTTCTTGAACAATTCAATCAGTTTGATTTGCATGACAGCCGATTGACCTTTTTGACGCCATCGGGTGAAAAAGCGGATTTGTTATTACCGCAGCTAACCTGGCTGAATAAAGATAACCGTCATCGGGCACAAGGCAGCGTGAGCCTCTCTTCGATTAATGGGCAAGAAGGCATTGTTCAGGTGAAACTTGACCTGAAAGATAGTGATGGAATTCTGGATAATGGCGCCGTTTATTGGCAGGCCGATGATATCGATATGCGACTGTGGTTAAGCCGTTGGTTAAGGGATAATACAGGGTTGGATAATGCCCATTTCAGTTTAGCCAGTTGGATTACCTTAAAAAACGGGCGGATTGATAGTGGACGTTTGCAGCTTAAGCAAGGTGGCGCTAATTGGCATATCGGAAATGAAAAACATCAGCTTGAAGTGCATGACTTCCTGGTGCAAATGCGTCGCCAGGGTGAAGGCTGGTTATTTGAAGTACCAAATCTGGCAAGCCTGAAAACTGATGAGCAACGATGGCCTGAAGGGCAGCTCACGACGCTGTATGTTAAGCAGTCAGCGCAATATCAGGGGAATGATCACTGGCGTATTCGTGCCGAAAATATTCAGCTTGAATATTTAAACGGGATATTACCGATACTCTCTTTTGTGACACCAGATACCGTTAAAGATTGGCAGCATCGACAGCCCAAGGGGATGATTGACAATTTTGCCCTCGATATTACCCCCGCGCATCCCGATGATATGGGAATTCGCCTGAAATGGCGGGATATAAGCTGGTCACGCTGGAAAGAACTGCCTGCAATCAACCATTTCAGCGGCAGGTTAGAAGGGAATAAACAGTGGGGAAAGCTCAATTTTGCCTTAAAAAACAGCACCATTGATTATGGCAATATGTTTCAGGCACCGCTTGAGATCGCCAGTAGTGAAGGGCAGGTATCTTGGAAAAATGATCAAAATGGTATGGCAGTATGGAGTCAGGGGCTGGATTTGCAGGCCAAATCGCTATGGCTCAATGGCAATTTCCATTACCTAAAACCCCATAACAAACCACCTGTTTTGGCCCTGTTAGCGGGAATTCGCGCCAATGATCTGGGTGAAGCTTGGCGCTATTTCCCCAGACCACTGTTGGGGGGATCTCTGACCGACTATTTGACCGCTTCCTTGATTAAGGGAAAGGTTGATAATGCGACCTTGGTTTTTCATGGTGACCCTCATGATTTCCCGTTTAAACAGAACAATGGTCAATTTCAGGTATTTGTACCGCTGCGCCATGCCACCTTTCAATACCAACCCGATTGGCCGGCTTTGTTTGATTTGAATATCGATCTGAATTTCCAGAATAACGGCTTGTGGATGCTGGCACCGAAAACGCATTTGGGAAAGGTAGAGGCGACTAACGTTTCAGCAGTGATCCCAGATTACGGCAAGCATAAGCTGTTTATTGACGCTGCACTCGCTGGCGATGGGAAGAGTATTCATGATTATTTTAACCACAGCCCGATGGCTGACACGATTGGCAGCGCACTAGAAAACTTACAGCTTAGTGGCAGGGTGGATGGCAAACTCCATCTGGATATTCCCTTGCAGCATGGGAAAGTTGCGGCAAGTGGAGAAGTGACGCTGAAAGATAGCCATCTGTTCATTAAGCCATTGAATAGTGAAATGGCGCATCTCAATGGCAAATTTCGCTTTGACAATGGTAACTTAAAAAGTGAGACATTATCGGCTAATTGGCTAGGAAATCCCTTGTCCCTGAAATTTTCTACCCAAGACTCGGCAAAACATTATCAGGTCGATGTGAAACTGAATTCACATTGGGCGGCAAAGGCATTACCAGAACTTCCTGCGGAGATTCGTAACCAACTATCTGGAACACTGAATTGGCAGGGAGACGTCAATGTTACGTTACCTTCTGGTGAGACAAAAAGTGATGTGAAATATCGTATTGCAGTTAATGCAGATTTGTCACACTTGAACAGTAAATTACCAATACTGGACACCGAATCTCTGAGAGAATGGAAGAAGGTTAATCTCAACGCAGAAGGTGATATAAACCAGCTCCAGATCAAAGGATTAATCGGTAAGCGATATGCATTCAATACCCAGTGGAGGCTGGAAGAAGCTCATGCCAAATTGCAGCGGGGTATTTTTAATAGAGATCGTGATGGGATACCTGAGCTGCCGAAAAAATCGTTGTTGGCATTAAACTTGCCTGTCGTTGATGGTGAAAAATTATTGGCGTTGTTTGCACTTTTGCATTGGAAGCCATCGGAAGAAGAGGGTTATCTGTGGCCAAATGTATTTGAAATTGCATTGCCAGCACTGGATATTGCTGGACAGCGTTGGAATCAGCTCACATTTAATATCATGCAACAAAACGGCGAAATAACTGTGAGTGCAAAGGGGAAAGAGATTAGTGGCAACCTTCTGATTGCAAAGAATAAGCCGATGCAGGCATCAATCGATTATCTTTATTACGATCCTCTGCTTGCGACAGATTTGTCGAATGATGACAAAAAATTCATGCCAGATAAGGCCCCAGTGCCCCATTATGCATTGAACCGTTGGCCTGCATTGGATGTCAAATGTGCAGAATGCTGGGTTGCTGGTTTAAAACTCGGTAAAGTATCCGGATCGATTAGGCCAGAAGGTGATTCTCTGATTTTGACCAATGGGCAAATGGAAAACAGCGCCGGAAACCTGACATTATCTGGTCGTTGGTATGAAAACAACACCGGAAGCCATAGCCATATCAAAGGGCAACTATCAGGAAAAAAATTCGATGATCTGGCCGCTTATTTGGGCTTTATCGTTCCGATTGTGGATGCGCCTTTCAAATTTGATTTCAATTTGAAATGGCAAAATGTCCCGTGGCAGCCAGATCTCAAAACACTGAATGGCACGCTGACCGGAGACATGAAAAAAGGGGCTATCGCCAAATTGGGAGGCGGCAGAGCTGGGCAATTATTCAGGTTTATCAGTTTTGATGCGTTGTTGCGTAAATTACAATTGGATTTTAGTGATACATTCAGTAATGATTTCAACTTTGATTCCATTCGTGGTGACGCAACGGTAAAAAATGGTGTCGTGTATACCGATAACTTTCTCATCGATGGATTGGCAGCGGATATTAATGCTACCGGACGGACAGATTTAGTTCGTCGTCAGATCGATATGGCACTGGTCATTACACCAGAAATTTCGACAACGGTGGGCGTCGCGACGGCCTTTGCCGTCAATCCGGTGGCTGGTGCGGCAATTTTTGCCGCGACAAAAGCTCTGCGGCCGCTATGGAGCAAGATATCGGTGATTCGTTATCGGTTAACGGGCAGCCTCGAACAGCCTAAAATTGATGAAGTTTTACGTCAGCTTAAGGAGAATAAAGGGCCATGAAAAACGTCAATGTTGCTCTTTTACAATTATGCAGTGGAACGAATGTCAAACACAATTTAGCGCAAATTGAACAGCAGATTAAGCAATTACCAAAGACAGTAAAACTGGTTCTGACACCAGCAAATGCCCTGTTATTCGCTGATGCTGATACCTACCGCGCACATGCAGAAACGCAAGGAAGTGGGCCATTGCAACAGGCCGTGAGCGAAATAGCACAACGTTACGGTGTTTGGCTATTGATTGGCTCTATGCCGCTTATCAGTCGAGAAGATCCCACTCGTATCACCAGCAGTAGTTTGCTGTTTGATGATCAAGGTGAAATTCGGGCTCGTTACGACAAAATTCACATGTTTGATGTCAATATCAACGATGAACACGGTGCCTATAATGAATCCACGATTTACCAGCGTGGGGAACATATTACCGTTGTTGATACACCCGTTGGTCGCCTGGGAATGACTATCTGTTATGATCTGCGTTTTCCGGGACTTTTTCAGGCATTGCGTGAACAGGGGGCCGAGCTTATTTCCGTTCCGGCGGCTTTCACCCGCTTGACAGGTAAGGCGCATTGGGAACCCTTGCTGAGAGCCCGTGCTATCGAGAATCAATGCATTATTTTGGCACCTGCACAGGTTGGTGTACATGGCACTCGCAGGACATGGGGACACACAATGGCGGTCAGTGGCTGGGGAGAAATTATCAAAAAAAATCCTCTGACCGTCAGTGCATTACAGCTTAATATCCGTCGGGATAGTTTGACTCACATGCGTGAGCAGATAAAAGTGGTAAAACATAACCGCTTCCGTCCACAACTGACTTCTTTGATAAAAAAGAATACAAATTAAGATAAAAGAGTAATCAATATGAGTTTAACTTATGTCAGTGAGCATTTACTGGCTGCTAATAATTTGAATCATCAAGACTTATTTTCGGTACTGAGTCAATTGGCGGAACGGCGTCTGGACTATGCCGATCTCTATTTTCAATCCAGTTATCATGAAACATGGGTATTGGAAGACCGCATCATCAAAGATGGCTCCTATAATATCGATCAAGGTGTGGGCGTTCGCGCAGTCAGTGGAGAAAAAACAGGTTTTGCTTACGCAGATCAAATCACATTGAATGCGTTACAGCAAAGCGCTCAGGCTGCGCGTAGCATTGTGCGGGAAGTGGGTAATGGCATTTCGCATACGTTAGGTGCCGTGACGCATAAGGCACTTTATCCGGCTGCCGATCCTTTACAGAGCATGAGCCGTGAAGAAAAAATTGCTTTGTTGCATCGTGTTGATCACATTGCACGTGCGGAAGATCCCCGTGTACAAGAAGTGAGTGCCAGCCTGACAGGTGTTTATGAGCAGGTGCTGGTGGCGGCGACGGACGGGACATTGGCAGCAGACATTCGCCCATTGGTACGCCTTTCTGTCAGTGTATTGGTGGAAGAAGATGGTAAGCGTGAGCGTGGCGGCAGTGGTGGCGGTGCTCGTTATGGTTACGAATATTTCCTGCGCACCGAAGATGGCCAGATTCTGGCAGAGCAGTTTGCTCGTGAAGCGGTTCGCATGGCACTGATCAACTTGTCAGCAGTTGCCGCGCCTGCGGGCACTATGCCTGTCGTATTGGGGGCTGGATGGCCGGGAGTTCTGCTGCATGAAGCGGTGGGGCACGGTCTGGAAGGGGACTTTAACCGCCGTGGGACTTCGGTTTTCTCTGGACAAATTGGGCAAAAAGTGGCCTCAGATCTTTGTACCGTAGTGGATGACGGCACACTTGAAGGGCGCCGTGGTTCACTGGCGATTGATGATGAAGGCGTTCCGGGGCAATACAATGTCCTGATCGAAAATGGCATTTTGAAAGGCTACATGCAGGATAAACTTAACGCTCGCTTGATGGGCGTGGCTCCGACGGGTAACGGTCGCCGTGAATCCTATGCACACTTGCCGATGCCACGTATGACCAATACTTACATGCTGGCGGGGAATTCTACACCAGAAGAAATCATTGCCAGTGTAGACCGTGGGTTGTATGCACCCAATTTTGGTGGCGGCCAGGTAGATATCACATCGGGTAAATTTGTTTTTTCAACTTCAGAAGCCTATTTGATTGAAAACGGCAAAATTACCAAGCCAGTAAAAGGTGCGACCTTGATTGGTTCGGGTATTGAAGCCATGCAGCAAATTTCAATGGTTGGAAATGATTTGGCTCTCGACAAAGGTGTAGGTGTCTGCGGTAAGGAAGGCCAAAGTGTACCAGTGGGTGTTGGGCAACCAACTCTGAAACTGGATAACCTGACCGTAGGTGGAACAGCCTGATAATTTCTTGAGCAATAGAACACATAGCTTGAGGTCATCATGAAAAAGAGCATTCTGGCGGCGGTATTATTGGCTCTGGCTATCATATATACCGCTTTTGCCAACTCAGAGAAAGAACGAATTGATGTTCTGACTGAACAAAATCGTGTTGCGGACTACCTGCGCCAGAATCACACATTGCCAGATTATTACATTACGAAGAAGCAGGCTCGTCGCCTTGGTTGGAACGCTCGTGCAGGTAATTTATGTGAAGTATTGCCGGGCAGAGCTATTGGTGGTGATAAATTTTCCAACCGTGAGAATAAATTACCGACAAAATCCGGCCGTCACTGGTTTGAAGCGGATGTAAATTATCGGTGTGGGCACAGAGGAAGTGACAGGTTGCTTTATTCTAATGATGGTTTTATTTATCTGACGGTTGATCACTACAACAGTTTTACCCGACTAGAGTAATGATATGAAAAAGGTGGAATTCGACTTTAGCCAACTCCCTGATTTGAACGCTTTCTATGCTGAATTCAAACAACGCTTCGATCTTGGGGATGATTTTGGTGCTAACCTGGATGCGCTATGGGATGCAGTGACTGGTTATATTCAGTTACCTGTTGAGATTAATTTTATCCACGTGACTCCGCAAAAAAGAACGCGCTTTGCAGCATTAATATTGTTGTTCGAAGAAGCCCAAGAGGAGCTGGAAGGGGAATTGCGGTTTAATGTGATAGATTGAATTTTCTCTTCTGTTGATATTCCTTAAGCCGCTTGCGACGATGCAGGCGGCTTTGTTTGCTATTTTTAGACTCATTCCTGAAAAATTTGGTTATCATTGATTGATACCAATTCCAACATCAGAAAATCTAAATAATTCATATTGGTTTCTGATATTGGAATCACTTCACGGTGATCGTTTACCACTCACCGTAGGGGTATTTTTTCCCTTTGATAAAGTCTTTGATATATTCAGGGTAATCGTCTCCATAACCACTAGAATGCTTTGTTTTTCCCTGACATACTGTCATCTTTTCGCCGAAAACTGATTCACCAGTAGCAATTAAGATATTATCACCATTGTTTTTATCATAACCTAGTAACCAAGCTCGGGCATTTCCACCAGGTGCTAATCCAACAAATATTGTATCTCGATAGAATATATGCCCTTTCACTCTGCGCCCGATATAGGGTTCACGCATCAGTTGCCTTACATCTGGCGTAAAGTCAAATGTTGTTTGGTAGGATTTTTTATCGATCACCGAATCCCAACAAACAGTCAATGAACGGGGTAAAGCTTCACCATAGTTTCGAATACCACTACTCCCCCCTAAACGTTTATTCCAGTCATGCAAACTTTCATAATCTGGGTTTGCACCATCTGGCATAAATTTTTGAACAACATAGTTATCCTCATCCTGAAATTGGACAAAGCTGATGCTGGCAGGAAAATATTTCGGTGTGCGTAACTTAAACCACCATTTATCATAAGGCAACGGCTGACTGTGGCGCACAATAGGCTTGTAATTTACGACTCGTTTTCCGGGCAGATAAGACTGGCAGGCGGTTAATCCCACTATCACACTTAAACCCAATAACAGGACTAATGCTTTTTTGTGTCTCATTTTGAAATTTCCTTACCGGTAAGATCAAATATGGCTCGGTGCCATTTTTCACAAGGGCGGTTCACAAGACTGATTAACTCTACGGCATTCACACCATATTTAGTCTGGATCAAGGCTAGCTCTTCTTCGTTAAAAGGAATGACTGACTGGCCTTGCCGGATTGCACGCCCCTGCTCAATGTGTTTTGCTAAGATTGGTGGCAGTTCCAACATCAGAAACGATAAATAATTCTGATTGGTTTCTGATGTTGAAATCACTTCACGGTGATCGTTTACCACTCACCATAGGGGTATTTTTTTCCTTTGATAAAGTCTTTGATACGTTTGGAATATTCCGCATAGCCATCAGGATAGTTTGTTTTATCCTGACATACCGTCATATTATCGCCGGAGACTGATTTACCGGTGGCAATTAAGATATTATCGCCATTATTCTTATCAATGCCGTTTAACCATGCGCGAGCTATACCACTTGGCGCTAAACCGATATAAATAACCTTCCGGTAATCAGGGGGTTGTTTTTCATAACCAGGATAAAAAGCAGGCTCGCGCATTAGTTGCCAAACTTCGGAGGTAAATTTAAAGGTTGTCTGATAAGATTTTTTATCAATTACCGAATCCCAGCATATAGTCAATGAACGGGGCAGGGCTTCACCATAATTTCGGATACCACTACTTCCCCATAATCGTTTATTCCAGCTATTCACACTTTCGAAATCTGAACTAGCTCCATCTGGCATGAATTTTTGTACAAGGTAGTTATCTTCATCCTGAAACTGAACGAAGCTGACACTGGCAGGAAAATATTTCGGTGTACGCACTTTAAACCACCATTTATCATAAGGTAGCGGTTCACTGTGGCGTACAATGGGTTTATAAGTCACCACCCGTTTTCCGGGCAGATAAGACTGGCAGGCGGTTAATCCCACTATCACGCTTAAACCCAATAACAGGACTAATGCTTTTTTGTGTCTCATTATGAAATTTCCTTACCAGTAATATCAAATATGGCTCGGTGCCATTTTTCACAAGGGCGGTTCACAAAACTGATTAACTCTATGGCATTCACGCCATATTTAGTCTGGATCAAGGCTAGCTCTTCTGTGCTAAAAGGGGTTAATGACTGGCCTTGCCGGATTGCACGCCCGTGCTCAAAGTGTTTTGCTAAGATTGGTGGCAGTTCCAACATCAGAAACACTAAATAATTCTGATTGGTTTCTGATGTTGAAATCACTTCACGGTGATCGTTTACCACTCACCGTAGGGGTATTTTTTTCCTTTGATAAAGTCTTTGATATATTCTGGGTAATCGTCTCCATAGCCACTAGAATGCTTTGTTTTTCCCTGACATACTGTCATCTTTTCGCCGAAAACTGATTCACCAGTAGCAATCAAGATATTGTTGCCGTTGTTTTTATCATAACCTCGTAACCAAGCCCGGGCAGCTCCGCCAGGTGCTAAACCAACAAATATTATATCCCGATAGAATATATGCCCTTTCACTCTTCGCCCGATATAGGGTTCACGCATCAGTTGCCTTACATCTGGTGTAAAATCAAATGTTGTTTGGTAGGATTTTTTATCAATCACAGAATCCCAACAAATCATCATCCGAAGTGGTAAGGCTTCACCATGGTTCTTAACGCTGCTACCAGGACCTCCCCCTAATTCTTTACTCCAGTCGGTCAAACTCTGAATACTTGATTGAGCACCATCATTCATAAATTTTTGCACAATATAGTTATCTTCATCCTGAAACTGAACGAAGCTGACACTGGCAGGGAAATATTTCGGTGTATAAATTTGAAACCACCATTTATCATAAGGTAGCGGTTCACTGTGGCGTACAATGGGTTTATAAGTCACCACCCGTTTTCCGGGTGGATAGGACTGGCAGGCGGTTAATCCCACTATCACGCTTAAACCCAATAACAGGACTAATGCTTTTTTGTTTCTCATTTTGAAATTTCCTTACCGGTAAGATCAAATATAGCGCGGTGCCATTTTTCACAAGGGCGGTTCACAAGACTGATTAACTCTACGGCATTCACACCATATTTAGTCTGGATCAAGGCTAGCTCTTCTTCGTTAAAAGGAATGACTGACTGGCCTTGCCGGATTGCACGCCCCTGCTCAATGTGTTTTGCTAAGATTGGTGGCAGTTCCAACATCAGAAACGATAAATAATTCTGATTGGTTTCTGATGTTGAAATCACTTCACGGTGATCGTTTACCACTCACCATAGGGGTATTTTTTTCCTTTGATAAAGTCTTTGATACGTTTGGAATATTCCGCATAGCCATCAGGATAGTTTGTTTTATCCTGACATACCGTCATATTATCGCCGGAGACTGATTCACCGGTGGCAACTAAGATATTGTCACCGTTGTTTTTATCATAACCTCGTAACCAAGCCCGGGCAGCTCCGCCAGGTGCTAAACCAACAAATATTATATCCCGATAGAATATATGCCCTTTCACTCTTCGCCCGATATAGGGTTCACGCATCAGTTGCCTTACATCTGGCGTAAAGTCAAATGTTGTTTGGTAGGATTTTTTATCGATCACCGAATCCCAACAAATCATCATCCGAAGTGGTAAGGCTTCACCATGGTTCTTAACGCTGCTACCAGGACCTCCCCCTAATTCTTTACTCCAGTCGGTCAAACTCTGAATACTTGATTGAGCACCATCATTCATAAATTTTTGCACAATATAGTTATCTTCATCCTGAAACTGAACGAAGCTGACACTGGCAGGGAAATATTTCGGTGTATAAATTTGAAACCACCATTTATCATAAGGTAGCGGTTCACTGTGGCGTACAATGGGTTTATAAGTCACCACCCGTTTTCCGGGCAGATAAGACTGGCAGGCGGTTAA
>NZ_MKGQ01000041.1 GCF_001908105.1 Xenorhabdus eapokensis
AACTGAGTATCAACAAGAAGAAAAGTGCGGTTGCGAGACCGTGGGAACGCAAGTTCTTAGGGTACAGCGTAACTTGGCACAAAAGCGTTCGCCTGAAAAGTCCATACACGCGAGCCAAGAAATTAATGGCAGCGGGTTTACCCGAACAACGAGCGTGGAGTTCGGCATGTAACCAGCGTGGAGCATGGTGGAATGCAGGTTCGAGCCACATGAACCAAGCGATAAAAGTGTCGTTACTCAGGAAAGCAGGCTTACTATCACTATTGGAACAACATCGGCAGTTCCAGCGTTAACATGAACCGCCGTATACGGAACCGTACGTACGGTGGTGTGAGAGGACGACGAGAGTGATCCCGTCTCCTACTCGATCGCGCAAAATAAGCAGTAAAATAGCAATTAATATCAAAGAGCTGAGGATATTCCATGATGAAAATTGTGATTGCCCCTGATTCATTTAAGGAAAGCCTGAGTGCCTTGCAGGTGGCGCAGGCAATAGAGCGCGGATTTAAGGCGATTTATCCACAAGCAGACTATATCAAGTTGCCTATGGCGGATGGCGGAGAAGGGACAGTAGAATCACTGGTGGCCGCAACTGGGGGAAAACGTATCGAGTGTACTGTCACTGATCCTTTGGGGCAACCTGTTAAGGCATTCTTTGGTCTGCTTGGTGATGGAAAAACCGCAGTGATTGAAATGGCTGCCGCCTCTGGTTTGCACTTGGTGCCAATGGAACAGCGTAACCCGCTGATAACGACGAGTTATGGAACAGGAGAATTGATTCTGGCAGCGCTGGAACAAGGGGTACACAAACTGATTTTAGGCATTGGAGGCAGTGCAACCAACGATGGTGGCGCAGGTATGATGCAGGCACTTGGTGCGAATATATTGGATGGTGACAGTCGTATTTTGCCATTCGGCGGTGCGGCATTAACCCGACTAGAAGGTATTGATTTAACCAACCTTGATCCACGTCTCAGGCAAGTTGAACTTATCGTGGCTTGCGATGTGGATAACCCATTATGTGGAGAACAGGGCGCATCAGCGGTGTTTGGCCCACAGAAAGGCGCGACACCTGAGATGGTTAAATTGTTGGACTCTGCATTGCGTCATTATGGTATGAAAATAGAATCCCTTACGGGAAAAAACGTGATTGATGCTGCTGGTGCTGGCGCGGCTGGAGGGATGGGCGCATCCTTATTGGGATGTCTGGGGGCAAGATTACAGTCAGGTATTGAGATTATTATTGACACCTTGCAACTAGAAGATGCGATTCAGGGGGCGGATCTGGTCATTACGGGTGAGGGGCATCTGGATAGTCAGACCATACACGGTAAAACCCCCATTGGTGTTGCCCGCGTTGCGAAAAAGTTTGGCATTCCCACCATTGCATTAGTTGGGGGAATGAGCCGAGATTATCATGTTGTGCATCAACATGGTCTGGATGCAGTCTTTTCTATTATACCGGAGGCTTGTTCCCTTGCTGATGCCCTTGCCAAGGGTGCTGATAATTTGCAGGTAACGGCACGGAATATTGCAGCGATGTGGGCTATTTCCCATTAACTGCTACGTTGTTTTTTAGCGCTAACCACTTGGTACATCTAAGAGACGGTGCTAAGAGAAAGGGTAATGAAATGCCGCAATATAGCGTGGCATGATAAGAATCAGAAGCCTGAATGGGATAATTGAAATCAGTAACACAACAGGCTTCTGACGAAGTTATCTTGCCTCATTTAACAACCATTCTTGCCTATAATTGTCTCGGCAATGGGAATATATTGATCCGTAATTTTATTAACAGTGTTGTCCTCTTTCTTGTCTGGGTTGCAATCCAGGAAAAACCACTCAATCGGCGTACTAAAAATCTTGGCAATACCAACGAGATGGGTTAGGTTGATCCGATTCACTCCCGTTTCATAACGTGAAAGTTGCTGTTGACTGAGGCCAATTCTCTTGGCTAATGCTGTCGCAGTGATACCCAATTCTTTCCTTTTGAGCTGAATACGTTGTCCGACTAATGGATTTAAATCTTTCATATCTTATCCTTTTTAATCAATAAATTATGACGTTATTGAGAAGAATTTCTGGAGCTTGGAATGAATTCGATTCTGTTCCGCCAGTGCTCGTAAAATAGGGCCTGTCTTGACGGCGTCATTGCTGTTCACGGTATGCTTATTTGTTATCACCTGATCTGCCGTTTTCGTTTTCTGACACGCCTCTTGTTTCTGTTATCCCTGTTTTTATGGCTACCTCTGCATATTTTTTGGTTGAGTTACCGAGGCGGCTTAAACAGAGTTTCTATCTTAACTGTATGAAAAATAGTCAATATATTTCTGGGTTTTATTTTATGGGATTTTTTATATTTAAAAAAATTATTTAATTGATTTTTATTGATTTTTAATTGATTAATTAATATAAACATGCAAAAGGCAGTAAATTTTTATCTAAAATCATATTTATCGATATGTTTCAGTCTTGTTGATGATTTTCTTGAGGTTATAAACTGGACAAAATATACCAAACTGTAAACATAATCCTACATAACTTAACCTAAGTCAAATTTTATTGCACACTACAAATAATTCCACTTAAGTAATTATAATATATGAATTTTTTTTGTTATTCGCGTATTTTGTTGCATAGCAATAATATTAATGGTGAAAAAATATTACTTGATGCCAGTCAAGTATTGCTCGATCATCCAAAATTAATGTTTTAAAAACATTACATATCCAAAATTTAATTCCACTTACTGCCAATTATATAGATTATAAATCTAAACCAGACAGTTTGGTATAAATTGTTTTGTTTTTTAATAAAATTTTATCAGTTTGTCTTATGTAAAAATATTCTAATGTTTTTAGAGGATGTCACGGTTAATTTTCTATATTTTTATTAAAAATATTGTTTACTATTACCTTTTCAACTAAATAGACTTTAAATTCACCTAAAAATGAAGTTCACTCGCATTTTTGAATGTTTTGAAAACGGCAGGGGTATCCTTACGAGAACCTGAGTGATATTTATCATTTGTATAATAAAAACAATAATATATCTTCTTTTCTTAGTAAGCGGTTGTCTTATCAAATTGTATTCTGATTTTCTCTGATGGTTTATCTATGAAAAATAACGGCATTGAAGGTTTTTTTTGAGATATCGCGTATAAATTGCAAAAAGCAACGATAGAAAACGTCATTAACATGACTAACATGCCAGATAAAATCATTGCACAAAAAGAAACCGTTCCTAATGTTGATATTCCGAAACGCCTGACGAACATTACTTCTTCACTGGCTATCAAAGCAGCACCCTATATCAGATTAACCACCCATATTAATCCACACAAATGCAGAAGGACTTTATTTAGCCAAAGGACTTTTGCCCCCTTCTTATTAGAATCAAGCAATAATTTGAAACTGAGTTTATCTTTAACACTGATATTACGTGATTTTAGAAAAAGATAATTAATCGTTGAAATAGAAAAATCCTTCCAGCAATAACCAAAATAGCATGAATATCCCAATAAAACGCCACTGGACAGAAAACGGTAAGTGCATGGTAGATGTTATTTATTTCAATTTGAAATTATTTTCATAAAATTATTATTATTTGAAATAGTTTTATTTAGGCATTAACTATAATTAGCGTTTACATTTACATTAGTTATGTAATTTGATTATTATAAAATAAGTTTTTGTAAGCTATTCATAAACATAAGAAACTAATTCTATTTGAAATAATTCAAAATAAATACTAATGCTGAATGGATAAAATACAGCAAGGACTTAGCACTCATGACAGTAGATATATTCAATAAATCCATTTTTTATTTGGCTTTGGAATTCAGAGTCGATTAATAAAAAATGGAATACCTTCTTCTGGTTCATTAAATGAACATTTATTCCGCTGTTTGGAAAATTATTGTCACACCATTTTTGGCTGTGCAGTTATTAACCTGACTATGACATCCAGCGCCTGAGAGAAAATATTACCTGAGTATCTTTCGATACTTGGCGTGTCCGTTGTTATTGCTCCGAAAAATAAAAGAAAAATATTTGTGAAGGTTGCTGGGAATAACAGTTTTCAAATATCCAATAGATTCGTTGAGGTAGTAAAAGCAGATGAAAAGCAGCATTACCAGAAAGGAAAATATCCTTGAAACTGGGTTAGTGAGTGTGTCATCAGAAAAGGTAAGTGATGACATATTTGTGCGCAAGTTTGATGGGTTATCTGAGGCTGAATATACCCTGTTGCTGGAAACCTGGAATGCCACGGCAACCCCATATCCTGACCATGTATGTATTCATCAGTTGTTTGAACAACAAGCAGAGAAAACCCCGACTGCCGTTGCGTTAATCGCCGAGGATCAGACCCTGAGCTATGCGGAATTGAACGACCGAGCCAACTGGCTGGCTTACCAACTGATTAAACAGGGGGTTTGCCAGGGTGACCATGTAGCGATCCTGTCAGAACGTTCAATTGAACTGGTGGTGGCTCAGTTAGCTATCCTTAAGGCTGGTGCGGTTTATGTCCCTGTTGATCCCAATGTACCGGATGAACGGAAAATCTGGTTGATAAACGATTGTGCTGCCAAATTACTCCTGACTGATAAGCAAACGGAGATACCGGCTGAATTGGCTATTCCACGGCTCCGTCTTACTTGTGAGACAGAATCGATCAGGGAAGAGGAGCATCGCAATCTTGATTTATTGGGGATCAGTGCCGAACCCGCGTATATTATGTACACCTCCGGTTCGACGGGGATACCAAAAGGGGTCATCGTGCCCCATCGGGCTGTCGTCCGGCTGGTTATCAATAATGGCTATGCTGACATCGAGCCTAATGACCGAATTGCTTTCGCCGCTAATCCGGCTTTCGATGCCAGCACCTTCGAAGTTTGGGCGCCGTTACTCAACGGTGCTGCGCTGGTGATTATTGATCATACTACGTTGCTGACGCCGCGAGATTTTGTCCAGGCGTTACAGGCGCATCGCATTACGGTCTTGTGGATGAGTGTCGGGCTGTTTAACCGGCTGGCGGAGGAGCTATCTCCAGTGCTGCCGCAACTTAAAATGCTGCTGGTCGGGGGAGATGTCCTCGATCCGCATGTCATTGCTCAAGTATTGCATAAGAACCCACCACAAAAGTTATTGAATGCCTACGGTCCGAGTGAGGGAACCACATTTACCACGACCTACCCTATTTACGGATTAACATCGGGTACGACTTCCATTCCTATTGGTCGGCCCATTGCCAACACCCGAATTTATTTGCTGGATACTGACGGTCAGCCGGTGCCATTGGGGATGATCGGTGAGATTTATATCGGGGGTGACGGAGTGGCCTGCGGTTATCTCAATCGCCCTGAACTGACCGCTGAACGCTTTCTCACCGATCCATTTAGTGATAAACCGAATGCGCGTATGTACCGCACCGGAGATTTGGCTCGCTATCTGCCGGATGGCAATCTGGAATTTCTTGGCCGTAACGACCAGCAGGTGAAAATCCGTGGATTCCGAATTGAACCAGGGGAAATTGAGGCTCGGCTGGTGGAATATCCGGCGATACGTGAAGCTGTAGTACTGGTGTTAGGTGAGGGGCAGGATAAACAACTGGTTGCCTATGTGCTGACCCAAGAGAGTAACGGATTAGCCGCTCGCCTGCGTGAACACCTGAGTACGCGATTGCCGGATTATATGATACCGGTGGCTTTTGTACGTCTGGATGAATATCCATTGACGCCGAATGGGAAACTGGATCGTCGGGCATTGCCGGCACCGCGGGAGGATGCCTTTGCCCGTCAGGTTTATGAAGCGCCGCTAGGAGAGATGGAGATTATTCTGGCGAATCTTTGGCGCGAATTGCTGGGTATTGAGCGAATTAGCCGACATGACAGTTTCTTTGCGCTGGGCGGCCATTCTTTACTCGGTATACGGATGATTGAACGCCTGCGTAGTCTGGGATTAACACTGGCCGCCCGTAATCTGTTCCAGTATCCGGTGCTGTCGGCACTGGCCCAGACATTGGAGCAACATCAGGCTGTAGTGATACCGCCGAATACCATTACCCCAGCAACTACTGCGCTGACACCGGCAATGTTGCCGCTGATTGATTTGTCCCAGTCTGAGATTGACCATATTGTTGAACAGGTGCCGGATGGGATCGCTAATGTTCAGGATATCTATGCCCTGTCGCCGTTGCAGGACGGCATCTTGTTCCATCATCTGCTGGCGAAGGAGGGTGATCCCTATCTGCTGGCCTATCCGATGATTTTTGCTGATCGGACGCTACTGGATCGTTATCTGGCGGCAGTACAAAAGGTGGTTGATCGCCATGATATCCTGCGAACTGCCTTTATCTGGCAAGGATTATCTGCACCGGTGCAGGTGGTCTGGCGTCAAGCGCCTTTATCGGTGACTGAATTGACACTGGATCCCGCTGACGGGTCAGTGGGGGAGCAACTGGCTCACCGTTTTGACCCACGTCAGTATCGTTTTGATCTGAGCCAAGCCCCTTTGTTGCGTTTTGTAGTAGCACGAGAAACCGATGGCCGCTGGCATGTGCTGCAATTGCAGCATCACCTAATTGGCGACCATACGACAATGGAAGTGATGCATCGCGAAGTGCAGATTTGTCTTGCCGGACAGGATGACAACTTGCCGATACCGGTGCCTTTCCGCAATCTGGTGGCGCAGGCTCGGTTGAATATCAATCAGGCAGCGCATACCCGCTTCTTTACCGACATGCTGGCTGACGTGGATGAGCCGACACTGCCGTTTGGCTTAACCGAAGTGCATCGTGATGGTTCTCAGGTCACACAGTCGCACCGGATGTTATCGCCGGAGTTAAACAACCGCCTTCGTCAGCAGGCAAAACGTCTGGGCGTCAGTGTGGCAACCTTATGTCATCTGGCCTGGGCGCAGGTGGTATCTCGAACCAGCGGACAGAATAAAGTCGTGTTTGGCACGGTACTGTTCGGGCGTATGGCGGCGGGAGAAGGGGCTGACAGCGGTATGGGGTTGTTTATCAATACCTTGCCGCTGCGATTGGATATAGATGATACACCGGTACACGACAGTGTACGGTTGGCACAGTCCCGGCTGGCCGGATTACTGGATTATGAACACGCTTCACTGGCGCTGGCTCAACGTTGCAGTGGGGTAGCGGGTGGCACGCCCTTATTTAGTGCTCTGTTGAACTACCGACATAATGAGCAGCCGCTGATCCCACATGAGGCTATACCGGGTATCGAATTCCTGGGTGAACAGGAGCGAACCAACTATCCGTTTGTGCTGTCGGTAGAGGACGGGGGTTCTACTCTGGGGCTGACGGCGCAGGTAGTACAGCCGTTTGAGTCGGATCGGATATGTGGTTATATGCAACAAGCGTTGGCAAGTCTGGCAGACGTACTGGAGCGGGCACCGGAAACACCGGTACGGGCACTGAACATTTTGCCCGAAACGGAACGTACCTTATTGCTGGAAACCTGGAACGCAACTGAAACACCGTATCCTGAGCAGTTATGCATTCATCAGTTGATTGAACAGCAGGTAGAGAACACGCCTGACGCCACAGCGTTAGTGTATGAAGGAAAAATTCTTAGCTATGCCAAATTGAATGCTGATGCTAATCGGCTGGCTCATCAACTGATTGCATTGGGAATCGAACCGGATCAGCGGGTAGCGATTTGCATGGCAAGCACCTCGGCGCGGGTGGTGGGGTTGTTGGCGGTGCTGAAAGCCGGTGGTGCCTATGTGGCGCTGGATCCCGCTTATCCGGGGGAACGTCTGGCGCATATCCTGAATGACGCTGCGCCTTCAATAATATTGGCTGATGAGACCGGACGGATGGCGTTGGGCGAGGAGGCGCTTGTCGGGCTGACTTTGGTTGATCCGAACACTCTGATTGATCCGAATACCTTACCTGATCAAATGGATAGCAACCCACAGGTAGCGGCGCTGACTTCCCGTCATCTGGCTTATGTGATTTACACCTCCGGTTCTACCGGCGTACCCAAAGGGGTGATGGTTGAACATCGTGGGTTGGTCAATCTTATTCGGGATAAGATTGTCCAGTTTGGTATTCATTCCGGTAATCGGGTGTTGCAATTCGCTTCATTTGGTTTCGATGCCAGTGTCTGGGAAACCATGATGGCGCTGACCGCCGGTGCCAGTTTGGCTATTCCGGCCGATACGGTTCGTCAGGATCCGTACCGCCTCTGGCATTATCTGGAAGAGCAAGCGGTGACGCACGCGTGTTTAACTCCGGCTCTGCTACGGGATGGGGCTGATTTACCGACGCTGACGATAAAACCGACCGTGATACTGGGCGGTGAAGCGCCCAGCCCAGCGCTACTCCAGACATTAAACCGTCAGGCCACGCTGTTCAATGCCTATGGCCCGACAGAAATTACCGTGTGTGCCACCCACTGGCGTTGTCCGTTAAACTATACCGAGGCATTGGCACCTATTGGGCGTCCGACGGCGAATACCCGAATTTATTTGCTGGATGACTGTGGTCAACCCGTGCCATTGGGAGCCGTGGGGGAGCTGTATATTGGGGGTGTCGGTGTAGCACGTGGCTATCTTAATCTCCCTGACCTGACTGACGAACGTTTTCTGGCTGACCCGTTTAGTGATGCAATTGATGCGAGAATGTATCGCACTGGGGATTTGGCTCGTTATTTGCCGGATGGCAATCTGGTGTTTGTTGGCCGTAATGACCAGCAGGTGAAAATCCGTGGGTTTCGGATCGAACCGGCTGAAATCGAAGCGCGGTTGACAGAATATCCTGCGGTACGCGAAGCGTGGGTGCTGGCGCTGGGGGATGGGCAGGACAAGCGTTTGATCGCCTACATCGTGGCGGAAGAAGACAAAGAAAATAAAGAAAACAACGAATTGGCTGCCCGTTTGCGTGAGCATCTGAGCGCTATTTTGCCTGATTATATGGTGCCGGCGGCTTTTGTGCGTCTGGATGCCTTCCCGCTGACGCCAAACGGTAAACTGGATCGTCGGGCGTTGCCGGCGCCTGATCAACATGCTTTTGCCCGTCAGATTTACGCAGCACCACAAGGGGAGATAGAAATAGCATTGGCGGCTGTCTGGCGTGAATTATTAGGCATTGAGCAGATCAGCCGGTATGACAATTTCTTTGCGTTGGGCGGTCATTCACTGTTAGCGGTACGGGTCATGAATCGTATCGCTGCTTTCGGTGTTGAACTGCCGCTGGTTGCCTTATTTACATCACCGTCCCTCGCGGCCTTTGCGGAGAGGATCAGCGCTCAACGTAATGAGGGAAGGAGTAGGTTGTCTGAGATTATTCCCGTACCTCGTGATGGTGCATTACCGCTGTCATTCGCTCAACAGCGTTTGTGGTTTCTGGCGCAGTTTGATGGCGTCAGTGACACCTATCATATTCCGCTGGTACTGCATTTGCGGGGTCAGCTTAATATTACCGCCTGGCAGCAGGCGCTGAATCGTCTGTTTGCCCGTCACGAAGCGTTGCGTTCAGTCTTTATCATGGCTGACGGTCAGCCTCAGGTTGAGCTGCTGCCGGCGGGATCGGGTCTACCGGTGAAACAATACGATCTGCGTAACGTGCCTGACGTCGATGAGCAACTTAAACTTCTGTGCGCACAGGAAGCAGAAACGCCGTTTGATCTTGCCCGTGATCCCTTAATCCGTTGCGCACTAATACAACGGGCTGATGAAGATTACGTCTTCTTGCTGACTCAGCATCACATTGTGTCTGATGGCTGGTCTTTGGGGATATTGAAATCAGAACTGAGCGCCCTTTATTCGGCTTGCTTGCATGAACAGCCTGATCCATTGCCCTCGTTGCTTATTCAATATCCTGATTATGCCGCTTGGCAGCGTAAGGTATTTTCTGTTGAAGGATTGCAGGCGCAAAGTGATTACTGGCGTCGTACACTGGCCGATGCCCCGATATTGCTGGAATTGCCGACAGATCGTCCCCGTCCATCCCGACAATCATTTACCGGCGGCCGGATACCTGTGCAGATTGATGCCACGTTGGTACAGGCTCTGAAACAGTTAGGACAACAACACGGCACCACATTATTTATGACATTGCTGACTGCCTGGGCGGCACTATTGTCGCGGCTGTCCGGACAGGATGATCTGGTGATCGGGATACCCAGCGCCAACCGCAACCGGCGGGAGATCGAGCCGCTGATCGGATTCTTTGTCAATACTCTGGCATTGCGCATTGATTTGTCCGCTACACCGGATATGGTCACATTACTCCGGCGTGTACGGCAGACGATACTGGAAGCGCAAGAGCATCAGGATCTGCCTTTCGAACAGGTGGTTGAGATCGTACAACCGCCCCGCAGACCAGAACATACCCCGTTATTTCAGGTGATGTTTGCCTGGCAGGAGAGTGACACAGAAGAGTGGCAACTACCGGAATTAGCGGTGACACCCGTCGTACAGGGATACGATATCGCTAAATTCGATCTGCAACTGGAATTGACGGAGAAGGCGGGTGAGGTTGTTGGGGAACTGAATTATTCTTCTGCCCTGTTCGATCCTGAAACGATTGAAAGACAGGTCGGCTATTTGCAAGCCCTATTGCGGGCGATGGTGAACCATCCTCAACAATCAGTCACGACCGTGGATATTTTGCCATCCACTGAGCGGACATTATTGCTGGAAACCTGGAATGCAGCCGTAGCATCGTATCCTGAACAGTTGTGTGTTCATCAATTGATTGAACAACAGGTAGAAAGAACCCCGCACGCCATCGCGGTAACGTATGAAAACCAGACGCTTAACTATGCTGAATTAAATGCCCGCGCCAACCGATTAGCGCATCAACTGATGGCATTAGGGGTAGTACCCGACCAACCGGTCGCCATTTGTGTGGCACGATCACCGGAGAGAATAGTGGGATTGCTGGCGGTGTTGAAAGCGGGCGGGGCTTATGTGCCATTGGATCCGGCTTATCCGGGTGAACGTCTGGTTTATTTTCTTACTGATGCTGCGCCCACTATTTTGCTGGCGGATCATATTGGACGGGCAGCATTGGGTGAAGAAGCACTGAAGATGCTCACTGTACTCGATCCAAATGCCCTGCCAGATCAGCCGGACAGTAACCCACAGGTTCCTGAACTCACCTCACGGCATCTGGCGTATGTGATCTACACTTCCGGATCTACCGGCAGACCGAAAGGGGTGATGATTGAACATCAGAGTGTGGTTAACCTGACGCTGGAACAAATTGCTCAGTTTGATGTTGGTGTCACCAGCCGGATGTTGCAGTTTGCTTCATTTGGCTTCGATGCCAGCGTCTGGGAAATCATGATGGCGTTGAGCAGTGGGGCTATGCTGGTTATTCCACCTGAAACAATCCGGCAAGATCTGCACCGTCTCTGGCATTTTTTGGAAGAACAGGGAATAACACTCGCCTGCATGACACCAGCCATGTTCCACGATGGCACCGGTTTGCCGGAAATAGCCATAAAACCCACATTAATGTTTGCAGGAGAAACACCGGCTACCGCCTTGTTTCAAACATTGTGCGGCAGGGCGGATTTGATCAATGCTTATGGCCCGACGGAAATCACCGTTTGTGCCACCACCTGGAACTGCCCGTCAGACTATACGGGGGGAGCCATTCCTATTGGTAGACCGACAGTTAACAAACGTCTCTATCTGTTGGACAAACACGGTCAACCGGTGCCGCTGGGCGCAGTCGGTGAGTTATATATTGGCGGAGTGGGGGTAGCCCGTGGCTATCTCAATCACCCTGAGCTTACTGCCGAACGATTCCTGACGGATCCGTTTAGTGATGACACGGATGCCCGAATGTATCGCACTGGGGATTTAGTCCGTTACCTGCCGGATGGCAATTTGGTGTTTGCCGGTCGTAATGACCAGCAGGTTAAAATCCGTGGTTTCCGTATTGAGCCGGGGGAAATCGAGGCGCACTTGACCGAACATCCATTGGTGAGTGAAGCGTTGGTACTGGCGTTGGGTGACGGTCAGGATAAGCGTTTGATCGCCTACGTCGTGGCGGAAGAAGACCACGGATTAGCTGCCCGTTTGCGTGAACATCTGAGTACTATTTTACCTGACTATATGATACCGGCGGCTTTTGTGTGTATGGATACTTTTCCGTTGACGCCGAACGGAAAATTGGATCGCCAAGCGTTACCCGCACCTGATCAACATGCTTTTGCCCGTCAGGTTTATGAAGCGCCGCAAGGGGAAATTGAGCACGCGCTCGCCACTATCTGGAGTGAATTGCTGGAGGTTGAGCAGATTAGCCGGCACGACAGTTTCTTTGCGCTGGGGGGGCACTCACTGCTTGCTGTACGGATGATTGAACGTCTGCGCCGTATGGGGCTGGGCGTATCGATTCAAACGCTCTTCGAGCATCCGACACTCAGTGTTTTGGCTCAGTCTCTGGATCAACATTGTGAAATCAGGATACCTGACAACGGCATTACGCCGGATATGATGACGCTGACGCCAGATATGTTGCCGTTAATTGATCTGACTCAGCCGGAGATTGACCGCATAGTTGAACAAGTTCCAGGCGGAATTGCCAACATTCAGGATATCTACGCCCTGTCACCGCTACAGGATGGCATTTTATTCCACCATTTGCTGGCAAACGAAGGCGATCCCTATCTTCTGATAACCCAACAGGCTTTTGCGGATCGGTCTTTGCTGGATCGTTATCTGGCTGCGGTTCAACAGGTGGTTAACCGCCATGATATCCTGCGTACCGCTTTCATCTGGGAGGGATTATCAGTTCCGGCTCAGGTGGTTTGTCGTCAAGTTCTCTTATCGATCACAGAATTGACACTCAATCCGGCTGACGGATCGATCAGTGACCAACTGACCCAACGCTGTGATCCGCGCCAGCATCGTATTGACCTGAGTCAGGCGCCGTTGTTGCGTTTTGTTATTGCTCAGGATACTGATGGCCGCTGGCTCCTGCTGCAACTGTTACATCACCTGATTGGTGACCATACCACGCTGGAAGTGATGAACAATGAAGTGCGGGCGTATCTTACCGGACGAGGAGACAGCTTGCCGATACCGGTGCCTTTCCGTCATCTGGTGGCACAGGCTCGGTTGGGCACCGGCCAGCCAGAGCATACCCGTTTCTTTACCGATATGCTGGCGGCGGTGGATGAGCCAACGCTACCGTTCGGATTGACGGAAGTTCACCATGACGGCTCGCAAGTGGCGGAATCACACAGAATGCTGCCGCCTGCACTGAATAGCCGTCTGCGTAATCAGGCACGGCGTTTAGGTGTCAGTGTAGCGGCGCTGTGTCATTTGGCCTGGGCGCAGGTGTTGTCGCGTACCAGTGGTCAGAAACACGTGGTGTTTGGCACGGTGCTGTTCGGGCGTATGCAGGCTGGCGAAGGTGCTGACAATGGCATGGGGCTGTTTATTAATACCCTGCCGTTACGGTTGGATATGGATGAAACGCCGGTGCAGGAGAGTGTACAGGCCGCCCATAGCCGACTGGCAGGATTATTAGCGCATGAACATGCATCACTGGCACTGGCGCAACGTTGCAGCGGGGTAGCCAGTGGGACACCGTTGTTTAATGCGCTGCTGAATTACCGACATAATACCCAGCCGGCCACAGCAGATGAAATCATCGGCGGAATTGAATTCCTGGGGGCACAGGAACGAACCAACTACCCGTTTGTGTTGTCGGTAGAGGATGGAGGTTCCGATTTGGGGTTGACTGCTCAGGTAGTCCAACCCTTTGATCCAGAGAGGGTATGCGGTTATATGCAGCAGGCTCTGGAGAGCCTGACAGAGGCGCTTGAACAGGCGCCGAAAATGCCAGTACAGAGGTTGGAAATCCTGCCAGAAACTGAGCGCACATTGTTGCTGAAAACCTGGAATGCGACTGAAACAGCGTATCCTGACCAACTGTGCATTCATCAACTGTTTGAACAACAGGTGAAGAATGCCCCGGACGCCACAGCGTTGGTCTACGAAAACCAATCCCTTAGCTATGCAGAATTGAATGTCCGTGCTAACCGGCTGGCGCATCAGCTTATCGCGCTGGGTGTCGTGCCGGATCAACGGGTGGCGATTTGCATGGCAAGTTCACCGGCACGGATAGTGGGGCTGTTGGCAATATTGAAAGCAGGGGGGGCTTACGTGCCGCTAGATCCCGCTTATCCGGGTGAGCGTTTGCACCATATTTTGACCGATGCTGCACCGGCTATTTTATTGGCAGATAATAGCGGACGCTCAGTATTAAATGAGCAAATACTTTCGCAGCAAATTGTTCTTGATCCGAATTCATTGCCTGATCAGCCGGAAACCGATCAACCAGATAATAACCCACAGGTCGCTGCATTGACCTCTCATCATCTGGCTTATGTGATTTACACCTCTGGCTCGACGGGTACACCGAAAGGGGTGATGGTTGAACATTGCGGACTGGTGAACCTTATTCAGGATAAAATCAGCCAGTTCACCATTCATCCCCATAACCGGATGTTGCAATTCGCTTCATTTGGTTTCGATGCCAGTGTCTGGGAAATTATGATGACATTAGGCAGTGGCGCCAGTCTGGCTATTCCTGACGATGCGGTTCGTCAGGATCCGCGCCGTCTGTGGCAGTATCTGGAAGAGCAATCGGTAACGCATGCTTGTCTGACACCTGCCCTGTTGCGGGATGGGGCTGATTTACCGGCGATGACCATCAAGCCAACACTAATACTGGGCGGTGAGGCTCCCAGTGTGGCCTTGCTTCAGGCACTGAGTGGCAGGGCAACGGTATTCAATGCCTATGGCCCGACAGAAATTACCGTTTGTGCCACCGCTTGGCGTTGTCCATCAAACTATCAGGGGGGATTCATTCCGATTGGACGCCCGACGGCCAACACCTGTGTTTATTTGCTGGATGCCCTCAGTCAGCCGGTGCCCTTGGGAGCAGTAGGTGAGCTGTATATTGGTGGTGCCGGTGTTGCACGTGGCTATCTCAATCGTCCTGAACTGACCAGTGAACGTTTCCTTGCTGATCCGTTTAGTGGCGCAGCCAATGCACGGATGTATCGCACCGGAGATTTGGTTCGCTACTTGCCGGATGGCAATCTGGTATTTGTTGGCCGTAACGATCAGCAGATTAAAATCCGTGGTTTCCGAATTGAACCAGGGGAAATTGAAGTTCGGCTGACAGAACATTCTGCGGTACGTGAAGCACAAGTATTGGCACTGGGTGATGGGCAGGAGAAACGTCTGGTTGCCTATGTAGTGGTAGAAACGGCAGAAGCAGATGATGGATTGGTTAATCGTCTGCGTGAACATCTGAGCACATCATTGCCTGACTACATGATACCGGCGGCCTTTGTACGTCTGGATGCATTCCCGCTGACACCTAACGGCAAACTGGATCGTCGGGCGCTACCGATGCCAGAGGAAGAAGCCTTTGCCCGCCAGATTTACGCGGCGCCACAAGGGGAAGCGGAAACCGCCCTCGCCGCGATTTGGCATGACTTACTGGGCATTGAGCAGATCAGCCGACATGACAGTTTCTTTGCATTGGGTGGTCATTCATTGCTCGCGGTGCGTATGGTCGAACGTTTGCGTAATCTGGGTTTTACACTGGCAGTACGTGACCTGTTCCAATCCCCTGTATTGTCTGAACTTGCTCAAACCTTGAAACTGAATCAGGGCGAACGTGTGCCTGCCAACGTCATTACGCCAGCAACGACGAAGCTGACACCGGAAATGTTACCGTTGATTGATCTTACTCAGCCTGAGATTGATCACATCATCGAACAGATATCGGGCGGGATTACCAATATTCAGGATATCTATGCGTTGTCGCCGTTACAGGACGGTATATTGTTCCACCATCTATTAGCAAACGAAGGTGACCCGTATTTGCTGGCGGGTCAGATGGCTTTTGCCGATCGGTCTTTGCTGGATCGTTATCTGGCTGCGGTGCAACAGGTCATTGACCGCCATGACATCCTGCGTACTGCTTTTATTTGGGAAGGATTATCGGTTCCTGCTCAGGTGGTGTGCCGTCAAGTGCGATTATCGGTGACTGAATTGACACTGGATCCCGCCGATGGGTCAGTCAGCGACCAATTAGCTCAACATTTCGATCCGCGCCGGTATCGTATTGATTTGGGACAGGCGCCGTTGCTGCGTTTTGTCGTGGCACCGGAGAGCGATGGCCGCTGGATTGTACTGCAACTGATGCATCATCTGATTGGTGACCATACCGCGTTGGATGTGATGAGCGACGAAGTTCAGGCCTATCTTGATGGACAGGAAAACGATTTACCTGCGCCGGCACCTTTCCGCAATCTGGTGGCACAGGCGCGGCTGGGGGTAAGTCAGGAGCAGCATATTCGCTTCTTTACCGACATGTTGGCTGAGGTGGATGAGCCTACGTTGCCGTTCGGATTGACAGAGGTTCATCGTGATGGCTCACAAGTTACAGAATCGCACCGGATGTTGACCGCAGAGCTGAACGAACGTTTACGCAGCCAGGCTCGGCATCTGGGTGTTAGCCTGGCTGCCTTGTGTCATCTGGCCTGGGCGCAAGTGTTGTCGCGTACCAGCGGACAGGAACAAGTGGTATTCGGCACCGTATTGTTCGGGCGTATGGCCGCCGGTGAAGGTGCAGACAATGGCATGGGATTGTTTATTAATACCTTGCCGATACGGCTGGATATGGATAATACGCCGGTACGGGACAGCGTACAGGTGACACATCGCTGGCTGGCGGGATTATTGACACATGAACATGCGTCACTGGCGCTGGCTCAACGTTGCAGTGGCGTACAAGGTGGAACCCCATTGTTCAGTACCTTGCTGAACTATCGGCACAACGCATTGCCAACGGCTTCGAATGAAATCATGGACGGTGTTGAATTCCTTGGTGCACAGGAGCGAACCAACTATCCGTTTACGCTGTCAGTGGAAGATTTTGGTGAAGCGTTGGGTTTAACTGCGCAAATTGTCCAGCCATTTGATCCGGAGCGGGTCTGTGGTTATATGCAACAGGCGCTGGAAAGTTTGGTGGAGGCACTTGAACAAGCGCCAGAAACGCCGGTGCAGATGCTGGAAATCCTGCCTGAGACAGAAAAAAATTTATTACTGAAAACCTGGAACGCAACTGAAACAGCGTATCCCGACCAACTGTGCATTCATCAACTGTTCGAACAACAAGTGGAGAAAAACCCTGATGCTACGGCGTTGATCTATGAAGAGCAAATTTTCAGTTATGCGGAGCTGAACGGTTATGCTAACCGGCTGGCTCACCAATTAATCGAACTGGGTGTGCAGCCTGATCAACGGGTGGCGATTTGTGCGAAACGTTCACCAGCAAGGATAGCGGGGCTATTGGCCGTGCTGAAAGCGGGTGGCGCTTACGTACCATTGGATCCCGCCTATCCGGCTGATCGTCTGGCGTATATGCTGGATGATGCCGCTCCGTGGGTAGTACTGGCGGATAATACCGGACTTACTGCATTGGGTGAAAAAGCACTGGCGAAATTCACTGTACTTGACCCGAATACTCCGCCTGACCAGCCGGACAGTAATCCGCAGGTTCCTGCGTTAACTTCACGGCATCTGGCCTATGTGATTTATACTTCTGGTTCGACCGGTATGCCGAAAGGGGTGATGGTTGAACACCGTGGGTTGATCAACCTTATCCAGGATAAAATCAGCCAGTTTGACATTCATCCCCATAGCCGGATGTTGCAATTCGCCTCATTTGGTTTCGATGCCAGTACCTGGGAAATCATGATGGCACTGTGTGGTGGTGCTACCCTGGATATTCCTGTCGACACGGTTCGTCAGGATCCGCGCCGCCTGTGGCATTATCTGGAAGAACAGGCGGTGACTCATGCCTGCCTGACACCGGCTCTGTTGAGGGATGGGGCGGATTTACCGGAGATAAACATAAAACCAACACTGATACTGGGTGGAGAAGCGCCCAGTGCGGCGCTGCTCCAGGCACTGCGTGGCCGGTTCACGCTGTTCAATGCTTATGGCCCGACAGAAATTACGGTATGTGCCACCACCTGGCGTTGTCCGGCAGATTATATTGAGGCATTAACGCCTATCGGACGTCCGACGGCCAACACCTGTGTTTATCTGTTGGATGCCAGCGGCCAGCCGGTTCCATTGGGAGCGGTAGGGGAATTGTATATTGGTGGTGATGGTGTAGCGCGTGGCTATCTCAACCGTCCTGATCTGACCGCTGAACGTTTCCTGGCTGATCCGTTTAGTCAGACACCGGACGCACGGATGTACCGAACCGGAGATTTAGTCCGCTACTTGCCGGATGGCAATCTGGTATTTATTGGCCGTAACGACCAGCAAGTTAAAATCCGGGGATTCCGTATTGAACCGGGTGAGATCGAAGCTCGGTTGACGGAGTATCCGGCGGTGCGTGAAGCTATCGTACTGGCGCTGGGGGATGGACAGGATAAACGTTTGATCGCTTATGTCGTGGCGGACGAAGATAACGGACTAGCCGCCCGTTTGCGTGAACATCTGAGTGCTATTTTACCTGATTATATGGTGCCGACGGCTTTTGTACGTCTGAACGCATTTCCTCTGACTCCTAACGGTAAGCTGGATCGTCGGGCACTGCCGGAGCCTGATCAAAATGCCTTTGCTCATCAGGCCTATGAAGCGCCGCAGGGGGAGGTTGAGATCGCATTGGCTGCCATCTGGTGTGAATTGCTGGAGATTGAGCAAATAGGCCGGTATGACAATTTCTTTGCCTTGGGGGGGCACTCTCTGCTTGCTATGCGGATGATAAACCTTGCCGCCGGTCGGGGTTTGATGTGTACATTGAATAACCTATTCCAATTCCCTGTGTTGGCTGAACTGGCATCAAAAATCACATTAGACCCACTGTCTCAGCCGCAAAGCAGTGCGATACCTGTGCAGCCATTCGGAACGGAACCGCCGCTATTCTTTGTACCCAGCGGCATGAATGATTACTCCTATATCTTTGGATTAGCTCAACATATTCAGTCAGACTATCCGATTTACGCATTGCCCTGGCCGTCCATCAATGAAGAACCGGTATCGACTATTGAAGAGCTGGCCGCCAAAATGATCACCTTTATGAAAGCGGTTCAACCAAAAGGCCGATACCGGATCTACGGTTACTCTGCTGGTGGTGTACTGGCTTATGCCATTGCCCAACAACTTTTGCATGCCGGTGAAACCGTCGATTTCCTGGGTTTGATTGATACGCCTGCCCCTCATTGTTTCAGGCAGCAGATTATTCAACCCAAACTTCAGTTTCTTGCTGAACTGGCAAAACAGTCGGATGGGGAACATGAAGAGGAGATTGCAGCATTGCATCAGAGAATTGATAAACTAAATTTGGTGCAATTTATTGCTGCGGCACAAAAACTGGAACTCTATCCGGCAAACCTGCGTCCTGACTTAATCGCAAAACGTTGGGAACAGATGGTAAATTATATGCAAATGGTCAAAGAATATGAACCACAAGCATTGGCGATAACGCTCCACCAGTTTTATGCAAGAGAACCTTATCCGCAGCTTTCTTTCGTTACGGAAACCGCATTACCTTCCTTGAGTATGGAGCCGTCGTTAGGCTGGGATCAGGTCATGCCTGATCCTTTGCTCCAGCTAACATCTGTACCAGGCGACCATTTTAGCCTGATGGAGGATAGTAAAAATAAAACCATTTTGGCTAAAACCCTAAGTATGGCGTTAGCAATGAATTGTGAAGCGGAGGCGGTGTAATGTCAGTGATATGCAGAAATAGCAAGCGATTATTGACGGCGATATTATCCGGTTAAAGATATTTATCTGGTGCGTCATAAAATCTCGCCCCGCTTTTTATCATTAAACCGATAAGAAGCGGGGCGGGTGTCTTGCATAATTTGACATTTAGTCATCACTGAGAAAAATTTCATTTTTGTAGTTAGACACCCTTCTTATTGAGTAAACTGTTTAAATTATTAATGACTATTTCTCTGGTTTCACTCTTACGTATTGCCGCATAAACATCAATATTCAAGGATTGAGCCGCAACTTCATCTAATTCTCTGTAACAAAGTCCTTGTTGATTAGCAATACACATAGAGCGGGGCATTAATGCCATGCCTTTTCCTCTTGAAATACTGGAAAGCATGACCAGTGAGTCATCAGGCTCCTTACATCTTTTTAATAGGAAAGGTAATTGTTGAAAGTAATTTTCACATTTATCGTAAAAAACGGGATTTGCATTTCTTGAAAACCAAAAAAGGGGGAGATCTGAAACATCGGTAAGAGAAACTTTTTCTTTTAGACTACCAGGATGAGAGGACGGCATTGCCAGCAGAAGAGGTTCACGATAGAGCCAGTAAAATTGAAAATCATATTCATTATGTAGGCTCTGTTCTCCTATAATAACAAGATCCATTTTATCCTTTGAGAGAAAATGTAAGAGCTGGCTAGAAACCAGATGCTGTGTGTCAATTTCATCTCCTACCATAAGGGCTTTAATTTTATTACGGAGCGCCGATATATTATTAAAATTTAGAGTGCTAGTAAGCCCAATACGTAAATAAGCTTCCTCATTTTTAATTTTACGCATGAGTAGAGTGAATTCATTGATGAGATATGTTGCTTTTTCAACCAGAATTAGTCCATTGTCTGTCAGATGAACTTCATGAGTATTCCGAGTAAAAAGATCACAACCGAGAGTTGCTTCAAGACATTTGATATGACGAGTCAGGGGGGGTTGTGTCATATGTAACCTTTCTGCTGCCCTCCTGAAATTAAGCTCTTGAGCAACAGCTAAAAAACATTGCAACTGTTTTATGCTAGGTAGCTTATTATTAATGCTGTCCACAAATTCTCCATTCCATTAATTGAGTGGCATATTGAATGAAAAACACATTGTCTACTCATTTTTTACATTATAACAATTTAAATTTTATATAAATTATTTGTAAGGCTTCAATATGAATAATAAAGCCATTGATATAAAAAATGAATTACAAAATTAGCAATTCTCATGAAAATTCATGGTGGTATTTTGATATTGAAGAATTAAATAGGGGTTCTCATTTTAACTTTTATTCCAAGGTTGTAATTCATGACGTCAGAAATTAAAAATCCTGAGATGTCGTTTAGGATATGGTTAGCTTTGTTTATTCTTGCAATATCAACTTTCACTATTGTGACGACGGAGCTGGCTCCTGTTGGCCTGCTGACACCTATAGCCGATGGCCTTCATACTTCCGAATCCAGTATTGGAATAACAGTCACACTGTACGCTTGGGGTGGGGCATTAAGTGCACTTTTGGCATCTGTTTTTCTGGGTAATCTACCCAAAAAGATCCTTTTGTTAACGCTGACAATCATCTTGGTGATATCAAATACCTTGTCTGCAACAATTGATTCATTTGAAGTACTACTGGTGGCTCGTGTCATTGGATCTGTGGCTCATGGCGCTTTCTGGGCGATGATCGGGGCGACAACGGTGGCAATGGTTCCGGTAAAGTATCTGGGTACAGCAACATCAATTGTTTTTGGTGGCGTCTCAGCCGCCAGCGTATTTGGCGTCCCTTTGTCTAACTATATAGGTCTGTACTTTGGTTGGCGTCAAGCATTTTGGTTGATGGCACTGCTGAGTATGGTTGCATTCTTTGGCATTATGCTTCTTGTGCCTAAAATCACGACCCAAAGTACGATTGGCATTAACGCCTTAAAAAGTGTGTTGAATTCAGCCATATGGTGGAAAATCTATGCGGCTACATTACTTGCCATTACCGCACACTTTGCTGCGTTTACTTTCATTGAACCTTGGCTCAATTCGCAACCAACCCTTTCTAAAGGTTTCATCCCTACAATCTTATTTATTTATGGTATTGCAGGTTTGATGGGGAATTTCCTGACAGGCATTATCATTGATAAGTATCTTAAAACTACAGTCACACTGTCTGCTTTGCTGATCGGCATTGTTCTTCTGAACTTAGGTATCAGAGCAGAATTATTATCCCGCACAGATATTCTGATAGCGATCGTTTTATGGGGAGTCGCAATTTCTGGGATTTTCGTGGGCTTGCAAACCTGGGTGCTCCGTCTGGCTGGCGACAAAACGTTTCCTGCATCTGCGGTGTATGTTTCGTTTTTTAACGGAGCAATCGGTATTGGTGCTTTAGTGGGATCTTGGCTGGTTTCCGCTTTATCACTTCATGCACTATTTGTTACCGCAGGTGCGGCAATTGTTCTGTCCATACTGATCATTGCTATGATCCCTTCTAACCATTCCACCAGTAAAACATTTACGGAGAAAGCTATATGAAACAAGGTATTGAACTGACAAATCATGGTCGGGACATTATGAATCAGTTAGAAAAAGGTCTCGCCGATAAGGTAATAAATCGCCTTAAAGAATTAGATGAAAACTTACCTTATCTGGTTACTGATTATGCATTTGGTTCAGTAGTAGGTCGTCCAGGTCTTGACCTTAAGACACGTGAAATGCTCACTGTTGCCTCTTTAGTTAGCCTTGGTAATGCTCCACAACAGTTGGAGTTACATATGCGAGGGGCGCTTAATGTTGGCGTAACCCCTGAAGAATTACTTGAGGTTGTCATACAGATGGCAGTTTATGCAGGAGTACCTGCATGTATGAATGGGTTAACAGCATACCGTTCTGCTATTGCTGCTACAGAAAACAGTTTCCCAATTACATCAAGAGATTAATTATTTATTGTTGAAATTGGGATTTTAAAGTGAGGTGATAATGTCTGCACGAAAATCATAACCGCAAAATCATTCGTCACAATGGCGATCCGGTGCTGGCATGGGCGATGTCTAATGTCGTGATAGAAACGGACGCCAACGCCAATATCAAACCGAATAAGAAGAAATCAGCGAGTAAAATCGACCCCGCTATTGCGTTTCTGATGAGCTTTGATACATGGCAGAGTGAGCATGAAGAGTTTGCTTTTAACTTAAGTGAGGAACAACAGCAGCGATTGGATAGCTTTGATGAAATTTAGTTAATTAAAAAGGAGCAAAACTAGTTCAGATCGCTCCTTTAATTTCGTTATCTAATTGAATAATAAAAGTTAATTTATTCAAATTTTAGAGATAACAATATATCAGTGCTTACATCTTTGTACTGTTCCCACTCATCAACAGTTGTATTAAATGAAACAATTACTGCTTTACCATTAAATGATGTAGTTAACATTTTATTATGAATGTTTGTATCCATTGCACTTGATATAAAATCTATTATCCTAGCATCTTTTCCATCCACAATTACTTTTTGGAGTGATGGTTGATAGTTTGGCATTAATTTTACTAAAGAATCTGTAAACATATCTAATTGTTCTGGAAGAATAGATGCCATTCCCGAGCTCATTATGATGTTAACTTTTCCACTCTCATCGGTAAAGATGATTTTTTCATTATTATCTCTCATTGATGGATATTTTAATCTTTTGGATTTTTCGTCCATCAAAGTAAATCCCTTTGGGATTTTAATAGAGAGTGCATGTTTTGGAACTTGTTGTCGTTCCAAACTGACTTTGGCGAGTGTTTTAAACGGCAAAAATAAAATAAATATAATGGGTAGGGCGTGTTGATGTTTTGTGAGGGATTATTAAACAGCATGATGATTTGGTATAATTACTTTCGCCAAAAAACAACCAGACCTCACCATCATGCCGCGAACTATGTTAACAGATCTCCAATGGAATAAGCTA
>NZ_MKGQ01000042.1 GCF_001908105.1 Xenorhabdus eapokensis
CTTGGCATGATGAGCTGGAGTAATGGTTTTTTCGCGAAGACAATGATACCAGATCATCATGCTGTTCAAATTCCCCTCACAAAACGTCAACACGCCCTAGTTTTAAAATATTTTTTTCATGTTGACCTTTTATATGATGATTAATTTTCATTATATGAAATTTAAACCCGAATTCCTGATAAGAAGTTGACGAGAAGCTGTTTCGGGAGCGAAACTTTAGTGAACGCCAAAAACCGCTCCAAGGGAGGAACAGGATATGAATAAGTTAGTTGAAATTTTCTACGATGTCGACGATTTTTGCCGTTTTTTTATCCTCCAATAGACACCGTTTTGCCTTGATAACGAATAGCGTCTACGCGGCCAACAAGGTTGTATGTATCCAAATGATATCATGACCATTTTGATCTTCTTTCATCTGTAACCATCAGAGCAAAATTCGGGCACTTAAAGTCACAGCCCACAACACATCATATAACTGATTTTCACGCAATCTGTTATAGCTAATATACAAAAAATTGTTACTATTATACCTCGCTTGCCTGTGTTTTACTTGTCTGCACCTTCTAGCTTCGTTTATCCATATACCCAAAGATTGCAATAAGAGGTCACTATGTTAGGGTTAACTGCCCTTGAACTCGCAAGGATACAATTCGCCTTTACGGTTTCTTTCCACATTATCTTTCCTGCTATTACTATAGGTTTGGCGAGCTTTCTGGCGGTATTGGAAGGCTTATGGCTTAAAACACGTAATACGGACTACAAAACGTTATATCACTTCTGGTCAAAAATTTTCGCGGTTAATTTCGGTATGGGCGTTGTTTCTGGTCTGGTGATGGCTTATCAGTTCGGCACCAACTGGAGTTTCTTTTCTGATTTTGCCGGTACTATTACAGGTCCATTGTTGGTCTATGAGGTGCTGACCGCATTCTTCCTTGAGGCTGGATTCCTTGGTGTCATGCTGTTTGGCTGGCATCGGGTCGGAGAAAAGCTGCATTTTTTCTCAACCTGTATGGTAGCGCTCGGCACAATTATTTCTACATTCTGGATATTGGCCTCTAATAGCTGGATGCAAACACCGCAAGGCCATGAAATTATAAATAATCAAGTTATTCCTGTTGATTGGTTCGCGGTGATTTTCAATCCCTCTTTCCCCTATCGCCTGCTGCATATGGGGACAGCGGCATTCCTGGCCGCAGCATTTTTCATTGCGGCTTCTGCTGCCTGGCATTTACTGAAAGGCAATGATTCATCCGCCATGCGGAAAATGTTGTCAATGGCGATGTGGATGATCCTGATTATCGCCCCATTACAAGCCGTGATTGGCGATATGCACGGACTAAATACGTTAAAACATCAACCGGCTAAAATCGCTGCTATGGAAGGTCATTGGGAAAATCATCCTGGTGAAGCCACTCCACTGATTCTATTTGGCATTCCCAATCAGGAAGCAGAAGAGACGCGTTATGCAGTCAAAATCCCCTATCTTGCCAGCCTGATTCTGACACACAGTCTGGATAAACAAGTTCCGGCACTGAAAGAATTTGCCCCAGAAGATCGCCCAAATGCGTTTATGGTGTTTTGGTCATTTCGCATCATGGTGGGATTGGGGATTTTGATGATTTTCGCCGGCGTCTGGGGACTATGGTTGCGTCACAAAAAACGCCTGTATGAAAACCCGCTCTTCCTCCGCTTTATGCTTTTAATGGCACCTTCCGGTCTTATTGCAATTCTGGCAGGTTGGTTCACAACAGAAATTGGTCGTCAGCCGTGGGTCGTCTATGGCTTGATGCGCACCAAAGATGCGGTATCAGCACATGGTGAAATCCACATGAGCATCAGCCTACTTATTTTCTTTGTCGTCTATGCCGCCGTCTTCGGTGTTGGTTACGCCTATATGATGAAACTCATCCGTCAAGGCCTGCCACAAATCCCAAATAAGGAGTCAGTAAATGGGCATTGATCTTCCTCTCATTTGGTTCCTGATCATCATATTTAGCACCATGATGTATATCGTGATGGATGGTTTTGATCTTGGAATCGGCATCTTATATCCAGCGATTAAGGAGCAATCCGATCGTGATTTGATGATGAATTCTGTTGCTCCTGTCTGGGATGGCAATGAAACCTGGTTGGTGCTGGGGGGCGCTGGATTATTTGGCGCGTTCCCACTGGCTTATGCGGTAGTTTTGGATGCACTGGCAATCCCATTGACCATTATGCTATTAGGCCTGATATTTCGTGGGGTTGCTTTTGAATTTCGTTTCAAGGCCACACCAAAGCACCAACACTTCTGGGATAAGGCATTTATGGTCGGTTCAATTCTCGCCACCTTTATGCAAGGCATCGTTGTTGGGGCAGTTATTGCCGGTTTTCCTGTCGAAAATCGCGTTTATATCGGCAGCTATTTTGATTGGCTGGCTCCTTTTCCGCTATTTTGCGGGATTGGACTTGTCATCTCTTATGCCTTATTGGGATGTGGTTGGCTCGTGATGAAAACAGAAGACCATCTGCAACAACAGATGTATCGTGTTCTGCGTCCCTTAACATTACTGATGCTAGCAATTATTACCATTATCAGTATTTGGACACCGCTTGCTCACTCAACGATTGCCGAACGTTGGTTCAGCTTACCGAATCTATTTTTCTTCATGCCCGTACCATTATTAGTATTATGGTCAAGCTGGAAGCTATTGAAATCTGACCGAAACTCAAGCCATTACACCCCGTTTTTGGCAGCACTGTTATTGATTTTCATGGGCTTTACTGGATTAGGGATCAGCATTTGGCCGAACATTATCCCGCCCTCTATTAGCTATGAAGAGGCGGCCTCCCCTCCTCAATCATTAGGCTTTATGCTGGTTGGTGCTCTGTTCATTATCCCGATAATTTTGACTTATACCTTTTGGAGTTACTATGTCTTCCGAGGAAAAATCACCCATGAACAAGGCTACCATTGAAACAGCATCACAACGTCCTTCACTCTGGAAGCGCTTAGGTTGGATGGTGGCAATTTGGTTTTGCAGCGTATTGGCTTTATACGCTGTATCCACGTTATTTCGTACTCTAATGACAATGGCGGGAATGAAAATTAAGTGATGACCAATCTTTTTTAATTACTGGGATGATTATCTGGGTTAAGGTTTTAATCAAGGTAACAACAAGATTGTTTAATTAGATTAGAACCTTCCCTTACCAATTTTGCCGCCATACTTGGTAACTAGAATATGAATTTGAACAATAAATTAATCTATAACCTATCAGGTTTTATTAAAACCTTTTATTCATTATTGCTTGGTAAGCATCGTTAGGAATTCCTACCATTCTTGGCACCCTGACTTCAGGGCGGAATAATCCATTAATAACCCGATTCATTTCATCATCAGTTCGTGCAGATAAAATCAAATTTACATCTTTTTCCATCGAAAATCTACTAAGGTTTCTTGTTTCAAGAATAATTGAATAAAGTAATCCTTCTAAACAATTATCAATACCACAGAAATGTACATTTTCTCTTGAAAATCCCCTTGATTCAAGGTGGGCACGTGCTCGCCTACTTATGTTTTCAAGCATTTTACTATTAGGCGCTTCCAGCTTAACTTGATCAATCAGCGTCATAGAAGAATGACGAAGTGCCATATTTTCCCTTCTATAAGGAATACGATAAAAATTAACACCGAATACACTTAGTGGCTTTTTTAATGTATAACCTACTTCAAGTGAAAAAAATACATAATCATCATTACCTAACCCGAAAACATCCCGTACAGAGGAATGGTGAGTTGGAAACTTAATACCTTTCTCCTGAAGACGATACCTAGAATAAATAAGCAAATTTCTTTCATTATTATTTATTAGATTAGCATCACTTGCATGAACAATGAAAAAATCTTTTTTCATAAAACAATCTGCAAACTGTTTCTCTTTATCTGAAAGTGGCTGCATTTGAATTTCATGCCGTAAGTTGTCTATATTATGTTGCATACCAACATGTAAATTCTGGGGAAAAAAAAGACTCCAAGAGCTTCCCTTCTCCATCATTCTATTTATAGCACTTGTGTTCCAACGACTACGCACACACTCTCTATATTTATCCCAGGCTTTTCTTTGCTGTAATTCTAATTTTTCTTTTTCATCATGATCCATAACTATGCCCTTAATAAAAATTTAATAATGAAATAAAATTTCAATTAATTAACGTAAATTTCATCTATTACAAATCGAATTGACTTATGCCTTTCAAATTGCCACTTTATTGGCTACACTGCAACCTAAAATTTACGAGGTAATGTAACTCACTGCTAAACTGGTGCAAAGCATCCTGTTATACCAATCATTAAAAATAAAATTATTACTCCCAGCCACAAAGTTAGCCGGGAGTTTTTTCTTTGCTACCTGTCTATAAAAGTTGAAATTTACGGCTAATCAACCATAAGCTATCAACGCTTTCTGGCACAATTTAGAACGGATGCAATCTTGCTGAGAGAAATGGATCACACTGATAGCTTCATCATCAGAAAACCGCTCCAATGCATCCACCAACCCTGACGTGATATTTGTCGGCAAATCACACTGGCTAATATCACCATTTACAACCACTGTTACATTTTCTCCCAATCGTGTTAAAAACATTTTCATTTGATTAACCGTAACATTTTGCGCTTCGTCGAGGATCACAAATGCATCCTCAAATGTTCTTCCTCGCATATAGGCGAAAGGAACAATTTCTACTTTGCCAATTTCAGGACGCAAGCAATATTGCAAAAATGAAGCGCCCATGCGTTTTAATAGCACGTCATAAACCGGCCGGAAATAAGGGGCAAATTTCTCCGCCATATCTCCCGGCAGAAAACCAAGATCTTCTTCTGCCTGTAATACCGGACGCGTCACAATAATTTTATCAACCTCTTTATTAATTAAGGCATCGGCCGCCATCACGGCACTAACGTAGGTTTTGCCACAACCCGCTTCACCATTGGTAATAATCAATTGCTTGTTATTGATTGCCCGCATATAGCGATACTGTGCTTCGCTGCGCGGCATAATTTCTGACGTATCCCTGCTTTCACGTGCCATTCCGATAGCCTCAACACCTCCAAGCTGTTCCAGTGAAGTGACATTATCGTTATCCTGGTAACGTGATCCCTTTTTTAACATTCTCCTGACTTCACGGCGCGATTTAATCACTGCTTTCTGTCTACCCATAGTCGTACACCTTATCGTTAGCTCCACTTTGCGGTGTCTTAACATCGATGTTATAGATAGGAGCTCCCTTTTAAGCTCATGAAAGGATCATAAAAAAACCGACGTTAAGAACGTCACTTTTTATCAGTGACATGATCTTAAGCGTCGGCCCCTAACCGAGAATGCAATTTCAATATCTGTCATTAGCATTCCTCGCATCTTTCCGTTTCTTTGGTGTAATCTAACGGACTATGATGTCAGTATAATGACAGTTTTTTATTTATGACAAGCTCAAAGGTTAAATTTTACTGAAACATTGTTTGATTTTTATGAGTAATGCATTAGCAGCTACTTTTTACAATTACCAGCCAAACGATATCCCGCTTTTTTGGCTTCTGATTCTGAGCGGAAGTAAATTGCGTTTTTATCTGCCACAGTTTTATAGCCAGTGCAGTGTGCAAAATGATAAATTTGACTATTTTTATTCCCCTTAATTGCCTCATTTTGCGCCGTTTTTGCTGTCGTTCTTTGGGTTGATATCTGGCTATTTTCTGCCTGCAAATTACTTTGCTTTGGCACACGGCTCTGTGCCTCTCCTCCTTTTTGTGCCATCAATCCTTGCTGTGATATTAAACCTTGGCCTGAATTTTTATGTCCCAATTGCCACTTTTTGCTGCCAGTCACAAATGGGTTATGGTGTCCCATAATTTTGGCAATTCGGTTATCTCTTTCACGCTCCCAGGCATCCACTGGATACTGGCGATCCCATGCCATCATCAATTGTTGCTGTTGGCGTGACATCGTCAGATTATAACGGTCATGCATATAAAAATAGACTCTGGCAACCATGCCTTTTACTCTATCACGCGGTTCAAACAGCCGTGATTTAGTATCTACTTTACTGCTACATGCACCATACATATTCGGTGTGTTTCTGGCGAGCATTCCATAACCATAATTACTGCGATCACTATTAACCTCACCGATTGCCGGCGCCAGATTATGCATGTCTGATTCCATCATGCGAAATACGGGATCGGTTTCCACACAGTTTTTCCGCCCACCATTTTGCCAACATTGACGCTGATGCCCAAATACCCAGGCAGGCACCATATGTTCCCATTCAATACGTGCAGCCCTTGTTTGCTGTGATCTGACGTGATAACCGCAAGAAGCCAAATCAACACGCCCACCACTTTTACCAACCCATTGCCAATCACATCCACAATATAGTGTGCCTATACCTGACTTTGTTTGTCCGTCATAAACATTTTTTCTTGATTCAACTTTAGCTTGTTCGAAGCTGGTCGGCGCACTCCATGCATGAAAAGAGAGAGTTAACCCAAAAACCAAAAGATAACGTGCCAAATGACCAATTTTACTTTTCAAAATAATACCTATTTACTTATTGTGCATAACATCCATTTATTATCCTGCCTGACAATACCGTAAAATGACAAATATTATTTTTTTGATTTCTCTTTAACGATTAGGAAGACGTCAATGTATTATTTGAAGGAATTGATAGTAATATGTTTTAATACACCGATTGATCTATTTTATCGGCATATGAAGCGATAAAACATTAATCTCACTAAACTATTAAAGTCTTTTTATTTAGATAATATTAAGGTATTTCTAAAATATTTAATTGAATGTAGTAGGATAAATGACCATTAGCTCTAAAACCGAACAACTTGAGCAAGAGTTGCTACAAGTTGTAAAGAAATATTCAGGGAATGAAGAGGTAACTATCGTTACCACTAACAGTTCAGAAAACAATTTACAGATTCAAATTATTATTGCCGGTAAAAATCAGTTAGATATTACGCTGAATTCGTTTTCTGATTAACCAAAATTTCTCTTTAGTTTGTTTATTAAAAAATAACCGTGCTATGTTCAGCACGGTTTTATCAATAATAATTAACTATATCCAGTTGCTGCCTATTATCTCACAACCAAAACAGAGATATTCGCATACCCTACAATGCCCGACGCATTTGAACCCAGTAAGTGAGTAGAGATATCCGGCCGGCGAGATCCGACAATAATCAAATCGGCATTAATCTCACGCGCTGTAGACAACACTTTATCCCGTGGAGAGCCCAAGGCAACAGAGAATGATACCCTATCTTTCGGTAAATCCATTCGTTCTACAACTTTTTTCAGTTCCTCTTCAGAATTCGCTATTGCTTTTTTGGCAAAAGAACTCAATAAATCATAGTGGTAACTATAGTTCACGGAAAATCGGGAAATATCTGGCACAGAGTGAAAAAGATGAACCTTGGCATTAGATATTTTTGCCAAATATTCAGCATGTTTGATTGCGTTATCAGTCAATGTGTCTTCTGCAATATCAATTGGAACTAAAATCGTGTTATACATATATACTCCCCTGTAATCGGATATAACCGCTAGCTATTGAGTATCAGTTAAAATCAACAAACTATCATTATCACTACCAATAATTATCGTACTACTAATACAGATGTTTTTGCATATCTGACAACGCCAGCAGAGTTGGAACCCAACAGATGCGTCGTGATATTAGGTCGCCTTGAGCCAATAACAATCAAATCAGCGCCAATTTCATCCGCTGTAGCCGTGATTTCGTCTCTTGGTGAACCAAATGCAATTGAATAGGAGATCTGACGATCGGGTAATTCAATGGAATCAACCAGCTTTTTCAAGTCTTGTTCTGCCTTGATAGTCGCCTTATCCTTAATTTCCATATAGCCTAGTGCATAGGCATTAATAATCGCTGATGAAATGGGTAATACATGTAAAAAATGCAATTTAGCCCCTGTTTCTCTGACGATTTTAAGAGCGCATCCAACGGCCTTGTGGGTTAGATCTTCTTCTGAAATATCTATTGGTACTAAAATAGTTTTGTACATATGCACGCTCCTACTTACCGAAATACCAAGTTATCCTGATTTCTTTTAGTATATTGAAATGCGGAAAACTTACTGTGAGTTATCTAACACCTAAAACATGTTACAGCCTATTCAGTATTTTTTCTACGCAGCAACACGACGAGAAATGCCAGATTGACGAACTGAAGGCTGGTATTCAAATATCTCTCACAGTTCTTCCACAATCGTCGGCATTTTTCCAGCCAACCAAATGAACGTTCGACAACTCATCGCTTGGCTATCACCTGGAAAGTATGCAATTCACTACATTTGGCAATTTCGACAGTCGCGCCGAGTATATGATGCACGTTCTCAGCGAAGACTTCTCCCGTATAACCGCCATCGGCTAAAACATTTTTCACCCAACTGAGTGACTTTTTGTGCCGCGTAAAAGCCTCCAGGGTTCTGTCGCATTAACGGAACTTCAGGTAAACTTCTGGGTTTTTGCGCGAGTCCCAAACGATGTCCCTGCTCCGAAACGCCTTCAAACGTCTCCACTATCCTACCGATATTATCGCCCAGTGTGTCCGATGGTATCCCGCTTATGCCCTGAGTTTACGAAATCTGGAAGAGATGATGGCTGAGCGGGGTGTCATCGTTGATCATTCCACGCTCTCGCGCTGGGTTCATCGTCTGGTGCCTTTAATTGTCAAACGTTATCGGCGCTGCAAACCTGATGTCGGGTGTCGCTGGCGAATGGATGAAACCTATATCAAAATCAAAGGGCAATGGCGGTATCTCTACCGGGCGGTGGATGCGCACGGGAATACCGTGGATTTGTTGTTGACGGCCTGTCGGGATAAGGCCGCTGCCTTGCGTTTTTTCAAAAAGGCGATGCGTCAGCAGGGCCAACCTGAGGTCGTCACAATGGATAAAAGCAGCGCCAATAAAGCGGCGGTAGACGAGTTAAATCAGGGGAAATCCAAAGAGGAAGCTATCGTTATCCGGCAAAACAAATACCTCAATAACCTCATTGAGCAGGATCACCGCAACATCAAACGGCGAACCTCTCCCCTGCTGGGCTTCAACAATTTCAGGCGGGCTCAGACCCTTCTAGCGGGCATTGAGTTAGTCAGCATGTTGCGTAAAGGACAATATGTTCAAGAGCCGGAATGCCCGATGTCACCCGCGGCCTTTTTCTATCAACTGACCGCATAAAAAAACAACCAACACACTTTCACTCGGACATTTCTTGTTAATGCGACAGAACCACGAGATGAGCAGAATAATGACGAGGTAAATTTGGAGTGTTTTTTGATCAAAAAAAGGTGCTGTAATGACAGCACCAAAATATGTGACACCCAAAAATCGCAGTTAAGCTTTTTTATCTAACGGAAAAGGGACAGGATGTTTCGTATTGTAGTTAAAGGTATACATTGCCGTTATGACCATCATGACAACGAGTGTCCATACCACTTCTTTTGCTCCGGTTCCAAAAACTGCCCAGATACAATAGATAAAGGCAATAAACGTAATAATGATATATCGCGTTTTCTCTTGCCCAAGATGACCATGACCAATTAACAGCAAAGCTGCACAGGTATACAGGTAAGGTATCAGGGTAAAAATCACGGAGACGGAAGAGACCAAGCCAAATTCTTTCGCTGCATTCGGCGAAATACTACTGAGTTGGAAAATCGTCATTAAAACCCCCAAAATCAACAAACCCGCAACCGGAGTCCCTGCTTTGTTCACTTTGGCAAAGATTGCAGGAAACAGCCCATCATCTGCGGCAGCTTTGGCTGTTTGCCCTGCAAGCAATGTCCAGCCACCCAATGATCCCAAACAGCCTGCCGCGGCACAAAAGGCAACGACGGCTCCGGCGGTATCTCCCAATGCCAATCGGGCAGCATCGCCAAAAGGTGAAGATGAGATTTTCAACGCTGCGTTGGGGATCATGCCCATAATCACGCTGCTGGACAGAACATAACAGACGGCCGCAATCAGCACACCACCAATAGTTGCAATCGGTACGTTACGCTTAGGATTTTTAACCACACCAGCCGCAACAGAAGCACTTTCAACGCCAATAAAAGACCATAAGGTTACGTTTAAAATACTTTGAATCGCGCCAAAAGTATTCAACCCACTGACGTTCCACGCATCCATATAGGTCTTACCGTTGAACCAAAACCAACCCAATACGGCGGTTGCTACAATCGGAATTAATGCTAACGTTGTCGCTACCGCTTGCACTCTGGTAATCACGTGTGGCCCGATAATGTTCAAAATGACAAATATCCACAGTATGACTGTACAAGTGATAGTTAAGATTATGGGATCTTTCAGGACAGGAAAAAAATAGCTCAGATAACCAACGCCAATCACAACCATGGCGATATTACCGATCCAACACGCCAGCCAATATAAAATATTAGTCTGATAACCTAAAAAAGGGCCAAAGGCTCGGCGCGCATAGGCATAAGAACCGCCTGGGCTGTCATCCAGTGAGGAAATTTTCGCATAGACAATCGATAACCCCACAGCACCAATGATAGTCACCAGCCATCCAAGGATCGCAATACCTCCGGTTGAAGCCAGACTGGCAGGCAGAAGAAAAACACCCGACCCCATGATGTTACCCGCAACCATCAGAGTCACGGGGATCAAGCCGACTTTTTTTGCCTCTGAAACATTTGCCTCTGAAACATTTGCCTCTGAAACAATAGCCATAATTTATCTTCCCATTTTCACTTTTTTTATACACATGACGTGATAAATGCCGTCGATAATCTCTGTGCCTTCCGTTTCATGCTCAAAACCAGGAAATTCGTGATCCCACTTCTGTAATGCGTGTAAATATCCAATTTGGGGACTGGTTTTATCACCAAAATTCTCGCCTGAAAGCAGCATGGGAATACCGGGTGGATATGGGATGATAGAGTTCGCAGCAATGCGATGCGGTAAATCGTCTAGTGCCACCATTTCCACGTTATTGGTTACAATGGCCTGATAAGCAGCTCGCGGAGTCATTTCCATTTTGGGTAAACCCGCATATGCCCGATTCAGTTTTTCACCCGGATTATTTTGCCGTAAATAATCGAACATTTTATCGCCTAACTCTTTCAATCCTAAATGCCCATACACCTCTGGGTGTTGCTCTACCAAATCCGGCAAAACTTTATTCAAAGGCGTATTAGCATCATAATGGTGTTTGAAAGACAGTAAGGTGTTAAGCAATGTTCCCCATTTTCCTTTGGTGATCCCCATTGAAAACAGGAACATAATTTGGAAGTCCGTGGTACGGGTCGGTACGATACCGTGCTGGCTTAACCATGCGGTGACTAATGCGGCCGGCACGCCCTGTTTTTTCAACTTACCGTTATCCCCCATGCCCGGCGTCAATATGCTGACTTTAATCGGATCAAGCATACTCCAGTTATCCGGCAAATCTTCAAATCCGTGCCAACTGTCTCCCGGACGCATTACCCAGCAACCTTGTTCTTTCGTCAATAATTCCCTGGGTGCATCCTCAAAAGCTATTTTCTTACCCGTTGCAGGATCTATCACTTTTTCCTGATTCCAGGGTTTAAAGAACCAATCCCCTTTCTTATTGAACTCTCGATTCAAACGCGCTAATGCCTGACGAAAATCAACAGCTTCTTCAATCACTTCCTGAGTCAATGAGTAGCCGCTATTGCCATCCATCATTGAAACCGCGATATCATTTGAAGCGCAAATCGCATACAGAGGAGAAGTGGTTGCATGCATCATGTAAGCTTGATTAAACCTTGAAAATTCCACGGGGTGGCGTCCATCCCGTACATGGATAAAGGAGGCTTGAGAAAGTGCATTCAACAACTTGTGAGATGAATGGGTCGCAAAAACTGTCGGCCCTGAGTGGTTTTTAGGATCTCCACGCATGGCAAAGTGATCATGATAAATGGGGTTAAACCGCGCATAGCCATACCATGCTTCATCAAAATGTATTCTATCGACACTTTTATCCAATAATTCCTGTACATGCTTGGCGTTATAACAGACACCATCATAGGTACAGTTTGTCACTACGCTATAAACGGGTTTCTGGCTCGTTATGCCCTGAGTCAGTGGATTTTGTTTCAGTTTTTTCTGTAATGTTTTAGTCTGCATTTCTTGTGGATAGATGGGACCAATGATGCCATAGCGGTTACGGCTCGGCAGCATATAAACAGGTTTGGCACCTGTCAGTATCAGCCCTTGTTCAATGGATTTATGGCAATTTCGGTCAATGATGACCACGTCATCTTCGGTCATACAGGCCTGCATAATCGTGCGGTTAGAGCCTGACGTTCCCACCACAACAGAATAAGAATGGTCTGCGCCAAACACTCTGGCGGCATTTCTTTCACTTTCACCAAATGCACCGGAATGATCTAATAACGAACCCAATGAGGCTCGTTCAATTCCCATATCGGTACGGAAAAGATTTTCCCCATAATAGTCATGATAAAAGCGGCCAACAGGCGTTTTATTAAATCCGACTCCCCCTTGATGCCCAGGTGCCGCCCAGGAATATTCATAGGTTCGGCTATATTGCATTAATGCTGACATTAAAGGAGGAAATAATTGTTGACGATAACGCTGCATGGCTGCAATAGCACGGCCAGCAATAAAATCCGCAGAATCTTCCAATATCCAGGCAAACTCAGTTAACTGTTCGAGCAATTCATGATTTAACAAAAATACCGCTTTTTCCCGATCACTTAACAAAAAGACCGGCACATTCTCCTGTCGTTCAAATAATTTATTGAGTAGCTTCTGTATTTGGAGATATAAATCATCATCGATGAGTGCACAGCTTATCATGACACAATCAAACGGTTCATTGGCTGAAATTATTGTATAGCTATCATCAAAAGACTCAGCAATAACAACATCCACGTCCTTCTCGATTAATTTATCTGCCAACCTATGCACAGCATTTTCCACATAGTGACTATGATATCGTGTACCCACTTCGTTTTCTGCTATCAATACTTTCATGACATTATTCCTTACTCTATATCTACTTGAACTAACAGAATAAATTCAGAGTTATTTGGCAATGACCATCGAATAGTTGACACGATCAGGAAAATTTAACGACGCCAAATAAGTCATAGCAAAAAATTATCAACAATATAATCTTATTAATTAACTATTTTTAAAAATATAGTTTTATGATTAAAAATCACATTGATTAATATAGTGTCTATTCGAATTTGTGCAATTTAAGTAAATGGGCAGAAATGAATTTATCTACCCAGATCCAGTGCCATGTATATTGAAATAACAGGGAAAACGGCTAATACCGCTTGTTTTAATATCTTATTAAAATGACTTTTTTGATTATATTTTCTTCATTCTATCTGTTTTTTGTATGCCCAAAATGGGTGTCTCCAGGTTTAGTAAGAGCCAGGGCACAATAGCGTAACCATGTGGATTTTCTTTACCAGCGTTACTATGGAAGAGTACGGGACGTCATTAAGTAAGTGTTGAAAACTCTGCTTCTGTGATGTCTATCATTAAATTATGGGAATAATAATGAAAGAACATCCTGATTTATGGGCCGATTTATTAAACGGTCTAAGAAACGCTTGGCCTCAAATTTCTGGTTCTATTTTAGCCGTCATGATCTGTTACGGCCGGCTTATTTATGACGGTGTGGAGCGGAAAAATCGCTGGGTCGAACCGCTACTATGTGGAGCATTGTCGTGGGGATTTTCCAGCGGACTGGAACTATTTGGTATTCCAAACAGTATTTCACCTGCCCTCGGCGGTGCCGTTGGTTTTATTGGCGTAGAGAAAATACGAGAGTTTGCCATTCGTGCCATCAATAAACGTTTAGGAGGTAATCATGACAAGAGGGATTCGTAACCACAACCCTGGCAATGTCCGCCACGGTGATAAATGGCAGGGTTTGCGTGATACTCAGACAGACAAATCATTTTGCCAATTTGTGGCACCGGAATATGGTATACGGGCGATGCTAAAAATTCTGCGGAATTATGAACGTAAATACGGGGACAACACGATCCGTCAGTTTATTTCCCGCTGGGCGCCACCCAATGAAAATAATACCGAAAGCTATATTGCTTATGTGTGTAAATCAGTTGGCGTAACCAGCAACGCTGTGGTGGATGTAGAAAATGTTGTCACAATGAGCCGACTGGTTAAAGCTATGATTCAAATGGAAAATGGTCAACAACCTTATCCCGATAAAGTCATTAAACAAGCATTTAAATTATTATAAGTTCTAATCATCACCGCCTATTGGCGGTGACTTCCAACAGTATGAATACATCAAACGACATAAATTCAGTCTGGATGTACTTATGTTGTATCCATACCGGCAACTGGAGATATTCTGATATCCCGTCATCCTGTCCACTCAGGCCGGAGGCCGTCTTCGTTATCGCAGAGGAAGGGATTCAGGAAAGGCCTTACGCTGTAGGCACAACGTTTGCTGCTGCCGGACCTTTAGCACCTTTCTCGATAGAAAACTCGACCTTCTGGCCTTCGTACAGAGTACGATAATCGTTACTCTGGATAGCTGAAAAGTGCACGAATACGTCTTTGCTTCCATCTGTAGGGGAGATAAAACCAAAACCCTTATCCGCATTAAACCATTTTACTATTCCAGTCATTTTATTAGACATGTGATATTTCCTTTGATTGAGTTATTGAGCCTTTTAGGCAAACATGGCCTGTTGTACAGAAACTACTTAGCACTTAATGGAGAAACTCAAAAAGAAGGGATATCTGGGATAACGCCTGGAAATGAGAACTGCTTTAATAAACTGCTTTGTATGAGGTCTGTCTTTCAAACCGACCCAGCTATTAACGCATGCCCCCGAAAATTAAGCAAGCTTTATTTTAGCCCTCGGTCAGATTACAGTTGCTAACCCGCAAGGAAATACCCGCAAGTCAGTCAATTATATTGAGATAATAATGGAGTTGATCAATATCTATAATATGATATTAAACCAGCCTATGGCAAAAGTTGTGTGTCCCAAAGCGACTGAAGCGTATGTGGGAGAAAATATGTTCGATATGATTAATGATCCTAAAGAGGAAAAGTATGCGGTATTTGCCTGATAACCAGGATCACAACGAAGCGGATAAGGAAGCGGATAAGAAAGCACTGAATACTCACCGCCTGGATGAGCAAGAATGGCAAGCACTGCTTGACCAGTTTATTTGCTGTATCGGTGAGGAAGATCTGGCCGAACTGGAAACGGAAATTACCGGTGACCCTGTCACTTATAATCGCCACAAGTTGAACAAACCCATACGCGAACTGACGGAGCTTGAAAACCAGTTTTCTTCCGTGCTTATCCCAGAATTGCCGATTGATGCTGGGGTGTATGCCCAACATCTGAGCGAAAATATCCTCAATCAGGTTGTGCCCGTATCCTCCCCTACTTTTGTGGGTCACATGACATCAGCGCTTCCCAGACATTTGCCTGCACTTAGTAAGATAGTGACCGCACTGAATCAGAACCTGGTCAAACTGGAAACATCGCATATTTTAACTGCGCTGGAACGCCAGGTTCTGGGTATGATGCACCAGTTGGTATACCACTGTGATGAAACTTTCTATAAACAGTGGCTTCACAACAGTGATCACGCTCTGGCGACCTTCTGTTCTGGCGGAACTTTGGCTAATTTAACAGCCATGTGGGCGTGCCGAAACCAGCTTATGCCAGCCGACGGAGATTTTGCTGGTCTTGCACGTGAGGGATTAGCCAGAGGGCTGATTCATTATGGCTATAGTGGCTTAGCCATTCTGGTATCGGAACTGGGGCACTATTCGCTGAAAAAAGCGGTAGATATCCTTGGATTAGGACAAGATGCCTTGGTAAAAGTAGATACCGACAAAGATGGCAGGATCTGCATTGATGCCCTTCTCACACAATTACAGAAGTTGCGCCAACGCAATATCAAACCTATGGCTATTATCGGGATAGCTGGCACCACAGAAACCGGTTCCATTGATCCATTGGACATGCTGGCGGATATCGCTGAACAGGAACAGTGCCATTTCCATGTTGATGCCGCTTGGGGCGGAGCAAGTTTACTGTCTGAACGCTATCGGCACTTATTTAGAGGCATCGAACGTGCTGATACAGTGACAATCGATGCTCATAAGCAAATGTATGTACCAATGGGAGCAGGTCTGGTGTTATTCCGTCAACCTACCCTGACCAACACCATAGCCCAACATGCTAATTATATTGTGCGCAAAGGGTCGAAGGATCTGGGTCGCCATACTTTGGAAGGTTCACGCGGTGCAATGTCGCTGATGTTACACAGTAACTTCCATCTGCTTGGCCGCCAGAGATTAGCCGGCCTGATAGATGCGGGTATTGAGAAAGCACAATTATTCGCTGATCTCATCCGCCAGCAAGAAGATTTCGAGTTAATCAGTGAGCCACAGCTTTGCCTGTTAACCTATCGCTATGTACCACCAAAGGTATTACAGGCATTAGGGGAAGGTTCAGAACGGGTAAAACAGCAACTGCATGAATTAATTAATTCTCTTAACCAAAGTATCCAGACGATGCAATGGTCCGCGGGAAAATCTTTTGTCTCACATACCACTCTCAACCCCGAGCAATGGGCTAGGCAGCCAACAACCGTTTTGCGTGTTGTGCTGGCAAATCCTCTGACCACGTTGGTAATACTTGAGAATATGCTTAAGGAGCAGCGTCAGCTAGCACAGCAAAGCCCGTTCTGGAAAATGCTACACAATTTAATCAATAAATAATAATAACTGATTATTCAATTAATTTACTTCAATATGGATGTGCAGCAACCTAACCTCCCTCCTGCTTCTATTAAAAAACTCCTTACACCGATCTTTATATCAATATTTTTGATACAAATAATTAAAAAACATACAAACCATCCCTTTTATAACAAATTTTCAAAAAACACCGCATCCGTTTATGAAAGAGTTAGTTATCCAACCATATTCTAGCGTGCAGCAATGTTAAATAACTCAAATGTAATTCATTAGCCTTACTTCATTAGCCTGATTAACTAGTTGCACAAGCAGGAGTTAAACAATGCCTATGTCACGTCATCCTATGCCACGTAATAGTAGTAATAATATCACATTCCCACTCAGTTCTCCCCAGCAAGTCATCTGGCTCGAGCAGTGTTTCCGCCCTCATAGTGCTTGTTATAACTTAGGTTCAGTTATTCTTGTTGAAGGGAAATTGGATGAAGTGCGGTTAATAAGCGCTATTGAGGCCGTCATTTATCGTCATGGTGCATTGCGTTTACGACTCGTTAAAACTCAGGAAGTACCACTGCAAGAACTCACCGACACCTTACCGGTATCTGTGACAATCCACGATTTCTCAGGTTCTGCTGACGCAGAAGAACAAGCTGAACAATACATCCGTACCGCCTTCCTGCGACCGTTTGATTTGCACAGTGAACTATGGCGTTTTGCACTGTTACGGATAAGTGACAATCGTTGGTACTGGCATTTTTGTTGTCATCATCTTATCGGCGATGTAACGACTTTAAGACTTATTTCCACGGAAATAGCCAACATGTATGCTCAATTAAGCAAAGGAAAAGAATTTACAAAAACAGCGCCCTCTTATCTCGACTTTATTCATGAGGATCATGCCTATTTAAACTCACAGCGCTATCTACAAGACCAACAATTCTGGTCAGATCGCTACAAAAACTTACCTCCAGCCTTAATTCAGCCATCAAATTTAGAAAAAATAGCTGATAGCGAACACCCCGAACCTCTCATTTGGCAACTGGATAAAACGCTCTTTCAGCGAATCGAGGATATTGTCGCTGCAAATGGATTATCCGTCCTGCATTTTATGTATGCTGTGCTGGCCTGCTATTTCTCACGTACTGCTTATTCACTAACAAACCGTACCGAAGATGAAGAGATTGTTATTGGTATTCCCATAGATAACCGTAAAAACAACAAACAAAAACATACGGTGGGGATGTTTTCCTCGGTGATTCCGGTCGGCATCACTATTTCGTCCCAGGATACTTTCCTTGATGTGATGGACAAAACCGCCGCAGAATTACATCGTTGCTACAAACATCAGCGTTTTCCAATTTCAGCAATCAACCAGCTCACACAAATCCGGCAAAAGACCGGACGTGATCAGTTATTCGATATTATGCTGTCATTTGACCAGATAGACGTGAATGCCGATATACCAAACGCCACACTTAAATACACCAAAATACAACGTGGTGCACCATTCCCTCTTTCTATCGCTGTCCATCAATATGTATTAGCTAATAATAATGAAGATGCTCAAACATCTGTCACACTTGAATTTCATTTTTCTCCTGATTACCTGAGTCGGGCTGAAGTGATAGCCCTCCAGGCTCGTCTCATGGTGTTGATAGAAGCCGCCCTGACATCTCCAGAAACCCAGATCCAAAATTTACCCCTATTGCCACAAACAGAGCAGCAACAATTGCTGGTGGATTTCAATGCCACACAGATGGATTTCCCGCAAGAGAGACTGATCCATCAATTGATCGAAGCACAGGCTGCAAAAACACCTAATGCAACAGCAGTGGTATTTGGGGAGTTGTCTCTCAGTTATGAGGAATTGAACCGTCACGCTAATCGTCTGGCTCACCACTTGATTGCGCTGGGAGTACGTCCAGACGATCGGGTCGCTCTCTGTGTCGAACGCAGTCTGGAGATGATGGTTGGCTTTCTGGCAATCCTTAAAGCCGGCGGGGCTTATGTACCGCTTGACCCCGCTTATCCGGCCGAACGGTTAGCCTATATGCTGGAAGATGCGGCACCTGTAGCGTTACTGACTCAATCGGCACTGTCTCAGTCAGCGTGGCTCGCCCCGTTTAACGCCTTGCCCACGGTCTTACTGGATAACCCCGAATCGAGCCTGACAACACAATCTCTGGCAACACAATCGACTGACAATCCAGAGCCTCAAGCCCTGGGATTAGCTGCACACCATCTGGCCTATGTCATTTATACTTCCGGCTCAACGGGGCAACCGAAAGGGGTGATGGTCGAACATCAGAGCCTGTGCAACTTAATCACCACCCAGCAAGCCACTCTGGCACTCACCACCGACAGTCGCGTCTTACAGTTCATCTCAAACAGTTTCGATCCCAGTATTTGGGAATATTGTATGACCTTAATGGCGGGTGCTCGTCTCTATTTGGCCAAACGGGATAAATTGATACCTGGAGCCATATTGTCCGGTTATTTAGTAGACCAGACTATCAGCCATGTTATCTTGCCAATGACTGCGTTGGCCGCAATGGATTCCCTGCCCGATACCGTACAAACCTTGATGGTGGGCGGAGAGGCCTGCCCATCAACCTTAGTCAAACGCTGGTCACCAGGACGGCAGATGCTCAATGCCTATGGGCCGACGGAAACCACGATCTGTGCCACACTCTATTCATGTACCGTTTCCGATGACAGTTCAACAGATAATCCGCCACCGATTGGCCGTCCGATTGCCAATACCCAGATTTATATCCTGGATCCACACGGTCACCCCGTTCCTTGCGGCGTGGCAGGGGAAATTTATATTGCTGGTGCCGGCGTGGCTCGCGGTTATCTCAATCGTCCTGAACTGACTGCCGAACGTTTCCTGACCGATCCATTTGCGTCGAAACCCAATGCCCGTATGTACAAAACTGGCGACCTCGGTCGCTGGCTGCCCGATGGCAATATTGAATATCTGGGGCGCAATGATTTTCAGGTCAAGTTGCGCGGCTTCCGTATCGAGTTGGGGGAAATCGAAGCCAGACTCACGCAATGTGACGGCGTGCGTGAGGCGGTGGTGATTGCGCGTGAAGACGAACCGGGGCAAAAACGGCTGGTGGCCTACCTGTTACCGCAGAAAGATGCTGAATTGGTACCCGCGACACTGCGCCAGCAACTGGCGCAACACCTAACCGAATATATGTTACCCAGTGCTTTTGTCACCCTGGACACTTTCCCGCTGACTCCCAATGGCAAACTCGACCGTCAGGCTCTGCCTGTCCCGGATTTATCGGCAGTAGTCGTTCGCGGCTATGAAGCCCCCATCGGTGAAATAGAAATCGCCCTGGCGCAGATTTGGCAGGCGTTGTTAGGTTTAGAACAAGTTGGTCGTCATGATCATTTCTTCGAACTCGGTGGCCATTCCTTGCTCGCTACCCAACTGACCACACGAGTTCGCCAACTATTAGCAAAGGAATTGCCATTACAACAACTCTTTGAACAACCCGTTTTGATGGATTTGGCGCAAACGCTCACTAACACTTCAACCACCACTCAGGTCACAATCCCTGTCGTTGACCACAGCCAGTCGTTACCTCTGTCCTTTGCCCAACAGCGTTTATGGTTCCTGGGGCAACTCGATCCGGCCGCCAGCCTGGCTTATCATATCCCTGTGGCATTGCGTCTGACCGGTCAGCTTAGTCGCCATGTGTTAACCCGTGCATTCGATCACCTGATCGTCCGCCATGAAAGCTTACGTACCCGCTTTGTCCTGGTTTCCGGCCAACCTTGCCAGCATATCGATCCGGCTGACATTGGCTTTACCCTGCCTTATCAGGACTTACGCTTACTCGCGCCAGAAACGCACTCCGCCCATATTGCTGATTTGACCGCCCTTGAAGCACAGACGCCTTTTGACTTTACCCAAGACCCGCTGATCCGCGGTCACTTGCTGCAACTGGCAGACGAAGAGCATGTCTTGCTGCTCACGCAACACCACATTATCACTGATGGCTGGTCCGTCGGTGTACTGATGCATGAACTCAGTGTGCTTTATCGCGCCCTTCTCGACGGGCAAGACGCACCTTTATCGCCACTCCCCATTCAGTACGCCGACTATGCTGTCTGGCAGCGTGAATGGCTACAAGAAGCCACTCTCACGGCGCAACGTGATTTCTGGTACACCCAGCTTACAGGGGCACCGGCTTTACTCACCCTCCCCACGGATCGGCCGCGCCCCGCGGTACAATCTTTTGTTGGCGACCGAGTTCCTGTGCATGTTGATGCAGACTTATTAACCTCACTGAAAAAACTGGGATTGCGCCATAATACTACCTTGTTTATGACGGTGCTCAGTGCCTGGAGTCTGGTACTGGCTAAACTCAGTGGTCAGGATGATATCGTTATCGGCACGCCGGTTGCCAACCGTCTACAACATGAACTCGAAGGATTAATCGGTTTCTTCGTCAATACGCTGGCCTTGCGTGTCACCCTGAATGATACCGTTACTGTCACTGATCTGCTCACCCAGGTTCGGGAGCGGGCGCTGGCTGCCTATGCCCATCAGGATTTACCCTTTGAGCAAGTGGTGGAAGCCCTCCAACCCGAACGCAATTTAAGCTATAGTCCGATCTTCCAGGTGATGCTGGCCTTAAATAACACTCCTGCTCAGACACTGGCGTTACCCGATGTCCAATGCACACCTATTGCACAGATGCACCCCAGTGCTCACTTTGATTTGACCTTGTCATTGACTGAAACCGAGGCCGGTCTGGTTGGTGAGCTGGAATATGTCTCTGATTTATTCGATGCCGCCACCGTTAAGCGGATAGTCGGTTATTTCAATAATGTGCTGACCGCAATGGTGGCAGATGAAACCCAACACATTGCCACCTTGCCGATGCTACCCGCATCAGAACGGCAACAACTGCTGGTGGATTTCAATGCCACTCAGGCAGATTTCCCGCAAGAAGCGTTGATTCACC
>NZ_MKGQ01000043.1 GCF_001908105.1 Xenorhabdus eapokensis
AACCATTCATCTATCACATAGTGCAGGTAGATATTGGCAAGTACTGACGATACGATTGACCCTTGGGGACATCCGCACACATTGTCGGATATCTGTTTATGTGAGTTGTAGTGAGTAGAGTGTTGAAACATTGCGGTGGCGAATGCGTTGTTAATTTTATGATCGAGCTAACTATCCAAGAACAAAGCACTACTCTTTGTGATTTTTGACTAAAACGATCCTTAATCTGGATGAATATGAAGCCGTCACTGTCGATCAAGTGCAGTGTAATGCGCTGATGAGAATGTCCGCTCCTATTGGTGGTAAGCTACCGATGCACGCTTCCGGTGCTGGAAAAGCCCTGCTGTCTACCCTATCTGAGCAAAAACGCCTCCACTTGCTGCATAAAAAAGGGATGCACGCTTATACCCAACATACCTGTACCACCGCCGCAGCATTAACAGAAAATCTCGAACAGATCCGCAAGCAAGGTTTTTCATTTGATGATGAAGAACATGCGTTAGGGTTACGCTGTATTGCTGCCTGTATCTATGTGATGAGCATCATGAAGCCTTTGCCGAAATAGGAAATCAGCCCATCGAAGAGCATCAGCAAGCTGACTCCTCAAAGGCTCACTCCTAAATAGGGGTTCGATGTTTAGATTGGCGCTTTCGGTGCGCGGTGAAAATAAAAATGCCACCATCCCGTGTACGTTGGGTACGCGATGGGAACGGGTGGCAGCATGGGTTATTTCTGTAACCACTCAAGGGAATGGGTAGAGAAATATTTCATTTTAGTTTCAGAGGTTAATTAATTGTTAAGCATTATTCGCTTGTTATTGGGTAAAAATGGAGTTAAATATGGCTGCAAATGTACTTACTTTATTGGGGTGGTTATGCCAATCGCGCTAAAGGATTATGTTGAGTATCTCGCTACTGGTCGATATAGGCATCAGTATGTCAATCCTCACGGCCCTCTTCTCCGTGAATACCAAAAAGCTAATGGGAAAACATCTCTATATATAACGACTCGTTATCCTCCATATTTAGTGAGTCCTGCAAATCCTCAGGAAGGTGATGCTGGAGTGACAAGTAGGATAAGAAAGCTTTGCTTTATTCCTTCTGATAATGGAACATACGCATTGCCAGAGCATGACTGTGACATAGGAATCTATTCATATATAGATATTATTGTACCAATACTGTCAAGAGTAAGCTATTTACTCACCTCAAGAGCTGCTGCAACTGCATTTTTCATGCAATTAATGAGCGATCAAGATATTACCTATCATATTCAGAATTATTTTAACCAAGAACGCCTCTATGGAAGATTACCCCCTCAATTCAATCAACGCTTTACAAATTATTATCGATATCGTTATTGATGTAAGGCTCTTTCGTTTCCCCGTACCATAAAAATCCACCACCCCACTATCATTTGCCCTGAGGTGGCAATTGCCATCTTATTTAACCACCTCTACCGTAGCACCGCTTTCATTAGTGATATAAAGCTGATCGCCTTTGTAAAGGAATTGATATCCACCTCCCAGGGCAAACGGGTCTAAATTAACCAATTAATTTTTTTGGGGTACTTTTACTCATTTCAGTACGTTATTAATGGCTGATTGTGGTTTATCATGGATTTTCCATCTCCAATTCTTCTGAAACACGATGATGAAAGCGACCTCTATCAGTCACGCCTTCGGGCATCTCAGCGACCCTCGGGTCAATCGAACTCAGCGCCACTCGCTTATCGATATTCTCACTATCTCAATTTGTGCCATCCTCTGCGGCTGTGAGAATTTCAATGACATTGAAGAATATGGAAAAACCAAAGAAGACTGGTTCCGGCAATTTCTGGCGTTACCTAACGGAATACCCAGCCATGATACCTTCAACGATGTCCTCAACCGACTCAACCCGCACGAGTTTAGCCACGCCTTTACCGCGTGGGTGAAAAGTCTGGCTCACCTGTCCGAAGATATTATTGCGTTAGATGGTAAAACAATGCGGAGCACACTGGATAAGGCCAGGGGGTTCCGGCTATCCATCTGGTGAGTGCCTGGTCGGTCGCCAACCAGCTTTGTTTTGGCCAAGTGAAAGTGTCGGACAAATCCAATGAGATCACCGCGATCCCCAAGCTGCTGGCCTTGCTGGATATCGAAGAGGCAACCATCACGATTGATGCGATGGGCTGCCAGCATCAGATAGCGGAGCAGATAGTGGCAGGTCAGGCGGATTATGTGTTGGCACTGAAAGGCAACCAGGGGGAATTTTATGAGGATATCAAACTGTTTTTAGATACCCATCTGGCCAATCACTTTGCCGGGATAGCACATGACCGAAACCGATGTGTCGAGGGGGATCATGGGCGTATAGAACAACGGCAGGTATGGCTGGTCAGTGATGTTGACTGGCTAAAAGAACGCCATCCACAATGGAAAACGCTGGGTGGAATTGCCGTGGTTGAATCTCATCGGGAAGTCAAAGGGAAAGCAGAGACGTATGAGCGACGTGACTACATCACCAGCCATCAGGCCAGAAGCGCCCAGTTTATCGCGTATGCAATACGCAGCCATTGGCAGATAGAATCGAAATTACACTGGCAATTGGATGTGAGTTTCAAGGTAGTAGACTCTTATTGACTTTGACAGAGGTTTATTTGGAGCAGTGAAGGGAATCGAACCCTCGTATAGAGCTTGGGAAGCTCTCGTTCTACCATTGAACTACACTCGCATCAACGAAGTGATGGCGTTAAATATATACCTCTTACTGAATCTCAGCAAGTAGTATATCGTTAATATTTGTCTATATTTCAGTCGGTTGTTTAAGATTTTTTGATGTATGTAAAAAACGCGCTGTCCGGTTAATCGGACAACGCGTTTAGCCGGTTTTAATCAAAAAATGATTATTTATGCGTATGTGGACGCATTGCCGGGAACAGGATAACGTCACGGATGGTATGACTGTCAGTGAACAACATTATCATACGGTCGATACCAATGCCTAAACCTGCGGTTGGCGGCAAACCGTGCTCCAACGCAGTAATATAGTCTTCATCGTAGAACATCGCTTCGTCATCACCTTGATCTTTCTGGCGAACCTGCTCTGCAAAGCGTTCTGCCTGATCTTCCGCATCGTTCAGCTCCGAGAAGCCGTTACCAATTTCACGGCCACCGATGAAGAATTCAAAGCGATCAGTAATGAATGGGTTGTCATCGTTACGGCGCGCCAGCGGAGAAACTTCTGCCGGATATTCGATAATGAAGGTCGGCTGAATCAGGTGACTTTCAGCGGTTTCTTCAAAGATTTCACACTGCACACGGCCTAAGCCCCAGCCCTTTTCAACATCAATGCCCAAGGATTTCGCGATAGCAACCGCTTTGTCCATATCATCCAGATCTGCCATGTTGGTCTCTGGACGATATTTGCAGATCGCTTCTTTCATAGTCATCTTGGCAAAAGGCTGACCAAAATCAAATTCTTGTTCGCCATATTTCACCAATGTTGTACCCAGTACTTCTTGCGTCAAAGTACGGAACAGTTCTTCGGTCAGTACGATCAGATCCTGGTAATCCGCGTATGCCATGTAGAGTTCCATCATGGTGAACTCTGGGTTGTGGCGCGGGGAGACGCCTTCATTACGGAAGTTGCGGTTGATTTCGAAAACACGCTCAAAACCACCGACCACCAAACGTTTCAAGTACAGTTCCGGCGCAATGCGCAAGTACATGTCGATATCCAGCGCGTTATGGTGCGTAATGAATGGACGCGCACTTGCACCACCTGGGATCGCCTGCATCATTGGCGTTTCAACTTCCATGAAGCCTTTTTGGATCATGAAGCTGCGTAATGACGACATCACGTGGGAACGGATCTGGAATGCCTTGCGGGATTCATCATTCGAGATCAGATCCAAATAACGCTGACGATAGCGCGTTTCCTGATCCGCCAAACCGTGGAATTTATCCGGCAGAGGGCGCAATGCTTTAGTCAGCAGGCGCAGCTCGGTACAATGGATAGAAAGTTCACCCGTTTGAGTTTTAAACAGCTTACCGCGTGCGCCTAAAATGTCACCCAAATCCCATTTCTTGAACTGAGTGTTGTAAATACCTTCCGGCAGGTCATCACGGGAAACGTAAATCTGAATGCGACCCCCCATGTCTTGCAAGGTTGCAAAAGAGGCCTTACCCATGATACGACGTGTCATCATGCGACCAGCGACAGTTACTTCGATGTCAAGCTCTTCCAGTTCTTCTTTAGTCTTGTCATCGTATTTGGTATGCAGATCTACGGAAATGTTTTCGCGACGAAAATCATTTGGGAAAGCAATGCCGTTGCTGCGCAGGGCAGCCAGTTTTTCACGGCGAGTTTTCAGTTCGTTATTTAAATCAGGAGCCTGTTCAGCTCCCTGTTGTTGTTGTGACATTTTAGTTCCTCACAGGCCAGCTTTTAAGCTTGCTTCAATGAATTTATCCAAATCCCCATCCAGCACTGATTGTGTATTGCGGGTTTCTACACCAGTACGCAAATCTTTAATGCGGGAATCATCCAAAACGTAAGAGCGAATCTGACTGCCCCAACCGATGTCCGATTTGTTTTCTTCCATTGCTTGTTTATCTGCGTTCTTCTTCTGCATTTCCAGTTCGTACAGCTTCGCTTTCAACTGTTTCATCGCCTGGTCTTTGTTTTTATGCTGAGAACGATCGTTCTGACATTGGGTGACAATACCAGTCGGTACGTGGGTGATACGTACTGCTGATTCGGTTTTGTTAACGTGCTGACCACCAGCACCAGAGGCACGGTATACATCTATACGTAAGTCAGCCGGATTGATTTCGATATCAATATCATCATCCACTTCTGGATAGATGAAAGCAGAACTGAATGATGTGTGACGACGACCACCTGAATCAAAAGGACTTTTACGTACCAAGCGATGGACGCCCGTTTCTGTACGCAACCAACCGTAAGCATATTCACCTATGATCTTAATGGTGGCTGATTTCAAACCTGCAACTTCACCATCAGACTCTTCCATGATTTCCGTCTTAAAGCCTTTGGATTCTGCCCAACGCAGGTACATGCGCATCAACATGCTGGCCCAATCCTGTGCTTCTGTACCACCAGAGCCCGCCTGAAGATCCAGATAGCAGTTTGCGTTGTCATATTGGCCTGAGAACATGCGACGGAATTCAAGTTGGCTTAGTTTTTCTTCTAACTGTTCCAACTCAGCGACGGCTTCATTGAAGGTTTCTTCGTCATCAGCTTCAACGGCCAACTCCAGTAGACCGTTCACATCTTCCAATCCTTGAGTCAACTGATCGATGGTTTCTACGATGCTTTCAAGTGATGAACGCTCTTTACCTAACGCCTGCGCCCGTTCCGGTTCATTCCAGACACCAGGCTGTTCGAGTTCAGCATTGACTTCTTCTAAACGTTCTTTCTTGGCATCATAGTCAAAGATACCCCCTCAGAACTGCTGTCCGCTCAGACAGGTCCTGAATGTGATTTTTTACCGGATTAATTTCAAACATATTTTGTGTCTTATATACGTTGTGTATTATGAATAAACGATGGTCGCATGGATATTTTCGAACCGCGTATTGTAGCGGATCTATCAGGGGGTTTATACCCTTCATCTTTTAAATGCAGATCGAAAATCGAAGTTCATTCAATAGAGCCAAATATGCTGGATCAGAAGCTGAACATCACGATTACCACGAAATTCATTAATATCCAGTTTATAAGCCAATTCTACCGTTTTGACACTATTATCCGGCCAGCGACTGACATCAATATTAAATGCGATGCCATCTAACATTGGCCCACCATTTAATGGTTCAAGCATAACTTTCAGGTGCTTTTCACCCACAATGCGCTGTTGCAGTAGCTTGAATTTGCCGTCAAAAACCGGTTCTGCAAATGCCTGCCCCCACGGGCCACCCTCACGCAGAATTTCAGCCACTTCCAGCGATAATTCCCCCAAAGCTAATTCACCGTCACTCCAGATAACACCGTCAAGTTGGGTAATATCCATCCAGTCTGCCAGTAGTTCGGAAAAATAGCGCTGAAAGAGATCAAATTTGTCTTGTTCAATCGACAATCCCGCAGCCATCGCATGACCGCCAAATTTCAACATCAATCCTGGGTGCAGCGTATCAAGACGTTCAAGTGCATCTCGCATATGCAAGCCATTTACCGAACGCCCTGAACCTTTCAAAGTACCATCGCCCGCCGGAGCAAAAGCAATCACCGGACGGTGAAAACGCTCTTTAATGCGTGAAGCCAAAATACCCACCACTCCCTGATGCCATTCGGGATGGTAAATTGCTAACCCGTAAGGTAGCTGCGTATGGGTTCGCTCGATTTTATCGCAGATCTGCAAGGCTTCTTGCTGCATACCTTGTTCGATTTCTCGACGGGTTTGGTTTAGGCTATCCAGCTCGCAAGCAATCTGACGGGCTTGCACCATGTCATCAGTCAATAGCAACGCGACCCCAACAGACATATCATCCAGACGTCCGGCTGCATTTAACCGTGGTCCCAACGCAAATCCCAAATCACTGGCTGCCAATTTTGTCGATTCCCGTTTGGAAACTTCGAGCAGCGCTCGTATTCCCGCACAGCAACGTCCTGCCCGAATGCGATTGAGTCCTTGATATACCAAAATTCGGTTATTGGTATCGAGGGGAACCACGTCAGCCACTGTACCCAATGCCACTAAATCCAGCAGCTCCGCCAAATTAGGTAATGGAATGCCTTGTTGCTCAAACCATGCCAATTTGCGCAATTCAGCTCTGAGTGCAGACATCAGATAAAATGCAACACCAACTCCTGCCAATGCCTTAGAGGGAAAGGCGCAGTCAGCTAAATTAGGGTTGATAATAGCCTCTGCGGCTGGCAGAGTTTCGCCCGGTAAATGATGATCAGTGACGATCACCTTGATGCCATGTTGATGTGCCGCGGCTACACCATCATGGGATGAGATCCCATTATCCACGGTGATAATCAGATCTGCGCTTCTTTTAACAACTTCATCAACTACCTGAATGCTTAATCCATAACCATCTTCAAAACGGTTTGGAACAAGGTAGTCAAGGTTACGATATCCCATTGCCCGCAAGGCACGGATGCTCAATGCGGTACTGGTTGCCCCATCAGCATCAAAATCACCAACAATCACAATGCGCCAATGTTCATGTAATGCCGTGATCAGCAAGGCCACTGCCTGCTCAATACCATTGAGGGATTGGTAATTGAGAAGTCCCTTTGCACTACGCTCCAATTCATTGGCCTGACGTATGCCACGCATAGCGTATAAACGACGCAATAATGGATGAATATCGTTGGGAAGATGGTCAGGATCCGCCACCGGTCGGCGGCGGAGTTGTGTTTCTCTACTCACAATTTTTATTCACTAACTTGTATTTACTGAATGAGATAGGTCGATTTTGATTACTCACCATAATGTTCCAATTCAGCTAGCAAATCTTTCGGTGACAAATAACCACCGATCATATTGCCATCTTTTAGAATAATCGCCGGTGTGCCCTTGACGCCAAACTGCAAGCCTAGCTGATATTGTTTCGCGATATCTGTCTTGCATTCCTGAATTGGAGAGACTTGTTCACCTTTGAAAACAGCGTTCAGTGACTTGTTCGGTGTCGCACTGCACCAAATGGATTGCATATCTTTAGCTGATTGATGTTGCAAACCATGACGAGGGAACGCCAGATAACGGACAGTAATCCCCAACTCATTGTATTCTTGCATACTCTCATGCAATTTACGGCAATAACCACAGGTAATATCAGTAAAAACAGTAACAACATGTTTTTCTTTTGGTGCTTTGTAAATAATCATTTGTTTTTTCAAAGCTTCCAGCTTTTTCACCAGAACCTGGTTGCTGATATTTTTGGGTATTTTGCCACTAATATCATAAAGTAAGCCTTGTAACAGGTACTTACCATCATCAGATACGTAAATAATGCCCTGTTCAGTTAGAATTGAACTCACACCTGGCAGTGGTGATGGGGTGATGTTTTCTGCCTTAATTCCCATTTTAGACAGGGTGTTATTGATGGTGCTCTCATCAGCAAAGGCATTGCTGACAACAGCAGTCAACAGTAATGAAAAGCAAAACGCGATCTTCTTCATTATTTGTTCCTTTATTTTCACCTAATCCGCAGCTACCCGCGGGGATGATGTTGTTGATGCAGCACTTTAAGACGTTCGGTTGCTACATGAGTGTAAATCTGAGTTGTGGAGAGGTCACTATGACCTAATAACATCTGCACAACACGTAAATCTGCACCATGATTGAGTAGATGTGTTGCAAAAGCATGGCGCAGGACATGGGGTGACAAGCGTTCAATATCAATGCCCGCCAATACGGCATAGTGTTTGATCCGATGCCAGAATGTCTGGCGTGTCATCTGTGTTCCCCGCTTACTGGGGAAAAATACATCAGATACAGAACCATTCAATAAGCATTGGCGTCCATATTCCAGATATTTCTCCAGCCAATAAACGGCCTCTTCTCCCAAAGGAACCAATCTTTCCTTATCTCCCTTACCCACAATTCTGACTACTCCCTGACGTAAACTCACATCAGATAAGGTCAGGCCAACCAGTTCTGAAACTCGCAATCCGCAAGCATAAAGCACTTCCAGCATGGCCTTATCTCGCAATTCGATGGGGTGGTCAACCAAAGGGGTGTTAAGCAAATCTTCAACTTGTTTTTCACTTAAGTCCTTCGGCAAACGTTTCGGTAATTTAGGCGAAGATAACAATGCTGTTGGATCATCTTCCCGCATTCTTTCACGATATAGATACTGAAACAACCGCCGCATTGCGCTCAACAATCGGGCTGAACTGCTGGCTTTATAACCGCCATCCACTCGCTCAGCCAAAAATGATTGTAATTCTATCGACTGCACTGAAAGTAAATCATGACCATAATGTATCAACCAATTGTTCAAGGCTTGTAAATCAAGCCGATAAGAAGTCAACGTATTTTCAGCCAGCGCTTTTTCCAGCCAGATAGTATCGAGGAATTGCTCTATCAGAGGATTGGCCGATGGATGTGGTTCCGTTGGATACTGTTTAATGACATCATCTTCCAATGAATGGTTGTCTGATAGGTGGTGTTTTCTTGGCATTATTCCTCCTTTCTGTCTGCCTATCTGCGCCTTCCAATCGGCTATTATGCCTGAAAAAGCAATTATTCTGGTACAATACCGATCCTGATATTCAAAATTCCCTGATAAATAATGATGAAAATTGGTCTCTTTTACGGCTCCAGTACCTGCTATACAGAAATGGTAGCAGAAAAAATACGCGATATACTCGGTGAAGATCTGATCGACCTGCATGATGTCAAGGATTGTGATCCCCGTTTGATGGAAGAATATTCTGTCCTGATCCTCGGTATTCCCACCTGGGATTTCGGTGAATTACAAGAGGATTGGCTGGCTATTTGGGATCAACTTCCCTCGTTAGATCTGGCAGGGAAAATCGTTGCTATGTATGGAATGGGTGATCAAATCGATTATGGTGAATGGTTTTTGGATGCATTGGGCATACTGTATCACCATCTGCTACCAACGGATGTTCAGTTTATTGGGTTTTGGCCAACAGAGGGTTATGAATTTACCAGCCCGAAACCGCTCTCCGAAGATGGCAAACATTTTGTTGGGCTGGCACTGGACGATGTGAACCAATTCGAACAAACAGACGAACGTTTAAGCGAATGGTGTATGCAAATATTGGCTGAAATGGAAGCACTGTTTTAGCCGCCGTCACAGTTCAGGGTATTGGCGCATCAATTGATTCAAATGACGCCAGGCAACGGGCGACATACTATCTGATGCTATCCATAATCGAATTGGCGGTTGGTAGCATATATTTTCTGCCCGACTAAATGCATGGAGCATAACAACCATTCCATAGCGATGGCGCCACGGTGGCTGAACGATGCGCCAGGCAGCTTTTTGCCAATGCACTTTGTTGCCTTTGAACAGTACCAACCTGCCCTGACACTGCCGGATATTTTTCTGGCTCCATGCCCAACTGCTTATAATAATGGCAAACAGTGGAAACCAGAAAAATGGAAGCCAAAAACCAACACTGTTAATTGGCCAGGGTGCCACCAAAGCCGCAATTGCGACTACACCATGCACACCCGTGGAAAACAGGCGAGTATGGCGAGACTCCCTTAATTTATTGTTCCACAGGACCACGGGCTTGGTTTCTGCTCTGGATCAATTTCACCATATGATACAGCTCATCATCTTCGGGTCGTCCATGATTCATGAGCCAATTGAAAAGGTCGGGATCTGGGCACTCCAGCAAACGAACGAAAATTCGTTTGTCATCATCACTCAATGAATCATATTCATATTCAAAAAATGGCATGATAGAAATATCCAGTTCACGCATTCCACGACGACATGCCCAGTGAATACGTGCTTTATTATCAATATCCATGTTTAAAAAGCCTCTTTATCATTTTCATTCGTGCCATTAAGACGGCAATAAGATTATCAACGATTCTGGCCTGTTTTTCATCATCTGCATCGGTGAAATCACGAGATATATCGACAAGATGCGAAGCCTATCGCAACAGATTGACAATTCATGCCTTATCTATAAATAACAGAATAACTCCTTTGCATTAAACCGCTTCTCTTTTACCATTATCGTCATTTCTCAGTTAATTTACTGGCAGGAGCTGTTATGACTTACCCAATTCCGTTTTCTGCACAATATCCATCTTCTTCTGCAACTCTACCACTGACTTTAATTTCCCTTGATGATTGGGGAATAGTGACAGCCACAGGCGCTGATGCGAAAAAGTATCTGCAAGGTCAGATTACAGCCGACCTTACCTCACTAAATGATAACCAGCATGTGTTAACTGCCCATTGTGATGCCAAGGGCAAGATGTGGAGTAACTTACTCCTGTTTCAGCGTGGTGAAGGTTTTGCCTATATTGAACGCCGTTCATTGTTGGAAACCCAATTAACCGAATTGAAAAAGTATGCTGTGTTTTCCAAAGTGACGTTTGCCAAAGATGAAGAAAGCATCTTGCTCGGTGTCGCCGGCACAGGAAATCGGGAAGCGCTGACAGCCCTCTTCCCAACCCTGCCCGACACCGAATCTCCTGTTATCCAACATGAAACCACAACCCTTCTCCATCTGGCGCTTCCCGCTGAACGTTTCCTTATCATCACAGATAAAACCACCGCCGCTAAAATAACTGAAACGCTAGTCGAAGAGTTCCAATCTCAGTTGAATGATAGCCAGCAATGGCTGGCGCTGGAGATTGAAGCAGGAACTCCAGTGATTGATGCCGCCAGCAGTGCACAATTTATTCCACAAGCAACTAACCTTCAGGCCATCGAAAACAGCATCAGCTTTAAAAAAGGCTGTTATACCGGTCAGGAAATGGTAGCCAGAGCCAAATATCGTGGGGCAAACAAGCGAGCCATGTACTGGCTGGCGGGTAATGCCGCTTCCCTGCCTGTCGTTGGCGATGATTTGGAATGGCAGTTAGGCGATAAATGGCGTCGGACAGGCTCAGTATTAGCAGCGGTCAAACTGGCTGATGGTTCAATCTGGGTACAAGTTGTCATGAATAATGATATGGAAGCAGAGAGTATATTTCGTATCCGTGATGATGAAGGTAATGTTCTTACCATTCAAACATTGCCTTATTCCCTAAACGAAGAAAAATAATTATTGAGGTTTTTGTATGTCATTAGCTGTACCTTCTGTTGATTTCGGCCCTTTCACCGATGTCATTGCGTTTATCATGGAGCTGGATCAATTAAAATACGTCCATCGCAAAACAAAGTTATTGAATAATACGCGCCATGAAAACTCCGCTGAACATAGCTGGCATTTTGCTATTGCTGTGCTTGGCTTTGCTCCTTATGCCGGAGATGTGGACATTAGCCGCGTCGTACAAATGGCTTTGATCCATGACATTGTTGAGATCGATGCGGGTGATGTTATCGCGTTCGATCTGGCAGCCCGTGAAGCCATTCACGAACATGAAGTGAAAGCGGCTCACCGTATTTTTGGTTTACTACCGGAAACCCAGGGAAAATATTTTCTGGAACTTTGGCAAGAATACGAAGACGCCATCACACCGGAAGCGCGTTTTGCTAAAACCCTCGACAGAATTATGCCGGTATTTATGAACCTGCATAACGAAGGACAGAGTTGGGTTGAGAATAATATTCGTTTTGAGCAAGTTTACAACCTGCTCCACTTTGTTGCCGAAAGTTATCCTGAACTATGGAAATACCTGCTGCCTCAATTAGAAGCAGCAAAAGAAAAAGGCTGGTTGAAATAATCTTCTGTCTTTTTTTCTTCTAATTCTCTAACAAGTATCCCTCGGCATAGATCTATCTCTTGACCTATGAAATATGGTCAAGAGACAGGCCTGGCTGGGGGTTTTCTATATACAAAACAAAAAAACATATAATGTATATGCTTATTAGTCACATAGATTTATATTTTTACATATTTTTTTGGAGCATTTAGTGATTTTTTATAACAAGTAATATATCCGTTTTCTTTTAATTTTAAATCAGCGTGCCAAGATACAGGAAAGCTAAGAATAAAACCTAAAATACCAATAAATGTAAGAAATTTAAAAATTGAATTATTTTTTTTGGGCGTCTTTGAAAGAGATAAACAATAAAGTATTGAAATGCAAAAATAACATAACAAAGGATAAAAAAACAATATTGCAATCATCCGCCATGAAAAAACAACCACATCAGAATGATGATACAATAAAAAGAACATTTTTATATAAAAAACATTTATTTTAATCAAGTAATAATAACATTCTAAAATTATGGATAACCCATTTATAAAGAATGTTTGTAACTTAACAGGATTCTTTTAGAGGTTAAAATTAACACTCTTCAAATAACCGGCTTAACCGTTGCATAGCTACATTTAATATTGAACGGGAACATGCAAAATTAATTCGAGCAAATCCAGCATAATCAGAACCAAATTTTATACCGTCATCCAGCCACAATCGAGAATGATTAAGTAATTTGCCCTGTAAATTCTGTGGCTCAATACCACTATTTCTGAAATCTAACCAACCAAGATAAAGAGCATCAGATTCAAAAAGTTTAACTTGAGGAAGATGATCTAAATATTGCTTTAGAAACCTTCGATTATCACGTAAATATATCAGTAATTCAGACAGCCATAGGTCCCCATAGCGATAAGCTGCTTCACAAGCAACAAGCCCCAACATATTTGGAATATGCAATGAACAACGCGCATATGTCCGTTTCAGTTCATCACGTACTCTTTTATTGGTGATAAATAAATTAGAGGTTTGTAACCCCGCAAGGTTGAATGTTTTACTTGGGGAAGTACAAGTAATGCAGATATCTGCAAACTCATCATGAATACTGGCAAAAGGTTGATGATACTTACCCATGGTCAAAATCAAATCCTGATGTATTTCATCAGAAATAACCATAATGCCATGACGCAAACAAACATTTCCCATAGCCGTTAACTCTTCTTTACTCCATACATGTCCTATTGGATTATGCGGGTTACACAAAAAAAATAGTTTAGTTTTTGGTGTGATAGCAGCTTCAAATTCATCAATATCCAACACATAATTCGCTGTTTTCTCAATCAACGGTGCGGTTACTACATGCCGTCCATTAAGCAATGAACAGTTATAAAAAGATCCATAAACTGGTGGCTGAATTAAAATATCATCCCCCTGTTGAGTAAAAGTCTGGATGATAAGACTAAGACTATTCACTACGCCAGGAGTCTGTACAATCCACTCTTCCCTAATTGACCAACCGTGATGCTGTAATTGCCACTGTATTATGGCCTCAAACATATCATCACTGGCTCTAGTGTACCCCAATATTCCTTTATTTATAGCATCATGAAGAGCATTCAGAACTTCATTAGGACATTTGAAATCCATATCTGCGATCCATAGTGGGAGAGGAGGCTCATTAATACTATGCAATAAATAAGGTGATGGATACTGCCATTTGATTAAATGGGAATCTTTATGATCAATAATGTCATCAAAATCATAAGGCATATGAGATCCTACTATTTTCTAGAAAATATTTTTTATAAGCGATATTAATCAGTATTCATAACTAAATTATTTATCTTATATACATATAGTAGTATCCAAATAGCTATAGATAACAAGAAATAAGCAATTATCATTGCTCGCCAATCGCTACTCCAATAGGTCATAACAAGCCAAGCAATCAATGATGAAAATGACATCTGTATCGCTGCCATCATTGCAGATGCACGACCCGCCAAATGAGTAAATGGAGATAATGCAATAGCTGCACCTGTGCCAATCAGTATGGCAAATCCCAAACTTCCCAATGTCGCCGAAATGAGATAGGGCCAAACTGAAATCTTAAAAAGATAAACAGTTAAAACAAAACCGATCATTGCCAATAATAACAGTAATGCACCGCTATTCAGCATTTTAGTTGCTTTAACAAGCCCTAAAAATTTAGCAGTCAACAGGCTACCAGCAGTGATAGCAACAGCATTAACAGAGAAATAATAACCAAATCTATCAACCGGAATATGTAACATTTCAATAAGCACAACAGGTGAACTGGAAAAGAAGATCAATTGAGACGCAAACCCCAAACTACTTGCAAAACATCCAAGCAAAAATTCAGGGTGACGCAACACTTTCAAATATCCTGAAAATACCGTTTCAGGCTGAAATACAAAATCCTGACATCCTTCAAGTAACGGTTTCCATAAAGCAAGAAAACAACATAATAGAGTGAAAACTCCCAATACGTAAAAGGTAGACCTCCAACCATAGTTCACAACCAATACGCCACCAATAATAGGAGCCAACACTGGCACTAGGCTGATTACACCATTAAGTATACTGAATACTTTCCCTATTACCGCTCCTTGAAAACGTAATGGGATACTGGCGAGAACGGAAACTCCCATCGCACCCGCACCACAGCCTTGCATCAGCCGTAATACTATAATTAAAGAAAAACTATCAGCAAAATATACCCCCAAACTTCCCAACGTATAAAAAGCTCCGCCATATAAGAAAACACGCTGAGCTCCCAACTGATCAACCATCGGCCCAAAAAATAACTGACTTAAACTTAAGCACAATACAAACCCACTGATCAACCATTGAGTCATTCCCGGTAAACTATGCAGTTCACGAGATATCATTGGCATACCTGGCAGGCAAAGATCCAAACCTAATGGTGCAGCAATCACCAACGGAAATAGCCAGATAAGTTGTACAGTAATATTTCTTTTCTGTGCCATCAATTAAAAGTTTCCTCTAGTTTTGATATATTTTGTTTGCTACATAAACGACGATTGATCAGAGGATTTAATTGATGATAGCGATGACTAATAGACTGATAGATTGCTGATATCAGAGTAGCACTAATTTCGTGTTTACTAAAATCCGACACCATATCCTTTGATGAAATTTCTCCCCTTATACCAGAAATAAATTCATAAAATGCTTTAGCTTTGGACTTACCTTTTAAGCCCTTTCGTCCACCTTCCATATCGATGATATTATCAATATCAATAACTTCAATATGCTTTCCACCAAGAATTTTATGGTTGCGAAAAATATAAATCTCCAAATGTTCCTTTGTGCCAATACGACGATTATTATATTGGTTACCAATAGGAAACTCGTCTGATTTGTATGAATGAAAGTGAATCGACTGAAAAGGACCTTGCTGAAATATATGGGATTCATGAGCGACACGACCATTTCCCCTATAAAGATCGCGACCAATTGCCGTTATCCAACTTCTCTGGGAATACCCATTATGACACAAATTTATAGAAGCTGCAGTTATCGTTCTATCTCCTCGTTTAAAACAAATATTGCTGCTACAATCAACTTCACCAAAAGTCCCTAACAATATTTTTAATTGATTCTCATCATAATTATTAACCTCATCAAAAGCTTGTTGACCAAACAATTTATGGTAATCATTTAAAGTAAATTGTCGAAGAACATCATCAGGCCGAATTGCTGTCGAGAATACATCAATATTATCGTATTCTTTTTCTTCGTTGATAGCAGCCTCTAATACAAAAGGAATAATATCAAAGTAGTGATAACCACTATGTGAACATTTTCCATATCCTTGATTATAAGGATGATAATGTTGCTCCACTATTTCAGTTGGCATACGCCATTGTCCATCGGAATGAAAAGTTTGTATGTTTGTTACTGGACAATTAGTCATAGTAAAACATTCATTAAGACGCTCTTTAATTAAATTAAAAGATGTTTGATACCTCCTTTGTGCCATCAAAGAGAAAACCTGATATGGATTACTATGCTTTTTTTCCTGATATAGTGAATTAAGAAAACAGTAATCATCAGAAATTTTCATCGACTTTTCAATTGATGTAGAAATATTTTCATAAGAAGATATAGGTTTATCCATCAAGATAGATAACCCTGCATTTAGAGCCCATTTAGCGTATTTTAAATGAGATAATGGTTCAGTTGCAATAACAACTCCATTAATAGAATATTTACATACAACCTCATTTAGTATATTTTTTTCATATGCACTTAATTCATCTAGATTACCATTCCCACCAAAATATATTACTTCTGGCTTCAGTCTCTTATCTGATAAATATAATTCAATATTTGATTTTTCAGATATCAAATCTATTGCAGCACATAGATTCAGTTGAGGATTATCAATCTCACCTTCCAATAATGGATAGTATATTCTTTTCGCATGAGGACCAAACCCAATCAATAGTAAATTGACTATAAAATTATTATTCATCATACAATCCAATTTATCTCTTTAAGTTAATTGGCTTTTTCTCTAGCATATAATTACCAACAAATAATGCATGCATTCCGATCGCTTTTCTAAAGCAATCAATAGCATCGATAGGAGATTCAACAATTGGCATACCAGCCAAATTGAAGCTAGTATTGAGTACTACAGGAACACCAGTAATATTTCCAACTTCTTTAATCAAATTATAAAATTTTTGATTCGAAGCAGAAGATACAGTTTGCAATCTGGCAGTACCATCCACATGAATACAAGCAGGCATATCAAATTTAGCTCGCTCTTTGACAGGAGCGACTTTCATCATATACGGAACAGGGGATAGAATATCAAAATAATTATCAGCATTTTCCTCTAATACCACAGGGGCATAAGGTCTGAACCACTCACGTAACTTAATTTGGCTATTAAGAATTTCTTTCGTCCAACTATTCGATGGCGAAGCAAGAATGCTGCGATTACCCAATGCTCTCGGTCCATATTCACTACGATCCTGAAACCAACCAATTATTTTACCATCAGCAATTAAATGTGCAGCTCGATACTCAGGATCACTTATTCTCTTAATAATAAACTCTTTTTCATAAACACGAACACTTCTCTCAATTTCATCTTCTGAATAAATAGGCCCTAAATAAGGTGAAGAGTTAAATTTAGGAATTCTACTATCTTTTTTCCAGAAATAATCAGCTGCCGCACCGAGAGCCAAACCAGCATCACCAGGAGAAGGAGGTACATAAACAGTAATATTCAGCTCCTCTTCCAGCTTACGATTCATTACTGAATTCATAGCCACACCACCAACAACACATAATGTATCAACATTATATTTATCAATTAATCCCTTCACCCGATGGATGATCGATTTATGCAATTGATCTTGAGCCCACGCTGCTAAGTGCATATCAAAAGGACGAATAACACCAGTCTTTAAGCGACGTTCTGGAATGTCAATACCCTGCTTTTTAAACCAATTCCGAATATCTTTTATGCAATTTTCAATATAACCTTCATTCATCAGCGCAGAGACTACACCAGTATCTGTTTCAATAAATGGTGAATAGTCTGAAAAAACATTAGGATCACCAAATGAAGCAAGTCCCATGGTTTTTCCTGATTCACGATAACTATCAAATCCGAGATAACAAGTCACGTCACCATAAAATCTTCCATAACCTTGATCGCAAGAATGCGTATTGTCCTGGGCTATCAGATACAAATTATCATTCTCATACAAATAATAACTAACCTGTTCAGCTGCATTATTCTCTAACACTATAGGATCAGTTCTTTCACCAAGAATATTACCTGTGTGATCAGCAACAACAACCAATGCACGCTTAATATCCGTTTGACTAATAGCACTTAAGGCGTGGGCAGAGTGATGTGATTTCACAATATGGATATTGTCAAAACCAGGAAATAACGCATTTAATTCTTTTTTAAGGTTATCATCAAGAGTATCTAAGTCAATCATCGGCTGGCCAAAACTGACAACAGAAATCGCCGAAATATCATCTAGTAGCAGATTATTTCTTTCCAATATTTCCTTAACCGCATAAACAACGTGACCATCATATTTCTTCTTTGAAATCCGTTCTTCAGCTATTGCCATAATAACTTGATTTCTATCAGCCAATACAACATTACCATCATAAGTCACAGTACCATCTGCTAGCATAGGAATATTAATAGCTAACACTACTTCTTTTTTCATAATAGAACCTTATTTTTCAATCTAATACTTTTTGGCACGTAGTAAAAACATTAATGGTATAGATAACAGTTTATCATCAAAGCACCACCACCCTTCTTCATTTTGTGACAACTGAGAAAAAACCTTGTAGAAACTTTTATCAAATTCTTTAAATACAGTTAAATGAAGATTTTCATTCATCAAATTTGTTATTATTTCAGAAATGCTATGAAACCAGATATATTGTTCCTGATTTTTTATCGGACTATCTCTATTCGCATAAGAATATTTATAGTTTGCTTTTATAGGTTTTCCAGAACTAGCATTCACAAAAATATTTTTACTATTAAAAGGAGCATTATCCTGACTAGGGTTACTAAACATACGAGCAAAAGGATGTTCATCAACAATAATAAAATCCCCCCCTAACTTAAGATGTGAGGATATTGTTTTCGCCCATAGGCTTAAATCTTGAAGCCAAACAAGAACTCCATACGAAGTATAAATAAGATCAAACTCACCAAGATTTAAAGAAGATAAATCATAGACATTAGCACAATAAAAGTTCGTTTTAAGGCCAAATTTATTTTTGATTTTTTCCGCACAACCAATAGATAAAGAAGAATAATCAATAGCTGTGACTTTTGCTCCTAACATCTCAAGAGCTAAACTATCTAATCCAATATGACATTGTAAATGAAGAACTTTTTTCCCCTCTAAGTTTTCTAGTTCTGATAACTCTATATTTTTTAATTTATATTTCAATGGATCATAATTATCAACATCATAATCAGAACAACTGGAATGTATCTGAGATAGTTCATTCCAGAACTTAATGTTCTTGTTATCATATAAAGATTCCAATGCATAACTCCATTATAGTCAAATAAAAAATCATATGAAAATTTATAATTAATGTTATCAAATCATATTGAACATCACCAGAATAATGAATATATTTATTCAAACTCATTTATATTCTGTATATCTATTTAACACCAGATAAATTTAATAGAATTTAAACTCTAAAACACATATATCTTGTGAAATATAAAGATACAGAATATTAATTTAATAATAATTTTATTTCTTGGCCTAGCCTAATAATTGCAATTTCTGCGAAAGGTGGTCAGTTGCTATAGTAGGCATCTCTCCTACCAAAGGAAAATGCACTATGGCCTATACACAACTGATTGAAATAGAAAAATATCAGATTTTCAGCTTAAAGTGTTAGAGAATCTCCATGCTGCCATAAAAGCAGTAAAGGTGACACCAGAGATAACACAGTTGATTAAGTAGTTAATTTGGCAAGATTTAAGCCCTGAACAACCTGTGGGTTATCTCAAGCGGAAAATGAGAATATCTTTACATCATGAAACGATTTATAGATTGATTTACAAAGATAAAATTAATAGTGGTGATCTATGGCAGCATCTAAAAATTGCCAAAAAACGTATCGTAAACACTATGAAAGATGAGCACAGAGGAAAAATCAAAAATAGAGTCAGTATTGATAATCCTCTAAAAATCATTGATAAAAAAACAGCGTATTAGTGATTAGGAAAGTGATACTATCATTGGAAAAGATCATAAAAGTGCACTATTAACATTGGTTGAAAGAAATCCGCTATTTACCATCAGTATTAAACTTGAAGATAAAACAGCTCACCTTGAAAAAGAGGAGTAAATGAGAATACCAATGGATTAATTAAAGATGGCTTCCCAATAAGGAATAAATTTTAATAAGATATCAGAGCAGGAGGTAAATCTTGTGGCAAATCGCTTAAATAAACGCCATAGAAAAACGGGTCGTGACTCCAATAGTTAGATTACCCTATAAAGAATAGTATTCCCGTTCGATGAAAGTCCCTATCACCTTATCGTGCATCTCCTCTGATTTGGAATAACCTATCGTCCTTCGGTTCAGTCTTTTTAAACGTGTACGTAATGTCAGATTGGTTCTTTCTATACGTTGGGTATAATGTTTTCCAACAATATGTTTTTCTTCAGGAAGTCGGTTGTAAGGTGCATAATCATCCGTACAGTAAAACCTGACATTAAAAGGTGATAATAACTCAAGGAGTTTGCGTAAAGTCGCCGTACTGCGATCACCAAAAACATGTGCCACAACTCGCTTGAGGCGAGGCTCCCAGGCATACCAGAGCCAGCGTTGATTCTTTTTACTTCTCACAAATGACCATTGCTGGTGAGTAGACCTGCCCAGTCACCCGGGCAGATCCCTCCTCAGAACCGGACATGCAGAACTACCGCATCCGGCTCCCGACAGACCCCAGTCGTCACACCTATTCAGCAAGAATTGAACATTGAATGGACTTTCCAGCTTGAAGGATAACCCAGCACTTTCAGGATCAAAGTCAGCTTTTCCCA
>NZ_MKGQ01000044.1:0-16380 GCF_001908105.1 Xenorhabdus eapokensis
CTTTCTCGTATTCATCGTCGGGGACGTTTAAATCAATTCGCAGCATGTGTCTTCCTTCATTATTAAATCGTTAACCCAATAAATTAGTCAGACTATTTAGCTAATTTTTACCAAAGCATAAAGAGTTTATTGCTGACTGCCGCGAAAAAACCCCGCATCCTCGGCATCTTGGCATCCATGACGAGGTGAGTGTTTATGCGCGGTGGCTTTTCGATATCCTGTTTTGCCGGCCTGCTGGGATTGGCTGTGTGGTGTATGCCGCAGGCGCAAGCGGCGGAGAAAGATGAACTGGCCAGTGCAAAGCGTCTGATTGAGCAGGTACAAATGGCCCTGGCGCGCGCAAGTCTCGCAGAAAAGCAATCTGACACTGCAAAACACCCTCGTTATGACTTTGATTATTCGCGCATCAAAGCCGATCTCAACACCATTAAAGCCGGTATCGATCACTACCTTATGCCTTCCCGTGACCAGCCCCATGAATCCGGCTTGTTATCCGGCCATTACCGTCAGGAAAACCCGCAATGACGCCGGCGCAACGCCATGCCTTTGAAGTGGCCTCCGGACACTTTGATATCACTTTTTTGTCTCTGGTGTGTGTCGGATTTTTCTTAGCCACCTTATTTTTCTGGGCGGCCTGGGCGGCGGTGGATGTCTGGAACGGCTGGGCAAATGAAAAAATGCGTAATCAGACCCTCAGCCAGTTTGCCATCCGAACCGCGGTATTACTGGTCGTGGCTGTCTGGATGTTTGCGAGCTGAGGCAATGAACACAATGAAAAGGAACAGAGTCACTATGAAGCCCATTTTTACCGTCTGCCGGCGTATCGGTGCCCGAATAAATGCCTTTCTTTTATTGTGCTGCCTGTCCTGTGAATCCGCCCGGGCTGATTTACCGGCTATCGAACCGCCAAAAAGTGGTGGCGGGGGCGGATTGCTGGGACAGGCGAAAGGGTACGCGCAGGATGGCATTGTGATTGGCGGGTTGATCCTCTCAGCGGTGGCGTTCTTTAAGGTGGCTTCGGCTGCCGTCGAAACGTTTTCCGAAGTGCGGGATGGCAAATCAACCTGGACCCAGTTTGGTGCCATCGTCGTGGTCGGCGTGGTGCTGTTGGTTGCCGTGATTTGGCTGCTGTCAAAATCGGCCAGCATTATTTTTTAAGGGCATCACCATGCAGACAATCGCTTTCTTACCGGACCGTTTAAACGCCGAACCGGTGGTCTTTCGCGGGTTCACCACGCCGGAGCTGGGACTGGCCGCCCTGGCGGGGATCGTGCTCGGACTGGCCGTCAGCCTTCCCCTGATCCCCTTAGCCGGTTGGGTCATGCTCCCGACCGGCATGTTGGTGATGCCCTTGTTACTGATAAGCTTTGGCGGGCGTTGGCTCGCACACCTCAAGCGGGGTAAGCCGGAGAATTATCTCTGGCTGAAACTGGAAGAGAAAAAACGCCGGCTGGGTCTCGGTGATCCGGCTTTGATTATTGCCGCCCGGGGCTGGTCGTTGCGCCGTAGCCGGAGCGTGCGATGAGCCGGTTTCGTCATGCAATCAAAAACCGGGATCAGCATATTCTGACCCTGCGGGTGGCGTGCGGTATTTTGGTGGGGGTATTGCTGCTGAGCCTGACGGGCTGGATGGCGTCACCGCGCAATCTCACTATCCATCATCCGCCGGACTTACGTACCGGCAGCACACGCCCGTGGTGGGAAGTGCCGACACCCAGTGTCTACAGTTTCGCCTTTTATATCTTCCAGCAACTGAATGCCTGGCCGAAAAATGGCGCACAGGACTATCCGGCCAAAATTGATGCACTTTCTCCTTATCTGACGCCGGCCTGTCAGGATTTTCTGCGGGAAGATGCCAAAACCCGGGCTGACAGTGGCGAGCTGCTTGACCGGGTGCGCGTGGTGTATGAGATCCCCGGCCGCGGCTATGGGACGCGCCGTGTGACGGTGCGTGACCGGGATAACTGGGTCGTCCGGCTGGATTTGGTGGCCGATGAATATTATCACGCCGAACCGGTCAAACGGGCATTAGTGCGCTACCCCCTGAAAGTGGTGCGCTGGGAGGGCGATGCCGAGCGTAATCCCTTCGGATTAGCACTGGATTGTTATGACGGCATGCCACAGCGGCTGGAAGCGATGCCGCAACCTTTGGAACAGAGAAAGGGGGTATTTCAATGAAAGGATATCCACCTGGCTGTCGCCGTGTTTGGCTGGGTTTGGCCTGCCTGTTGCTGTTTTGCGTCGGCGCTAAGGCCGATGAACTGATGAAATGGGAACGTGTGCCGTTAGCCATTGCGCTTAAGGTGGGGCAAGAGCGGATTATTTTTGCGGAGCGGAATGTCCGTATCGGTTTGCCGCCGTCACTCAGTGATAAATTGCGGGTACAAAGTGCCGGCGGGGCGGTGTACCTGAAAGCCAGCCATGCTTTCCCGTCAACCCGCCTGCAATTGCAGGACAGCGAAAATGGCGAAATCATTTTACTGGATGTGACCGCAGGAAAAACCGATGCCACTGAACCGGTACGCATTATTTACCCGAATGAAAAACAACCTGCTTCAACCGAAAAATCACAACACCAGAGTAAACCCCAATTATCTGCGCCCGTTCCGGTGGCCTTAATCCGCTATGCCGCGCAGCAATTGTATGCCCCATTACGTACCGTCGAGCCGGTGACCGGCATCCAGCCGGTGAATCTGCATTTACCTGAGTTTATCACGACGCTTTACCCGTCAGAGCCGATTGAAATTACCCCGCTGGCCGGCTGGAGACTGCACCATCACACAGTGGCAGCACTGAAACTGCGCAATCCCACCCAACGAAAAATCACCCTCGACCCGCGAGAATTACAGGGGCAGTTTGTCGCGGCCACGTTCCAGCATCGCTGGCTGGCTGAAACGGGAACGCCGGAGGATACGACGGTATTGTACCTGGTCACAAAAGGGCAGCCGGATAATACCTTTATCCCTGAGCCGGTATCGGTGAAACCGGGAGGCCGCCATGGAAGTTAAGTCTAATGCGTTGGTGAAAATACTGGTGCCGGTGGTATTGCTTATCGGCGGGGTTATTGGCATCAAAAGTTGCCGTTCAACGGAAAGTGCCGCGCCCGGCACGACAGCGGATCATGTGCTGGCCACGCTGTCACCGGAAGAGTTGCAGGCGCTGGGGGTCGGGGGCGATACGCCGGAAGATACCCTGCGTACCCTGATAGGCGCCCTCAATAAAGTGCGGGCAGAGCAGAAACGTTTAAGCCAGCAGAATGCCGATATTTTAAAAGAAAATAACCAGTTAAAAAGTCAGAATCAGGATGTTGCCAGCCAGATAGATACGGCGGTTACGGCTATTCGTCGGGACGATGAACAGCGTCAGCGCACGTTGCAGGATGAGCAGCAGGGATTACTGGCACAGGTTGATTTACTCACCGAGCGGTTAAATTCAGCACCGTTGCCTGCTCAGGATAGTTCAATACCCCTTGGGTTGGGACTGGCAGGGAATCAGTATGCGTCCAATCCAGTCAGGGGGCAGGATGAACTCATTTGGGTGACGCCTGCCGATGAAAAACCGGTTGAGAACCCAAACGTGGCTTATGGCCAACCGGCCGCGAAATTTCCGACTTCTTTTTTAAGTGAACAACCGGCAACGGGGCAAAATCCCCCACCGATCCCTTTGCTGAAGGAAGAAAACGAAAAACCGGTCTATACCCTGCCGGAAAATGCCACGCTGGCAGGCAGTCAGGCGATGACTGCGTTGCTCGGTCGGGTGCCGGTCAATGGCACCGTGACAGACCCTTACCCGTTCAAGATCCTGATTGGCAAAGATAACCTGACCGCCAACGGTATCGAACTGCCGGAAGTGGAAGGGGCGGTGGTGTCCGGCTCGGCCAGTGGCGACTGGACCCTCTCCTGCGTACGGGGACAGGTCAATGCCATCACGTTTGTGTTTCAGGATGGCACCGTGCGTACCCTGCCGGGCAAAGGGCAAAACCCGCAGGGTATCGGCTGGTTGTCGGATGAAAACGGCATTCCCTGTATCAGCGGTGAGCGTAAATCCAATGCCAGCACCTATCTGCCAACGTTGTTTGCCCTCTCGGCCATGAATTCAGCCGGGGACGCCTTGAACGAGAGTCAGCGCACCGCCCAAACCAACGGCACCGGCGGTATCACTTCCGCCTTAACAGGCAACGCCGGACAGGCGGCATTAGGCAAAGCGATATCCGGGGGGATGAAGGAGATGGGCGAATGGCTCAAACAACGTTACAGCCAGACGTTTGATGCGGTTTACGTGCCGCCCGGTGCCGGCGTTGTGGTGCATATCACCCAGAGTCTGGCGATAGATTACGAAACGAAAGGCCGTAAGGTGCACTACGGCGTGAGTGAACCCACTCAATATGATACGACTCAGGAAGCCTTAGATTAATGGAAAAGCCTGTCTTTCAATGGCTGTTCAGTGCCAGCCAACCCTATTGCCTGCAAATTAACAACCCCCTACACGCTGAACCTGTGCCGGTTCAGCTCTGCTGGCGGCCTGCCGATAAAAAAACATCCCGGCTCTGTCTTGCCATCGGCAAGGCGTGTCAACTGTTGGGTGACGGTGATTTTACTGTTTTTCGCCTGTCAGACACACAGTGGCAATCCGTGGTGGCAGGCAACAGCGAGGCTGAGCCGGAACAGTGGGAGCGCCTGGCGTTTACGGTATCGGAACTGGCTGTCCACCCTGAGTTTGCCACCTTTACCACCATGGGCACTACGGAGGTTCAGCGATGCGAAAAATAAACGCGGTTGTCGTGTTGTGTCTGTCAGGGCTGATGGCCGGTTGTTCAACCTCGAAAGACACGTTGCTGCCTGCCGGAAAGCAGACGGTGCTGGCGATGTGGCAGGGCAATAAAGCCGGTCACACTCCCGTGCAGGCAAGAACCGCATTGCGCAGAACGTTGACCGGGACCGAACACAGACGAGCGCTGGAAGCGCCCTATCATTACAGCCGTTCGGCTGAGCAGGAAATCAGTCAGCAGTTTCCCCGTCTCCCCAATCCCGATATGGTGATGTATGTGTTTCCGCATCTGGCGGCCGGCAATACGCCGATACCGGGCTACAGCACCGTGTTCCCGTTTTATCAGCAGGTGCAGTACGCCCTGCCGGGTGAACGCACGGAGGCCCTGTGATGGAAATCCCCAAACCGCTGCACCGCCCCGGCCAGCTGCGTGAAGCCGATGAAGCCGCGATTTACCGGGCCAACCCTTCCATTATCGATTATCTGCCCTGGGTGGAATATCTGGAAGACGGTCAATGCCTGTTGCTGGATGATGGTGTCTCCGTCGGGGCAGTCTACCGCATCGAGCCTGTTGCCACCGAAGGGCGCCCGCTTGAACGACTGGTTGAAATCAGGGATCAGCTGGAAGATGCGATCCAGGACAGTCTGGAGGAAGACGATATCTCACCGTGGGTGGTGCAATTTTTTTGTCAGGACGAAGATGATCCTGCGGCCTATCTCAATACATTACGGGATTACGTCAAACCCTGGGCGCAAGGGACCGCGTTTACGGCGGCCTTTCTGGCTGAATCTGAGCGCCACCTGAACAGCATTGCCCGGCCTGAGGGCATATTTCAGGATAGCCTGATCACCGGGCAACCGTGGCGGGGGCAGCAGCGCCAGACGCGCATGGTCGTCTATCGCTGGCTGCCTGCCCACCAATCACAGGCAACCAACTCAACGTTATCTTCAGTGGCCGCACTCAACCCGGTCTGCGAGCGGCTGGTGTCGTCACTGGCGGCGGCGGGAATTGTGGCTGTCCGGCAGCATGGCGCGCAGATCCACAGTTGGTTGTTACGTCATTTTAATCCATCCCCGGACTGGGGCATGGCAAAAGCCGATTTTTATCGCACGGTCAGTGATGAAACGCCCCCGCAGCCCGATCTCCCGCTTCATCATGATTTTGCCGAAAGCCTGTGGTTTACCCCGCCGGTGTCTGATCCTGACAATGGCATCTGGTGGTTTGATGGCCTGCCACATAAAGCGGTGCCGGTTGAACGTCTGCGCCGTCCGCCAGAACCGGGCACGCTGACGGGGGAAGTGAAACGGGGGGATAATATCAATGCGTTGATGGATATGATGCCGGAAGGCACCGTGGTTTCTTTGACCATCGTGGCGCAGGCTCAGGATACGCTGGAAGCGGATTTTACCCGGCTGGCAAAAAATGCGGTGGGGGAAAATACCGGATCGGCGCGTGTCCGGCAGGATGTGCAGGAAGTCAAAGCCTTACTGGGACGACGCCATAAACTGTACCGCAGTGCGCTGATCTTTCTGGTGCGGGGCAACGATATCACTGACCTGAACCAGCGGGTGCATCAGTTATCATCAACGTTACTGACCGCCGGATTACAGCCGGTGCGACCGGAATTCAGTGTGTCCCCGTTGAATGCCTATCTGCGCGCTTTGCCGATGGGGTTTAATCCGCAGAAAGATAAGAAACACTGGTACAGCCGCCTGAGCTGGGTGCAGCATCTGGCCGGACTGATGCCGGTGACCGGCCGTTCAACCGGCACCGGGCACCCGGGATTCAGCTTCTTTAATCGCGGTGGGGCACCACTGACCTTCGATCCGATGAATAAACAGGATCGCACCCAGAATGCGCATTTATTATTATTTGGCCCGACCGGGGCAGGTAAATCCGCTACGTTGTGCGCCTCCCTGGTGCAACTGGTGGCCATCCACCGACCGCGCCTGTTTATTGTCGAAGCCGGCAACAGCTTTGGTTTACTGGCCGATTACTACGCCAGTCTGGGGCTGACGGTGAATAAAATCGGTATCAAGCCCGGTTGTGGGGTGAGTCTGGCGCTGTTTGCTGATGCGCACCAGCTGCTGCAACTGAGCCCCGGACAACTGTGTATTCATGAAGCCGATATTCCGGATACCGATGAATCGCAGGATGACGGGAATGAACAGCGTGATATTCTGGGTGAGATGGAAATTGCGGCCCGGCTGATGATCACCGGCGGTGAGAAAAAAGAGGAAGAGCGTTTAACCCGTTCCGACCGGGGTTTGATCCGCGAAGCCATTATGATGGCGGCACAGATCAGCTTTGTTGAGCAACGTCAGATGCTGGCTTCTGACTTACAAAATGCGCTGTATGCTATCGCCCGCAATCACCGGCAGGATGAGCATGGGCAACCTTTAATTACGGCACACCGGCGGGCGCGGGCAGATGAAATGGCCGGCGCCATGTCGATGTTTACCCAGGGTTTTGAAGGCGAACTGTTTAACCGTCCCGGCACCCCGTGGCCGGAAGTGGATGTCACCCTGATTGATTTGGGCACACTGGCACGGGAAAACTACTCGGCGCAAATGGCGCTGGCGATGGTGTCACTGATTAATATGGTGAATAATCTGGCCGAACGCGATCAGTATCAGGACAGGGAACTGCAACTGGTGATTGATGAAGGGCATATCACCACCACCAACCCGCTGCTGTCGCCCTATATGACCAAGGTGGTGAAAATGTGGCGTAAACTGGGCGCCTGGCTGTGGCTGGCGACGCAAAACCTCGCCGATTACCCGGATACGGCTGAGAAAATGCTGAATATGGCCGAATGGTGGCTGTGCCTGACCATGCCTCCGGATGAAGTCGAACAAATCGCCCGCTTCAAAAAACTTAACGAAGAACAGAAAGCCGTCTTGCTCTCCGCCAGTAAATTACCCCGCTGTTATACCGAAGGCGTGGTGCTGGCGAAAAAAATTGAAGCCCTGTTCCGGGTCGTGCCCCCGAGCCTTTATCTGGCACTGGGGATGACGGAAAAAGAAGAAAAAGCGGAACGACGGGCGTTAATGCGGGAATATCAGTGCAGTGAACTGGAGGCGGCGATGTGGGTGGCCAGAAAGATGGATGTTGCGCGGGGGTTAAAACTGACATAACGATTTAATCTTATTATCGGGTAGATTGACTGACGTTACCTTTCTTGCCTAAAAAATTGAGATGAATATAAGAATGAAAAAGCATCAATCCAATCATGGAAAAAAGAAACTTTATCGCCGGGTCAATACGACAACCCATTTCGTTTTTCATCATGGCGGTGAATATCGATGGGAGCGAGCCAGACAAAAATTAATCAGGGAAGATATGCCCTGCTTTCTGTCTATGAAAGGCAAACAAAGACGCGGCTTAGATTACACGCCACTTTTTATGTTTTTATTGAGTAAAGTCGGTGAAAAATGGGATGCGGTTCACAGTGAAGCCATTCAGCGACTGGACAGTCCAGAACCTTTATTTTGGCTAGTGGCGTTACATGAGCATGAACAAAGAGAGTATATCCGCTGTGGTGAATCCAGTTATTACAACGGGTTGTTCGTCGATGGATCCGGTTTTTTAAGGAAGGTAAATCCAAATCTGTCAGTAAATGATATTCCTGTCCAGTGTCAGTGCTGTACGCATACATTTAACGGGGTTCCTGTTCATCGCTGATCCAGGTAATTTTCACCATGAGAAAAAGAATTAACCGCAGTATTTAAAGCACTTTTTCTGCATGTTACCCCTTTCAGTATGAATGAAAAGGGTCACAATCCGTGGTGCAAAAAAAACAATCCACTTGGCACAATAGAACAAAATGGCTGATTATTAGCGGGTTAAGTCTGTCGCTGAGTTTTCCCGGTCAGGCCAGGCCAGAAGATCAAAACCAAGATCTGCCGGCACAAAAACTGGCCGAAATCACCACCCAATGGGGGCAACTGACTCAATCGCAGTCACCCAGCGAAGCGGCAAAAACACTGGCTGCCCAGCAATTATCGTCTGCGGTGACATCAACACTGACACCGTGGTTGAACCAATACGGCAATGCCCGCCTCACACTGCCTTTCGACAGCCATTTTGCGTTAAAAGACATTGCATTGGATGGATTGCTGCCTTTTTATCACTCGGTTTCGGGTACCGCATTCAGCCAGTCAGGGGTAAAAACCCACCACGGCCAGACAACAACCACACTTGGATTCGGCTATCGCTATGTCGCCGATGACTGGCTCTGGGGTGCCAATATCTTCTGGGATGCGTTGTGGCCGGAGCAGCATCACCGTTACAGTCTTGGGTTAGAAGCCTGGCACGATAACGTCAAACTGTCTGCCAACCTTTACCAGCGCTTATCTCACTGGAAACCCGCCCGGCTCACCGATTTCGATGCAAGACCGGCCAATGGCTGGGATATTCAGGCCGAAGCGTATTTGCCGGCTTTTCCTCACTGGGGCGGGCAGTTGACGTATGAACACTATTATGGGCAGCAGGTTGCCTTATTCGGTGGATCCGAACGCCAGAAAAATCCGTACAGCGTCATCGCCGGGCTGACTTACACGCCAGTCCCCTTAGTCACACTGGGTGCCGATTTTCGGCAGGGTAAGCAAGGGGTCAGTGAGAACCGTTTTACCCTGAACCTCAATTATCGGTTGGGTGTTCCGTTCGGCCATCAACTTGACCCGAACGCGGTCGCTCCCCTGCGCAGCCTGAGATCCAGTCAGTTTGATTTTGTGAACCGGCGCAGTGATATGGTACTGGATTATCAGAAGCAAACGTTGCTGACGCTGGCCTTTCCGACTTCGGTTAAAGGCTATGAAGGCAAGGAAGTGACCTTTGTGCCGGTTATCCAATCCCAATATCCCCTGGCACGTTTAGCGCTGGATACGGCTGAATTACAGCAGGCAGGCGGGAAAGTACTTGATCAGCAACCAGGTAAAGTGACATTACGGTTGCCGAAAACCACGGGAAAACCCGTCCGGCTTTCGGGGGTTGTCGTTGATAATCGGGGTAACCGTTCCAACCGGGCAGAAATCATGGTGGTAAGCCTGCCGACCGAAAAGCGATGGCAGGTGACAGCGAATAAAACGCAGGCCAAAGCCGATGGTCATGACAGTGTGATCTATACCGTCCTTGTCACCGATCAGGAAGGCGCTCCTGTTTCCACTCAGGCGGTTATCTGGTCAAGTGATAAAGGCGAATTATCCCAAACCCGGCAGGATACGGATGCGCAGGGGCAGGCATCGGTCGTGCTGCGCAGTCGTCAGCAGGGGCTGCATACGGTACGTGTTTCCGTGGATGAAGAGGTTGCTGTTGCACCTTCAGTCCAGTTTGATGCGGTGCTGATACCCGAAATTACCATTGATAAGCACAGCGTTCAGGCGGATGGGCAATCGAGGGCGACCTTGACGGTCACGGTTAAAAACGCCGATGGTCAACCTGTGCCCAATCAGGCTGTTGGCTGGCAGACCCCGCTCGGTCAGTTCTCCTCATTTTCATTGATGACTGATGCGAAAGGGCAGGCCACCGCCTATTTAACCAGCAAAGTATCAGGAAATGCCGCAGTGACCGTGGCGGTTGGCAGTGAAATGGTGATGGCTTCACCGATTACTTTTATCGCTTCGTTAACGCACACACTTCAGGCAGACAAACAAACCGCGATGGCCGATGGCCAGGACAGCATTCTTTATACGGTGAACGTGCGCGATGCAGCAGATCACCCCGTTGCCAACAGCAAAGTGCAATGGTCAGTGGGTAGAGGGCAACTGCTGGACAGGCAGGAACAGACAAACAGTCAGGGAGAAGCGACAGCCCGGTTAATCAGCCGCATCGCAGGGAGGGCAACGGTGAAAGCCGAGGTGGCGGGAAAAACCCTTGATGCTGCTCCGGTGATGTTTGAACGCCGGCTGAAACCCGCGATCACGGTGGACAAAGTCAGGGCTAAAGGTGATGGGCAGGATACGATTGTGTTAACGGCTATAGTGCGAGATTCATTGGGATCACCTGTGGCAAATCAGCCGGTGAGTTGGCAAGCAGATCACGGTGTGTTGTCTTCAGAACGCACACAAACTGACCCTCAGGGACAAACGCAAGTTCGATTGAACAGCACGTTTGCTGGGCTGCATCAGGTGCAAATCCAGGTTGAAGATCATAAAGTGGCCACCCCCATGGTGGCGTTTGATGAAGTGCTGTTATCCACCATCAGGGTCAATAAAACCCGTGCTGCGGCGGATGGCGAAGATCGGGTGACTTTTACTGTCACCGTCACCGATATTCATGGGCAGGGAGTTCCGGATAAAGCGGTTGACTGGTCTGGCAACCTTGGCGAGATGATTTTTGCAGAAGACAGGACAGACCGTCAGGGAAATGCAACAGCAACCCTTGTCAGTCGTCATGTTGGACAGGCTTCGGTCACTGCTGACGTTGGTGAGCAGTCAGTCGTCTCCTCTGTGGAATTTATCCTGCCGTTACGCCTGGTTGATACCGTTGCCATTGACCGTCAGGGCGGCAATGCTAACCAGAAATCGTTTGGTCTTCGGGGGCCTTCCGTACTCTGGCGTGGTGCGAAATTTCGCCTTATCACGGCCGGCAATACAGGTCGGGTGAACTGGCAGAGTGATTCATCCTCGGTGACGGTATCGGGGGATGGGGTGACGGTGCAACAAAATCCTGACAGAGTCAGGCTCACCGGCACTGATGAGACCGGGCAACAGGTAGCACTGACCTTGACGGTTCACACCTGGTTTGAGCGCTCCGGCCTGACGAAAGATTTTTATTCTCATGCGAAACAGCTTTGCCAATCACTCGGCAGCCGGATTGCCTCCAAATATGCCCTCGAACGGCTCTATGAGGAATGGGGGAACTTTTACCTTTATGATGGTTGGGCGCGGGAATTTTACGTGACATCAACGGATTATCTGGCGGCCAGCTCAGGTTCAGCAGAGCATCAGGCGAAATGGGCGTTTTGGGCAGAAACAGATCGATGGATGCGAAATGGCTGGCCGATGACAGGATTTGCGTGCAGTCGTTAATGAATAACAGGGCGGTTTTGCTTTGATCTTCAGTCCCTTTTTTCATTTTTCGGAAAACTAATTAATTACTGACATCAATAATGCATTTCTTCAGGCTATCCCAGTGTTTGATAAAACGGGAAGTGGACTATGTGGAAGTCGGCTTTATTGCTTTGGGGGGGCGTGCTGGCCTCATTATCGGCTAATGCGAAAGTGGTTATTTATACCGACAGTCAGCATCCTCCCGCCAATCTTTCCCCGGAGACACAAATTGTCTGGCTGGATGCGGCTGAACAACATCAGAGACAAATCTTCGCTCACCTTTCTGCCGATCCGCAGCAAGCCGCTATTCAGGCACAAGCTATTCTGCAATCACCCCAATGGCATCAGCAGGAACAGCAGCTGATTCAGTCTTATCGTGCTGTTGTTAAAGCCTGGCAATCAGGTGTGCGTAAATATCCAGCGGTGGTGTTTGATGACCGGGATGTGGTGTATGGCACGGTGGATGTGGCAAAAGCAAATGCCCTCAGGGAGCCGCGCCAGCCATGAAGACACCCCGCCTTGCTTTTCCTGTTGCCATCACGCTGATAGCGGCGTTTGCTCCCTTTGCGCAGGCTTCCCTCAACACTGCCCAGATTGTGGCCGACAGTCTCTCGCCATCCTGTATCCAGTGGCGGGTCAGCGGTATTTGTTACTGGCTGTTTTGTTCCTGGCATGGCTGTACGGTAAAAACGTCGGTTAAAGTCACGCACTACCTCCCCGAAGCGGTGGTGTCCACCTATCACGCCCCCGGTGGCAATCCGTGGGCAGACATGGCGCAAGTCAGCCGGTTATCCGGCGGACTGGAAAATGCTGTCACCGGGCGTTATCCCACCTGGCTGCCGAGGGAATAGTCTTCTGACGCTTTATCACATGATTTTTTCATCCTGAAGATGGCTCATGCTCATAAACACTTCACATAAACTCACATTTTTAGGCACAATGGTATTGATATCATATTTTGGGGAACTAAACAGAAAGGGAAAAAGATCCCGGCCATTTTCAAGTTTTCTTGTTTTATCGAGTGTTTCAAAGTAGTTGTAGATCTCCGATACCACTTTTTTATGTATTTTACTTTTAATAAAATTATTTCTCTGAAAGGGATTTTCATAGTCGCCATAGTACAATTCACGCAAATAAAGAATATCTTCTTCTCCGTCTTCATACATTGAAGAGGTGACTAAGGCCATAATTTGATCTGTGCGATCTTTCTTGACGTGGGTAAAAAAATCATTAATGCACTGCTGTAACTGAGGTGTGCATTTTCCTTGTGGTTTTGGCCGTTTTATTGCTTCAAAAGTGGTCTGTTCTTCCGACATTTTTAACATATCAGTCATGATATTTTTAAATTCTTTCGGGCATTGTGTCTGTTTTACTTCCGCATAAACACAACGGCCAAAATGACCGGAATTGTGGGTGTAATTGTATTTTTTGATAGTCAGGACATATATTCCCGGCTGCGGTGCACACTCTTCTATGTCAGTGGATTCATAGACGAACCTGAAATAGATACCGTTTTTTTTGTTATAGCCGATCAGTTTTCTCGCCGCCGCAAAATCGGCGACAGTACATCCACAATCGCAATAAAAGGGGATCTCGCCATTAATAAGAAGAAACCAGCCTTCTGGAACGGTGATTTCGTTTTGCATGGGATTTATCATGTATCGTGTTCCTCTCCAAGATTGATAATGGTGGTCAGTGTGTATCAGTCGGCGCTGCCGCCAGTCTGCCTTTTTCCAGCGGGGGAATGCCTCTGTTGCAACGTCGTCAGGTATTTTTTTATTGACAGGGTATCATTTTCCTTATTCTCATGAAGCTTCTGTTGGTTTCCGCTGACTTATGCCATCTGATAGCCGGACAGAAAAGGAACAGGCAAATCCCGTTATTGATGCATGTCCTTGTTGCTCATTATGGTGAAATGCTGACTGTGTTATCGGCATATTTTTCATTGAGTTCATTACAAATTTTGTCAGCCGGTGTGTTTATTTTCATTTTCAGAAAATCAGTTACGGGCTGACTTTTACGGTGGCTTTCTTCACGCTGGCCTGATGGTTTGCAACAGAGCAACAGAGGCGGAGAGGATGAAAAAGCCGTATTTAATATTTTTGCGGGGAGGGGGGGTGGCAGGGAGTGCAGGTGCGGGCACGGTGGTGTATGGCACAGCGGATGTGGCGAACGCACGCGCACTCAGGGAGCAGACTCAACCATGAGTATTCAACGTGTGACTTTTCCTGCGTTCATCACCCTAATAGCGGCATTTTCCCCGGTTACGCAGGCCTCAATCAATACCGCTCAGATTGTCGCCAGCAGTCTCTCGCCCGCCTGCATTCAGTGGCGGGTCAGTGGCATCTGTTACTGGTTACTCTGTGGCTGGCACGGTTGTACCGTGAAAATATCGGTTAAGGTGACCCATTATCTTCCCGAAGCGGTGGTGTCCACCTATCACGCCCCCGGTGGCAACCCGTGGTCAGACATGGCGCAAGTCAGCCGATTATCCGGCGGAGTGGAAAATACGGTGACCGGGGCGTTATCTCATCTGAATGCCGGCGGGGGACATCACAATGTCCAGATTGCCGGGCAACGGCGTACCAGCCTGCGTTTTAAATATGCCGATGCCATCGGGCATCCCGCGACCAACCTGATAGGCGGGCACATTCCCGGTTATGCCTGCCGCAGTGCAGCCACCCCGTTGATGCCTTATTTTCTCAGCACGCTGGATACGATGGCGTGGCGCTCCGGTTTGCCGGAATCGTTCTATCCGGAAGCCCTTATTCCCGGTCAGCGGGAGCTGGGCAGCCAGATGGCCGGGAATCTGTGGGGCAATATTTATCCACGCTCAGGGTTTGTCAATCAGACCGATGAGGATAAGACTGCCGCCGTGGTGGCGCAGCGGGTGGCGGATATCATCACCCGAACCGGACAATCCCATGTTTATCAGACACTGAAAGGCACACCCACCGCCGGTTACTGGCCACCGGAGCCGGTGAAAGAAAATACCGGCACGAAAAATCACCAATGGCAACGGTTATCACCGAAGCTAAGCCCGTCCTGTGCCGTGTTTCCTGATGGTGAACATTCGGCTGCAATCGATGGCAATCAAGCCTATGCCCTGTGGCAGCCTTACAGTTGCTGCCAGCGGCGGGGACAACGTTTTCTCAGCAGCACAGCTATCTGAAAAAAGGATGAATGATGACGAAGATAAACGCGTTATTACTGATAATCAGTGGTCTAGCCATGACTTCTGTACAGTCCAACGCAGCCGGGCTGTCCCTCACATTACCGCAGGTGAACCGAAGTGCACTGGGTTATGGGGCAGAGGCCAGCGGTGCGGTATCCGATACGCTGTTCTATACCCTGGGGGGCGGTTCGGTGATTTCTGAACCCGCCAGTCGCAGTGGTTCAGCCACCCTTGGCGGGTTAGAACTGGGCTGGCGCTCGGATTTGATGTGCGGCAATTTTGACCTGAAAGCGACCGTCAGCAACCAGTTAAACGGTATCACGGCCGGGTTCAAGAACCTGATGAGTGATGTGATTCAGGGTGCGACCGGTGCCGTAGCCAGCCTGCCGGCGATGATTATCCAGCGAGCCAATCCGGGGCTGTATGACATGCTGACTAACGGCGTTTTGCAGGCCAATGTCGCCTTCGACAAAGCCCAGTTCAATTGCCAGGCCATGGCCAATAAGATGATGGATTTTGCGCAGAACAATAAATGGACTCAATCGGCGGCCTTGCAGGAATACAAAAGTCTGGTCAATGGCGGGGATGGTGATGCGGTGCGCGCTAATAACGCCGGCAGCAAAGTGACCGGTGCCGGCGGGCATCCATGGATTGGCGGGCAAAGGCAGGGGGGCAAGGGGCAGCATGCCATTCGTCCGACCCGCGATTTAGCCAGCGCCGGCTTTAATATGATGAATCAGCTGCCGGTGCTGAGCCAATCATCGGTCAGGACCCAAAATTGTGAGGGCAGTGCCTGTCGTAAATTCAGCACAGCGAGTGAAGCGGCAGAAGCAGTGGTCAGGGTATTGGGCGACCGGGCAATCCGCACCTGTGCTCACGCAGCAGACTGCATCAGCGGTGGTGAAAAACACCAGCCGGGTACGACGGTAGCAGGAACGGGTTTTGCCCCGATGCTGGAAGCGCATACCAAAACCAATACGGAACAGTTGCTGAAACTGGTCAGCGGCACGGAAAAACCGACGATAGCCAATCTGGCGAAACTGAAAACCGGTAGTTTGACGGTCACTCAGGGTGTCATTCAGGCGTTGCAGCGTGATCCGGATAAAGCTGCACTGACAGCACGTTTGGCCGGCGAACTGGCGATGGCCGAAACCACAGAGATGGCATTGTTAATGCGGCGAATGCTGATTACCGGCATGTCTGAACCCAATGCGGCGGCACAATCGGAAGCCCTGGCGGAAGGCGAACGGCGGATTGAGGCACTGGACCGGGAAATCCATGCCTTAACAGCCTATTCAGTATTTTTTCTACGCAGCAACACGACGAGAAATGCCAGATTGACGAACTGAAGGCTGGTATTCAAATATCTCTCACAGTTCTTCCAC
>NZ_MKGQ01000044.1:16480-20670 GCF_001908105.1 Xenorhabdus eapokensis
CAATACTCTCTTTCGAAAATCTAAGCTGTAACCCATCTCATTTTATGCCTTGTCATCTTAGGTTTAGATATTATGTCATATTAGTATGATTTAGCTATAAGACCGATGATGGCAAAGACGATTTCAGTATTCAGAAAAGGAGTTGCGTTATCACTCATCATCGCTTTAGTTATGATTATCACTGTGGCGACAGGCTGGGTCGGGCTGCACCAGGCGGAAAAACTCACCGAGATGCATCATTGGGTGACTGAAACCGGGAGATTCTGGTTAGTCTGGCGGTTAGGCCTGTATGCCGTACTGGGCTGGGGTAGCTGGAAAATCGGGCAAAAGACAACACATCAGCCGGCACACCGTGCAGTGTTAATACGGATGAGGGTGTCCAGCCTGCTGTTTATTCTGCTGGGTGAATATGCCCTGTCAGGGAATATTGGGGGGATGCTATGATCACCAACAGCTATCTGGAATACTTTCTGACCCTGCTTGGCTGGGTGGTCAATAACGGGTTATGGCAAATACTGATTGCCACCGGGCTGTTTACCCTGCCTTTAGTGATAAAGGTCATCGCGGTCTGGCTGAAAGTGCGGGAGAATGGTGAAGAGGACGGTCACGGCGGATTACAGTCGCTTGCCCGTCTCGAAAATACGTTGTATGGTGCCTTTTTCGTCATGGTGGTGTGTTGTGTGCCACTGGTCAACGTCAGCCTCAGTACCCTCCAGTACGATCAGTCCCGCGCCGAAAGTTGCGGTATCTGGACACCGCAAGCACCGGATAAAAGTGGTTATGCGCCGGTGATCTCCAGCCTGAATAATCAGACGGCGGCGGTGCCCCTCTGGTGGGCCGTGGTGCATCGGTTGTCAAAGGGATTAACGCAAGCGGCGGTCGCTTCCATTCCCTGCCGGCCGGATCTGCGGCAAGTGCGCTTTGAGGTGCAGCATACCCGCATCAGCAACCCTGCACTGGCGGCGGAGTTGCAGGATTTCACTAATGACTGTTATGCCTTAGCGTTGTATCAGTGGAAACAACGGGATCAGGGACAAACTTCTGATCCGGCCACACTGCATGATATTGACTGGCTGGGCAGTCGCACCTTCTTATCCGGCGATTACCCCACGCTGCAATCCCGAATGCCCAGGGTACTATTTCCGTGGAATGAAAGCCGGGACACTGGCCGGCCCAATACCGGGCAGGGCGGTTATCCCACCTGTCAGGCCTGGTGGTCAACCCCTGAAACCGGACTGAAGGCCAGGGTATTGGCCGAGGCTGATCCGGGATTGTGGTTGCGTTTGTCGGCAGCCCTCAAAATGCTGGGCAAGGAAACCCGTGAATATCAAGAAGCGGTGATCCGCCGTTTAGTCAGTCCGGTTAACTTGACAATGTCTCAGGACGGCTATGTGTATGCGGGGTATGGCGGCAATGCCGATTTTACGGTCTGGGACAGATCAAATCGGGTGGGGTCTTCTGCGGGGACTCTGCTGGGGGGATTCCTCAGCATGCCGGCGTTTGATGCGGTGCGTCAGGCTTTGCCGATGATACAGGCGGTGATCCTGATGGCATTGTATATCCTGATCCCGTTGATCCTGCTGTTTGCCGCCTATGAATTTAAGACGGTACTCACACTGACGTTCGCCCTGTTTGCGTTGAATTTCCTGACTTTCTGGTGGGAGACTGCCCGTTGGTTAGACAGCTATTTACTGGACGCCCTGTATGGCTCAGACACCCACAGCCTGTTGAATCTGGCGGGATTTCAGAACACCTCGGATGATTTGATTATGGGGCTGGTGATGGGCACACTGTTTATTGTGCTGCCAATGGTCTGGCTGGGCGTACTGGCCTGGGCAGGGGTGCGGATGGGCGATATGGCGGGCATGATGAGTCAGGGCGTGGGGCAGGTGAAACAGTCGGCCGGCCTGTTCGGGCAAATGGTGATGCAGAAGGTATTATCCCGAGGAAAGTAGTCAAATTAGGTGCTTAAGACTTAAGGGATAGAACGTTATTCCCTAAGTTGAGTTTGAATTTGATATTTTCCTTTTTTTAATCTATTGACCGTTGTTTCGATAATTAAAATAAGTCATATTGTTGCGTTAATGTTTTAATTCATGTTCTTCTCAGTTTAAGTTTTGTTTTTACATCAGTAACACAATGCTTGTGAGATATATCACAAAAAATAAATTATTGAATGCTATTTCAGTCAGTATCTATTATATATAAATAGCTATAATTTCATGTTTATATCGATACCCTTTTCAGGGTAATAGACGGTATTTAATCATTATAGAAGCCTCAAGGGTCGCAACCGTTGAGGCTTCGCTACTTATTCTCATGGCAATAAAGAGTGCGTAAAAACAATGAGTAAAAATTTTCATCTGGTTCGATGTCTTATTTAAATAATCCTGTAAAATGGCGGTTCATGTATACACCCTGTGTATTTCGTGGAATATGAACGTTCATGATTTTTAATTTTTCGCAATGAGGAAAATCGATTTGGCTGACTTAACTTAAATGTTAAGGTTAGTTTTTTCGTTATTGAATTAATAATGAACAGAGTTAAATTAGAACGCATTGAATGTGCTACAAAATGGATGAAAAGAAGTGATGAACGATACCAATGAAAAGGGTAAGAACAGGAAGAATAAAAAACCCGCTGACTATTTTATTCCTTATAAAACGACATATGATTTACGCTTAAGTAAAAAGGAACCTAATTTAATCAACATACTGATACAGATTCAAGGCTATGAATATGGCTTTTTTACCGTGTTAGGTGTCCGCCCTTTGTCTCAACGGAGTGACGGAAAAAGTAATGCCATTTATGTCGTCAGGTGTCGGTGTGGTAAATATGCTGTCAGGACATTAAAAGCCATTAAAAATCCGAATAATGTTAATGATATGTGTGTGCATTGCCAGCATCTATTTAGTCAAAGGCGTAAAGCAATTTTTCGTACGACAGGAAATGATGTGGATTTATCGGAGTTAACCGGAATTAAATGTAAAACTCCTTTGGAAATTAAAGAATAAGAAAATGGTTTTGCACTTAGGAATAAAACTATCAGAATACACTTTATTCTGCTCAGGATGTGGGGGTTGATTGGGAATTATCAGGTAGGGTAATGGTAATAAAGCGGGAAGACTTCTGTGATCCTCTGGCTTTTGCATGATGACATGCCTCTATACTCAACAAACTTGAAGATGCATTATTAAAAATTCATATAATGCTGATTTTTTAGAATAAAAAATCATAACAAGCCTTCATCTTGAAGTTAAATTGGTATATATCAACTATTAAAACCTTTTTAAATATGGGAAATATTTCTTCTAATTTAGAACTCTCATTGAAAGAAAATAAATGTCCGGTAATATACGTCCACCGGACATTTACAATACAGTTATAATTTATGCAAATTAATTACTAATTAAAAACCATCCCAAGCATCGTATTTATAATTATCATCTATGATTTCAAATTCAACTCCCTTTAAATTAAGTGATTCAAATTTTTTCTTGAATACATGTGAGCAAACTGGTTTTGATAATTCTTGGCAAAAAAATAAATGCTTAGATATATCTTTTTTAATACGGAATTTGTCTATTTTTTCATAATAAATTTTATCTAGCCCTTTATCCTCAGGAGTATCCAATTTATCAGTGTATATATCTCTAGAAATAGAAAATATAGATTTTTTAGGATCTAATATAGATATATAATCAGAAAGAAAAAAAAGAAAATATTGTTTTTTTGGTGTTTTATTTCTGTATAGCTGAATCGTAACTGGTACAGTTATGCAGTTTATTTTTAGTTCTTTACATAAATTCAATATATTTAATGAAACCAAACGGTCTTTGACGAAAAAATCTCCATCTAACTGATTGGATTTAATTTTTATATTATATTTATCAGCTAATTCTTCTAAGGATGGTGGTTTTTTATAAATATCATAAGATGGTAATTCAGGATTCCATTCTTTATCCATGAAATAAGGTATTCCTACTCCATCTGGAGAATATTTAACAATGAAAAAATCATTTTCAGTATGAGTCATATTAATCTCCCAGTATTTGGATCAACTTTAAATAAACCATTTTCTAAACCGTTTCTAAATGACTTTTCAAAATGGTAGGAGTATCAAAGAAACTCAGTCCCATTTTTGCGAATTTGGATTTTCCAGACACAAAAAAGCAAAAAGAAGGACTGA
>NZ_MKGQ01000045.1 GCF_001908105.1 Xenorhabdus eapokensis
ATACGATAAATTAGCCCGAAATTATGCCAGCATGTTGGCGCTGGCATTTGTCATGATATGGCTACCCATGTGGGTTGAGTAAAGGATAAACGGTAAACGCCAACACGCCCTAATGTATCTGTATGACAATTTGCTTGATTACTACACAAATACTATGCCTTAATTTTCTGGATTCATGCAAACCAATCCCTTTGTCTGTCTCATATTTAGAAATTTTCCTGCATTAATAAGAAATATTTGGTATCTTTTGCTATCAGTTAGTAGATTATATAGCATTCGTTTTTATTTTAACCTATGAATAATCACTTATCTTTTTTCTTTACAATCGTGGCACTTGTTGCCTAAATCTGAGTATTACTGAATACGTGTAAAAAATTGGAAATCCAAATGAATGCAATAGAGAGATTACGGAAAGCAGTTGTTAGTGACCTTATGTCACTTGGTACTATTCAGACTGTATGGCCTCACTGGTCATCAACAATAAAAAAGCTATGTAAAGAATCTAGCATTACTGGCACTGAACTCCAAAATATAGGCAACCATCTATTTGACATTTTTAAAAGTACTTCAAAAGGCCGTGGACAAAGTGAGGTATCAGGAGGTGGAGTGGCGTGGGAAGCTCTTGTGTGTTGGTATCTAAATCTTTGCTTACTTGGTAGCAGGACAGTCATCATCAAGGCCAAGCAAGTAAATATTCCAACCTGCATACGTTATGCCATCAGCGTCAATTATGGTAATTTTCCTTCTAACACTGAAAGTGACTTACTAGCCGTCACTTTTCCGGTTAATAGTGATCTACAAAAAACATTTACTGGTGATCACAAAGAAATGATGAAAATGATAAATCAAGTGGTTGAGAATCAGTTTACAGAAACTGAACTAGGGATCATTCAATGTAAAACTAATTGGAACGACAATGCACAAATTCCAATGCTTTGGGATTTAATCTATGCATCAAATAGTTTTTCCTCAGGCGCTACTGTGGGAAGCAATGGCTTTAGCCATAAAAGACTCAAAAAGTTTACGTACTCATTCGTCACTGTTCCAACAGTAAAACCAGAGAGTTTTAAACCTACAACTACTGCAGTAATGAGAGTGAAATACTTATCTGGTGGAAACTATTGGGGACTAAAATCTAAATTAGGAATAGCATCAAATTTATTCGATATTATCCAGAAAAACTTCGCTACTAGCCATAGAGAATATCCAAATGGCTGGCATTTGGCTGTTGCCGAAGAAATTATGAAAATGAAGCTAAATGACAATTACTTTAAGTTATAAAAAGATATTTCATATAATAATCTCAATTACTATACACAATTAACTTAAAGATACAGGAATTAAAGCCTGAAAATTATCTGTCAGCCGGATAGTCAGTTCCTGTACTTTTTCTGGCAATGTGATATGAAAAAATGATGAAGTGTTTCACGGAATGTTTTGCATCTGGGAAATAAATATTGTTTCGTACCTGCTCATTCGCTTACTTCCATAATCGCTCAATCAGGTTGAGGTTAGGGTTGTAAGACGGCAGATAATGCAACTCAATATTCAAAACTTCGGCAAAAAATTGGACTATTTCAGTGCGGTGGTAACCGGTCCCATCCAGAATGAAATGAATTTTTTGTGAAAGCAGGTAGATTTTCCGGATTGCACCGAAAAACAGGACAACATTTTTCGCGTTAATTGTCAAGATAAGTCCGGTAAGGCTCTTGGCAACGCAATTTACGGTACACCCATCATGCACAGTATCAATAACGTGAGCAATCGGTGGGCATAGTCCTCATCACGAGTTTTTTATGGGTAAATTTTTTCATTTTCTGGCGCTCATCTTGATGATATCGGTGCAATGATAAGCACAACACGGTTCGTTGGATGTTAGTAATTGTTCAGATCGCAAAAATCGGATTGGGTTCTCTCCAAATGATCTATTATTTTGAAATCTTATTCAGTTTTTTCCATCAAAAAACATGTATAGCAGGCCAGTGAAGAAAGATATAGATACACATGCTAAAAACAATCGTGAATAAAAATCGCTCAACTATATCTAAGCGATATAAAACTTGAGTATTCAAAAAAGGATTTTAATGTGTAAACAATTCCTAGATCATTTTCTATAAAGACACTCTTTAATCCATAATTCAGGAAATATATTTTTAGATAGTATGTGAGTTATGATATTATAGTTACGCAGACTTTCATGATGCTTTGATGTAGTCATTATTTTTCCCATAATATGGTTTATATGAAAAAATAATGATAGGGTTGAAATAAAATTCAACCCATCAAATACTATAAAAATAAATTATATATTTTAATTTTGTTATGTTAACTAAATTTATCAGTATCTTATTATTAATTATAGAGAGCCATTCTTTTCTTCTGCTATATTTAACAGCTCAATAATAACTTTTCCTAAAGCCAATCCCAGTAATGGTGGAACTGCATTGCCTACTTGAGTGTATTGAGGAACTTCGAATTTACGCATTTTCCCTCCTGTTGTCACTTTAGAACGAAAAATAAAATTATCCGGAAAAGATTGTATTCTCGCCATTTCTCTAACAGTAAGCACTCGCAATTCATTTTTATCATAATGACAAGCGTCATCAGGGATAGATAAAGCAGCAAATGCAGGTGAATTCGCAATCAATGCCCTTTGGGTCTGTTTTCTAGTTGGGTGTAGTTTTAAGTAGTCTATAAAATCTGTTTTATTGGTGAAATATTTCATTTTACCATTATCTTGCAAATATTCATATTCTTTTAATTTCCCCCAGATATAATCATCTAAATTAGATCCATTTCCTTTTAATATTGAGAAGACAGATTTATTAACTGATTTATCATTCACTTCTTGAAGTACTTGATATATTCTAAATCTACATTTAACCAATAAGCTATTGTTACGTTGTTCATGGTTATATGTCCCAATTTTATTTTTTAATGAAGATGAAAAAGTTTTATTTAAATATTTTATATATTCAGATTCTTCTGAAGGAGAGTTAAGTTTTAAATCATCCAAGGCTTCTTTTACTGAGACTTCTTTTTTATTCACAAGATGATGAAAGAAAGAATTCTCCAATAGTTCCAAATCATTAGGTCTCATTACATCAAAGTAAATTAAAGTTCCAAATACAGCTTTTTCTGGTGTATTTTTTACTAGTTTATAAAAAACATCCGAGTTTTTTAATAATCTATACTCTGAACTTCCATTTTCTACATTTTTGAAAATTTTATTAAAAATATCCTGACGAATAGCAATCATAATAAAACGTGGTCTATTCTGGGCAACACCTGTTAATCTGGCATTTATATGTAAACATACTGGTATATACCCTTTAATAGCAAAGGCTTTAGCTACTTCAAACCATGCATGATAACGGCTGCCATCTTTATCCTTAAATGCTCTTAATATACCAGTTACATTTTCCAGTAAAACTATTTTAGGTTGTATCATGGAAACAAAATTTGCGAACTCCCAAGGCAATGTATTTTTTTCATTATTTTTTTCACGTAAACCTGCCATACTAAAACTCTGGCATGGGGGGCCTCCTGAGACAAGATCTACGCCATTCTGATTAAAACCTGATTTTAATAGATTAAGTAATTCTAAATTATTTTTAATTAATGCATTTAGCTGAATAATGCTTCCAACAACTAAGCTATTCTTTAATTTCTTCTCTTTTCCAAAAAGATCGGTGTTTTCAGATGAAATCTCTGGAAAATTAAGAGGATTTTCCCTCAAACGTTGCTTTAAATCTTTAAAAGCACTGCTAATCCAAAAAGTTTTTTTTGGAGACTTATTATTTTTTCCCAATAATTCGAGATCTTCATTTAGAAGATTATAGGCAAACGTTTCTGCAGCCATAGGTGATAATTCATTCGCAAGAAGTAGATTAAATCCTGCACTTTCTAGTCCTAGAGATAAACCACCACAGCCGGAAAACAATTCAATGTGATTATATAGATTAGATCGCTTCAAAGTACACCTGTGCATATGCAATTAAAAGGATTGGATTAATTATATTTTAGATCAATACAAATCAATTGTCCAGGCTTATTGAAAAACAATATTTACTTTTGCGAACAGTATCGAAAATATTATTTTCAATTTTATAGGGAAAACATAATTTAAGTCAATAAGATAAATTATCTGCATTACTGCTATAATCGATAACACGATAACCCAATTTGTAGTGGTATAAAGATTTCGGACAGCCTCTAAATCAATTTATATTGATGTTATGACCACCTTATTTAGATATCTCCCATATGAATACCTTCATTATCAATTTCAGCATATAAATAATCTTCACACAACCACTCTTCTACCCTTTCAGATAATCCCTTATCCGATAACCTATATTTACCTGTCAAAGAACACTCCCATACAATTAATACCTTCCAATTCAATTTAATTAAAGAACTGACCACAGCTTTATCTCTACTAATATTTCTATTGATTTTTTTTAACCAAAAATCCCTTCTTGTCATGGGTGGCTTAAATATATAACATTTATGCCCATGCCAAAAACAACCATGAACAAATAATACAGAATTATATTCATCTATAACAAAATCAGGTTTTCCTGGTAAATCCGAAACTTGTTTTCTATATCTAACATCCAAGTTTATAATAATTTTCTCAATTTTCTTTTCTATAAATGTATCACTACTTTTAATAGAACGCATAATTCTGCTTCTAACTTCGGGATCATTTACTTTGGACATAACAATCTCTTTTTTATCAAAAAGGTTATCAGTTGCTATGGTACATATTTTACTATCCCATGCCTTTTCTAAGGTTGAGTCTTAATATGTTGTATTGCAACCGCTTCAGTCACGATAAAAACAACCTTCGTTCATCCGCTTTGATAATGGCTTGCTTAACCTCCATTCTTTTCAGGCAATAAAAACTTTCCTCAGTTAAAGTATCGTCCCAGAGGTTCACTTCATCATCGTCAGTGACTAACATTTACCGATAACACTCACGACCCTATTTCCAATTCTGTAATCGCCGCTTCATATTAAATGTATCTGTTTGGACAGTCACTGAATTCAATCATAAAACGATGCATGGCAATACGCTAATCTTGAAGCAAAATTGTCCATTTTTATGCTATTCCTGAATGCTGAATGGCCATAAAAATCATTTTTTCACCGACTTATTCGACTTAGAGGTTGCTAGTTCAGCCTTAAAAGTGGTTTTAAAACAGTCAGTTTTTTAGATTATATCGTCATAAGATATTTAACCAAAGAGCAAGACAGCGGATCTGAACAGCAGCAAGAAATGATGCCCTATTTTTGGCATGACGGGTCGCTATACCACGCCAACGTTTAAGATGAAGAAAAGCATTTTCAACTAAATACCTGAGTCGATAGAGTTCCCGATCATATTCTCGTTTCACTTTGCGATTTTTTCGGCCGGGAATTTGCACTGCCATACCTTGTTTTTCTGCTTGTTCAACAACGGTATGACTGTCATAGCCCCGATTCGCTAATAAATGTTCTGCATCTATTCCATCAATCAAGGCCTCAGCTTGTGAGCAATCCGCTGTGGTACCGCTTGTAATAAGCGCTCTGAGCGGCATACCATGCGCATCCACGGCCAAATGTATCTTTGTATTGAGCCCCCTTTTGTGCGCCCCATATCCTGATTGCCTCCTGCCGCCCCTGCGGCATGGGGATGAACCTTAATATGACTGGCGTCAATCATCAGCCATTCGAAATCGGGTTCAAAGATGAGTTCTTCAAGCAGTCCTTCCCATACGCCTTTGTCCCGTCACCGACAAAAACGGCGATGCGTATTTTTCCAGTCGCCATAATCGGGCGGTAAATCTCGTCAGGGTGCGCCTGTCCGTAAGATCCAGAACACCGCATTAATAAATAATCGATTATCATAAGCAACACGCCCCCAGGCTCCCTTACGTCCCGATAGGTGAGGTTCAAGCAAACTCCAAATATGCTCGGAAATACCATGACGGCGGTGTGCTGGTGTGCTCATGGTTAAGTCATCCATTCATGTCATATAGAGTTATTATTACATGAATTTATGATGACCCTATCTAGAAAAAGGAAAAGCTGGCTCAAATATCTCAATATCTTGAGATTTTCAGCCAGCTCAGTGTCAAAAACTCACTTCCCAATCCCCACCGGATACGACTCAAACAAATACCCATCGAAATTAGGATCATCGACATCGGATAATTCAAGCAAACTTTGTTTCACATTTTCTAAATGTTGCCACATCGTTTGTTTCGCTGCTATGGGATCTTTTTTGATCATCGCTGCCAAAATTGCCTGATGATCATTCAACCACGCTTTACGATAGTCGGTATTGGTAATTCGGCTATGTAACTTGATCCACATAGGGTTATTCTCACGCCACGCCCAGGACTGTTTAAGCAATTCAACTAACATACTGTTATGCGTTGCCTGCGCGATAGCTAAATGAAACGCCTTATCACCGGATTCACTTTCTCCCGAAATCAGATCTTTTTTCTCTTTTTCCAATGCGTTGCGCATATTGGCAATATCGACCGGCGTCACCTGGAGTGCGGCAAATTCAGCGATATTACTTTCCAATAATTGGCGCGCTTGCAATAACTCAAAAGGCCCTGCGGCATTAATGGTGGTATCGCTTGTATAAGCGCATGGCAGTTGGATGAGATAAATACCTGAGCTTTTGCGTACTTCGATGAGGTTTTCCAATTCCAGCACAATTAACGCTTCACGAATAAGAGTGCGTGAAACGCTGAATTTTTCCGCAATTTCACGTTCTGTCGGGAGACGATCACCAGGAGAATAATCCATCTCTATAATCATCTGACGTAATGATTGGGCTACTTCGTGATAGGGACGCCTGGAGTCTGCAAAGTTCATCATTTAATGCCGCCGTAAGGTCATATACTTAAATGGATCGACTAAAAATGATGTTATTCTAAGACATCAATGCCAGAAATATAACCACCTATTCTTGTTACAATAGGTGGTTTTGAGAGAAAATTATTCTATTTTACGTACTCGATTTACCATTTCGAAGAATTCCGGTTGAGTTTTAGCAATATCGTCATACAGGGGTTTAACCGCGTCTTGAAAGAGGGTTTTATCCACGGCAATAAATTCAACCCCTTGTTTTTCTGCTTTAGCACGCTCTTCCTGTTCTGATTTTTCCCACAGTTGAATCATGTAGTTTGAGGAATTTAGCGCCGCTTTTTTCACAATTTCTTGCTGTTCAGGGGTTAATTTATTTAACGATTTGTTCGATATTAACAGGACATCAGGGATCATCGTATGCTCATCCAGCGAAAAGAATTTTGTCACTTCGCTATGGCGGCTTAACGTAAAAGAAGTAATGTTGTTCTCAGCCGCGTCCACAACTCCCTGTTTCAATGCGGTATAGAGTTCACCATAAGCGAGTGGTGTTGGATTTCCTCCTAACCCTTTTACCATCGCAATGGCGGTTGGGCTGGGTTGTACGCGAATTTTCAAACCTTTTAGGTCTTCAGGCGTTCTGATCGGTTTTTTCGCATAAAAACTGCGTGCGCCCGCATCATAGTATGTGAGACCAATAAATCCCATGTTTTGGCTTGAATCGAGGATTTCTTTTCCAATATCGCTATTAATGACTTGTTGATAGTGCGCTTTATCACGGAATAAATAGGGCAGGTTAAAAATGGAATAAGCCGGAGAAAAGGCTTCTAATTCTGCCGCATTGGATTTAGCAATATCTAAGGCGCCATTTTGCATCAATTCGATAGATTCACGTTGGTTGCCCAATTGAGAATCAGAATAGATGCGGATACGGACTTCCCCGTTGGTTTTTTCTTTCACTTCGTTAGCGAATTCGGTCATAGCTTTATGAACAGCATGCTCTCGGTTCTGGTTATGGCTGAGTTTCAGTGTTGTTACGGCAAAAGCCTGGGATGCCCCCAGCATAAACATGATGCCAGCCACTATGCCTGCCATACCGAAAAGTTGTCGTTTGTTGTTCTGCATGTTTGGTTCTCCAGAGGTAAGTGTAGGTTTTTATTATTTTCTGTGGACAAACCATAATCAGATCTCACTGATTGGGCAAAGGGTAAAATCCAATTGGTCGATCTGAATCGCAAAAAATGGCATTATTGGTTGACCTTTTATGTTTGTGATCTATATCACTCTTTTTCTGGTAGTTATTGCAACGTTTTTAGTACGATCAGTATAGATTCTGATCCCTGGGTGGACTTTAATTGGTAAACCAAAATGACAGGAGTCGGATAAATGAAAAACCTTGTAGCGATAACCAATAAAAGTTTGGCATTTTTTACCATCTGCCTGCTGGCCTTTCTGGTTTTATGTGTGTCGTGGCAGGTCATTTCACGCTATGTCCTAGATGCACCGAGCACCGAGACCGATGAGTTAGCACGTTATCTGTTTATGTGGGTTGCAATGATTGGCGCTGCATACACCACCGGACAACATCGTCATCTTGCGATCGATCTGCTGATGATGAAATTAACAGGCGTCAAGAAAAGTATTATTGGTCTGATTATTCAGGCAGCCATTATTTTATTTTCTTCCATTGTGCTGCTTTATGGTGGCAGCCTGCTTGTTTCATCGACACTGGAAAATGGTCAAATCACCCCTGTATTAGGCTGGAAGATGGGATACATCTATTTATGTTTGCCTATTAGCGGAATATTGATGATTTTCTATGCGCTTGTTGATGTGATCTCGATTGTTCAGCATTTTTCTGGTCAACCACCCGTTGTGTCTGAAAATCACTAAATTATGGAGATTAGAGTATGGATTGGTCTGTCATTGCCGCACTCTTTGGCACATTTGCGATATTACTGGCATTGAGTGTCCCCGTTTCTTTTGCAATCGGCTTATCTTCGTTAGTCGCCATTACGATGACATTGCCGTTGGAATCTGCGATCACGGTTGTTGCGCAACGTATGGCGGCGGGAGTCGATAACTTCTCTTTATTGGCGATCCCGTTCTTTATTCTGGCCGGAAATATGATGAATCAGGGCGGGATAGCTGCACGTTTGATCAATCTGGCTAAAATGATTGGCGGCCGTTTGCCGGGATCATTAATGCACGTCAATATCATGGCGAACATGCTGTTCGGGGCAATTTCCGGCTCGGCAGTGGCATCTGCCGCCGCGGTCGGGGGGACAATGGCGCCGATGCAGAGAAAAGAAGGATACGACTCTGGGTTGTCTGCTGCCGTAAACATCGCTTCTTGCCCTTCTGGTTTACTGATCCCACCCAGCAATACCTTGATTGTGTACTCGTTAGTTTCAGGGGGGACATCAATTGCGGCCTTGTTCTTGGCGGGTTATATCCCCGGCATTATGATGGGAGTTTCACTCATGATTGTGTCTGCCATTATTGCCAAAAGGAAGCGTTATCCCGTTGCACCTCGGCCAACATGGCGCGAGTTTTTGGATACAGCGTGGAAAGCCATCCCGTCATTAATGCTGATTGTAGTCATTATGGGCGGGATTATTGCGGGGATCTTCACAGCGACAGAAGCATCAGCCATTGCGGTGCTCTACAGTTTTATTCTTGCAGTGATTGTTTATCGTGAAGTGAGTGTCAAACAACTGCCCAAAATTATCCTTGATTCAGCCGTGACCACATCGATTGTCTTACTGTTGATTGGCGTATCAATGGGAATGTCTTGGGCGATGGCCAATGCTGATCTGCCGTATCTGATTGCGGATGCATTGATGGCAGTTTCTGATAATCCACTGACTATCCTGCTGGTCATCAATATCATCTTGCTGATCGTGGGGATCTTTATGGATATGACTCCGGCCATTTTGATCTTCACGCCAATTTTCTTACCCGTTGCAATGAGCATGGGTATCGATCCGGTGCATTTTGGCATCATCATGACATTTAATTTGGCTATTGGAATTTGTACCCCTCCCGTCGGCAGCGCTTTATTTGTGGGTTGCTCGGTAGGGGATGTGAGTATTGATAAGGTACTGAAGCCACTGTTGCCGATGTATGTTGCGCTGATCTCGGCGCTAGCGCTGGTGACATATCTGCCGCAATTGAGTTTATGGTTACCTGAATTAGTTTTGAATTAGTTATAGGGGGAATTATGAAACAAACTTGGCGTTGGTATGGGCCTGGAGATCCGGTTTCATTAGCGGATATCCGTCAGGCTGGAGCAACAGGGGTTGTGACGGCGTTGCACCATATGCCTAATGGTGAAGTCTGGACGCTCGAAGAGATAGAGCAACGTAAGGCACTGATTGAAGCTAATCAACTTGAATGGACAGTCGTAGAGAGTGTTCCCATTCATGAAGATATCAAAACGCAGACTGGGGAGTATGATCACTGGATTGCAAACTATCAACAAACCTTGCGTAACCTCGCTGCCTGCGGGATCAAAACAATATGCTACAACTTTATGCCGGTTCTGGATTGGACGCGTACAGATCTCGAATATGAATTACCTGATGGTTCAAAAGCGCTGCGTTTTGATCAAATCGCATTTGCTGTTTTTGATATCCACATTTTGCAACGTCGTGATGCAGAAAAAGCGTATTCCGATGATGAAATTGTGCAAGCACAATCACGCTTCGCTGCAATGACAGAAGAAGAAAAACAAAAACTAACAAACACGATCATTGCTGGTCTTCCGGGGGCAGAGGAAGGCTATACCTTAGAACAATTTCGCCAACACCTAAAACGTTATACCGATATTGATAAGGCCAAATTGCGTGAGCATTTTGCTTATTTCCTGCAACAGATCATTCCGGTTGCGGAAGAACTCGGTATCAAAATGGCTGTTCATCCGGATGATCCCCCACGTGAGATCTTAGGCCTGCCACGCATAGTTTCTACCATAGAGGATATGCGTTGGATAGCCGAAACGGTAGACAGTCATGCCAATGGTTATACGATGTGCACCGGATCTTATGGTGTGCGGGCGGATAATGATTTGGTGCAGATGATCAAATCATTTGGCTCCCGTATCTATTTCCTCCATTTGCGCTCAACCCTACGGGAAGAAAATCCCTCCACGTTCCACGAAGCGGCGCATCTTGCCGGTGATGTGGATATGTATGAAGTGATCAAAGCGGTCGCAGAAGAAGAACATCGCCGATTGGCAGCGGGTGAAAATCACCTGATTCCAATGCGGCCTGATCATGGTCATCAAATACTTGATGATTTAAAAAAGAAAACGAATCCCGGCTATTCAGCAATTGGCCGCCTGAAAGGGCTGGCTGAAATTCGTGGCCTTGAGTTGGGCATTCATCGTGCATTTTTCCCAAAATAGTTTCTGGACTTGAACCCTACAGGGGAGTGAATGAATGTCACTCATTGCCACTTATTTGTGAGTCGATTATGAAAAAAAATCTTGTCAGTGCGATAACGTCTGTCCAATACCCTCGCTGGACAACCGAACGTTTGACTTCCCGTATGGTGCATTTAGGCTGCGGTGCGTTTCATCGGGCGCATCAGGCACTTTATACGCATCATGTATTAGAACAAACAGACAGTGATTGGGGATTTTGTGAAGTTAATCTGATGCTAAACGATACTTCACTGATTGAAAATCTGAAAAAACAGTCCATGCGCTATCACGTCGCAGAGAAAGGGAGAGAGGAGGTCACATTAAAAATTATTGGTTCGATGAAAGAAGGGATGCACCCATTAATTGATGGTGTTCAGGCGATTATTGAAAAAATGGCGCATCCGGATGTCGCCATCATCTCTTTGACCATCACCGAAAAAGGCTATTGTACCGATGCCGCAACAGGGCATTTAGATCCAAATAATGTTTTGATTATTAAAGATATTGCTAATCCCGCTGTGCCAAGATCAGCCATCGGGTACATGACTGCGGCATTAAAATTGCGTTTTGAACGAAGCCTGCCTGCGGTAACGATTTTGTCGTGCGATAACGTGCGGGAAAATGGACATGTTGCCCGTGAAGCCGTATTGAGTCTGGCGCGTTTGCAGGACGAAAAATTAGCGCAATGGATAGAAAATCAGGTGACGTTTCCCTGCACGATGGTGGATCGTATTGTGCCGGCAGCGACACCAGAAACGTTAACCGAAATTGCCCAATGGCTGGGCGTGGAAGATCCCTGTGCCATTGCCTGCGAACCTTTCCGTCAATGGGTGATTGAAGATAACTTTGTCAATGGGCGTCCAGATTGGGATCTGGCGGGTGCACAATTTGTGGACGATGTGGCGCCATTTGAAATGATGAAGTTGCGCATGTTAAATGGCGCTCATTCCTTTCTGGCCTACCTGGGGTATTTGGGCGGCTATGCCCATATCTCCGATACGATGACAAATGCCGATTATCGTCGGGCAGTGTACGCACTGATGCTGGATGAACAAGCCCCAACCCTGTCGATGCCAGAAGATACCGACTTAGTCGCTTATGCGGATAACTTAATCGAACGGTTCACCAATCCGGCGTTAAAACATCAGACATGGCAAATTGCGATGGATGGCAGCCAGAAATTACCACAACGCATGCTTGATTCCATTGAATGGCACCTTGTGCAGGGAAGTGATTATCGCCATTTAGCGCTCGGTGTGGCGGGTTGGATGCGTTATATCAGTGGTGTGGATGAACAAGGCCAACCCATTGATGTGCGTGATCCATTAAAAGCGACTTTTGCGGCGATTTATGCGGAATATGGTCATTCTGTCGCTGTGGTGGAAGCGTTACTGGCCATTGAATCGATCTTCGGTAAAAAATTAGGCAAAAACCGTGACTTTGTCGATAACGTTACCCAAGCCTACCAAAACTTACTAACCGTTGGCGCCCGCCAGGCGGTTGCGGCTCTTTGATCATAGAGGAAAACATAATGAAAACCTTTATGTGTGAAGATTTCCTGTTAAATAATGACGTTGCTCGCCGCCTTTATCATGATTACGCAGCGTTAATGCCGATTTATGATTATCACTGTCATCTCAATCCAAAAGAGATTGCGCAAAACCGCCGTTTCCCCAATCTTGGTCAAATTTGGTTGCAGGGTGATCATTATAAGTGGCGGGCGATGCGTGCGGCAGGGATTGAAGAGGCTCTGATTACCGGTACTGAAAGCAGTGATTACCAAAAATATCTTGCCTGGGCGAAAACGGTTCCCCTGACGATCGGCAATCCACTTTATCACTGGACACATCTGGAATTGCGGCGTCCATTTGGTATTAGCGGAAAATTATTTGCACCTGACACCGCAGAGGCTATCTGGCATGAGGCGAACGAAAAACTCTCTCAAAGTGAATTTTCTGCCCGTGGCATTATGCAGCAAATGCAGGTACGAATGGTGGGAACAACGGATGATCCCATTGATTCTCTCGAATACCATCAACAGCTCGCCAAAGATAAAGATTTCACCATCAAAGTGTTACCAAGCTGGCGTCCGGACAAAGTCTTCAAAATTGAATTACCGGATTTTTGTGACTATCTCGAACAATTAGGGGAAGTCGCAGATGTCGCTATCGGGTGTTTTGCTGATTTATTGCAGGCATTAGAGCGCCGCCTTGCACACTTTCAGGATCACGGTTGTGTGGCATCGGATCATGGCATTGAACATATGCGTTATGCGCCGATACCTGACGAAAAAGTGTTAGATATTATTTTGCAAAAGCGCAGGCAGGGGCAACCACTTAGCGAATTAGAAATCGCACAATTCACAACAGCGGTGCTGGTTTGGTTAGGTAAGCAGTATGCAAAGCGCGGCTGGGTCATGCAGATGCATATTGGTGCTTTACGTAATAACAACACACGGATGTTTAATCTGTTAGGGGCAGACAGCGGCTTTGATTCCATTGGCGATAATCCTATCGCTTACCCATTATCTCGCTTGTTGGATGAGATAGATAAAACCGGTGCATTGTCGAAGACCATTCTCTATTGCTTAAACCCTCGTGATAATGAAGTGATCGCCACTATGACGGGCAACTTTCAGGGCGGAAGCCTTGCACAAGGCGGGAAAAGTATCGGCGGCAAAATCCAATTTGGATCGGGCTGGTGGTTTAACGATCAAAAAGACGGTATGCAGCGTCAATTAGAGCAACTCTCGCAATTAGGGTTGTTAAGCCAATTTGTCGGTATGCTGACAGATTCACGCAGTTTCTTATCCTACACCCGTCATGAATATTTTCGGCGCATTCTCTGCAATATGCTGGGGAAATGGGTCGAAAATGGTGAAATCCCCGATGATGAAAAAATGCTGGGGCAGATAGTTCAGGATATCTGCTTCAATAATGCTGAACGTTATTTTCAGGCCATAAAGGATTAAAGAATGCAGATGCGGAAAATTGGCCTGATTGGCGAAAGTATGATCGAGCTAAATGGCATCCCATTTGGTGTCATGACACAAAGCTATGGCGGTGATGTACTTAATAGTGCGGTTTATCTGGCTCGCGCTGGCGGCGATAAGTTTGATGTCCATTTTGTCACGGCGATGGGAACGGACGCCTTGAGCGAAGGTATGATCTCACGCTGGCAGCAAGAAGGCATTAATACGTCGTTAGTATTGCGTGATAACGCACACCAGTCCGGTTTATACCTGATCCAACTTGATGAAAAAGGTGAGCGCACGTTTCTTTACTGGCGTAATGACTCAGCGGCGCGTTATCTCTTGCGTCATCCTGCTTATTCCATAGTGCGCCAGCAATTGCAGAGCATGGATGTACTTTATCTCAGCGGGATCAGTCTGGCGATTTTGCCGGAAAATGATCGCCAACGGCTGCTCATTGATTTGAAACAGTTGTCTGCTGACGGGAAGGTGATTTTCTTTGACAGTAATTATCGTCCGGCTTTATGGGAAAACGCAGCCCAAGCCCGTGCGTGTTATCAGCAAATGTATGCTATCACGGATATTGCGTTAGTCACTGACGATGATGAAGCGAATCTCTGGGGAGATATGTCAATGGAGGACAGTTTTCATCGCCTGAAAAGCATGGGGGTTAAACAAGCCATTATCAAAGCGGGTGAACGGGGTTGTTTTTATCGTGACTTAAGCGGCTGCGATGCCACACTACATATTGAAACTCAAGCTGTTACATCTGTCGTTGATACCACGTCGGCAGGCGATGCGTTTAATGCGGGGTTTATCGCGGGGTGGTTACATGGAAAATCTATTCATGACGCTGCATTAATGGGGCATCAGCTCGCAGGGGTTGTGATCCAGCATAAAGGTGCGATTGTTCCGCAAGCTGTGACACAAGGGGTTATCGCCCGTTTTTTAAATTCGAACGAAATTGGAGAGGATGAAAATGCAAGAGATAATGATACGTCTGCGTCAGATTAAAATTGTGCCTGTGATAGCTATTGAAGAGGCCAGAGATATCATTCCTCTTGGTCACGCATTAGCCGACAACGGCCTGCCTGTAGCTGAAATCACATTTCGTACCGAGAGTGCCACCGAAGCAATTAGCCTGCTGAAAGCTGAACGGCCAGATATGTTGATCGGGGCAGGCACCGTGCTTCATCGTGAACATGTTCGTCAGGCAAAAGCGGCAGGGGCAGAGTTTGTCGTCTCACCAGGGCTTAATCCAAACACCGTACAGGCGTGCCAGCAAATTGGTATCCCTATCATTCCCGGCGTGAATAATGCCAGCACAATTGAACAGGCGCTGGAATTAGGCATCGAGTTTGTTAAATTCTTCCCCGCCGAACCCTCGGGTGGAATTGCGATGATTAAAGCGCTACTTGCCCCGTACCCACAGTTAAAGGTCATGCCAACTGGTGGGATCAGTGTTGAGAACATTCGCAATTATCTGGCTATCCCACAAATTGTGGCATGTGGTGGATCATGGATGGTGAGCCCACAGTTGATCCGAGATAAGGAGTGGAAAAAGGTGGGTAAATTGGCGCGGGAGGCGGTGAAGTTGGTTGATGCTTGCTGAGGTGATTATTTTTTTATGGTTTTTACTTGGGATTATGTCTCTCTGATACGTTGAGTGTATCAACGTATATTGAATATCTTGGCATCGATTTTTATGAGATAGAGCAAAGTTTTAGAGATGCTACTCATAGCAAAAATGTTTCGTATAAGGAATTTCGGTAGATTGAGATGGTTTGAGCTTTGGTTTTTTAACATATTGAAAAACAAATATTTTTATATTTAATTAAATGCGATTTTTAAGTAAAAAACGTGGTAGAATTTTTTCTATCAAAAAAGTTCTTTAAAAATAAATGGATATAATTAGCCTGTTCCCCATACGTATGGGGATAAACCGCAAATGCGAGTTGGTATGCTGATATCTTTAGACTGTTCCCCATACGTATGGGGATAAACCGGGAAAAGGTGAAGTGAGTCATTCGTGCCGTTGCTGTTCCCCATACGTATGGGGATAAACCGGGTCACATCATTAATAAATTAATGACAAAAAACTGTTCCCCATACGTATGGGGATAAACCGAGGACAGAGCCAATGACCACGACCGTAATTAACTGTTCCCCATACGTATGGGGATAAACCGGAGGTTATGCGACTTGTGGGTAAATTAATTTCCTGTTCCCCATACGTATGGGGATAAACCGGGAGTGCCTGAAAGAACTCAGAAATTTACCCACTGTTCCCCATACGTATGGGGATAAACCGCGCAAACCAACGGTCAATCACTGCTGCACGACCTGTTCCCCATACGTATGGGGATAAACCGAACTGCGTCACGGTCGTGAGCCAGTTGATACCCTGTTCCCCATACGTATGGGGATAAACCGTCGCAGTCCATTATTTGTCTGTACATCAAGGCCTGTTCCCCATACGTATGGGGATAAACCGTTTTCAATTGGATTTAAAAAAGATTCAGATAGCTGTTCCCCATACGTATGGGGATAAACCGTCGATCAGGCTCTAGCTCCAGATTTTCCCAATTCTGTTCCCCATACGTATGGGGATAAACCGAATTTCGCTATCACGTTCAGGATGCCATGTATACTGTTCCCCATACGTATGGGGATAAACCTTTTTCAAGTCTTGTTCTGCCTTGATAGTCGCCCTGTTCCCCATACGTATGGGGATAAACCGGCATTCGGATCGCTTTCCGTTAATGAACGAATCTGTTCCCCATACGTATGGGGATAAACCGTTAAGTGCCCTGCATAATGCTAGCGGTGGAAGCTGTTCCCCATACGTATGGGGATAAACCGGCTTCGCCTGCCATCAACGGCGGGGCAACAATCTGTTCCCCATACGTATGGGGATAAACCGATGATCCCCGCCAGAACGCCCGCTAAAAACCACCTGTTCCCCATACGTATGGGGATAAACCGCTGAATAATAAACAAATACACACGAGGTTATTCTGTTCCCCATACGTATGGGGATAAACCGCAAGCCATTGATTGCGAACCACCTTTTGTAGGCTGTTCCCCATACGTATGGGGATAAACCGGTTTAGAAGAAAGAAAGAAACATAATTATTTGCTGTTCCCCATACGTATGGGGATAAACCGTGTATCGTTGCCTGTCTCCGTTAAAATACGCACTGTTCCCCATACGTATGGGGATAAACCGGATTCAGGGTTGCACCTGTGTCATAACTGACACTGTTCCCCATACGTATGGGGATAAACCGAAGAGTCAGGTCATGAAACCAAAAATAATGCCCTGTTCCCATACATATGGGGATATCCACACTCACAACTGCTTGGGCACGGCAAATATATCCTGCAACCTTTTCGGGCGTTAGCCCATCGCGCAAGACTGCCACATTATCGCGTGCAACTGCGCTTTCCAGATGCTGTGCGCTGTGCAGCGTTGTAGGGCTGCAAAGAATGCCCACGGAATGGCCGGGAAACTCGTCGGCGATAGCTTGTAGAGCTGCGGTTGCACGGGAAGGGGATAGCCCCTTGTCTTTTCGGCTGGCATAAGGATTAAATAGGATTTGAGGGGAAAGCGCCGCAGACGGGAACTCGGCAGGCAATGGCACAATGTACTGAGTGTCGATCACTTTCGCGCCTAGATCCTGCAGAATATACTGGTACTGCTCCACGATATTGAGCGTTTTCGTAGCGAAACCCATTTTACGATTCACACAGCGCAGCGAATCATCAAGGGAATAGAGACTCGCCGGGCGGAGTAACCGCATAAAAATGTAGCGGTCAAGGAACTGGCGGAACTGACCGCCGCCCATACCCATCACAACACGGGCACTCCACAGAACGCCAGCGCCATCAGAGGCACAGCCCAAGAATCGGATGGACTGAAACAGAAATATTCGCCTGTGATTGGGTGAATATCGTTTATTTGTGTGATGTTTTGTACGCCATACCATAGGTTGATATTTTATGCTATAGGTATTAGACTGATGATGTCAGTTAAGGAATGTCGCGCTATAACTGAGGCTACCACCCTCGTATAGCTCAAAGATAAATACCCTGCTTAAGGGGAATGCAAAAAAACCAACCTCACCAGTTGGTTTTTTTGTTTTTATATACCTATCATTTTTATTGATTGAATGATCTGAAAATGAACTTATAATTTATAGCTGTTAACGCGATGCTCGACTTTAACACCCTATAACCTTGGCTTGTTGGAGCCAGTCGCGTTGACTTTTGCCTTGTTTAAAATTGGCAAAAATACCCAACGT
>NZ_MKGQ01000046.1 GCF_001908105.1 Xenorhabdus eapokensis
ACTGGTGTCACCCGGCTGGTAGGGCAGGACAATGCCCGGCGGCACCGAGCCGGCGTCATCGGCAAACACCAGCGTATTGCGCCCGTTGCCGCATTCAAAGAAGTAGAAAATGCCTTCTTCTGCGGTCAGCCGTTGCAGGAAAGCAAAGTCACTTTCCTGATATTGCACACAGAATTCCCGCTCCGGGTGGGCATGGCGCAGACTGAAGATGATGTCACGGATACCGTGCTCTTTCAAAATCGTGGTGATAATGGTCGTAATGTTCCGTTGCTGGAAGATACGCGAGTTTTGCCGCAGGGTAGTGCGCCACAGGTCAGGACGAATACTCATCTGGTAGGTGGTCTGGTGCAAACCGGTATTACCCTGTTCAAAGCTGGCGACCATACCGGTGATACTGCGGCTTTCTGCCCCATCCTGGGTGATCGTCAGGGTGGCGGTGCGATCGAGTACGGCCGGAAAGTCGATAGCCGGATCGGCACTCGCCAGCCCCACCTCCAACGTGAACGGCTGGGAAAAGTGTTCATTCAGGGTAAAATCGGTAACGACAAAGGTTTGCGGCGGTAACCCGCCCGCCGTCAGGGTAAATTGCAGGCCGCTTGGGGTTTTGCCATCACTCAGCATTTGCAGGGCTTTGGTGGCGGCGCTGTGACCGCTGGCGGCTTTCTTTGCCAACCCTTGTCCGTGCCCAACGAGTGTCCCGGTTGCCTGCTGAGCCATCCGGGTGGCTTGTTTCCCCTGCCCAAACAGTGCCTTTCCTTGCTGAAGTTTTGCGATGTGCTTTTTCACTGACATAGATGTCTCCCTGAGATGATAACGGATAACGTGATAACCTGACAGCGATGTCGGTCATCACGCTCGGGCATAACATTTAAATTCATCCGGCGTTGCCTCTGACAAATGTGATGATGAAAGCATCAACAGTACACCGTAAACCTGAGATAATTTGAAGAGGCTGTGATACCAGAATATTGTGCTTAATTCATGAAAAATAATAATGAGGGGGAATGATAAATAAGGGATAAATGAAAACCAAATGAAATCAAGTGAAATAAAAAAACGCCACGACAATGGCAGCGTAAAAAGTTAAAATAATTGCGCCATTAGTGTAATACACTATGTTTTTATCAATGGTTAATTAATTGTTCTGTGGTTTATTGTTAGCAGATTCAATGCTTATCTGGTAACATAATGATTTAATAAGACAAATAAAATATCAAGGGTGTTGAAAATCATGATCATTTTCATTTCGTGATTATGGTCACAAAAATTGTTATTTGAAATGATGACAGCATCTTTCAATCCAATCTTAAAATAAAACACCATAACAAAAATAGATACTTCATTCTTGTTAAAATACAACTCAGATGTTTATTTGTGATAAGAATAAATATCACGATGAGATAATATTGATATAAACACGATGAAAAGATATTTTTCTTTATTTTAGACAGATTGCTGTTCAAACTGATTGAAAATACACCGTGAAAAAGCGGCATAAAACACAGTTTGACCGCGCCTGACACAATCGCTATTATCTTGCTGTTATTTCATGATCCCTCACGCCTGCAAGGATCAGCGTTAAGCGGCGAAGTAAAAACTCCTGTAGCCTGAAAGGGAGTGCATGCAATGCGGTACATCTGCGCACTTTTGGAAGCAGATATCCCCGGACACCTAACCCTCCGTCTGGGGATGAAAGTTTCCCGGTGGTATTCATCACCGGCTATTCACATACATAACCGAGCAGAACAGGCTCTGCCTTACGTTAATCGATACCGTTTTAACCGGTACAACATTCACCTGCATTTTGCATTTATCACGATAAACGTCCCGAAAACGGCGCGGCGTCACTTGTGTTAAAGCGCAGCGTTTACCAAGTGACGCCACAAAGCGGCAAACGTCCATAGCCCATCCGGTCTGGTTTTACGGCCGATTTGAACCCCGCATTACTCAGTGAAACCACGTAAAACAGACTATTAACCACCCTGTTGTCTGATGGATAAACGATTGTCCTATCGGATTTTCAACCCACTGCCTGATTGCAGGCTGATGCAGTAAAAATTAAGGAGAAATTCATCACGTCAAGATAATGAGGCGTTCATCCTGAATAAATCAGGCACTGAACGGGGAGCATGTCATCGCTGTGCTGAGCACGTCGCGAGCTCCTGCAATAACTCAACACAATCCCGCCCTGCTACACATTGTCTGACGCACCACGGAACGGTGAACCTGAACCGACACGCAGGGAATTGTTTTAAAAACGACTAAAAATGAATAAAACACAAGCAAAACAGCAGGAGAGGCGAGAATGGCGCAGGGATCGACACGTTCAAAGGTTGAGCAGTTCAGAAAAGCCTTTATTACTCATGCCCGACAGGCGGGCGGAAGTTTTGTGACAGTGGCTGATCGTGAGCGGATTGCCCGGTATTTCCTTGATTATTTAAAAAACAATGGCATCAAACTCCGGCAAATGGATAGCCTGAAGGTGAAATATATTGAGCGCTACATCGCTGAACGGAAAGCTCACCACATTAATCACCGGACATTGCAAAATGAAATGTCGGTGCTGCGAGCCATTTTAGCGCAGGCGGGAAAGCACAAGCTGGCTGATCCCGATAATGCCCGCCTGAGTAACCGGGCATTGGGTATCGCTGAGACGAGCCGCAAGGGAACGAAAACGGCGTTGACACCGGCCGCGTTCCGGGAAATTTTTCAGCAGGTGGAACAAAAAGACCGGCGAGTGGCAGCGGTGATGCAACTGGCTTATGTACTGGGGCTGCGCACCAAAGAAGCGATCGAAGCCTATAAATCGTTAGCGACCTGGAAAAAAGCGCTGGAAAACGGGCATACCTCTGTGCGGGTGGTGTTCGGCACCAAAGGCGGACGTCCAAGACAAACGGTCATATTGGATCGGGAAGCCCTGCAACACGCGATTGCTTATGCGGAACGCGAGCAGACTGGGCATGGCGGCAAACTGATTGATAAGCCGACGATCACGCAGGCCATAGACCGTTACCGCTATATTGTCAGACGTGCAGGACTGAGCGGCAAGAAAGCCCCACACAGTATGCGCTACCATTTTGCCCAGCAATCCGGCGAACATTATACCGCGCAGGGCTTCAGCGAGCAGGAAGCACAGGCCCTGGTCTCGATGGATTTGGGGCATGGCGATGGGCGTGGGCGCTATATCCGGCAGGTATATTACCAGAATATTGAGGGTGAATAAGATCATCCCGTTTCTGACATTATTTTCAGTATCAGAAAATGAATTACCTATTGATCTTAATATGTTCATTGATTAGCGTAGCCAGACTTATCCATGATCCGGTCGCTTGTGAGGATCACCTTCGGGCAGCGACACCCACACTCCCGTAGCCTGCAAGGGAGTACACACTGTGTGGTACATCTGCCCACCTTTGGAAGCAGATATCATCTTTGTTGATGATGAAGGTTATTTAATCCACGCTGGCAACCCAGCCAGTCAACCCGGACGGGGAACATGCTTCCCGTCGGGCAAGGTGTTCTCCGTTATTTTAAAGGAGTCCACCATGCAACAAAACGAAACCAGGACAACGGTGCATGCTGTACCGGCGTCTGAATTGTCCCCTTTTGCGGACGTCTTTCCGCGAAGTAGCCCACTGGAATTGAGGCTGCTGGAACACTCGGTCATTAAAGCGGCGGTTACGCTGTGTGAGGATTACCGGTGTGATACCTGGCAGTGCCGGAAAGTGTCCGACAAAATTGCCTATGCCGTGCCGACCCGTGCTGACACGTATGGGGTCAAAATCGAGACCACTGACTTTAACAGCGAGGTGTCAGCAGATACGTTCGGGCTGATGGTCACCCTGACGGTACTGGGCTATCTGACGGCACTGGTAAAGCAGGATGAAATCGCTGAACGGTTGTGTGATTTGCGGGAATATGCGCTGCAACACCCCCAGGCCCCGTGTATCCGGGCGGCTTTAAGTTTAGCGGGGGCATGGCGATAATTTAATCTACCCTGGCACAATGCCAGTCACCCGACGGGGAATTCCTTTCCCATCGGGCAGGGTGTTCTCCGTCTTTTTTATTTACAGGAGAACATCATGCAAGAAGGTGACCTTATCATGCTGGACAGTCCCGCGCTGTCCGCGGCATTTCCCGGTAAAAAATCGCTGGAGCGGTTGTTTCTGGGGTTTCTGATTGTCAATACCGCTTCAACGTTATGCAAAAATGACCCGTATGAACAATGGACAGGCCGGCAGGTGTCTGAGTCGCTGGCCTATATGGTGCCAACCTCAGCGAAAAACTATCCGGTTTACCTGTCGGACACGCAGTTAACGGTGACACTCTCAGCCGATGCCTTCGGGCTGGCGGTGACGTCAATCGTGCTTGCCCGTATCGCCGCGCTGAATGAGCTGAATGCGGATGCCTGTCGGTTTCGCGAATTGCGGGAATATGCGAAGCAACATCCGGAAAACGGCCTGATAGAATCAGTCATGACATTGAGATTCCACGAGGACTTTATCAGCCCGTCATTAATCGAAAATCAAAATCATCATCATTGAGGTTATCGGCCTATGTCGCTGTTAACCCTGCTCTTTTCTTAAGCGCCTGGCCAGGGAGCCGAAAACACCTTCCCGGCATCGGGCGGGTGTTTTCTTTATTTGACATTCAATCAAGGAAATACCGATGAACCCGATTTTTCTGCCCGTGCCGGCTGAAACCAACCCGGCCTTACGTGAAGATATTTTTACTGCCCAGGTCACCGGCCTGATACAACCCCCACAAATGCCCCCGTCTCTGCGGGCGGAAACCCTGACGGTGTGCGAAGCTTTCTCGGTTATGGAAGTGGTGCAGCGGCTGAAGGTTATCCATTTACTGGGGGACTGGCCGGTGCCGGAGACTCCATCCGGTCAGGCGGCGTGTGTGTTTTTTCCGCTGACCGTCATGATTTATGACGCCGGGGACAGAAAGGTGCTCGGTGGCCGGTTTTATGACGAGATTGTCTGGGCACAGCCGGTGACGCTGGCCTCAGAGCGCCTGTCACTGGTACAACGGCAACAGCAGTTGTGTCAGTCGGCGGTATTTGAGCAGGGCTGGCAGAATATGCAGGCTGCCAGTGCACTGTGGCATGAGGCGCACTTACTGTCGCTGCATGGGGTTTCGCCCCGTTATCAACAGTGCCGTGAAGTGCAGGATATTCTCCGGCACAGCACGACAGTCAGTATTTAACGTGGGAGATATTACTATGGCACCTTTACGTTTAACCGTCTGGCAGGTGATTGCCGGCACGCTGCTGAAACGGCATTTTGGCCTGAACCTGAATGATACGGCCCTGTGTGACGCTGACACGGTGGCTGAACTGATGGCCAGTGGCGTCCAGCCCTTTGAAGCCATCAACGCGTTGGTGGATAAATACGATTTAACCCGGCTGAATGCGCAGGGTATCCAGAGCAGTACACCGTATCTGGGTATTCATGATGAACTGAGGGCGATTTTCGACAGCGGTATTACCGAAACGCTGCTCAGTCAGGACACCGGGTCACAGCCCAAATAACCTATTTTTCAATCACCCATCGGGGGAGCTGTGCCCTGATGGCGCGGTTCCTCCGGTTTATGCTGATTCATCCAATGAGGAACCTGACCATGGCAGAATGGTATACTAATCAACTGGACATCACCGGTAAGTCGGTGTGTATTGACGTAATGCAACAATGGGTCTGCGGGGAAGAAACCCCCCGTTACCGCCAGGCGGTACAGCAAAGCCTGCGGCTGTTTCTGGCCGGCTGTGCGGGGATACTGAAACCGACTAAACCGCAAACCTATGCGCCTTACCCGGCACTGGTGTGCGGCACGGCGGCGCCGACGGCACAGAACCTGGCTTTTGAACAGTGGCTTAAGTTGTTGCAGGATAATGTGCCGTTAAACAGCGACAACATTAAACGGACCGATAACCTGTACCGCCAGTCCTGTCTCAGCCTGTTGCGTTGGGAAAGCGTACCGGCACCGGCGCGTGACATTATCACCCGTCTCCTGACCCGCCAGTATACCGACTGGTTTGGCATGGTGGGCTGGTCTGAAACTATCGATATCGGCGCGTGCTGGGATAAGCTGAACACTTACCCGGGATCGGCGCAGCCCTGCGATATGCTGATGATAATGCCGACCCGCCTTGCCACCGAGATTAACGGCAACAGTGGCTTGCTCAAAGGCATCGCGACTCCGGCGCAGTTTTACGACGCGCAATACGGTATGGAATGGCCGTTGGGTCACCATGTCCGCTGGGAGCGCCGGCATGTCAGCAGCCTGACCGTGCGCTTTGATTCCCCCTGGGCACCGCCTTCGGCCGAACTGATGGGCGAGCTGTCATCGGTGTTTGACTGTGAAATCCGCCACGGGTACAGCGAACCGTCAGGAAGCCTCAAAGGTTACGATTGCTATGACCAGGGCGAGCATGTGGACAGTGGCAACGGGCTGTCAGGACGGGAGAACCGGCCTGCGCTTTATCTGGTCAACGATGACAAGCGGGCGGTGAACCTGCCTGTGCCGGCCATTGCCGTTGGGCAGTAACGCATTGCTTATTTAAACTATACCAACCGAATGGGGAAGCACGTTCCCCTTTCGGGACGCGTTTTCCTTTTTCTTTTTTTGTTCTTCAGGGAAAACAGGTGATGGCATCTCAACCCGATTATCAGAAAGCCTTTATTTCTTTGTTTAACCAGACGGCACGTGACCACCGTCGTTATCAGGTTTTTCAGGACTTTTGCAATTGTGCGATGGCCGCCATTCACAATAAATACCATTATTGTGGGGCGCTGGAGCAGTATTACCTGAAAACCATCAATAAGTACGAACGGGAGGATGTTGACCGGATTGTAGAACTCTTTTCCTGTACCGTGCTGGGACTGGTGCAGGAACCCGGTGATTTTCTGGGCAGTGTGTTTATGCAGCTGGGATTGGGTGATAAAGACCTCAACCAGTTTTTTACCCCCTGGTGCGTGGCCAGAATGATGGCGGAGATGCAGTTGCAGGATGTCTCTGCACGCTTGCAGGAGAAACCCTTTGTCACCCTGTACGAGCCGGCCTGTGGGGCGGGTTGTATGACGCTGGCCGCTGCCGACGTCCTGAGAGCGCAGGGGCATGATCCGTTATGCAGTCTGTGGGTCTCAGCGATTGATATTGATCCGCTGGCCGCGGTGATGGCCTACATCCAGCTTGCCCTGACCGGCATTCCGGCCGCGGTCACCATTGGCAATGCCCTGCATGATGGCGGCAGTCAGCGAACCCGCTATACACCGGCACATTATCTGGGTAACTGGTCGAACCGTTTACGGGAGCATCAACAGCCACAGGCAGCCTGAATTTTTCTCAGTATCTATTCTATTGTTCTCATGCGCCTTTCGGGGCGCTTTCTTACTTTTGAGTAGTGTTAATACATTGATTTATAGTAAAAATTAAGGTGATCCGATAAGTGAATCTATGGATGAATCGGGTCAGTTTAATTTTCATTTCCGCAAAAAGAGTTTTCCCTTGTTTCCGATTGGGATCCACCGACACTGAACCCAATTTGAACCGAAAGAGGAAAGACCATGTTTGCGCGTTTTAAATCGCATTTTGTCCGCCAGTCTGCCACACCGCAAAAATCCCCCGAGCAACAACCGGCCGCTATTCGTGACAGCCGGGGCTATTTCCGGCCGCAATCGGCTGACGAGTTACTGGCAACGCCCCTGCGCCGCCAGTGTCTTCAGCAATTATGGCAAAACAGTGCCTTGCCGGAAGGGCTGTATCAGCGTTTCTATCTTGCACCGGTGAAGCAATTGCTGGGCAGTGTCCAGCAAATACCCGCCACACCGGAAGGTGACTGGTCAGGGGCAGGGGGATTTGCCGACCTGACGCTGCAATTTACCACCTGTGCCGTGCGGCTGGCGAAAGGGCATCTGTTACCACCGGGGGCGGCACCGGAAACGCAGGCGACCCAGAGCTTGCTATGGCAGGCCGTCGTGTTCTGGGCGGCGTTGTTTTACCACCTGCCGTTATTGCGACAGCTCGAAGGGGAACTGGAAGACGGGCATGTCTGGCAACCGGGCATGGGTATCCCCGATAAACCGTTTCGTTTCCGTTTTCGCGCACCGGAGAACATACCGTCGGTTCCGCAGGAAGTGTTGCTGGCTGCCTGTTTGTTACCAGAAAAAGCCATGATGTGGCTGGTGAGTGTACCGGCAGTCTGGCATTGTCTGATGCAGCATCTCAATGGGGGTCCCTCCACTGTTCCGCTGATAGATACCTTGCTTCAGGACGCTGCCGGGCAGGTTCATTCCCCTTTGCGGGGGAAACAGGAAGTTTCTCCATCTCCGGCGAAGGAGGCGGCGTGCTCTTCCGAATACAATCCGGTACCGGAAACGAGACCCACGCCGCCTGTCAGTGAAATCACAGCCCCACCGCCATCCGTGTCTGATGATACCCTGACATTATTATCCTTATTTCAGTCACCTGATGGATCTTCGCCGCAAAATCAGGGAAAAAGTCACCCCCCCGCCTCGAAACTGACCAAATGGTCAAAACGGGAGAAAGAAAGTATTGCCCCTGACAGTCACCAGCATTCATCATTTAAAGATAAATAATTTAAACAGTTATTTTTATTTTATTGCCGCGAATTGTTTTTGGACAGGAAACGGCAGGATGAGCCGAGGAAAAAATAATATGTTGCACACAGCAGAACCCCTCAGTTGGGAAGCGCTATTAGAAGAGTACTTTTTTTCACATATCCTGCGACCGGATACCGAATGGAGTTATCGTAAGGTCACACGGGGTTTTATCCGGTTTATGGGGGAAGCGGTATCACCGGCGCAGATCACTCATCGGGATGTGTTGCGGTGGCGGCGCCATCTTCTGGTGGAAAAAAAGCAGTCGAGCCATACCTGGAACAATAAGGTAGCCCACCTGCGGGCGATTTTTAATTTCGGTATGGCGCAAAAATTGCTGCCCCACACCGAAAACCCGTTTAACCACGCCGTGGTTAAAAAAGAGAAGAAAAAGAAGAAGATTTTGAGTCAGTCGCAGATAACCCGTATTAACCTGTTGATGGGGAAGTTTGCGGAAGAAGAAAGAACCGACGTGATGCCACGGGGAGGGCGGTGTGCGCTGTACCCAACCTGGTATTGGTCAACCGTGCTGGCGACATTGCGCTTTACGGGGATGCGCCAGAACCAGTTACTGCACCTGCGGCTGCGGGATATTAATCTGGAAAGCAATTATATTGAACTGGGGCTGGAAGGCAGTAAAAACCACAGCGAATGGGAGATACCGATTATTCCGCAACTCAAACCCTGGCTGGCACAACTCGTGGCAAGGGCGATGGCTGCCGGTGCTGAAGGCCACGATCCAATTTTCGATCTCAGCCGGTTAAGTGTGCCGCACCCCAGCCGGCTTTCCCGTTACCAATATGATATCAATCGGGAAAAACAACAGCTCCGTTCTTTCTTTCGTCGGCTGTCCAGGGAGTGTGATTTTGCCGTCTCGCCTCACCGTTTTCGCCATACCGTGGCCACGACGCTGATGAAAGCGCCGGATCGGAACCTGCCGTTGGTGAAAAGATTACTGGGGCATCGTAATGTCGCGACCACGATGGAGTACATTGATCTCGATATGGAAGTGACGGGGAAAACACTGGAGCGGGAGCTGGGATTGTACACCGATCGTTCTGATGAGCCTGCCGGTGAGAAGGAATAAAGCGGATTAAAAAGAACAGGGCGGGTTTCAGTCAGGAGGAGGGGATTGATTGAACCGCCCTGCATCAATAGTGGAGAGTATGAAAAGATAATTGATACCGATCCGGCATCCCATGAAGTTTATACCTGACTTGACATCAGAATCAATTACTGAAATCATTACCTTAAACAAGAAAAGGGCAACTGATAAAACAGCCACCCTGTCATCTTGTCTTAAATGTTCTTATCAACTAAACAGTACAAATTGAACTGATTAGGCTTTAACATTTAATTAACGATTGATTCTTTTTCGCGCTTTTGTCAGGGAATTTAACAATATACGACAAACCCGCATGGAAATTTGGTGCCGGAGGCGGAATCGAAAAACATTATAACGTGTTGAATTTATAAAGTCTATTATCTTTCATTCCGTTTATGCCCCTTTTAATGCCCCCAGATTTTTTTGCTTACCTTTTCTTTTCTATCTTGCTGATTTTGCTTATTTATATCATTAGTTGTGTATTTTTAAATCATCTTAAAGCAAAAAAGCCGTGAGGGTTAAAAATGGTCAAATTGGGCTGCCATTTTGATCTCAGGGCTTGATATAAAAAATATTCATTTTTACGACATCGATCACAAATTACAGCGGGTTATTCCTGTGGCTTAGAGCGGGCTTTCCTTTCTAATAATTCACCAGTATAAGAATCGAAATAACGGCTGGGCCAGATCTCTGAGGGATGGATGCCAAGGTAATCTGCAATGATCCATTCACCTTTCGGCCACGGTCTGCTGAATGCATTTGCTAATGTTGATGAACTGAGTCCTGCTTCGCGGGAAACCGCCGCTAAGGTTGTACCACGTTTCCGTAATGCGGCGATGATATCGGCCTGATGCCAATCATTCCTAACGTTGTTATTCATTCCTGCTACCCCTTCCATTAATTAATATTGATGGTGGCGATTCAGACAGGGTTAGCAGACCGGCGCTTACTCCGGCGAGACGTGAGTCTCCCCCACCTGAATCGCCATAGAAAAGGCGAATGCAGGCACACTGGTAAAACATCTTACCAGTGTATAAGCGCACAAGGCTGCTAAACCTTGACCATTAGATTGTGCTAATGGCGGGAATACTTTAACTGATTGTTTTATCTAACTCAATAACTGAACGACTAAGTTTAACGGCTATAACTCCTCTCAAAAGCGCACAAACTCAGGGAAGAACACGGACGGCTAAATCAATCTTTGTTGTTTGTTCTCGTTCGTGATCGCTTCGCTATCCGTATTTCCCCTGTGATTTTCAGACTAATTTTACTCATTTTGAAACATTTTCCCTGCGTGTCGGTTAGGTTCACCGTTCCGTGGTACGTCAGATAATGTGTATACAGGGCGAGGGTTTCGGTAAGTTTTTGCAGGAGTTCGCTACGTGCTCTGCACGGCGGTGGAGTACTCCCCGTTCAGTGCCTGATTAACTCAGGATGAACGCCTCATTATTCGTGACGTGTGATCTCTCCTTTCTTTAATGCATCGGCCTGTTACAAGGCAGAGGGTGAAAAATAAACGAAATAAGTGAATTAAGGCAGAAAAATGCCAATGAAAAGTGGTGACACTGAGTAAAACGGGTTCTAATTGTTCGCAAAGCCAGACTGTACGTGCTCTGGACGTTGACGCTTGGCAGCGTCACTTGGTAATCGCTTCGCTTAAACACAAGTGACGCCGCGCAGTTTTCGGGACGTTTATTGTACGTTAGTCAAGGCGTGGATGAAAATCGCACAGAGTAAAATTGTTATAGCGAACGTGGCAGGGGGGACTGCTCAACGTGTGTGATAAGCCGGTGCATAAAGAAACCGGGAAACTTTCATCATCGATACACTGGGTTATTTTTTCGACGATATCTGCTTCCAAAAGTGTGCAGATGTACCGCAAATTTTGCTCTCCCTTTCAGGCTACGGGAGTTTTGTTTCGCCGCTTAATGCTGATCCTTGCAGGCTATGGATCATTGATAACAATTAAATACTTTATCGATTGAATCGAGCGGGGTCAAATTTTGCTTGATGATGGGATATAGAAGGATGCGCCTTAAAAAACACCGGAATAGGCACCACCATCAATAAGGATGTTTTGTCCCGTTATATAACTTGCATAATTACTACACAAAAAAGCACAATACGCACCAAATTCTTCGGGAGTACCAAACCGTCCAGCCGGGATTTTCTGGCTTCGTTGTATTGCCATACTTTCCGGCGAATCTCCGCATCTTGACGCTTTTTGTACAAATGTTTGTCTCAGACGATGGGTATCGAAAGCGCCAGGTAATAGATTATTTATGGTAACATTATTACTCATCAGCGCATGAGATTTTGCCAGACCACTAATGAAAGTTGTTAGCCCCCCTCGTGCTCCGTTTGATAATCCCAGCTCACTTTGAGGCGCTTTCACTGTTCCAGAAGTAATATTGATAATACGCCCAAAACAGCGATTAACCATTTTATCCATGACAGCCTGAATCAGGCTGATTGGAGTAAGCATATTAGTATTAATGGCCTGATACCATATTTCACGAGTCCAGTCGGAATAAATGCCTGTTGGTGGCCCCCCCGCATTTGTGACAAGGATATCCACCACAGGTGGTGTATTCAGCACAGTATCCTGAATTTCTGATTGTGTTATATCACCTGATACCCATTTTACGGATATAGCAGAATTTATATTTTGAAGCTGTTGTGCCGCCACTTTCAGTTGTTCAGATCTTCGTGCGTTAATAACAACATTTACACCTTCTGCCACTAGTGCAGCAGCGCAAGCAAATCCTAAACCTTCGCTGGCTGCACATATGACAGCCCAGCGACCCGCGATTCCAAGATCCATATTCTCTCCGTTAGTGTGACAGTGAAGATAACATTATCAATGTTGGTTGCTCTATAAGCGCCGGTTTTTTGTTTCGGATACCCTATACAGGGTAAAAGTAATGAAAACAAAACAAATCAAGGCAAGAATGAAAAGTCCCCACATTAAACCCGTTGCTGTTGTTGTATGCCCACTAGAGAAAAACCATAATACAATGGCTGCCCCGGCCATTTTTAATGCGCCTTGTAACGCACTGCCTGTTCCGGACAATTTTGGATGTCCATGCAAACTTATCCCAAGTAATAATGGAGAAGACAGTCCACACCCTAGCCCTACCGCAAAACTATAAATAATGATAAATTCAATCGACAATATCTGAGTAAAATAAATAAAAATGAGCGCCATCGCTGTAAACAATACTAATAACGGGAGTGAAACTTTCAGAATTCTTTCAGGTGTGGAATGTGACAACCATTTTTTTGTCAGCAACGAACCTATGACGATCCCAGCAGAATAAACCATAAACAGATATCCATTCTGTGATGAAGATAATTCAAATTGTGTCTGGAATACGAAAGGGCTGGCAGTAAAATAACCAATGGTAATAGCAAACAAAACGGCAGAAACAACACTATATACAACAAAATTAATGTCAGATAACAGAATTCGAAAACCTGTTATTCGGCCATTGTCTGTTGATTTCATCGGTGATGTTTCCGGCAACGTCATTTTTACAAAAAATGCACCTATCAGCATCATTATGGTAAGGGCTATAAAATTAAACTTCCACGGCAGATATTCTGTAATATACCCGCCTATGACTGGTGCAAAAGCAGGCGAAACTTGTGATGCCATCGAAAAAATAGCCAGTGATTTAGATAATTCCGTCTTATCGCGGAAAGTATCACTGAGTATAGCTCTGCTAATGACCGGACAGCCACCTGCACCAATACCGGTCAGAAGCCGGAATAGAGATAATGCGTGAAATGATTCAGCCGTAGAAGTCAGATAATTACCAATAGCGGAAAATAATAAGGAAAATACAATGACAGGAATACGTCCGTGTTTATCGGAGAGAGGCCCATAAAAAAGTTGGGATACAGCGAAACCAATGAGATAATAAACAACAAGGCTTTGTGCCTGATTGTCAGTAATTGCGAGTGCGGTTTTTATTATAGGGAGAGCTGGATTATAAAGATCTATAGAAAATAATCCCAATACCAGTATAACGCACGAATTGATGATAATAAGTTTTGACTTCATGCTTTTTCACCTTTCATACGAGTGGGAACGCTTTTATGCGTTTGTTATATTCTTTATTTGGTGTTGTGTGCTGGTTGTCACATTTAATTTCGATCAAGAATGGGCTGTTCTGTTGCATAATTTCGGCAATGCATTCCTGTAATTGATCAGGAGAATTGACACACAAACAGTTTAACCCTAATCCTCTCGCCAATTGACACCAATCATAATCGGGAATTTTTGTCAGATCTGTTTTGTTATCTTTATTATTAAAATAGCTTGCAGCATAAGATGCATTATTAAAGACAATGAAAAGTATATTGCGATGGTATTTTGATGCTGTGGCTAACTCCATTCCCTGCATTAACATACAACCATCACCTGTTATAACCATACATTTTCTATCTGGAGCAGCAAAGCTGGCTCCTATCCCTGCTGGGATACTCCAGCCCATAGGGCCAAGTGTGGTTGCTGATATATACGCTTCAGGTCTGCGGGCGATCCAGTGATGACCAAAAAATGATCGGTGCGCACCAGAATCAACACTGACTATTCCATTTTCTGGAAAATGTTTCTGGAGGATATTGATATAGGATGCTGGGTGTCTTGTTGCATCGCCTGTTGCGCTAAAATCAATAGGGAAATACTTGGGAATTATACTGAGGTATTGTAACCATTTCTCCCGTTTAGAACGGCCTTTCATGAGAATATTAGGGTAATGTTCATCAAGAGCTTCCAGGAATGCACTACTGTTTGCTGTGATCCCACAAGTAATATCAAGGTATTTACCAAGATATTCGGGATTAGTATCCACCTGAACCGTTCTACCTGAAAGCTGTAAGTCTGGAGACCATAACATAGTGCTCCACTGAGTGGTATCCATGCCCAATAAAATAATACCTTCCAACTCTGGATTCTTAAATGCTTCAATCGCTCTGGGACTCCCTGAATAACCATAAATACCGAGTGACAGAGGATGATCTTCTGGAAATATCCCTTTACCACTCAGCGTTGTTGCTACTGGGAAATGATACTTTTCTGCAAATGCTAACAGTGTATCAGCCGTTTCAGGTGTTTTACTGCGTAACCCCGCGAGAATGATGCATTTATGGGTTTTACTCATGAAATTTTCAAATTCGGGTGAGCACATTTTATTAATATCGACCGGACGATTTTTCCAAGAATCAGCAATGCTTGAACTAATGTCGGGGCGATTTTCATCATATTCATTTAAAATTTCCTTACTGACTCCCAGATACACAGGACCCCTTTCAATTCCTTTCATTGCCCGAAGTGATTCTCTCAGAAATCGGCTGATTGATTGACCCGCTTTCACTTCAAATGTTGCGCGAGTTACCGGAGAAAAAATGGCTTGTTGGTTAATTCCAGATTGGGTACTGTCCTGTAATACATTGTGCATTTCCATTGCTGAAGAAATTTGACCAGCTAAGAGTAAAACAGGAAAATTATCTGTGTAGGCGGAAGTTATGCCTGTCAGAGTATTTGTAACACCAGGGCCACCAATGACTAGACATATACCAAAATTGTCAGAAACACGAGCATATCCTTCTGCCATATAAGCAGCCCCCGTTTCGCAGGCGGTGACTACCGGAACAGGAAAAATATCTAATACTGAATCATTATCTTTCGGGTAACATTTCATGAATGCATTAATGAGTTTACCTGGTACCATAAAGAGATGAAAAGCACCTAATCGGCGTAGCTGCCTCAATATATAAGATGCTCCATTTTCTTTCTGTCCATCATTTGAATATGTCATAGTTCATAGCCCTATAAAGTGTATATTTTGCTTTTTCATTATTTTTAATGAATCCTCATGAAATGAGTCCGGGTATCGGACATTAGGCATATCTGCAAAATAAGGTTTTGGGCTTTTGGGGAGATAATCTGAAACATGCATATTATGTTGAGCACGATCCCGAAGGTACTGTAGGTATGGTTCGTTATGTTGTTCTGAAGCAGAGACTGTCCATTGTAAAGCTAATTTGGTGTTATCAGGCGCCTTATCAGGATAAGTGCTTCTGTGAGTTATTCTGTTATCCCAGAGAATAAGATCACCGGCTTTGCTCATGATAACTTTTTCGTAGGCTTGTGGAATATTCAACATACTTTTCACAGTGGCTTGATCTAGCCGATGAGAAAAGGGGATGAGTGTTATTCCCCCGCCATGATCAGGCTCATTATCCTGCAAATAGATAGCACACTGCATAAATTGTAAGTGTGTATCAGGATTTATTACCTCATCAGGTAAAAAATAGGCATCATTGTGCCAAGGGATATAAACACTTTCCCGAATCGTAAAATTAGGGAATAAAGAAAAAGTTCTGCCAAAAATCTCCTTGATTGCCGTAATTGCTTTATCATTCAAAATAGCATGAAATATTTCAGTGTTTTTTAATATTTCTGTTGGAAGAAGAGTTGAAAGATTATTTATTTCAGAGGTTTTTTTATAAAAATCTCTGATAGTTTTAATCTCTTCTTTGCCTATTATTTCAGGTATTACAACATAACCCTGTTCGCACATTTTTTTGGTGATATTCATATTGATATCCTCAATAAAATTAATAAGCTGACTCAGATTGGTAAATCATTTCTTTGAATGTAATACCAAGTTGCTCAAACTCTTTAAAGAAAGAAGGGAATGAACAATGGACATCTTCATAACCATCAATGTAATTAGTCTGTTGACAACGTAATGACGCTACAAATAAAGACATAAAAATACGATGATCCCCCCAACTAGACAGTTTACAATTTCCAGAATAGGATGATGCTCCATGAATTTCGAAGCCGTCATAAACATCATTTATAATCAAGGGTTGAATGTTAACACCCAATTTTAGTAACTCATTTACCATTGCTTTTATTCTTGGTGATTTATGAAGACGGGTTATAGATCCCCCGGTAACTCTGAAACAGCCATTGACATATATTCCTATTGAAGCTAACGTAGGTACAATATTAGGGCAGTTGCTGACATTAAACTCATAGTTTCCAGTGAGTAGACCTTTTCTATTAATCAACCTAATTTCGTTTTTTTGATCATTTCTAATGACTTCCACTCCCATTTCTTTAACAAATGCCAGAATAGCCTGCTCACCTTGTAAGCTCTTACTATTGATATTTTTAAGTGTCAAATCACATGGAAATAAAGTCGCTACCGCAACCAGATAAGAACACGAAGTGTAATCGCCTGTTATTGTATATTCAGCAGGACTGTATTTACCAGGGAACACCGTAATTTTGGAGAAATTTTCATTATGCTTAAATTTAATGCCGGCTATTGCAAGAACTTCTAATGTCTGCCGAATATAGGATAATGATAGGATCTCTCCTTTGATTTTCACTGTAGTACTTTTTTTAGCAAGGGGGGCTGTGAAAAGAATTGCTGTAATAAATTGGGAACTAATGTTTCCTTCGATTTCGCATTCACCACCAATATACCCTCCCCAATTGATGAAAGGTGCTTTTCCGTTCATATGAACACTGGAGATGTTTCCACCCAATTCAACAAGTGAATTCAGTAAAGGTTCCATCACACGAGTTCTGAGAGTTGCATCACCCGATATCACAGCGGGAGTTTCACTGTGGCAAGTAAGGGCAGTTATTACACGGAAGACTAGCCCCGAACCGAGAGCATCAATGACTTTTTTCCAGGGTTAATTTTACCACCAGTTCCATAAATAATTAATCTTCTCGGTTCCTCAATAATTCTGGCTCCAATACTGCGACATGCTTCTTTCATTGTACTGGTTTCCAGACAACGTAAGTCATTATTAATAATTGACTTACCGTCAGCCAAGCTGGCAGCCAGAATAGCTCGTTGAGTTTCTGGCTTCGATGAGGGTATATAAGCGGAATGAAGAATATAATTAGATGGATTAACAGCCAGATATTTTGATGACAACATAACTTTACTTTTCCTTTCATAATAATATTGCAGACAGATGAAATATCCCGCTTTTTGGTAACTGAGTATTTATAAAACAAAATATGAAATGCATTTTTATGTAATTTAACCATGTTGTTAAATTTTAATGTGTTTTTAATTTCGTGAGATAGAATTAAAATATGATCTCCTTATTTTTATTATCGTGTAAATTCTAACAATTGTACTTTACAGATATTAAACGGCTGATATACATCTTTAAAGTTTAATTAATTCAATTTTATTTGATTTGTTTGTCAGTTTATAATCAAATATTATAAAAACAAAAATATAAAATATTAATTTCTTTAATTATAAATAAGATTTCATAATAGCGCTACACTCCTTTTTTTCATGCCCGGTTTTTGATGTGATGAATATGATCCCAAAAATTCATCGACATCTTTGAGCAAC
>NZ_MKGQ01000047.1 GCF_001908105.1 Xenorhabdus eapokensis
CAACCGACTGCCTGAAGAAAAACATATTGTTGGAAAACATTATACCCAACGTATAGAAAGAACCAATCTGACATTACGTACACGTTTAAAAAGACTGAATCGAAGGACGATAGGTTATTCCAAATCAGAGGAGATGCACGATAAGGTGATAGGGACTTTCATCGAACGGGAATACTATTCTTTATAGGGCAATCTAACTATTGGAGTCACGACCGATTTAATAGGGCCTGCATCATCATGAAACCGATTAACCGGCTTTACCTGTCCGGTGATGAGATCCATTTGGTGGATGCCAATCTCATGCTGGAACTTTCATCTTGTGGCCGGGGTTTTATCACGGCGGAAACCACGACCGATTACACCGGAAAACTGGTGCGCCTTGAGGTGGGCTATACCGATTTGGTGCTGCGCTGGTTTACGGGCTATGTGGAACGTTCACAGCCTGCCCAGAATGGTTATCAGCGCTTGTTTGTGCGTGAGCTGGTTGGTGTGTTTGATAAAGCGTGGCCGTGCTCGTTTCAGCACCCGACCTTGCGCCAGGTAGTAGACTGGTTGCAGGCGCACAGCGGCCTGACGTTCACCTTACCGGAGGCGCCTTATACGGATAAGCCGATCCCGCACTATACCCATCACGGCACAGGCTACCAGCTATTGGCAAATCTGGGGCAGGTCTTTGCCATTGACGATTATATCTGGCACCAATTGCCGGATGGTTCGGTCTATCTGGGCAGTTGGGCGCATTCGATGTTTCAGGGTAAGCCAGTCGAGATCCCCAATGAATTTAGCCAGCAACAGACCGCGGGCAATACGATGACCCTTCCGATGATCCAATCCCTGCGCCCCGGTTTTGTGGTCAACCAGCAGCGGCTTTGCAAGGTCAACCTGAACAACGAAAATATGACCCTCACGTGGTTGCCCAACGGGAAGACCGCGGATAAAACCCCCGCCCAGCGCCAGGTTGATGCCGCTTATCCGGAATTATCGGCGGGCACGCACCTGCCCAAATTTGCCCGCATTGAAGCCCACACCGAAAACACGGCCAGCGGCGATATGGCCGATCCCTTCCGGCCACGCTATGCGGTTGATGTGCAATTGCTGGGATCGGACGGTAAGGACGCCGCCGCGCCAGTTTACCGTGCTGTCCCGTTGCCGTTGCCGATGGCAGGCGCTGAGTCGGGCATGTTCCAGTATCCTCCCATTGGCACCGTGGTTGAGATTGCTTTCGAGGGCGGCCGACCTGACAAGCCCTTTATCCGCCAGACCTTAAGTCAGGGCAACACGCTGCCCGATATTAAGCCCGGTGAACAATTGCAGCAGCAGCGGGCGGAAGTCTCGCAACGGGTCACACAGGAAGGCAGTTGGATCAGGCAGACCGACCAGACCATTAATGAATCGTCTATGCACCGTGAAATCAAGGCCGACACGGAAAGGCGCACCGTGGTAGCACGGGAAACCACCCTACAGGCTACAGATAAAACGATAGTTTTAGGCACATCAACACTATTGGCGGGCGCTGTCCAGCACATTGCGGACGGGGATTACTGTATGGCAACGTCATCAAATCTGGTTGCCAGTGTGGAGAAAGACGCGAATATTGAGGTTGGCCAAAAGCTGATTGAGAAAATCGGGATGCTTAAGCAAAGCATTGCCGGAGCCAAACAAGAGATCGTGGCGCCGGTGGTTTGGGTGGGCAGCCAACAACTTAACGTGATGACGTTGATGTTAGAGACACTGGATGTGGTCAAGGAGTTGGCCGAACTGACCGCCGCCCATACCCATCACAATACCGGCACACCAGAGAACGCCAGTGCGATAAGGAACACGGCCTATAGATCGGACGGGCTGAAACAGAAGTATTCGCCGGTGATTGGGTAAGTATTACTTATCTTACGAATGAGTGAGATTGCTATTTTGAGGGGTAAGAAGTAAGATTGGCGTTCTACGTTAGAAATGTACGGATTAATTTTCAACGTGCAATTACCGCGTTGAAAACGATGATGGCGGTGTCAGTAGACTTTCATCCGTTGGCTCCTAGACACTCCCCTTATCAACCTAAAGACAGCGCAATCAACCTCACCAATTGATTGCCTGTTTATCAAATAACCTCGCTTCGGCGGGGTTTTTGTTTTTCCGTGGTAATAAAAAAGTATTACAAATACATTGACAGAGTAATAAAAAAATATTACTATCTTACCATGTTAAACAGAATGGAGGATTAGTGAAGCAGAGTGAGTTCAGGCGGTGGCTTGAGTCTCAAGGGGTAATAATCAAGAATGGAAAGAATCACTTGATACTCTTCCATGGAGACGCAAGAAGTGCAATGCCAAGACATCCGGGTAAAGAGATTAACGAAAAATTAAGGTTATCAATCCTTAAGCAGTTAAAACTCAAATAACTAACCAGCCCTTCGGGGCTGGTTCTTGGGCTAACTCGACTCACTACGATGATTATGCGATATCCAGTAAATATTGAAGAAGACGGAACTAACTTGTTTGTCTCGTTCCCTGATATACCAGAGGCATTGACCTGTGGTGATGACCTGGCCGATGCAAAAGCGATGGGCTATGATGCGCTACTCACGGCCTTTTCTATGTATTTTGACGATGAGAGTAAGGAAATTCCGTTACCGGGCGATACGGTAACGGAGCACTATATTGATATTCCGGCCAGCGTTGCGGCTAAAATTCTTTTGCTTAATGCCATGGTAAGGTCAGGTGTTAGCCGTTCGGAGCTGGGGCGTCGTGTTGGCATTCAAAAGCAGAACGTCAAGCAACTGCTGGATGTTTATCACGCGACAAAAATTGACACGGTAGAAAAGGCTTTATCAAGTTTAGGCTATGAATTAATACTCACAGCGGCTTAACTCAGCTTAGGTGATAGATTGCATTTTTGAACGCAATACCTCCAACCAAAGGCTACTCTTCGCGGAGTGGCCTTTTTAATATTCTTATAAAACGCAACCAAACGCACGCCAGGCCATTCGCTTACTAACATAGTTGCCATCGTGGCTAATTTGGATCTACGTTCCTGCGTTGCGCCCACGCTGCGCAATCCCCACGAAATAAACGTAAACCCCACGTAAAACGGACTACACCGCACCCGCCTGCACGTTTTGGATCAAAAAGTTTTTTCAGTTTTAAAATCCTGCAAACCGAATCGCCAGAGCGCGCCAGTACTGCCGGCGTGGGAGAAATCCCGAACTGAAAGGCGTGAAAAGATTTTCAGGGAATTCCAGTTTTTGGATCGCAAACGGATCGCGGGGAAAATATTAATGTAATGATATTAAAGAAAAAATTCCATTTTATGTGGGATGAATGGATCACAAAATAAAGCCGCATATCATCATAGAAATCAGATGGAATGCGGCCTTACAAGATATGCGGAATTGAAATTACTTTCTCTTCTTACATCAGGGCAAGGAAGAAAATTAAAGTGCGCTTAATTCACTAATCAGCGCAGGATTACGCTCAAGCATCTTAAGCAGCTTAAGTGATGAACCAGAAGGAATACGGCGGTGCTGCTCCCAACTTTGAATTAGGGAAGCAGAAACGCCAACAGCTTCGGCAAATTCACTTTGTTTTAACCCAAAGGTTTCGCGTAGGTTTTTTACATCAGGCAGACGGTGGCGATGAATATTTTCAGCAGGAACGGAAAGCTCTCCTTTTTCAATCGCTACCATCTGATTCATGCTTTCAACCAGATCATCAAAAAGTTTTTTGTCCATAGTTTCTCCGTTGTATGAACATTGCCGCGTATCTACGCGGCGTTGATTATTGCAATTTGTTACTGATGGCTTTAAGTACTTCTTTCTCTTTTGGGGTTAAATCATCTTTTTTATTCTTAGGGTAAATCAAAAGAAGATAAAGCCTTCCTGTTTTCGTGATGGTGTAGTAGATGATTCTTACTCCGCCACTTTTTCCCATTCCTTCTCGTTGCCAGCGAATTTTCTTACATCCTCCAGTAGCGCTAATGGTACTACCTTGTTCATGATTCTTTAGTAAGTGCTCCTGTAGTTTTCTGAATTCATCATCGGTTAATAAATCAGCTCGATCTCTACTAAATACAGGGGTTTCGATAAAAAGTAGGTATTCCATAAAAACACATCCTTGCCGTCTATGGAAAATATTTTATTCGTACCTTGTACGAATGTCAATATAAAATCGTACGTGGTACGAAAGCTTAAAGGACATGGGAAAATATAGCCCAAAAATCCCTATCGCCACTTTGTCGCCACTGGCTATAAAATGCAAAAAAGCCACTTGCGAAAAAGTGGCTTAATACTATGATTTAATTATTAAAATTTGGTGGGTCGTGGGAGGCTCGAACTCCCGACCAATTGATTAAGAGTCAACTGCTCTACCGACTGAGCTAACGACCCAACACGCTTAATTATTCTCCAGTGTCAACTGGACGTCAATGGCCCATATCCATTTTTTTATTAATCGAATAAAATATGCACAATAAATCCTTAACTAATTGGTCGAATTGTAATCACTCTGTTTTTCATGTGAAATCCTTCTGTTAATACCGCGGTTGTCTATGTCACAATATTCTATTAAACACAGCTTGAGGGTATTAAGGCCATGCTGTGAGAATAAATTGGATATAACTATGGAAGAAAAAAAACGACCCACTCACACTACTGAAACTGAAAGTTCACACTTGCAGCGCAGTCTCACCAACCGACATATACAACTCATCGCAATTGGTGGTGCCATTGGTACTGGCCTATTTATGGGATCAGGTAAAACTATTTCTCTTGCGGGGCCGTCGATCATTTTTGTTTATATGATCATAGGTTTTATGCTGTTTTTCGTTATGAGGGCAATGGGAGAGTTATTGCTTTCTAATCTGCATTATAAATCGTTTAGCGATTTCTCCGCGGATTTATTAGGGCCGTGGGCCGGTTTTTTTGTAGGCTGGACTTATTGGTTTTGTTGGGTAATTACTGGCATAGCAGATATTGTTGCTATCACTGCTTATGTTGGATATTGGGTACCTGACTTTCCTGAATGGGGAACTTCGCTTTTGTGTGTTTTGGTATTGTTAACTCTGAATCTTGCGACAGTTAAGTTGTTTGGAGAATTGGAGTTTTGGTTTGCCATGATCAAAATTATTGCCATCATTGCCTTGATTGTGACAGGGGGCATTTTGATTGGCATCAACTTTAAATCACCAGCAGGACATATCGCAGCACTTGCTAATGTCTGGAATGATGGTGGTATGTTCCCTATGGGGTTAAGTGGTTTTTTTGCCGGATTCCAGATAGCGATATTTGCTTTTGTTGGCATTGAGCTGGTGGGAACTGCCGCAGCAGAAACTAAAAACCCGATGAAATCTTTACCAAAGGCGATTAATGCTATCCCAATCCGCATTATTACATTTTATGTGTTGGCTCTGATTGTCATTATGTCAGTCACACCGTGGCGAGCTGTCAGTGCGGACAAAAGTCCTTTCGTGGAATTGTTTATCTTAATCGGATTGCCTGCCGCCGCCAGCGTTGTTAATTTTGTGGTTCTGACATCTGCGGCATCTTCGGCAAATAGTGGGGTTTTCTCTACTAGCCGGATGTTGTTCGGTCTGGCGAAAGAAGGAGACGCACCAAAGCAGTTTAGCCGTCTTTCCCGTCGTTCAGTCCCCGCATCAGGATTGATCTTTACTTGCCTGTGCCTCTCTTTTGGGGTCATTTTGATCTATTTTATCCCCGATGTGATGAGAGTTTTTACCCTAGTGACAACCGTTTCGGCGATCCTATTTATGTTTATTTGGAGCATGATTTTATGTTCCTATCTGGTTTATAGAAAACGTCGCCCAGAACTGCATCAGGCTTCGGTATATAAAATGCCATTTGGTATTGTAATGTCTTGGATATGCTTGGTTTTCTTTGCTTTTGTCTTGGTATTGCTTTCCTTGCAACCAGATACCCGCCAAGCATTAATAGCCACACCAATTTGGTTTATTATTTTAATGATCGGGTTTCAGATTGTGAAAAAGCGTAAAACCCGCCTTATTCGTTAAGTAAATAATCCTGTCTATTAACTTTGATATGGCCCAAATATTGGGCCATTTTTTATCTTAAACAAGCATGAGCGTACCTTGATGAAATCTAAGTTGCCATTTATCGGTTGAAGATAATTGCCAAATTGATGTACGAAGTGCCTGATTGAATGGGTTACCAGTTCGATCAAATTCATAAGACTGATAAGTCATTAATACAATATTTTTATCAAGATAATTCATAAAAAAATCTTTTGAGAAAAGTTGAAAAATAGTTTTTATTTCTGTAATTAATGCGCTAATCACCTCTTTTTTAGTATAAACATAACCTGATTTACTAATTTCCAGAAAATCATCGTGTAATATCATATTCAGCCAATCGGCATTATTTCTTTTTTTACTGTGAAGATTCACTTCAAGATTTTTGAGTAATTCAAAAATGGCTACATTTTCCTGATCCATATGTGCTCCAAAGAAAATAAAGTGGTATAAAATAACATCAATAGTAGGTTGAATTACTAATTTAAATGAATGTTAACACACTGTTTACATTTGTTTTTTTATCAGGTAGTAATAAAGAGAACAAGTTGAAAAGAGGCTGTGTATGGAAATTATAATAAGGGCAACTGAGCCAGAAGATGCTGAGCATTATCAACGAATCTTTAGTCACCCTGATGTTTACTCTAATACGTTACAACGACCATGTCCTTCGCATGAAATGTGGCGTGAACGTTTAAAATTAAATAAAACACAAGGGCATATTGATTTTGTGGCCGAAGTAAATGGCAAGGTCGTGGGTACAATAGCGTTATTTACCTATGTCAATCCGAGACGTAGACATGTCGTGGGAATTGGTATTGGTGTTGATGCGGCTTATTTTGGTAAGGGTGTTGGTTCAAAGTTGATGGCTTTTACCATTGATTATGCATTCAACTGGTTAGGCTGCATCAGAATTGAACTGGAAGTTTTTACTGATAATGAAAAAGCAATTGCTCTGTATAAAAAATTTGGTTTTGAAGCTGAAGGCATACGGCGTATGCAGTCATTTAGAGATGGTCAATATTGTGATGTGATGGGAATGGCATTAATTAATAGTCGATTTGTATAATGTTTTTAGAGATTATGGTAGCAAATAATAAACTGGTTCTTGGCAAAAGGGATTTTGCAGAAAATTTGGAATATGAAGACGGAGAATCACTTCTCCGTCCTATATAATCGTTAATATACTAATGCGAAGAATATATACTCTTTTAAATAGGCCACATGGCTGTTCCAACGGGAACAACGGCCTTTTCTTGCATAATTTCAACCGCCTCTTCAAAAGTTTCTTTTTCATGATAATGAAGGAAAGTGAATTGTAAATAAATATGTTGTACAGTGATAACCCTAATAATTCATTGATTATCTGAGTGATAAGTTCAATACTCCAGCGTGAACGCAAACAGTCAAAATCCTGCGGGGAGTGTGATAATAAGAACGACAACAAGCTAAAAATCGGGGCTAAATTCCATCGAGCAGGCCTCCCTCTCGGTAAGCTTTTTAATCCTTCCAGCCCATATAACGTTAACCAATTTATCCAACGATGGACGGAAGAACGTGAACAATGAAGAGTTCTAGCGATGTAAGAAACGGTCTGACCTTCATGTAACATCAAGAGTGCCATGAGTCGGCGGACATAATCTTTATCCCAGGTTTTATGAATAAATTTTTTCATCTGACGTCGTTCATTTCGGGGTATTGGTGCTATGATTCGCATCACTCAGTCCATTTTGGGATTTTTTTGATTTGGCGATTAATCAGATCGCAAAAATTGGACTGAGTTCCCTTCAAGTGATCTACTATTTTGAAATCTTATTTATGCCAATTTTAGAGAAATCACTTGGCTACCCTGATAATGGAATTAGCGTCTTACTGCATTATTTTTCAATAAATTGTTAAAACGTTTCTTTTTTAAGAAATTATTTTTATCCGATTTTATCTGTGTGATCGCCCCGACAGTTTATCCTGATTTTGAAAAACCACATCCGCCAAAAAATCTGCTATTTTCCGTATCCTGGGAGAGTGAGCCAAATCAGATTGAATAACAAGCCAGATAGGTTTATCTATACCTAATTCAGGCGAAATACAAATAAGCCCTGCGTCATTGGCCGCAATATGGGGTAACACGGCTAATCCTAAGCCCGAATTTGCTGCCGCAATTTGAGAACAAATCGAAGTTGTTGCGATTGAAAGTGAACGCCCTTGTAAGGCTTGTTTAAGCCAGTTAACGGAAGGAAATTGCGAGTACTCACTTGTCCAGCCAATAAAATGCGCGTCATTGTATTCACCTCTAAATATACCGGAGGGGCAGGTAGCTAAATAGGTTTCACTGCCATAAAGGCCAAACCCCAGCGTTCCAAGTTGTCGGACATTAACATGACCTTGCTCAGGTCTGACAATACGAAGTGCTAAATCGGCATCGCGGCGGTGAAGGTTTACCGTATAGTTATCCGTTGTGATTTCTAATGTCAGGTTTGGATGGTTTTTTTGTAAGGTCGGCAAATTTGGCATAATTAAATAATTGGATAATGTTTCGAGTGTGGCAAGACGTACATTTCCCGCAATAGTTGCCCGTAGATCGGCTTCAAACAAAAACGAACTGGCTGCTATTTCCATAGCCTTGGCTTTTTTCAATAATTCTGCGCCATCTTCTGTCAGTTGATAACCTGTTTGATGCCGTAGAAATAAGGGCATGCCGAAGGTATTTTCCAAGCGTTCAATTTTTCTCGCTACCGTTGCCACACCAATCCCAAGAAGTTCAGCCGCTTTACTGATTGTACTTGCTCGAGCGACTGCTAAGAATATTCGGATATCATCCCAAATAAGTGATTGCACAATTTGTTTTCCGTTTATGAAAATCTGATTACCAATATCACCTAAATATTTCAATTTTAAAAGATGCCACAATGATTTTACCAAGGATTACTTTGCTTGAGATAAATTGAAAAATTAGGGTAATGAATATGAGAACAACTCCACAGTTAGCGATTGTGCTGACGTTAATTGCCACATTCTTGTGGGGATCAAATTTTCAGGTAACGAAATTTGCACTTACAAGTTTACCCCCGTGGACGGCGTCTGTTGAGCGTTTTTTCTATGCCGTTATCTGTATTTTTATTTTTTTGGCATGGAAAGAGGGAATTCGCAGTAAAGTTTTGAAACAAAACTGGTGGGCATTTATTGTTCTTGGAGCGATTGGCGTGGCGGGGTTTAATGGGGCATTTTTTGTCGGTCTTCAAAGTTCCAACCCAGTTACGGCTGCCCTGATTGTAGCAACGACGCCGATTTCTGCCAATATTCTGGAAGCGATTATAAATCGTCGGTTACCTGGATTGATGCGAGTTGTTGGTATGGCAATCAGTTTGTTGGGAGTTGCTTTGGTTATTACCAATGGTGAATTGATTTGGGGTGGCGCCGTTCAGGTAGTCGCTGGCGATATCATTATTTTTATGGGAAGTTTGGGTTGGTCAATTTACACAGTAGGAACACGGGTATTTGTCAAAAATGCAACGCCATTAGCGACGACGAGCTGGACGATGTTTTTTGGCGCGATTATATTAGTGTTTATTGCAATTTTTGTGGAATCACCGGTGACTGCATTATCTTCTGCAACATTTGAAAGCCATTTGGCTTGTCTCTATATAGGTATTGGTGGTTCCACCGTTGCCTATCTTTTTTGGAATATGGGAGTTGCTATTCGTGGAGCAGGAAAAATGGCAGTATTTTTTAACTTTGTTCCCATATTTGCCCTCATTATACAGATAATGAGGGGAAATATACCCAGTTTGCCACAAATGATTGGTGTTGTTATCACTATTGTGGGGGTGTTCTTGGGGCAGGGAATATTGGGGGATGTCCGGTTCATGATCATTGATAAAAATAAAAACTAACATACAATCACCATGGTAACTAATTTATTAGTGGAGATCTGGTATGGAAAAATTTACTGATAAATTAATTAGCTTTGACCGATTTCTTTTACGGATACTGCGCTTTCTTTTGCATGCATTCCTTATTTTTCTGATCGGTATTATTCCTGGTGTACTGGGTTTTTTCTTGATCGAAAGCCATGCTATTCCTGATGCAATACTAAATTCAGTTTCAATGATTGGAACACAAAACTTGCATATTGAACCAGTCAGTACACTTGGAAAATATTTTGCTGCCATTTATGGACTATTCCTTCAGGCTATCTTTTTTATCGCTGTAGGTATGGTGGTGACCCCTTTTGTCCACCGAATATTGCATAGCTGGCACATGGATGATGATGAAGAGGATAACAAAGATGTGAAAAATAAATAATTTATTTTCCTGCTATCAAGTCGTAACTTAATGTTTATAGAGCTTATTTGTATAGCTAAAAATTAGACAGTCATTGTAGTGAGCATGGTATTTTTGATGAAATAGAGTAGTAGATTTATTCAATCTCAGATATAAGAGTTTTCACTATAAATTTATTATAGATAGAGAGTGAAATGATGAATAAAGGTCGTTGTTTATGTGGTGCGGTGAGCATAAAAACCAATCAATGCATTGAAGGTATTAATGTATGTCATTGTGAAACTTGTCAAAAATGGAATGGTGGCCCATTTTTATCTGTAGACTGTAAGGATGACCTAAAAATAGAGGGAGCTGAAAATATTTCAATATATCCGTCATCCGAATGGGCAGAACGCGCTTTCTGTAACAGGTGTGGCACACACCTTTTTTATCATTTGCATCACCCAAGTGCTTATTATGTTCCAGTTGCATTGTTTGATAATAATCATTCAAGTAAATTATCTCGCCAAATTTATGTGGACAGCAAGCCTGCGTATTATAACTTTGTTGAAAAAACGCCTATGCTGACTAAAGAGGATATCCTTAGCTTATTTAAATAATTGTTGCAATATGGGGGAAATATCACCCTCATATTGTTCTGGATTACAATGGGTTGCTATGAATAATATAGAGATAGGTTATTAAGAAAGTTAAATTAAATCAATTGGTTATATATTAATTTCATTTCATTGATATGTGACAATTTCCTTTCTGTTTTGCACTAATGTTAGTATACTCAGTTATCTCATCCAAAAGGTTTTGATATCACTCGATAGAGAAGGTTATCTTTTTTAATTTATCTGATTAAAATCATGAAGATAAGTTCAGTGTGTCGGTTTTGTTTTGGAGTTTATTAATTTTATCATTATTGTGGATATTACGTTAGTGGAGATGTTGTTTGATTAATGTTTTATTAGTTGATGACCATGAACTGGTGCGCATTGGTGTGAAAGGCGTCCTTGATGATATAAAAGGGATAAAAGTCGTAGGAGAAGCCAGTAGTGGAGAAGATGCGGTCAGATGGTGTAGATCAAACAGCACGGATGTCGTCATGATGGATATGGGAATGCCCGGTATAGGTGGATTGGAGGCAGCTAAGAAAATCATTCGATATTCACCTGATACACGAGTGATTATGCTAACTATCCATACTGAAAGTTCTTTACCCACAAAAGTGATGCAAGCAGGGATTAGGGGATATTTGAGCAAGGCCGCAGCGCCTCAGGATATGATTAATGCAATTCGGGCTGTTTATGCAGGCCAGCGTTACATTTCCCCGGATATAGCCCAGCAGATGGCACTCAACCAGTTATCCCCCCCAAAAGAAAACCCGTTGGACGAACTTTCAGATCGGGAATTGCAGATCATGACAATGATAACTCAGGGGCGCAAAGTTAATGAGATTTCTGCGTTGCTTAATCTGAACCCAAAAACGGTGAATAGTTACCGCTATAGAATGTTCAGTAAACTAAATATTAAAGGTGATGTAGAATTGACTCATATGGCAATACGCTGTGGATTGTTTGATGCGCAGAATATGGTAACTCACGGTGGATAATAATATTTGATGGGTGATCAGTTGTGGCGGAGCTATTTAATTCAAAGGTATTTTTAAAAACAGTTACCAGTCAGCCGGGTGTCTACCGCATGTATGATACCACCGGCACAGTGATCTATGTTGGTAAAGCTAAAGATCTAAAAAAACGGTTATCTAGCTATTTTCGGGCACAGGTGAGTAGTCGCAAAACAGAATCATTAGTGAAAAATATCGTTCAGATAGATGTCACCGTTACCCACACAGAGACAGAGGCACTTCTGCTCGAACATAACTATATCAAGCTGTATCAGCCTCGCTACAATGTATTACTGAGAGATGATAAATCTTATCCTTATATTTTCTTGAGTAGTGATATCCATCCCCGTTTATCCTTATATCGTGGAGCCAGGCATGCGAAAGGAGAATATTTCGGCCCATTCCCCAATTCTCATGCAATACGTGACACTTTAGCTTTATTGCAGAAACTATTTCCTATTCGCCAATGTGAAGACAGTGTGTATCGCAATCGTTCAAGACCTTGTTTGCAATATCAGATTGGGCGCTGCCTTGCCCCTTGTGTTAAGGGATTTGTAACGGATGAAGAATATCAGCAGCAAGTTGAATATGTCCGCTTGTTTTTGGCGGGGAAAGATCAGCAAGTATTGGATAAGCTGGTAGCCAAAATGGAAAAAGCAAGCCAACAGCTTAAGTTTGAAGAAGCCGCGCGTTATCGCGACCAGATCCAAGCTGTACGGCAAGTCACTGAACGACAATTTGTTTCTGGAGAAGGTGATGATCTTGATGCTATCAGCGTCGGTTTTGAGGCGGGGGGGGCCTGTGTGCATGTCTTATTTATCCGTCAGGGTAAAATATTGGGCAGCCGAAGTTATTATCCCAAAATTCCGGTTGATACCAAATTAGATGAAGTAGTGCAAACTTTCCTTGGTCAATTCTATCTCCAAGGAAGCCAAAACAGGACATTGCCATCAGAAATTTTATTGGATTTCGCATTACCTGAAAAAGAACTATTGGAAGAATCACTTGCTGAAATATCGGGCAGAAAAATCTATATCCAGGCACGGCCAAGGGGTGATAGGGCGCGTTATTTAAAATTGGCACGTACCAATGCTGCAACAGCATTGATTACCAAACTTTCCCAACAATCGACAATTCATCAGCGATTAGAATCACTGGCCACATTTGTCAGCCTTGAAAAAATCCAACGTATGGAATGTTTCGACATCAGTCACACGATGGGAGAACAAACTGTTGCATCATGTGTTGTTTTTGATGCTAATGGTCCGGTTCGTGCAGAATACCGACGCTATAATATTACAGACATCACTCCAGGGGATGATTATGCTGCGATGAACCAAGTTTTGCGTCGTCGATATAGCAAAGCTATCGATCAGACAAAAATCCCGGACATTATCTTTATTGACGGTGGAAAGGGGCAGCTTGCGCGTGCGATTGAAGTTTTCGATTCATTGGAGGTTGAATGGAATAAAACGCATCCTAAGCTCATTGGTGTTGCGAAAGGCAGTGATCGTAAGGCTGGGTTAGAAACCCTATTTTTTGAAGCGGAAGGAGAAGGGATAGCACTTCCTCCTGATTCACCTGCGTTGCATGTTATTCAGCATATTCGTGATGAATCTCACAAGCATGCTATTACAGGGCATCGGCAGCGTCGGGAAAAAGTGAAAAAGACGAGTACATTGGAGTCGATTGATGGTATTGGACCAAAACGTAGACAAATGTTACTTAAATATATGGGCGGGTTACAACCTTTACGCAACGCAAGTGTAGAAGAGATCGCAAAAGTGCCTTCTATTTCTTATGCACTGGCAGAAAAAATCTATAATGCGTTGAAACACTAGAAGTATTGATGCACCATACTGATAAACTTAACTTGGCCAGATAGTTACTAAGCATTATGCAATTAAATATTCCAACATGGCTTACCCTATTTCGTATTGCCTTAATTCCATTCTTTGTTTTGGCATTTTACTTGCCATTCCAATGGGCACCGATGTTATGTGCCATTATCTTTATTATTGCTGCTGCAACAGATTGGTTTGATGGTTTTCTTGCCCGTTTGTGGAAACAGACGACGCGTTTTGGCGCATTTCTTGATCCGGTGGCGGATAAAGTTATGGTGGCTATTGCGCTGGTGCTGGTTGCAGAACATTACCATACGTGGTGGATCACATTACCTGCTGCGACGATGATTGCTCGTGAGATTATCATATCTTCTCTGCGTGAATGGATGGCAGAATTGGGAAAACGCAGTAGTGTAGCCGTTTCTTGGATGGGAAAAATAAAAACGACAGCACAAATGGCGGCATTGGTTGCCTTATTGTGGCGTCCTTGCATTGAACTTGAAGTGGGAGGATTCATCCTATTATATGCTGCTGCGGTCTTGACGTTCTGGTCAATGTTTCAATATTTGAGCGCTGCATGGGATGATTTGCGTGAAGGCTGATCGAAATGGCGCAAAAATCATCGAACGAACGCGTTTTATAAATAATTGTGTTGACTCATTTCGTGAAGTAAGTAGAATGCAACGCATCGAACGGCACATGAGATTTACAAAACAAGTTAAGTAAATCAAGAAGTTCGAAGAAAGGCGGGAATAGCTCAGTTGGTAGAGCACGACCTTGCCAAGGTCGGGGTCGCGAGTTCGAGTCTCGTTTCCCGCTCCAAAGAAGGCGCGTTGGCAGAGTGGCCATGCAGCGGATTGCAAATCCGTCAACCTCGGTTCGACTCCGGGACGCGCCTCCAAATTTAGCCCAGGTGGTGAAATCGGTAGACACAAGGGATTTAAAATCCCTCGGCCTTTAGGCTGTGCGGGTTCAAGTCCCGCCCTGGGCACCAAACATAAGTTTACTAACGTCTACACTAGTAAACTAACTCCTAGAAAGACCTGATAAATCAATCAGGTCTTTTCTTTTTAAGTCTATTCTAGTCTATTGCAATCAACATGCACGGCGGGGCATAATCAGGGGCACCTACGCTTCTATTTTAAATGTGCCCCTTATAATGAAATTAAACGCACGGCAAATCGAAACAGCAAAACCCAAAGAAAAAACCTACAAACTCGCCGATGGTGGTGGTCTCTATTTAGAAGTCACGACACGTGGCTCGAAGTACTGGCGCATGAAGTACTACCGCCCCACCGATAAAAAAGAAGACCGACTGGCTTTCGGTGTCTATCCGGCCATCTCTTTAGCGGGTGCTCGTACCAAAAGAGACGACGCTAAGAAGTTGATTGCTCAGGGCATTGATCCCAAAGGCGAGAAAAAAGACGCACATGCAGGGGCAAAAGGAAAACATACCTTTGAAAAAGTCGCTCGTGATTGGCACGCCAGCAATAAACGCTGGAGCGAAGATCACGGCAACCGCATTCTACGTAGCCTTGAACATTATATTTTCCCTCATATTGGCAGGCTAGATATTTCCACTTTGCGGACAAGCCAGCTTTTAGCCCCGATCAAAACCGTTGATACCGAGGGCAAACATGATATTGCCCAGCGATTACAGCAACGTGTTACTTCCATCATGCGTTATGCCGTTCAGAATGATATTCTTGAATTCAATCCCGCTAATGATATGGCAGGCGCACTTTCCACTGTTAAATCTAAACATCATCCTGCCCTACCTCACGAACGTTTACCTGAATTTTTGAGCCGACTTTCTCGCTATCGTGGACGCTTAATCACCCGTATAGCGGTGGAACTGACTTTATTAACATTCGTCCGTTCCAGTGAATTGAGATTTGCGCGTTGGGAAGAACTCGACCTTGAAAATGCAGTCTGGAAAATTCCTGCCACAAGAAAAGCGATTGAAGGCGTTAAGTTTTCTGAACGAGGTATGAAAATGAAAACTGAGCATATTGTGCCACTAAGCCGTCAGGCTGTTACATTATTCAAATCGTTGCATGAGTTAAGTGGTGATTGTGAAGTTATGTTTCCTAACGATCATGATCCGACCAAAGTTATGAGCGAAAGCACCGTTAATAATGCCTTGCGTGGTATGGGTTACGACACTAAAACTGAAGTTTGCGGGCATGGATTCCGAACAATGGCTCGTGGTGCAATGGGAGAATCAGGATTATGGAACGATGATGCCATTGAACGCCAGTTAAGCCATGTGGAAAGAAAAAATGTCAGGGCTGCCTATATTCACACCTCTAAACATCTGGATGAACGGAGACTGATGGTGCAATGGTGGGCGGATTATCTGGATGCCAATCGGGAAAAACATATCACACCGTATGATTTTGCGAAAAAACGCCGGAAATAACATGGATTAATGTTCAGAACGTATTGAGTTCATGATGATTTTTTAGACTTTGTTGGCAGTGCCAACAGAGTCTGCTTTTCACACAATACATAGCCAGCTAAAAACTCCGCATCCTACCCTTTGTTATGGCAATCATCATATGATGTTTTTTTAACCTTTGCTGGCAGTGCCAGCATAGACTGTTTTTTATGCAGTGCATAAGCAGGTAAGAATTCCATATTTTGATCTTGTCAATGAATTATCTTATCTTTTTTTGATTAACCTTTATACAAAAGGTGTTTTTTTAAACTTTGTTGCCCAGGACAACAAAGACTATTTTTAATACAGTGTGTAATCCACTAAAAATCCCATACCCTGACCCATCATACATTTTCCTTATTTTTCATTTGGTTAAATTTACCCTCACAGCTATATACATGGTGTTTTTTTAGGCTGCTGTGCCCGTGGCACACAAGGTTGCTTTTTATACAGTCAATAGACAACAATTAATTTTACGAATTGGTTAAAGAGTTTACGCTTTCAATTAATCTGAATTTTTAAATAATCCCTCTGTCGTCAAATAACGCCCACTAGGGCATTTCAAGGGCTCGATTACAGGGGGTATACATGCCAACAATGACAACATCTAAAGAAAGTCTTATTCGCCTGCCAGAAGTTCAGCGCAGAACGGGTTATAGCAAAGCATGGATCTACAGGCTGATTAAAGAAGATAAATTCCCGAAACAAGTCAAAATCGGCCCTCGTTCGGTTGCGTTTGTTGAATCAGAAATTGATGGCTGGGTGGATCAGCGGATTGCTGAGTCTCGTGCCTGATCGAGTACTGGCCTGAATTTTGGTGCATTCGTTCACAATGCAGATAATTCTTTCATTAAGAGATATGCAAGTCTTGCAATTATTATTTAACCCGAATTCTGGATAAGAAATTGACGAGAAGCCTGTTCCAGGAGCAAAGTTTTGGTGCACACCGAAAACAACTCCGAGGGGGAACAGGCTATGGACAAGTTAGTTGAAATTTTCTGTGATGTCGATGATTTTTGCCGTTTTTTCATTCCTCAATGGGAACAATTTTGTCTTGAGAGTGGGCATCGTTTACGCCGCCGACAAGGTCATATGTATCCCAGTGAAATCA
>NZ_MKGQ01000048.1 GCF_001908105.1 Xenorhabdus eapokensis
AATGAGGTTCAAGCAGGCTCCAGGCGCGATCTGAAATATCGTGGCGGCGGTGTGCAGGTGTACTCATGGTTAATCGACTCTTATGATGGAATGATGGGGTATTATTATTGCACGAAATTTCTCATGACGACACCATCTAGTAATGATATTGCTATTTTAGCTAAACCATCGTGAATTATGCGAACAAATTCTATAGGTTCAACTGAAAAGCACATGGGAGTGCTTGCGTCTATTCCAGCTTCTTTACATCTGTCTATGAATTCATCACGTAGGTCTTTAGAGATATCACAATAGAGTGAAGTGTACTTAGGAGTTATTTTTGTTTCCATCGCAGATACATCCTTTTGTTGTGTGTCAGTCAGAATACAGTATGGACATTTATTTATTTTGAGTGGACGTAAAGTGGACACTGGACAAACAAAAAGGGCTACACTTTCGTGTAACTCCTTGATTTATTTGGTGGAGCTGGCGGGAGTGGAACCCGCGATATAACTAATATAACTGTTTGTTTATTAAAAGACTATTTTAATTTTTACAAACGCTACCGATTCCTCAGGATGCTGGCAGCGTATGAACAACGACGGGGAATGATTTGATGACCAGAGGCTTTTGCAACAACAATCCCGGCAATATTGATCATAACTCCGCTAACAAATGGCAAGGCTTATTGCCACATGACCCGGATCTTGAGAAACGGTTCTGTCGATTTTAATCGGCTGAATATGGTATTCGGGCACTCATGAAGCTGCTGTGTAATTATCATAAAAATGGACACCAAAGCGTGTACAAAATGATACTTCGCTGGGCACCTCCTAGTGAAAACAAAACATTGGCTTATGTTAAAGGTGTTGCTAAGGCACTGCGCGTTGATCCGATGCAGACTCTCGACATCAATAAATCTACGCTGATTGCTTTGTCCAAAGCTATTATCCAGCACGAGAACAGCAAGCAGCCTTATTCTGAGGCGACGTTTGAAAAAACGTTTGAATTGCTATGAACGGGAAGCTGGCGGGTGCGAATCAATCGTTGACCACTAAGCTATCTGAACAAGTTGCTATCAACGCCACCCAGCTAGAGCGTATCCACCAGCACCTCACAGAGTTAGACACCAAACACACTCAGGAACTCGCCAATGCCAAGACTGAAATTGACACTCTTCGGGCTGATGTTGCCGCTGGTCGTCGCAAGCTGCGCATCAAAGCCGTCTGTCCCGTGTCTGAAACCGTTACTTCCGGCAGCGTGGTCACTCCAACCCCCGTCGAACTCACTAGAGAAACTGGATCAACTGTTCTCGATATCCGAGAAGGCATCATCAACGACAGGGCAAAACTGAGATATTTGCAGGATTACGTGAATACTGAATGCAGAGGAAACAATGGAAAACCAACATCGTAAAATCACTGGCTATCGTGAATGAACCCAAGATGAAATTGATTGCATGAACAAGATTAAGGCACTTGGAGAGGAACTAGGTAAGCTCTATGACTATCTTGTGGTTACCAACGCACAAACGGGCAGTCATCAAATTGATATGCGTTGGCTAAACGAAGGCCGCACCGATCTGCAAAAGGGGATCATGTGCTGGGTTCGTGCCGTGGCTCAACCAACAACATTCTGACTGATTGCCATCTCAGAGCAAATGATACTGAGGTGGCAGGAGTAGGTTAAGGGCAGTGTCAAGTTAGTTGTGATTAAATTATCAGGGTGAGAAATATCTACGCATTACCCAATCTAATACATCTTGTTCTACTGGGGTGTTATGAGTTGGATAGTTAAGGTCATGAATTACAGCATCATTTATTTGGTTATGCACATACTGAGCATGAGCTGCTAGCCGCGCAACCCTCTCACGAAAGAGTGAAGTGTTATTCAATGAGGAGCGCATGAATGGAAGTATATCTCGTCGGTATTTATTAATAGTTATATCTATGGTGTGTGGACATAAAACATATGTAATCATACCAGCATAAGTGTTACCAACTCTTTGCGGTGATTGGAATCCCAAGCAAGGAAAATAGTTGTATATACTATTATTATTACCGAGAGGAGTGCCCAATGTTCGGTTAATTGTTTGATAAACTGGGGAAAGAATCCTGCACTGTAGAGAAACAACTCCATTGCGTCGGTATTCTGATACAAATCCATGCGCGACTAATCCTTCAAAAAAATCTTGACAATTCATAAGAGAAAGCTCCTTTATAAATCTTCGTGTTTAAATGTATCCACTCATTTAACCCAACAACAAGCGAATAATGCTTAACAATTAACTACCCTCTGAAACTAAATGAAATATTTCTTTACCCATTCCCTTGAGTGGCTACAGAAATAACCCATGCTGCCACCTCATTCCCATCGCGTACCCAACGCACACGGGCTGGTGGCATTTTTGTTTCCGAAGCGCACCACATGCGCCAATTAATTACACCGAACCTAATCTAATCATTTGAAATGAGCCTTCAAGATAACCAGTTATGGCTGGCGAGCTATCGGTGGGCTGGTTTTCTAATGTGGCGAGGGTTCATTTCAAAGAGAAGGTAATACGTTATGTCTAAGGCATTAGTTTTCAAAGAACGTGAAGTTATCCCTTTTGATAATGGTGACGGGAAGATTTGGTTTACTGCTTCATCACTCGCATCCTTATTGGAATATGCGGATGATAAGTCGGTCAACAAGATTTACAGTCGAAATAAAGACGAATTTACAGAAGAGATGTCTCGGGTGGTCAAAACGACCACCTAGGAAAAATCAAATGGTTACGATAACTGGGAGACAGAAACTCGCATTTTCTCTCTTCGTGGTGCTCACCTTGTGGGGATGCTGTCGAAAACCAAAGTCGCTAAGGAATTGCGGAAATGGTTATTAGATCTGGCATCTCAGTTAGAGCATATCGCTGAACTGATGGATCGCATTCATGGTCGGCGTGAGGCCGGTACGAAGCAAGCGGAATACAAAGACGCTGCCACCATTATCAATGAGGTGGAAAAACAGTGCGGTTTTGCAGGCAAGATCAAAAATCCAACTGCGCACAAAACTGCGCAAAACGAAACCCGCAAAGTGCGCAATTCAAAAAAGCGCAATTCCAACACCGCTCCGCCTTTTGAGATTGGCAACAGCGCAGCGGTAAGGCACTCTGGTTACTCTAAATATCTGCCTGATTCAGAAGTGTAGTAGTATAAGGATCTCGGACACGTCAAAAGCCTGCTAATGTTATTAAAATGACCATGAGGTGTGGCGATGAAATTGAAGCCAACCAAACGCCAATATTCTACTGAATTTAAGCTGGAAGCGGTTCAACAGATTGTCCTCCATCAACAACGGGTTGTCGATGTCGTCCGTTCATTGGGGATCGACAGCAGCATTCTGGGAAAATGGGTTGCCGTGGGTGTCCGAAAATATTCGCATACCCATCAGCCAAAATTTCAACCGATGCGTGAGCGAAAAGTTTCTCTGAGTGACCAGCTAAAGTGAGGACTACGGTATTCTTCGAGTTCACTGAGCTAATGACCTTGACAGCAGGACTCCTTAAATTCGAGGAGTCACCAGACATAATGACCATCACACCACCTCTCGCAGTTCTATTCCTTTTGCTGTGTAACCCTGAACTCGCACCCCTTCGACACGGTGGCGTTTTTTAGTCAAGAAGCGAATGTGATCGGCATAGACATAGAGCCACTGACCATCTACAGCAATGCACTAAAAGGTTCTGATTGGTCGTTTACTGTACTGGATGAAAGGAATAAACTTATTGATTTTATTGGTCGACACCCCCGCTTTCCTTCCGTTTCAAACGGAGGTGTGGGATTTGAAAGCCCATTTACGTCAAGGGCGGATTTCTGCCCTATAGTGATAGTGGCTTTGTTTCCCATCCCCACCTTGGAACCAACCTCAATTTCTTTAGTAAAAAAACACTCACCGGGCAATTTTTGCAGTAAATTTTTTGAATAAAATAATGATGGCCGTTCTTCAATACAGAGTCTAGAGAGAGTAATCCGAGGGGTAAACCAGACCCAAAACAGGTAAAAGTGGCGTGTATTTTTGTTACACTATTTTACAAATAGAAATACATTCGCTGCAAATAAAAAAACATCTCAGAGGGGGATCTGAGATGTTTTAAATTTAACTCCACGTGCATTTTACGTGCACTTTGAAGTCCTTTTACTGTCATGACAGCGACCACTCAACTTTTCTAACTTACTGTTTTTCAAGTTGTTGTCCTTGCGCTGTCCTACCAAATTTGGTGGAGCTGGCGGGAGTTGAACCCGCGTCCGAAATTCCTACATCCTTGGTACTACATGCTTAGTCTGGTCTTTACATTCGCTTGCCAGCTGCGGACAGACACGCCACTAACAAACTAGCCTGATTGGATTTAACGCTTCAACCCCAGACAGGGCATCCACGCGATCTCTTTTGGGTTTGACCTCTCTTGATCCCCGTCCTAAGAGCGGAGGCTAGGGAGAGAGGGCTCTGCGCAGGTTATTAAGCTGCCAGTGCGTAGTTTTCGTCGTTTGCGACTATTGTTTTGCGGCTTTTTACGAGGCCAACCGCCCCTCGGCATGCACCTTGGGTTTCGCGAATCCCGTCGAATCCAGAATCAGCCCCAAGTGTATTTAAAAACAAGTATATCAGAATATTGAGTGATAATGCCAGTGATTAACGCCCAGAATTCTTCATAATTCTCGCTTTGTCTAATTTCCACTCACGTTCTTTGATGTCTGAACGTTTATCGTGCGCTTTTTTACCTTTTGCCACGCCAATTTTAATTTTGCACCAGGCATTTTTCCAATACATGGAAAGTGCGACGATGGTGTAACCTTCTCGATTGATTCGACCATACAGTGAATCAAGCTCGCGTTTGTTAAGTAATAGCTTGCGTGACCGTGTCGGATCACAAACTACGTGGGAAGAAGCAACATTTAATGGTGTAATCGTGGCACCAAAAAGATAAGCATCACCATCTTTGAGCAAAACATAACTCTCACTGATGTTAGCCTTGCCAGCGCGCAGTGATTTAACTTCCCAACCTTGTAGGGATAAGCCTGCTTCGAATTCTTCCTCAATGAAGTATTCGTGGCGGGCTCGCTTATTCATGGCAATTGTTGCCGAACCGGGTTTGTATGCTTTTTTCTTTGTCATAATGCGTTGTATTATACTGTATGCGTTAGTGAAAGAAATCTCTTCTGTATGATATTTAGCGATAAGCGCTTATTTATTGCTCTAAATGTCATCAGGTTTTTATTTAACCATGTTTAAGTGATACTATTCAGCGCTGTTATGTTTTACAGGAAATGATATGCCACAGATTAGTCGCTCTGCGCTAGTGCCTTACAGCGTGGAACAAATGTATAAATTGGTCAACGATGTGACATCTTATCCGGATTTTTTACCAGGATGTGTGGGTAGTCGTGTAATAAGCAGTAGCAATAATGAAATGACGGCTTCCGTTGAGGTCTCTAAGGCAGGGATCAGTAAGACGTTCGTAACGCGCAATACGCTATTCGATAATCAACGCATCAGTATGCAGCTTGTTGATGGGCCTTTCCGTAAGTTGATGGGTGGGTGGCACTTTATTCCGTTAAGTGAAGATGCTTGCAAGGTTGAGTTGCATCTCGATTTTGAATTTACCAACAAGTTAATTGAACTGGCTTTTGGTAAGGTATTTAAAGAGCTGGCGGGTAATATGGTTCAGGCTTTTACTCAACGTGCACGTGAGGTCTACAGTGTCTGAGATGAATATCGAAGTCGTTTATGCTTTGCCTGAACGGCAATATCTGCGTAATGTGAAAGTATCGCAAGGAGCAACCGTCGAACAGGCGATTGTAACATCTGGCCTTTTGACATTACGTAATGATATCGATTTGGCTAAAAATAAAGTGGGTATTTATAGCCGTCCGGCCAAGCTGACTGATACGCTGGAAGAGGGGGATCGTGTAGAGATTTATCGCCCTCTGGTTGCTGATCCAAAAGAAATGCGCCGTAAGCGAGCGGAGCGCGCGAAAAACAATGCGCGATAATGTCTATTTATTCGCCAGGTTGTCTGCTGGCGAATAAATAAAACACACATCTCACTGATTCTCTGGCAGTGATTTTTCATCCTTGATATCAGTTAGCACACCTTGGCTGTCAAAGGTCAGTGTCAGCGTTTGCTGAGTTGTTTTCCCGTGGCCTGGTTGTTGGCGGAATACGTAATACCAAGTTTGACTTCCAAACGGATCGGTCAGCATTGGTGTTCCCAAAGTGTAAGAAACTTGCTGCTGAGTCATTCCTTTATGAATTTTTGATACCGCAGCCGGCGTAAGGTAGTTCCCTTGATTAATATCAGGACGATAAACAATTCGCTCAAACATGGAGCAACCCGCAGTCAGCATAACAAGAGATACAGTAGCGGCAGTCAACAATTTACAGCGCATAGTAATTACATTCCTTTAGGCATTAGGCCGTCGATAATAATAAACATTGAAGAGATTGGAAACCTCTATGCATTTACCTATGACTGCAATTATACAAGAAAGTTGTCTCAATTTATGCCGCCAACAACTCTTTTGCATTAGCCAAAGTATTTTTTGTAACCTCACTTCCCGCCAGAAGCCGCGCCAGTTCTTGAAGTCGTGCTTTTTTATCTAATAGCTGCATTTGGGTTTCTGTTTCTTCGCCGTCTGTTTGCTTGCTGACATAAAAATGTTGATGCCCGCATCCTGCAACTTGCGGTAAATGGGTGACACACATAACTTGGGTCGATTCCCCCAATTCACGTAGCAAACGCCCGACAATTGCCGCTGTTGGGCCACTGATACCTACATCCACTTCATCGAAAATCAGCGCAGGGGTTTCCATTTTTTTCGCCGTAATGACCTGAATTGCCAGCGCAATACGAGAAAGTTCACCACCTGATGCCACTTTTGTTAATGGTTGATGAGGTTGGCCGGGGTTAGTTGTGACATTGAATTCAACTTTGCTGGCTCCATCAATATTTAAATGCTCCGCTTCAAAGGTAACATCAATGCTAAAGCGACCATGAGGCATAGAAAGCTGGTGCATACTGTTCGTTATCAGTTGACCCAATTCTGCGGCATATTCCTGGCGAACATGGTGCAATTTTTCTGCCACAGTCAGGGCTTGTTGGTAATGCAAACTGACAAGTTCACTAAGGTGGGCACAATCATTTTCCTGCTGGGATAATTGATATTGTTCTTCCAACAACTGTTGATGTAATGCAGGTAACTCTTCTGGTGCAACATGGTGTTTGCGGGCCATGCTGATTTGTTGGGAAATTTTCTGTTCCAGTTCGAATAAACGATTAGGGTCCAGTTCCAGTTGGTCGCTGTAATGACGTAACTCGTCACTAACTTCATTGATTTGGATAGCAGCTTCTTCCAGCATGTTAAGCAGGCCGCCGAGTTTGTGATCCATGCTGGCAAGTTCTGTCAGTTCACTACGGGCATAGCTGAGAAGGCTAACAATGTTCTGCTCATCATTATCACTTAAAATCTGGAGGATATTTTGACTAACGGACAAAAATTGCCCGCAATTTGCCAGCCGTTTGTGTTCACTATCCTGTTCTTGATAATCACCTGGTTGTGGTGATAATTCGTTCAGTTCTTTCAGATGATATTCCAGCAATTGCTGGCGTGAGCGACGCTCAAGAGCTTGTTGTTGGAATTGGGAGAGCGCCTGACAGCTTTGGCGCCATTGTTGGTAAGCTTGTTTCATTTCATACTGAAGTTCGACATCGCTCGCATAAATATCCAGCAAGCGCCTTTGGTGACGATTTTCTAACAACAATTGGTGAGCATGTTGCCCGTGGATTTGAATCAGATGAGAACCCAATTCACGTAATTGAGAAAGTGGTACAGCAGTACCATTGATAAAACCGCGAGAGCGCCCATCAGCGGTAATTGTACGACGCAGCAGGCACTCATTGCCATCATCAAAACTCTCATCAAGCTGGTGGTCTATCAGCCACTTGCGGGCAGAAGGAGCATCAGCCAATGAGAAACGGGCACAAAGGTCGGTGCGTGGAGCCCCTTGGCGAACCATGTTAGCTTCACCCCGATTGCCAAGACATAAACCTAATGCATCAATCGCGATGGATTTACCCGCTCCGGTTTCACCTGTGATTGCTGTCATTCCTGAGCGGAAATCAATTTCAAGTTCACGAACGATAGCAAAGTTACTGATGGTCAATTGAGTCAGCATCGTGCCCCTCCTTCTTTTTACTGTATATAAACACGTTACTGTATAAGAACATGTCTGTGCTTCCATACAGTATAAACTGGTTTTTTATACAGTAAAGTAGGGAGGTTCGTTTTTAGAACATTTTTTTCGACCAGCCCAGTTTTGTACTCAGTGTATTGAAGTAGTTGTAATCTTTTGGATGAATTAAATGCAGATTATAGTCACTGCGCTTAATGATGACTTCTTCACCATCTTGAATTGGCAGGACAATTTGGCTGTCACAACTGACTTCGTAGTCATTGCTGTTTTGGGCAAATTTCAGGCGAATGCTGCTTTCGCTGCTGATAACGAGAGGACGTGCCGAGAGCGTATGTGGAAACATCGGCACTAGCACGATAGCATCTAAGTTTGGGGTTAATATAGGCCCTCCGGCAGACAGGGAATAGGCAGTAGAGCCAGTGGGTGTTGCTATGATTAAGCCGTCTGAACGTTGAGAAAAAGCAAAACGTTCATCAATATATACTTCGAATTCAATCATATGGGCAACTTTGCCTGGATGTAGTACGACTTCATTTAAAGCCGTACTACGGCGGGACTTATGTCCGGTTTTTGTCACTTGAGCCTCAAGCAGAAAGCGTTTTTCGTCCCGATATTTGCCATCTAAAACTTCGGATAGTTGCTGCAAAGCATTATCGGGATCTAAATCGGTTAAAAAGCCTAAATTGCCTCGATTGATCCCAATGACTTTGATGTTATAGCGTGATAATACTCTGGTTGCACCGAGCATATTGCCATCACCACCGACAACAATCACAAGATCGGCAATTTTACCAATTTCAGTCAATCCTCCCGTCTGAGCACCTTTTAAATTAATATCTTTCGCGACCTGTCTATCCACAATGACGCAATAACCTTTAGATACCAGCCAGTGGTACAGCATTTCATGGGTGGCCAGCGCTTCAGGATGACGTGGACGACCGACAATACCGATGCATTTGAATTCATTATTCATTGCTGTTATTTCCTTTAGCATATGGTTTTGCCTTCACAATAATGATTGTTCCCTTGAATCCCGCATTTTGATCCCCATAATAAAGCTCAAATGGCGAAGATAATACAAAATACGCGGAGATATTCATGAGTAGTAAAGACCAAAAAGTACCTGATGAGCAAGTCGCAGAAAATACAGAAAATGTATTAGAGCAACAAATAAATGCGGAACAGGCAGATGCGCCAGAGACTGAAAATGTTGTTGATCCGCGTGTTGCTGAGTTGGAAGAACAACTGAAACAGGCTCAGGCTAACGAACGTGATGCTTTATTGCGTGCGCGTGCTGAAATCGAAAACATCCGCCGTCGTACTGAGCTGGATGTAGAAAAGGCACATAAATTTGCATTGGAAAAATTTGTCAATGAACTGCTACCTGTTATCGACAATCTGGAACGTGCATTAGATGTGGCCGATCGTACCAATGAAGCGCTATTGCCAATGGTTGAAGGTATTGAACTGACTCTGAAATCTTTTATCGATTCAGTGGGTAAGTTTGGTGTTGAAGTGGTCAGTGACACGAATGTCCCTTTCAATCCAGAAGTGCATCAGGCGATGACCATGATGGAATCCGATCAGCATGAACCTAATCAGGTTATGTTGGTGATGCAGAAAGGTTATACCTTGAATGGTCGTTTATTACGTCCTGCAATGGTTGCTGTTTCTAAATAAGGTTACGGTATCTCATGATGCAATGCCGCCATTTGAAAGGCGGCATTTTTGTAGGCAGAGATCGGTTATTGGGGCAATTGGGGTTCCCAATCTATTGGGGATAATCCCTGTGCTTCCAATAAGTTGTTGGCCTGTGAGAAATGTTTACAACCTAAGAAACCACGATGGGCAGACAAAGGTGAAGGATGGGGCGCTTTTAATACATGATGGCGTTGGTTATCAATAAAGTGGCCTTTTTTCTGGGCATGAGATCCCCAAAGCAAGAAAATGACTCCGTTGCGATGTTCATTGATTGCTGCAATGACTTTGTCAGTGAACGTTTCCCAACCCAAATGAGCATGGGAATGTGCGCTGCCGCGCTCAACGGTGAGTACAGTATTGAGCAATAATACCCCCTGTTTTGCCCAGCTTATCAAGCAACCGTGATTTGGGCGAGTAAATCCAGCAATATCCGATTCCAATTCTTTGTACATATTAACGAGAGAAGGTGGTGCAGGAATACCCGGCTGTACAGAGAAAGCCAAACCGTGAGCCTGATTTGGGCCGTGGTAAGGATCTTGCCCCAAAATCACAACTTTTACATCAGCCAATTCGGTATAGCGGAATGCATTGAAAACATCTGTTTGAGGCGGATAAATGGTTTTTCCAGCCTGACGTTCATTGGCAACATAAGCCAATGTATCAACAAAATAAGGTTGTTTCTTTTCATTGCCGATGACATCGTGCCATGTGAGAGGTGCGGACATAGCCAATCCCTTTCTAGATGATTATCAGATGGCTTAAGCTTACCGATTCCCTTGGGATAGGGAAACCCTCAGATCCCAATCCACGCTTAATTCTCAGGATAAAAAGCTATTTTTATAAATTTTTTTGAAAAAATATAAAAATAATTTTATTCAATTCTGCTATAAAAGATGATTTAAAACATAATGTTATGAAATTACCATCAATAACCTTATGAAATTAGTTGATTATAATCAAAGAATCTTCTCATTTGTGCTGGTATACAGAAAATCAGGAACGATCATTGATTAAATAATGGTTTGATCAAATAACCAAGATGATGATGTTGGAGGTATAAATGATTACTGGGATTCAAATTACCCAATCCGATAATGCTGCATTAATGAATTCTTTTTGGCTGTTGGATGATGAAAAAAATGAAGCGCGTTGTATCTGTGCCAAAGCAGATTACGATGAAGGCCAGATTGTTACCAAAGGGGAGTTGGGGCAATTTGAATATCGTGAGATCCCGTTGGAAGTCAAGCCGACTGTGCGTGTAGAAGGCGGACAACATTTGAATGTTAATGTTCTGCGCCGCGAAACGCTGGAAGATGCGGTAAAACACCCCGAAAAATATCCCCAGCTTACAATTCGGGTATCTGGTTATGCTGTTCGCTTTAATTCTCTGACTCCAGAACAGCAACGTGATGTTATTGCTCGTACTTTTACAGAAAACTTGTAATTCTTGTCTCAAGCAAAAAACTGAAGGGAGAATTAAGACTCCCTTTTTTATTTCCATTTTTTAATTATGGGAATTAAAATTGTTAATTGAAAATTAAATTTGTTTTAATTTTGTTAAAAATTCTGCCGATAGAGAGTTTGGGCGTTTAAACCACACCAAATTTAAATAATCTGTAGGAGAATTTTATGACTTTATCCGTTAATACTAGTTTTTTAAGTAACTTAGGACTTTATTCCTTACAAGGAAATGCTCTACAACCTCAATCTAATTCTCCAGCTCAGTCACCACCTGACGAAGTTGAGCACATTTCTTCCCCAAGCATTTCACTTTCAGAAAATACCAAGTAGGTTAATGCGCTCTATCAATCATTGGTTAATCAATCATTGGCTAATAATTTAAATGCCCGTGCGATGGCAGCCCCTGAATTGAAAGCCAATGATATTGCGGGGAAACAATCTAAATTGGTCGATTATACCTTGACGCTGGTTACCCGTGATGTTTATCGACAAAGTAGTTTAGGAATTGGTGATTATGTCCGCCTGTCGGATGAGGACTTATCAAAATTGGGCATTGAGCCTGACACTCTGAATGATTATTCAACAGGGTTTCAGGCCGGCGTATACCATAATAAAGGCTTATATATTGTCTCTTTCACAGGATCGAATGAATTAAAAGACTTTATGGTAAGTATTCGTCAAGGGCTTGGTTACAATGAAAAGCAATATAATCAAGCCGTGGAATTGGCACATAAGGCGTTAGACGTATTGGGTGAAAATGTCATTTTCACAGGGCATTCATTGGGGGGGGGATTAGCAACCGTGGCTGCATTGGCAACAGGAAAACCAGCAGTTATTTATAATTCTGTCGGTGTTTCTGACGCGACATTGAAACATATGGGAGTTTCCCCCGAAGTCGCTCATGAATTGGCTGACAGTGGTTTAATTCGCCATTATACCGTCGAACACGATTGGTTGGGTAACTTGCAAAAAACGTTGCCAATTCGTCAACCGATGGGGCACAAAATAGAGCTTAAGTATGAATATGAATTAGAGAGCATATGGGATGTCATGTTGCCTAATCGATATGGACTACATACTTTTAAGGCACATTTTTTGGAAGCAGTCCTCGAATTGATGGCGGAACAAAAGCCTTGGTTGAACAATGGTCATACCTTGTTAGCGTCAACCGATGTTACAGATACAGATATCACATCGCAGCAAAGTGAGCAGCATGATACGATGTAATATTTAGCGTGCTGGAACATGGGCGAATGTATTGTATGGCTTCGCCCATATTTTACAATCGGTTATTAATTAATCGTTACTGGATTCAGTTAATTCTGGTTTAGGATTGCCAGAAGCAGCACGACGTTTACCGATATTTTTTTTGTCGCGATGACGAACTTTCACACGGTTTTTCTTCACTTCGTCTGTTTTTTTCTTCTTCTCTTTGCGTTTTGCTAACACTTTTTTGGATGGTTTATAGCCCTTTTTATCGTTCGGCGCTTTGGTTTGTGGGCGAAGCTCATCAACCACTCGCATTTTCAAAGGTTCGTTGAGGTAACGGCTGATTTTACCCAAAAGTAGGTGATCGTGTGCTTCAACCAGAGCAATGGCTGTTCCTTTACGACCTGCGCGAGCAGTACGGCCAATCCGGTGCAAATAAACATCTGCGGTACGAGGCAAATCGAAGTTAAAGACGTGGCTGACATCCTCGATATCTAATCCACGGGAAGCAACGTCGGTTGCAACCAGAACTTTGACTTTACCATCATTCAAGCGTTTTACAGCATCGGTACGCTTGGCTTGCACCATTTCGCCTTCAAGGAAACCCGCTTGAATACCGGCTTGGTTCAGCCAATCGACAAGTTCGCGGACACGCTCTCGTTTGCGCACGAAAACAATGGACTTAGTCACGTCAGGTTGCTGGAGAAGGTGACACAGAATGGCTGTTTTATGCTCTAACGAATCAGCCCGATAGTAAAATTGCTGAATTTTCTTGCGCTCACGGCGAGAAGGTTCGGCATCGATCTCAACAGGATCAGTTAACAGGCGTTCGGCAAAATCACGGATGGATTCCCCTTCCAGGGTTGCGGAGAATAACAACGTTTGTTTACGCCAGCGGGTTTCACCTGCAATCGTTTCGACATCGTTGGCGAATCCCATATCCAACATGCGATCAGCTTCATCAAGGATCAGCGTTTCCACCGCTCGGCAGTCGAAATTTTCTTCTTTGATGTATTGCAGCAGACGCCCTGTCGTTGCGACAACAATATCCTGATTCTCACTGAATACTTCCGCGTGATTCATATAGGCAACACCACCAGTGATTGTAGCGATGTCCAAATGTGTATGGGCCGCCAGTTCTTTTGCCTGTTCTGCAACCTGCATTGCCAGCTCACGGGTTGGTGTCAAAATCAGGATACGTGGAGGTCCCGATTTTTTGCGCGGAAAATCCAGTAAATGTTGCAGTACTGGCAACAGGTAAGCGGCGGTCTTACCTGTACCGGTCGGCGCTGAACCTAAGACATCACGTCCGTCCATAGCCGCAGGAATGGCGGCTGCCTGAATGGCAGTTGGGCGTTCATAGCCTTTGTCGTTCAGGGCTTCAAGCAGGGATTCATCAAGTTCGAATTCGGAAAAATTTGTCGCAGTCATCATATACCTCTGTTTGGGGCGCCGATTATAAATCGGTAAAACGGAAAAAGAAAATACCCAAATAACACGCCAGACTCCCGCCATAGCTTGTTATTATGCTGAATTTCCTGAGTTGTTGTTTTCGCTGATTTTCGTGCATTTAAGGGCATTTTGAGCTATTTTGGGATTATCAGCACCCCTGAAAGCACCCCTTTACATCGCGAGAATTTGAACTGGAGAACACTACAGATGGCCTACTATAGCATAGAAAAACGCCCACGCGCAGATGGCACTATCCGTTATCAGGTGAGTGAGGATTGTTACGGCGCATAAGGTCAGGCGGCTGATGAAAATTAATACCACGAGAATCTAAGTAATTTATTAAATCATCATCCCTTCATGTTATATAAATCAGTTGGTTAATATGATTTTCAGCGGAAAAGAGATCACCCTCATGAAAGATGAATTCGAATGGTGCGATGAGTTCGATGGATTTTAATTCCAACCTGCAACCCATCACTACAAGCTAAAATATCCGGTAATTCCGGTTAGTCCAAACTTACTCGTTATTACTTCGGTACTTTTTACGTAATCTGAACCCAAGAGTAACAAAATAAATGGCTAGTAAACTTCCAACTGAGTTATATAGCCAGTCCACTTCAATATCAGATGTCATCCACTTTAAAATTGATACTGCGAGTAAAAATATTCCACCAAAAATGAATACTAGAGGTGTTTTTTCTCCGAATGGTAATTTTTTTAATTGTGACATATTAAATCCTTATAATATTTACGGATGGTTATTTGGTGCGAGTTTCACATATTTGGTTATTCTGAACAACTAAATCTTAACTAATTGAGATTCATTCGATATGGGAATTCCCATAACGGAACAATTAATACTCTATGTTCAATAACGGGTCTGCGGAACCAAACTTCAAATATACACCTCACTGAACCAACCATCATCTTTCAAATTATAAGCCTTGCTATAGTCGTAATCCGATTGAGATTAAGATTTGAACTCAGTAAGGTTTCTGGTGAGTTAACAATAGGATGAAATGACCTTTATTAATAAATAATTAAGTGAGGTGTTTATGTCTGACGTTAATAAGTTAGTCTGCCCGGCAGACGCTATGTTATGTTTTGATCTACTTTTAGGGCAAGATTCAGATACTCAATGGGGTTATTCAGTTGTGGTACCGGGAAAAGTTGGTGTTTTAACTGGACTGCAAACTAACACAGGTATCGAACATGTATTGTTGTTTTTTTATGATGAAACTTATCCTGATAAGCCTATGGTATGGTTGAATGTATTAACTAGTCAGGTTAGTTATCAGAGTATGAGGACATTACTCAAGAGAGACTTTTTGGTTACTGTTGATAACGTAAGCTATTCTCTTGGTGTTTCAGATGTTTTTGTAGATGACGAAAATCATTTATGTGCCGTTGGATATTCTGGCAATCAGGTGCATCAGTTAAGCAAAATCATGAAACAGATGGGCGAAACCAAACATTTTTGCTTCAACTGGAAATAAATTTACACACTGAATTCAAGGCTACTTAATGTGGCCTTTTCCTCGTGAAACTACCTTTAACTTATTGATATCCCTTATCTTCTGCATGGTGCAGGTTTAGCGATATACCATCGTTCCACTTGAAACGGAGGCATGGAAATAAACTTTAATGACTTGTTGGGGTTAATGAATCATCAATCTCAGAGGCTATCTAACCTTTGTCGGATAGCATCACTAACTAGAATCCTTACAATGGGAGTTTTCCGGTGGTGACATGACTGTTGGTTCTACCCCTAATGCGACAGAACTCACACTTTTTCTTGCACTCTCTGTTAATGTGACAGAGCCGTGATTATTTCCCCGTATCACGGGAGATAATCAGCCACTATCACCTTGCGAAGTGAGACTTGAAAGATAAGATGTATTCATTCAATAAAATTTACAACTATAGATGGATATTATTATGACTACGCAGACAACATCAACATATAATTATGATTCTGTAACTAAATTTATGAAAAGTTATGGGGTAAACAATATTGAAGAATATAATGTAGTAGGTTTTTTTGAAAACATAGAAAACAAAAATGGAGAGATTGAGATTTTTTTTAAAGGCGGCGGTAATCATAACGACAATATAATTAACCTGCGTCCGGATATTAATAGTTATAATGGGTACACTAGCGAGAAACTTTCTCTTGCAAGCGATGTTGATTGGTCTCCTTTTATGAAACATGCATATGCGACTACATTTGACAATGGAAGAATTGCTTTATTCTCTATATATGGAAATGGTATAAATTATAAGTTGATCAGATAAACTATCTGCATTGGTGTTATAATCGGTAATCAGATGACTTATTGCCTGTTCTTATGAAATCGAATATCACACTGTCTGAACCA
>NZ_MKGQ01000049.1:0-2534 GCF_001908105.1 Xenorhabdus eapokensis
CGGGGCATAATCTGGGGCACTTACCGCTCGATGCTTACTATTCGATTACAGAGATGCCCTAATAATGAAATTAAACGCACGACAAGTCGAAACTGCAAAACCCAAAGAAAAAACCTACAAACTTGCCGATGGTGGAGGTCTTTATCTAGAGATCACGTCACGCGGATCCAAATATTGGCGAATGAAGTACCGTCGCCCCACCGATAAAAAAGAAGACCGGATGGCGTTTGGTGTCTATCCCGCCGTATCATTAGCCGAAGCTCGTACTAAACGCGATGAAGCTAAAAAGCTGATGGCACAGGGCATTGACCCTAAAGCAGAGAAAAAAAGTCCATCTTCTCCGGCCAAAGTGAATACCTTTGAACAAGTCGCCCGTGCTTGGCATGCCAGTAATAAGCGTTGGGATGAACATTACCGTCAGATAGTACTGCGTAGCCTTGAACAACATATTTTCCCCTGCATTGGCACACGCGATATTACCACATTACGCACTAGCCAACTTTTGGCCCCAGTCAGAGACATTGATGAACAAGGTAAGCATGACACTGCCCAGCGTTTACGCCAACGCATCACTTCGATTATGCGATACGCTGTCCAGAATGATATTCTGGAATTCAACCCAGCTAACGACATGGCAGGCGCACTCACTACTGCAAAATCTCATCATCACCCGGCTCTGCCCCATGAATGTTTGCCTGATCTCATGAAGCGCTTATCTTCCTATCGTGGGCGCTTACTATTCAAGATCTCCGTTGAACTGACATTATTGACATTTGTCCGCTCCAGCGAGCTAAGATTTGCCCGTTGGCAGGAAATCGATCTTGAAAATGCCGTCTGGAAAATTCCTGCCACACGAAAACCCATCAAAGGTGTTCGCTTTTCTGAACGTGGTATGAAAATGAAGACTGATCACATTGTGCCTTTGAGTCACCAAGCGGTTTCACTTATCAAGTCCTTACACACACTGAGCGGCAACTGTGACGTGATGTTTCCCAGCGCTCATGGTTCCTCGAAAGTCATGAGTGCAAGCACTGTTAACAGAATATTACGCAACATAGGCTACAACACCCAAACCGACGTCTGCGGGCACGGATTCCGCACGATGGCGCGTGGTGCAATGGGAGAATCCGGCCTGTGGAGCGATGATGCCATCAAGCGCCAGCTCAGTCATATCGAACGAAACAACGTCCGGGCGGCGTATATTCACACCTCTAAACATCTGGACGAACGGCGGCTGATGGTGCAGTGGTGGGCGGATTATCTGGATGCGAACCGGGAAAAGTCAATCACACCCTATGATTTCGCCAAACCACTGCGCGACAGAAAAAACCGCTAGTACAATTTGCAACCCGTTAATTTTCATCGGGAGAAAAACAATTAACGCTGTTCATTAAGTCTTGCTTTTTAAATAATCCGCCTGTCATCAAACAACGTCCACGATGATATTTCAGGGACTGGGTAACAGGAGAAGTGACATGACAGTGGCAGCATTGAAAACAAGCCTGATTCGTTTGCCAGAAGTGCAACGCAGAACGGGTTACAGCAAGGCGTGGATCTACAAACTGATTAGTGACGGTGCATTCCCGCAGCAGGTCAAGATTGGCCCACGTTCCGTTGCTTTTATTGAAGCAGAGATTGATGACTGGATTGCCCAGCGTATTGCTGAATCACGGGCGGCATAACACAGAAAAGAAGATGACATAAGAAACGTAACATAAAACACAACGCCCCAGTGTGCGGGAACACATCTGAGGCGTCTGACCAACAACCATTAAGCAAGGTAAAAATTATGGCTGATACACAGCATACCCAAACTCGACCTAAATTTACAGCTCAAAAAACAACAAGCAACCACAAACCGCTTGATCTTATCCAAACCGTCAAAACTTCGGCTATGTACTCATGGCAAAACCTGTTGCCCGCCTGCGGTATTGATGTTCCGGCAAAGGGTAAACATGGTGCTTGTCCTATTTGCGGTGGCACTGACCGTTTTCACTTTATTGACGATCACCATCACGGCAACTGGCACTGTCGCCAGTGTGACGCGCCAAACTATGGCGATGGGCTGGATTTAGTGGCAAAAACCAAAGGGATCTCTGTTACTGAGGCGGCAAAAGTTGTCGCTAACGTACTGGCACTACCTTTGCCAGCTCCCAAGCCAGCCAAAGAAACCCATTGTCCAACACAACCGATTGCCGAAAGAGTAGCGGCACTGATGGCGCAAACTGTCGCCGGGCAATCACCCTATCTGACTGCAAAGGGTCTGCAACATCTTGATCAGCGGCTACTGTTTGATAATTCGACAGTGTTGGCACTGACAACTCTGGATAAAAAAGTCACAGGTGCTCAAATCATCAAACCCAATGGCGAGAAAAAATTTTTCCCCGGCAGCCAGAAAAAAGGGGCGTTTATTCCCTTGACAGCGCTGGAAGAGCATCCGGAGACGGTAATTATCACCGAAGGTTACGCCACAGCACTCACGGTTAACCAGCTCTATAAAGGCACTGTTCTGGCGGCGCTGGATGAGGGCAATT
>NZ_MKGQ01000049.1:2634-15230 GCF_001908105.1 Xenorhabdus eapokensis
GTGGACTGATCGCTTACTGCCTTAAATTGAAAAAACCATCACTGGAAGTTTTCTATTCAGAAGACGCTGTTCCAATGATGGCTTAAGCAGAATTCGGGTTATTTAAACAGCAAAAGGATAGCGGCATGGGAGCTATCCTTCTAATTAATTGTCGGCTGGTTCAACCCTTGGGTTCAATACCACGTGATTGGAGTTCTTTACGAAGTACGCGCTTGATCCATGTAGCAAGGGAAGCATCACCATCGGTTTTTGCCTGTTCTTCAAGTTGTTGCCTGAATTCTTCCGTCAATCTCATTTGGTATTGGGGAGAACGCTTTTCTTTTTGTGTTGACATGGTAATTACCCAAGGATATTTTAAATTACATGGTAATGACCATTTTAATTTTAGTAACCAAATAAAACAACGCCCCATAGTGCTCGCAACACATACAGGGCGTCTGACCAATAACCGTTGAGAGAGAACGATAATGGCTGATACACAGCATAACCAAACTCACCCTAAATTTACATCTTCAGATAAAACAGACGGACAAAAACAGCCCGATCTGATTCAGACCGTGAAAAGATCTGCTATGTACCATTGGGAAAATCTGTTGCCTGCATGCGGCATCGACATTCCCGCAAAGGGGAAACATGGTGCTTGCCCTGTCTGCGGTGGTACTGACCGTTTTCACTTTATTGACGACCATCATCATGGCAACTGGCATTGTCGCCAATGTGACGCCCCAAACTATGGTGATGGGCTGGATTTAGTGGCAAAAACCAAAGGGATCTCGATTCTTGAAGCAGCAAAAGTTATTGCGGATACGCTGGCATTACCTTTGCCAGAACCCAAGCCAAATAGGGAAAGCATTCAAACAACACAATCGATTGCTGAAAGAGTGACGGCACTGATGGCGCAAACTGTCGCCGGACAATCTCCCTATCTGACCGCAAAAGGGCTGCACTGCCCTGGTCAGCGGCTGCTGTCCGATAATTCGATAGTGTTGACACTGACAACATTGGATAAAAAAGTAACAGGCGCACAGATCATTAAGCCTAATGGCGAGAAAAAATTACTCTCTGGTAGCCAGAAGAAAGGTGCATTTATTGCTGTATCAGATCTGGAAGAGCACTCCGACACAGTAATCATTACTGAAGGTTATGCTACTGCGCTCACAGTTAATCAACTTTATAAAGGTACTGTTCTGGCGGCACTGGATGCAGGTAATTTGCTATCTGTCGCTCAAGCAGTTCGGGAGCACTGGTTGGATACAAAAATTATTTTCGCCGCCGATAATGACTGGCACAGTCCCGACGAACTGGATAAGAACGGTAAGCCCAAAAAGAATGTTGGAAAGATCTCAGCGGAACAAGCTGCCCTTGTGGTTAATGGTTGGATCACATTGCCACCTACAGAGCATAAAGCTGATTGGGACGATTATCGCCAGCAATACGGTGTGGAAATAGCAAAACATGCCTTTTCTCAGGGACTTTATCAACCGATATCAACCAAGAAAAAAGCAACTCCTCAGCCCAATGATGCCAAGCCTTCAAAACTGACATTATGCCAGATGGGAGCCAGTCAGCGCGGGGAAGTGTTACTGGCACGTTATGACGGCAATTTGGCACTGGATGGCGCTTCGGAAAGCGTTCATCACTATGATGGTATTGTCTGGCGTCCGGTCAGTGACCGTGATTTAAAACGGGAAATGGTGGCGGCCTTTATGGAAGAAAAGCTGCCGTACTCACCACATGGTATTAGCTCTGCCGTGGATGCTCTGAAATTACAACTTCCCATGATGCAACCACCAAAGCGCCACTTAATCGGGTTCAATAATGGTGTGTTTGACCTGAAAACCTGCCAGTTCCGGTCGCATCGTAAAAGTGACTGGCTGCTACTTGCTAATGATGTTGAATTCAATTCCCCCACTTCGGGGGAAACCCTGAAAAACCATGCGCCACAGTTCTGGCACTGGCTGAATCGGGCAACAGCCAACTGTGAAAGCAAGTTTAATCGTGTATTGGCGGCACTGTTTATGGTACTGGCGAACCGTTATGACTGGCAGCTTTTTCTGGAGGTCACCGGCGCTGGAGGCAGTGGAAAAAGCATCTTTGCTGAAATCTGCGCTATGCTGGCAGGCAAAGGCAACACCGTTTCCGCCAGTATGGCTGCACTGGAAAACCCACGGGAACGGGCGTTGATTGTCGGGTATTCGTTGATTATCCTGCCAGACCAGACTCGCTATGTAGGTGATGGCTCCGGCATTAAGGCCATTACAGGCGGTGATGAAGTTGCCATTGACCCGAAGCACAAACAACCCTATTCAACCCGTATTCCTGCTGTCGTACTGGCAGTGAACAATAACGCCATGAGTTTCAGTGATCGCAGTGGTGGCGTGTCGCGGCGTCGGGTAATTTTCAACTTTTCCGAAGTTGTGCCAGAAAATGAACGCGATCCACTCCTGCGGGATAAAATTGCGGCGGAATTGCCTGTGATTATCCGACATCTGCTGTATCGGTTCGCTGATCCACAAGCCGCAAGGTGTTTACTGGCAGAGCAACAAAAATCAGAAGAAGCGCTGGAGATCAAACGCGGCACAGATCCATTGGTCGATTTTTGCGGCCATCTGATTGCATCCCATGAAGCTGATGGTCTGTTAATCGGCAATGCGGAAATTATGCCATTCAATCCTCGCAAATACCTTTATCACGCCTACCTTGCTTATATGAAAGGCAATAACCTGAATAAACCTGTTTCCGTAACGCGTTTTGGCATGGATATGCCGGGCGCACTGGCAGAGTATGGACTGCATTACCTGCGCAAGAAAAGCAAATACGGTATTCGCAGCAATATGAACCTCAATGTCGACACAGCTAATGAATGGATGCCAAAACTGACAAGGAATGACCAGCCAGAAGAATAATTTTTTCTTATACAGACATTTTTCAAAGAAATATAAAAAAGTATTCACCATTATTCACTTTGTAATTTAAACCAGATATATCAATCTATTATAGGATTGATAGTTATTTTTAAACTGTTCGCAAGTATTCAACCCTGTTCACCATTTTTTCAAGTTTGAGGTGAAGGGTTAGTTGAAGAGTAATGATGAGTTTGATTTCAGGTTAATACCATTTAAAATTATGAATTTAAACAAAAATATTTAAAAGTGAATAGGTGAACAGTTTTATCACTAATTCTTTAATAGGGTGGGTTAAATAAGAATTTTTTCTGGCAGGTGTTTTTCAGTTCTCCGAGTTATCGGGTTAATGTATTAGCCCGGTAACTCGGAGAAGACAAGCGCAGCGCGTCAGTGACGTTATAGGTCAAAATGGTTATTTCCCGATTAAGTGAAAAACTCTTTTTGACTGACCATTAGTTTTGTGCTATGGCAGTTTCAAATTTATGCAGCTAATAGCATTCTTTATGTACGTATAAAAATCACTTTAATAACATATTTTTAACAAAAATGATAACATTTATTTAAAATTTGTTTAATTAATCTGCTTTTATTATATGGATTGTCTATTTAGTTTTTATTAAGATTTTTTCCGGGCTAAAAAGATTGAACTATATTGTTACTGGGAAAATGGATAACTATAAATCAATAAATTTTATAATATCCCATATTGTTGATCTTTATGGGGACTCACAGGCTGTTATTGACGAAACAGAATCCTTAAGCTATTCGCAGTTATATGCTGCGGCAAGCCAGCTCTGCGTGCATTTGGCGAATACCCAGCAAGGTAAAGGGAAGTGTATTGCTGTCGCAGGTCCTCATAATGTCAGAACTATTGTTGCTTTATTGGCAATCGTACTTTCCGGAAATTACTATGTCTATGTTGATTTAAATCAACCAAAAACTTGGCTTGAACAGCAACTTAGTCGACTAAATTGCCATATAATGCTCTATTCCACAGGTAATTACCCTGCAAATATACCTAACGGTATTACATTGTTTTCTTTAAGAATTAAGAGCGATAGTTGCTTTGTTCCAAGTACTTTCCCCGATATACCAATTCATCATGCGGCTTATGTTAATTTTTCATCCGGTAGTACGGGTGAACCAAAAGCAATTGTTTGTGCTCACGCGGGTATTATCCGTCTTTGTCGCCAACAAAAATTTCTCGACTTTGATTCTCGTCCAATATTTCTATTTCATTCCCCTTTATCTTTCGATGCAGCTACTCTGGAAATCTGGGGAGCATTGCTCAATGGCGGTACTTGTATCGTCCATCAAGAAAAAATACTGACCCCACAGGCTCTACAAAAAGCTATTCATTATTATGGTGTCAATACTTTGTGGCTGACTACAGCCCTTTTTAATGCTCTCGTTGATACTGATATTCAATGTCTACATGGATTACATACTGTACTAACTGGTGGAGATATTTTATCAGTTTCTCATGTACGTAAAGCCTTTAATGCTCACCCAAAAATCAATTTTGTAAATGGCTATGGTCCAACTGAGAACACTACGTTTACTTGTTGCCACATAATTCGGGCTAAGGATTTAACGGGGCATGATATTCCTATCGGACAGGCAATCAACGGTACGCAGGTATTACTTTGCGATTTGCAAGGTGAACATATAACTGCACCTGGTCTCAGTGGTGAAATATACGCTATTGGGGAGGGAGTAGCATTGGGATATTTCGGTGATCCAGAACGTACAGCACAAGCCTTTGTTACTATTACTTGGCAGGGAATATCCCAACGAGCTTATCGTACAGGCGATCTTGCATATTATGACGAAGAGGGAAATCTACATTTTATTGGTCGAGCGGACAGTCAAATAAAAATTAATGGCTACCGTATTAATTTAAATGAAATAGAAAATAGACTGCGCAATATTCCGGGAGTAGAAGATTGTTCATTATTGGTGCAGCAATATCATGGTAGTAAACAGCTGATAGCCGTACTACAAGCAGAAGATGATCGTCCAGCTCGTCAAGCTATGCTGAAATTTCCTTCTTGGGAACGTCCGTCCTCTTGGTTTTGTGTCCGTTTACTACCTTTGACTCAGCATGGAAAAGTGGATCGTCGAGCGCTTTTTTCGCAATGGCAAGCATTACAATCCCAATCATCAACTATGGAAATGAGCCAGCAAGAAGCAGCCTGTGCCATCTGGTGGTCAGAATTGCTGGGCTATCCAGTTACCTCTCCAGCATACAATTTTTTTGAATCAGGCGGTAATTCATTACATGCTTTGCGCTTACTGGCTACTTGTTATCAATACTATTCTGATGTGGCACTTTCCCTTCAGGAACTTTATCAGCATGCGACTCTTGCTGATTTCGCTTCCCTGCTAACCCGCAAGGGAATTGATGTCAATACATTACAGAATCCTATTCCTGAGGGGGTTCTGGTACTATGAATGAAATCTTTGAGAAGTTATCTCAGCGGCAAATTTATTGCTTACCATTTGGTAATCGGCTGGTTATTTATGGTCAGTGGCAACAGTTAGATCAAGAGGAACGTTCCTGGCTACAGCAAGAAAAAGAACAGCTGCTTACCTCTTATAGTGATAGTTCCTGCATTTTGCCACTTCCTTGCTGGCTTAATGCAATGGTACTGAGTGAGATTATTTCCGGAGACTGTTCACAATTCGGATTGTTCTACCTGGCACCAGACTCTGTTCCTCCAGAACCTTCCAAACTAAAAAACTTGATCGAAGGTCTATATAGAACTTTTCCACTTCTCAATAGTGCGGTGGAGTGGGGGGATAGTGGACTCGAATTACGTCTTTTTACCTCACCATATAATGCCGAACCTGAATATCAGGAATCTGTGCAGTATGCAGATGCTCAGGATTTTATTCGCGAACAATTACAGCACTCTCACTCTGTGTTTAAAAGAGGAATGCTGCGGGTCGTATATGCACGTTGTGGTAAGGACATGCGGTGGGGAATATGGCTGCATCACTTGATTGCGGATGCTGACTTTGTTCAGACATTGCTTTCCCGGGTACATGTTTGGTTAAAGACCGCTACATGGCCAAAGCCGGATCTGGATTTTATTCAACAAATTTGGGTCTTAGAACAACAAATCACAGTACACCGAGAACGGCTACAAACTTTCTGGTGTAATCAAAAAGTGCTTTTCAGCATACTGGCCATGCCTCCGACATGGGAATTGTTACCCGATAGCTCATTGATGAGCTTCACATTGCACGATGAACCACAAATGCTTGCCCGTATGATTCTGGCCCTATCACGGACATTGGCTAAGCTGAATATTAATGGTCCTCAGTTAGCAGTAACCCCGGTTACTTTGCGCCGTATAGGGCGAAATACGGGCAGTGGATGTTATGTCAATCTATTACCGATACTGCTGGATGCTCGCTATGAAGTCACGGAGTTTGACCAGCTCCGTTTGTCGTGGCTAGAGCACGCACAGTTGCCTCAGGAGGAAATTACTTCTCTGTGTGAACTCAATTATCGTGATGCTATTGTGATGCTCAATTTCATAGATACATCAATAGTAATGGAAGGGTTTCAGCATCATCCTGAATTTCGTAGTAGAAAACCTATCACCATAACCGTCACTCATGGAGAACCAGGATTCTGGCACGTTAAGCTGACAACCCGCTGGGGAGAAACATTTAGCAACGCTTTACACAGCGCCTTGGTAGAGGAGCTGACTTGATGATACTTTTGCTTCCTGATTTCGTTGGACATCCCAGTTGTTTTCAGACCCTGCTTTCCCATCTACCTGAACAGGTGGAAAGTATTAATTATCACACATTAGCTATGAAAGAAGATCTTTCTGAACTGGCTGCTCTTATCGCTGATGGACTGAAATATAAGCCGACTTGGATCATTGGCTATTCGTTCGGTGGTGCTCTGGGATACGAACTCTGCCAACGCAATTTCCCTACTGCCCGCTTAGTTATGGTGGACAGCCATTTGCCTTCATTTTCGTTACGTGAAATGCCTGTCGACGAACAGTATCAGCGCTGGCTAACAACAGATATACAAGACTGGCTTTCCTTGATGCAGGAGCTTAATGAAATAAAGTTACCTGTTATTCTAAATAACATTAGCCTATTCAGCCAATGGCAACCAAAACCAGCCTTGCAACAAGCATGGTGGATACGTTGCACTCGAAATAATATCAACGTAAACACTGACTGGCATTTGTTGATCCAGCATGTCCATCAATTCGACGCCTCAGTACGTCATCACGAGGTAATGAAAGAGAGTAGCGTGATTTCTTACCTTATCAAACTAATTCAAGAGGTTACCTTTTCATGATATTTCATAAGCAGGCAATTTTACCCGATTTTCAAAAACTGGCGCTGGATTGGATTCTTGCACAATCCGATTTTCCGTCTGCAGGGCTAGAGCCAGAGTTCGATATTGGTGATGATAAACTGCGTTATGCAAAAAAAATCCGCAACATCTCTAATCATGACCCACAATTCTGGCAGGCATGGCGTTATGATTCCGGGCTGACGAAAATTGTAAGTCAGTACCTCGATAACCCTCGTTTGTTACGTCATGCAGCCTTTATTAAACGTCATGCTGATGAATCGTTTATTCCTCTACATCAGGACATTGCATTGTGGGAAAAACCCTTTAATACCGCTTGGACGTTCTGGGTAGCTTTGACTCCGGCATTTAAAGAGAACGGAGGTATGTTTTATCTGCCCGATACTGATGTGGTTTATCCGCACGAGTTCAATCTAAATTATCCCATGTTTAAGTGCATCGACCTCGAAAAAAACCAAATTTCTCAGGAAAAACTAAAGGATGTATCACTTCAAGCAGGAGATATCTCGGTATGGCCTGCAAAAACCCCGCATGGCAGTTACATGAATATCAGCGGTCAATTGCGTATAGGCATGCCAATAGTGTTTGTTGAAGAGAACGAATATCAAAGACTAATGTGAGGCAAATATGAAAGTATGGGTAATTGATAATCTAAAAATTATTTTCCCTGATAGAGAGATTTCAGAAACCAATATTGATGAATCCCTCAAAGAATTATTAAATCATTCAATGAAAATGGTGACTTTTTTGGCACGCTTTGCTCGACAATTTAATCATGCACCAAAAATTATGGATTTTCAGGCTGCTCCTTGTTTTGAAACCTTAGTCAGAAGTATGGAGCACCCTACATGATACGTATTATTGATTGCACTTTGAGAGAAGGCATGCAAACCCGCCAGTGTTGCTTTACTACTGAACAGTCGGTACTACTTTCCCGAGAAATAGCGGCATTAGGGGTAGATACGATTGAATGTGGACATCCTTTTATTTCGTCGAAAGAAGCAGAACGTGTGCAAGCTGTGGTAGCAACCTCACCTGTGCCAGTGTTAGCTCACGCCAGAGCTCGCTTGGAAGATATCGATGCTGTGTTACAAACTGGCGCTCACTGGGTTGGATTGTTCGCCTCTATTAATGAAATTTCAATGGCAACGAAGTTTAAAGGTAAGAGCCGCGAAGAATTGCTAACCATGTTTGGTTCTTCTATCCGATATACCCGTGAACAAGGACTGTTAGTCAGGGCAACCATTGAGGATGCAGGGCGAACTGCAGTCCCTGACTTGGTCAGTATGATTATAGCTGCTCGTGAAGCAGGTGCTAATCGTATTTGTTTCGCTGATAGTGTAGGTATTCTACTACCCGATGAAACTTTTGATGTGTTATCGCTATTACGCTATGAGTTTCCTGACATTGTTCTTGAATATCATGTTCATAACGACAGAGGACTAGCGCTAGCTAACACGTTAAAAGCGATTGAAGCGGGAGTTGAATGGATCTCTACGAGTTGTAATGGTATAGGTGAACGTGCAGGTATCACTGATACTTTCCAATTGATTACGCTGTTTGCTACACGTTTTGAACAAAATCGTTTTGATATTTCCCGAATTTTGGCGCTCTCTGAATTGGTAGAAGCGTATAGCAGAATACCAATGTCTCCAATGCAACCGATTGTAGGTAAAAATGCGTTTGTGCATGTTGCCCGCTTACACCAACTTGCTATGCAAAAAGACAGTGCTGCTTACAGCATTTTTGATCCAAAACTCATCAAGGGATACATCTCTCTGGATCATTTTACTCCCTTACAAGAACAAGAGCTTTTTCTGGTTCCGTTGGAAAAATCTTCAACAGAACTGAAGTATCACCGCCACGGCCCAGGAAAACGCTTTGTGATGTTGGATAAACGATTGGTAGATGGGTCTCCCTACTATTTTATTGCCCGCCAATTTTCGATGATAGGCGCTGATGAGTCTGCAGAGACAGGTCATGTTGATAGCCACACTCATAATTGTGACTCCGTATTCTTGTTCTTAGGAGATGGTCAAGACTATATCGGCCTAGAGGTGGAAGTCGATCTTGGGGGCGATATTCGTCATATACATAGCCCAGCCAGTGTTTTCATCCCTGCGGGTGTGGCTCACTCCTATCGTTTTATTCGCGGTTGTGGCACCTATATTAACTTTGTCCATAAAGGCGATTACCATGAAAGTTTATTGGAGATAACACAGTGAAACAATTTAATAAAAATGCAGAATCTTATGATATCGTAAGGGGCAAAATCACCTACCCCGATGAGTTATATCGTTCACTCTCTGTCCGAGCACCTTCAAATGAAGCTGCATTGGATATTGGCTGCGGCAATGGCGTTTCTACCATTCGTTTGAAAGAGTATTTTGCTTATGTTCAAGGGTGTGATCTTGGTGATGCTCTTATTGAGCGAGCGTGCCATAGCTATCCTGATATAACGTTTAGCGTATCTCCAGCAGAAACTTTCTCCCCGCCACGCAATTATGACCTGATAACCAGTGCAACCTCATTTTACTGGATGGATCGTCAAGTAGTGTTAATGAATTTACAAAAGTGGTTAAAATCCGGAGGGCTTTTTTGCGCCTATAAATATGATTTTCCAATGGTTTATGGGCCATTGCGCGATTATATTGAAAAAGAATTGATCTCGCGCTGGGCAAAGTACCGAGATTCTCGTCTGACACAATATGATGATACGCTCGAACTGATGCGTGATTGTCCGCACCTGTATAACGCACAACGTGAGGTGTTTGCCAATATTATTTTCCTTTCTGCAGAAGAATTAGCATTGTTTTTTTTATCTACTAGCTACGTGACTCGCTATATTGAGCTGGAAGGTGGGGAGGCTTACGCTCATGAATTTATGGAAAATGTCATGACAATTGGTGGTGCCAATTCGATTGCTGTTAACTTTGATATTCATGCTTTTACTGCGGTAAACCGCTAGGAGGACAGATGGAATATCTGCCCATCACGCTGGATACTACACTCCGTAAGAAAGCCCTTAGTTCGCCACAGCAATCTCTGTTGATTGATGCCTTAAAACCCGAATCAGCTATTGAATATCGATGGAAAGAAACCAATATGCTTGTCGATGCTTTGGCTTGGCAGTTTGCGGGTTTACCTGGCAAAGGCATTGGTGTGATACTGGACAACAGCTATAACTGCCTGTGTATGATTTATGGCGTTATCCGTTCAGGAAAAGATTTGGTCCTAATCGATCCTGAATGGGGTATTACAGCAAAACAGGCAATTATTGATGAGATGGTGCTACAGATATTGGTAAGTGCTGTCCCTATTCAGGATGAGTTTGCCACATTGCAATTTATTCCTGACTTTTCATCCGATTCTGTTGAGATGTTTGATGAGCACGCAGCCGCAAATAGCAGAATGATTATTTTTACCTCAGGAACTACAGGTAAACCTAAAGGTATCGTTCTCAGTCAGCGAGCTATGGTGAACGCCTATGCCATTGGTCAGCGCAGCCTAAAGATAGGTGAACATACTCGTGCTGGCTGTTTTTATCGAGTCAGTGGATTAGGAATACTTGGTATCAACTTCCTGTTTCCTCTACTGTATGGTGGCAGTGTAGTATTACTTCCGCAACATTGCTGGTCTGACTGCATAAAATTTTGGCAGTTAGTAGAACAATTCAATATCAGCTTTCTCTATATGGTTCCACCTATTGTCAATTTTATGGTTAAGGAAGGGGTTCCGCTCACGGTTCCTTTTCCATTATCCCGCTTATTGTGTGTGTCTGGTTCAGCCCGCTTGGATGCCGGTTTACAGGAGGAATTTCAGCGCAATTTTGCTCCGTTAGCCAACATTTATGGACTGAGTGAGTGTGGTTTTGCCTTTTTATTTGGTCGTCTAAATAGAAATAAATTTGATAATACGGTAGGTTCTGCTATCGGCCTGACACTACGTTTGACTGATGAACAGGGTCATGAAATTACCCAACCTGGTTCTCGCGGGCGATTATGGGTGAAAACACCAAGTCTGTTTTCAGGATATGTAAATCAGCCCGAGCTAACGGCACAAGTGGTACATGATGGCTGGCTGGATACCCAAGATATTGCCTATTTCGATGATCAAGGTGGATTTTATGTATTGGGTCGTGTGGATGGGACAATAAATAAAGGGGGAAACCTGTTCCACCTTAACGAGTGTGAACAATTGTTGAATACCCGTAGTGATGTGATAGATGTGTGTTGTCTGAAAGTACCCTGTGATATTTATGGTGAAGATTATATTGCAGTTATCCAAGTAGAACTTGGGCAAGAAAGTGTTCTGTTAACTTGGTTACAACAGCATTTAGGCATATCCCGTGCCCCGCGTTCTGTTTTCTGCCTCAATAAAAAGCTTCCACTAAATGGTGCCGGTAAACACGACCGACGCGCTATTACCGAACTTATTACCCAGGGAGTATCATAATGTGCGGCATTTTGGGTGATATTGGACCAAGGTTTGATGGTGCTCGTTTTCGTCAAGCACTTCAGAATCTTCATCATCGGGGTCCTTATGATAACGGGTTTGTTGACTTACCTGCAGGTGCATTAGGAATGACACGCCTGCCAATGTCTAGTGCAGCCTCACTACCGATACCAGTGAAATATGGAGAAACTTATGCCGCATATAATGGTGAAGTTTACTCCCCAAATGTGGGAATTGTGGATGAAGTTCGCTTGCTCTGTGAGGGAATAGAAAAAGGAATACTACCAGATGGAATGTTTGCGATAGCATTATGGCAACCGCATAGTGCTTCATTGACACTACAACGTGATAGTTACGGAATCAAACCCCTCTACTATTTTTATCAAGCAGATCGTGGACGGTTGATATTTTCATCCGAGCTTACGCCGATACTGACTTTGTTAGGTGAGTGTATACCAAATATCGCCGCGATAGCTCAGGTTGTGGCAACAGGGGGTACTTTAGAAGGCGAAAGTTTATTTTCCGGTATACGCCTTGTAGCCCCTGGAGAGCAGTTAAGATTTAGGCTTGGTGAAGGGCAAGCACGGTTGATTCAACGCCAGCATTTTTTTCCTCAAACTGAACCATCATCGCATTCAATTGAAGAAACACTAGGTGAAGCTATCAACCGTTGTAAATCGACATTTCGTCCATCAGCACTGTTACTCAGTGGGGGAATCGACTCAACTCTGCTTAATACCTGGATGAAGCCTGATATAGCTAAATTCACTCTTGCCTTAGAGCCTATTCGGAATCTTTTTTGAACGTAATTGTTTTTCCTGTATTCTGTCCGCCCAAATAAGATAAGTGCCTATATAAGTGACCTGCTGGAATGAGAAAAACCT